>JAGLFH010000002.1 GCA_023144635.1 Candidatus Auribacterota bacterium | reverse complement strand
TCGTTAAACGCGAGTACCGCTTTTGGTCTGGCGCCACCTGCACTCACACCTACAGACAATAATGCCATCATTGCTTCTTTATCTTCTTGTCCCTGTAAGCCAAGGGCTACACTAAATTGTTCACGCTTATCTAAGATTTCCTGGGCAATAGAAATCAAAGATTGAATTTCAATATGTTGTAAAGCGTTTAAATTTTTTATTTGGGCAGCAGGGTGATATGTTAATGCTCCCATGCCACGCTTTCCTGTATATTTAAGACGCTGTATTGGTGTAATGTCAGCTGTCGATTTGCCTTGTCCGGCTATCCAGGCATTCAATACAGCATTACCAAAATCATCAGGCAATGAGTCCGCTATCATTCCAGGTAACCCATTGAAGGCAACAGGATCAGCTTCTGGAAATGAATATATTTTTCTAGATAAAGGCATTTTTATAGGCGATAGCTCTATACCTGTTTTGATAAAGCGAGGTTCAAATTCGAATGAGCCAATACCTGTTTGAGTATTGAAACTGACAGCACCAACATCATGCTCTTTATATTTTACACTGACGACATCCTTTACCATGAGGATTTATCCTCTTTGATCCGAGTATTTCTTTTCTTAGATTTTGATGCTCGTTGTCGTTCTTGGCCTTTGAGTTTTGCCAACTGTATAGGGGATATTTCTTGTACAGGTAGAAACATATTGAGTTGACCTGCCATATCCATTGAAACTAATATGGCAACAAGATTCTCTAGCTGAACTTTTCCTTTTTCAGCATTAAGAATAGTCCTTCTATTTAGGCCAGCTCGTGATGCCACTTCTGCCTGAGTTAAATCAGCATTGAGCCGGACTTGTTTCAGCCTCTTACCTAATTCTTCCGCTATAGCGACTGGAGACATATTTTTAAGTTTCATAATGTTACCCATTCAGCCCATTAAGTGGCTTTGTTGCGCTTAAAGTAAGCTTTTGTGTACATTGTAACTGATACACCTTAAAAAAACAACTGTTTTTTTAAGGTGTATCAATAGTAACATTAAGTACATATTAAGTTGTTGGTGTGTAGCAATATGCACTTTATGTCGAATGATTAAATCTAATGTTAGAGTTCCCCTGCCATTCTGCTCCGCACAATGAAGCGCTGGGGACTAAGCAGCTTGCCGCCTCGCTAAGGAAAAGGGAGAAGAGATTTAACCACTAAGAACACTAAGGAGTACTAAGTAAAATAAAAGTTTGAAATTTGAATTTAATAAAATTCTTTAAAATAAACAATCCAGAACCTTCTTCTTTTTCTTTTTACACGGACAGGGGCAAGCCCTGTCCCTATCGCAGATCCGCCATCTTGTTGGGAGGACATACCTTATATTTTTTTCTTTTCTATTTTATTCCACCCTCTGATCTTATTAATCTGCGTCCAATTATTCGTTCTTCCCACAACCCCTCTGTGTTTTTCTCTGTGTCCGTGCTGAAAGTCCGCCGGGAGGTGGATGGCTAAATTGCTTTTTCTTGAGTCTTCGTGGCTAAAAGAGTCTTTATTGATCTAATTTCTCAACATCAGCTAAATCTTGAAGTCTTCCACTAGCTTTTTTATTTTTTAATAAATCTTGTAGAGAAATGAAGTTGACTTTAATATCATCAATGATTACCGCTTTTCTATTTTCATAGCATTCAACAAACTCAACACCATCTATTGAAGTTAGTATTTCAATGCGGAGGGGAGGATTTCCCATTCTTATGTTTCTACCTTTTTCGAGAAACACTTTTTCTTTTAGCTCAGGTGTATCAAAACCAAATTCATTTAAAGCTTCAACTGTTTTATGCGCATTATCTTCTGATATAGCTATCCAGATATCAATATCACCTGTAGCACGAGGATGGCCGTGTAAAGCTACGGCATAACCTCCAACAATTAAATACTCAATATTTTTTGAGTTCAGTAATTGTAAGAGTTCTTTGAAGTCTTGTGGTAGTCGGATCATAGCCAAAAATAATTTGCCTTAATTGTTCTAAAGCTTCCAGTCTTTCATCATAGCTTTTACTTTTCCAGTATTCTTTGGAATCATTATCGTGAACTGTAGTTATTTTGAAAACATTCTTATCCACAAAATAATTATAGCACACATGTTGAAATTGTTAAATTAACTTCTACGGTTGAGGTAATAGGCTTTGCCAGCTGTGCGATATGCGTAGTGCGTCTTGCGTTCATTGAGCGCGGTCCGTGCACCATAATTTCAAATTTTCAGATTTTAATTTCTTTTACAACGGTACGGGCAGGCCCTGTCCCTACACACATTCTATTTATGTTTTACAGCGGGCAGATTTGGAATCTGCCCCTACTACCTTTTATGTTTTTTTTACACGGGCGCAGTCCCTTCGACTTTGCTCAGGATAAAACAAGCGGCGCTGTATCCTATCGAAGATCCGCCAATCGTTTTGGAGGACTCACTTTTTACCCCTCTGTGTTTTTTCTCTGTGTTCTCTGTGGCAAAATTGCTTTTGCTGTCCTCAGCCTTCAGCTATCAGCGGTTAGCTAGAACCTAAAACCCAGAACTTTTCTTTCTAATAATAAATGTGCAAAGCACACCTTAACTTTAGGCACTTTAAATACTTTAGCGCATTTTAGGCATTTCTTTTTTCCTCTGTGCTCTCTGTGTCCTCTGAGGCTAAATGCTTTTAAAAAAGCTCCTGCTGTTTTTCTTTTTCACCTTTTTTCTTTTCTATACTTTCAATGGGATTTATATGTTTTAGCAGTTCTTTTTCTTTCATTATTCGAGTCCCAATTTTTTCTGCCTTTTCCAATTTTGAACCCGCTTTATCACCAATTATCAATAGATCTGTTTTTGAACTTACTGAATCTGATACAACTGCACCAAGATTTTCAAGAACATCACGCAAATAATTTCTTGAAAAAGTTTTTAGTTCACCTGTAAGGACTATCCTTTTTTCATTAAAAAAATTGTCCGTAATTTCTTTCTTTTTATCTGCTGTCATCTCTATACCGAAAGATTCAAATTCATCTATCATTTTAAGATTATCACTATCATTAAAAAAATCCTTTACGCTTTTTGCCGTAACAGGGCCTATTCCTTCCATACATTCAAGTTCTTCGTATGAACATTTAATGATCTTTTTTATTGATCTAAAAGACTCAGTTAGTATTTTTGCTGATTTTCTTCCTACAAACCTTATTCCAAGGGCCATAATAAAAGAATCAAGTGATGCCTCTTTACTGGATTCAATAGCTGTAAAAAGATTGTAAGAAGATTTTTCCTTAAATCCAGGCAGACTCATAAGTGTTCTCATATCAAGTTTATAAATATCTGATAAACGTTTAATAAGCTTATTCTCCACAATATAATCACTTACCCTATCTCCCAACCCTTCTATATTCATTGCCTCTTTTGATGCAAAATGTTTTATTCTTTCCTTTAATTGTGCAGAGCAGTTGGCATTTATACATCGGGGTAGTGATTCTCCTTCTATTATCTCAACAGATCCACTACAAACTGGACATTTAGCAGGTATCTTATATTTTTGTGCATTCTTTGGACGTTTTTCCTTTATGGGCGCAATAACTGCCGGGATGACATCACCCGCACGTTCAATTATTACCGTATCTCCGATATACAAATCTTTTTTCTCTATCTCATTAATATTATGAAGAGTTGCTCTTTTTATTATAACGCCACCTAAACGAACAGGCTTTAATTCTGCAACAGGAGTTATTATTCCAGTTCGTCCCACTTGATCGGTAATATTTTCAAGCATTGTAATTGCCTGCCTTGGTTTGAATTTATAAGCAGCAGCATATCTTGGAGTGCGGGCGCGAGATCCAAGTATCTTTTGATGTGAATAATCATTTACCTTTATGACAATGCCATCTATTTCATATGGAAGATCGTTTCTTTTTGCCTCTACACTTTCATAATATTTATATATATCTTCTTTCTTTTTGAACAAATTTGTATGTCCATTGACTCGAAGACCAAACTTTCTTATAAGATCTAAGGTTTCATAATGATTTTTTATATCTACTCCTTCTATTTTCCCTATACCATAAAAAAATATATCAAGTTTTCGTTGCGCTGTTATTTTTGGATCAAGCTGGCGAAGTGATCCGGCAGCAGCATTGCGAGGATTTGCAAAAAGCGGCTCTCCCCTTGATTCTCTTTCCTTGTTAAGTCTCTCAAGTTCAACTTTTGTCATTATCACTTCACCTCGAACTTCTAAAAGATCAGGAATTTTTTGAAAAGAATCCCGCAGGATAAGCGGTACAGTTTTTATTGTCCTTAAATTATGTGTGACATCTTCTCCTATCATCCCGTCACCTCTTGTAGATGCACTTATAAGCTTTCCTTTTTTATATATAAGCTCTACAGCAAGACCGTCAAATTTAAGTTCAGCAACATATTTTGGAAGTTCATTGCTTTTATCTTTTAGCCCAATTTCTACTTTTCTAAAAAAATCATCGATCTCACTCTTTTCAAATATACTCTCTAAACTAAGCATAGGGATCGAGTGTGTTATTTTTTTAAAAGTATCAGATGGAGATGAACCAACACGCTGTGTGGGAGAATCTTTTGTAATAAGATGAGGATGTTTTTTTTCCAGATCTTGAAGTTCGCGAAAAAGACTATCATACCCAGAATCACTTATAACCGGTGAATCAAGAACATAGTAATTGTAGTTATGTTCCCTTATGGATTCCCTAAGCTCTTTTATCTTTTTGTGGACCAAATTGTGGGGCTTTTTTGACATTTTACGTTTTATGTTTTATATGGGGCAGATTTGGAATCTGCCCCTACTATTTTTTACATTCTTCTTTTTACACGGGCGCAGTCAAGCAGTGCCCCTACATACCTTTTATTTTTTTGCTTTTACACGGACAGGGACAAGCCCTGTCCCTACTTACGTTTTATTTTTTCTTCTTTTTTTATTCCACCCTCTGATCCTTTTTTATCTGCGTTAATCTGCGTCCCATTATTCTTTTCTTTTACACGGGCGGATTTGGAATCCGCCCCTACATACTTCCTTCGTTTTACTTTTTATACGGACACAGCACGCTGTGTCCGTACTACCTTTTATGTTTTACGTTCATCATGAACCCCGTGGTTCATGACTCTATGCTCTCTGTGTCCTCGGTGGCTATTCTGTTTCTATATCAAACCAGTTTACTATAGGTTTTCTGGCTGCACCTACTTCATCAAGCCGCATTACAGGAGTAGTTTTAGGAGCATCCTTTATTTTTTTTGGATCTTTTTCTATATCCTGTGCAATTGATTCCATAATTGATATAAAATCATCAAGAGTCTCAATAGATTCTGTTTCCGTGGGTTCGATCATTATTGCCTCTCGAACGATCAGAGGAAAATAGACGGTTGGCGGATGAATACCAAAGTCTATAAGAGCTTTAGCAAGATCAACAGTATGTACACCATTATCATTAGGTTTTATGCTCATAACAAACTCGTGCAGGCATGGTTTATCATAAGGAACAGGAAATATGTTTTTTAATTTTGCGTATAAATAACGGGCATTTAAAACAGCCATCATAGATGATCTTTTTAATTCTTTTTTCCCAAGTGACTTTATATAACAAAACGCCTTAACTATGACAGAAAGATTTCCGTAAAATGCCCTTACTGCACCGATCGTATTACATTGATCATCTTTAAATGAAAACCTGTTTTTATTTTTAACTATGACAGGTTTAGGCAGGAACTGCTTTAAAAACTCTTTTACACCAACAGGCCCGCTGCCCGGCCCGCCTCCGCCATGCGGCGCTGAAAAGGTCTTATGCAGATTTAAATGCATAAAGTCAAAGCCCATATCTCCTGGTCTTGTAATACCCATAAGTGCATTCATATTTGCACCGTCACCATAAAGCAATGCTCCATTATCATGTACTATTTTTGCTATATCAGTTATTCTTGTCTCAAAAATACCAAGTGTGTTTGGATTTGTAACCATAAGACAAGCAACTTCTTTTGAACATTTTTCCTTGAGGTCATTAATATCTATTTCCCCATTTTCATCAGATTTTACAGTTACTACTTTATCAAATCCGCACATAAACGCACTTGAGGGATTAGTTCCATGTGAAGAATCAGGAACCAGAATAATATGGCGTCCTTCATCCCCTTTACTTTCAAAATATTTTTTTGCCATCATCAGTGCAGTCATTTCACCATGAGCACCTGCTGCAGGATGAAGAGTCATCACATCAAATCCAATAAGATCACATAAAAATTCTTCAAATTCATAGATCAGTTTTAAGATTCCCTGCAAATCATCATCACTTTGCAACGGATGCATTTTTTTAAAAGACTCACATGCAGCAATATCTTCATTTATTTTAGGATTATATTTCATAGTACATGAGCCAAGCGGATAAAAGTTAGCATCCACATGCATGTTTTTATTGGAAAGCTTTACATAGTGAGAGACAAGATCACGTTCTGATACTTCAGGAAGCCGAGCCTTTTGGTCTCGAAGGTATTTTGCAGGTATATTAGATAGCTCTATATTATCTATCTTACTTTTTGATATAGAGAATGAGCTTCTTCCCTCTCTACTCTTTTCAAATATTGTTAATGAATCATTTTTCATTTAAATAATCTCCGACAACTTCAGCAAAAAAATCTATTTCATCAACATTTTTTGTCTCGGTTACACATGTAAGAACACTATTTGGGTAATCAAGACCCATATCTTTTAATTTAACACCCGGAATAATATTTTTCTTACTGCAATATTCAAAAAATTTATCTACTTCAGGAATATTAAAACAAAATTCATTAAAGAAAGGGTTATCAGGAAAAAGTATTTCCACACCTTTTTCTTTCAAACGGTTAAATAAATGAAGCGCATTTTTTGCATTTCTTTTTGCAATATTTACCAAACCTTCTTTTCCAACATAAGAGAGATAACATGCTGTACGCAATGCGTTATGTGCCTGATTAGAACAAATGTTAGATGTTGCCTTTTCCCTTCTTATATGTTGTTCTCGCGTCTGCAGTGTTAAGACAAATCCTCTTTTACCTTGTTTGTCTTTTGCCATTCCGGCAATTCGGCCCGGTATCTTTCTTAAAAATGATTTTTTTGCACAAAAATACCCCAAAGTTTCACCTCCGCAACACATTGGAAGACCAAGCGGTTGAGCTTCTCCGACCGCTACATCTGCTCCAAGCGATGCAGGAGATTCAAGTATTCCAAAACTGAGCGGGTTTGAAACCATAATAACATTTCCGCCTTTTTCATGGATCATATTTGAAAAAGCAGAAACATCCTCAATTATTCCAAAAAAATTAGGGCTTCCAATAACACCACATGACACTTTTTCATTATTTATATTTTTTATTGAAGCTGCACCATTATCAATATCCGTCCATACAATGCGTGATGTTAATTTTTTTCCGAGATATGTCATAAGAACCTGTTTATAACGCGGATGCATTGTACTTGATACAACAACAACACCGTCTTTTTGACGAAGCATCATAAGCACAGCTTCTCCAAGAGCAGTAGCACCATCATAATGTGATGCATTAGAAACCCACATACCAGTAAGCTCGCACATCAGACTCTGATATTCAAAAATACTCTGCAAAGTACCCTGACTTGCCTCTGGTTGATATGGCGTATAAGCAGTATAGAATTCAGGTCGAGATACTATATGGTTAACTACTGAAGGAATAAAATGTTCATAACATCCTGCTCCTGCAAAAAGAAGTTTATATCCATTTTCAGGAGATCTAAAATACTCGTTTTTCATTACACTGCTTAACTCATATTCTGAACATCCATCAGAATCACAAGTAGATTTTTCATTCAGCAGCAGATCTTTTGGTATTTCAGAAAAAAGCTCTTCTAAAGATGCTATATCAATAGCTTCAAGCATCTTTTTAATATCTTTTTCTGTATGAGGATAATATTTCAATGTTTAAGCTCCGTCTTCTATTGCTTTTAAATAAGCGTTTGAATCAAGATATTCTTGACCTTTTATTTCCCCGTCAAATTTTATTTTAAATATCCATCCTTTATTAAAAGCATCTTCATTTATAAGCTCAGGTCTTTCACTTAAAGCTTCATTTACTTCTATTATTTCACCCGCTATCGGAGCATAAATATCACTTGCAGTTTTTACAGATTCGACCACTGCAACAGGATCACCTTTTTCAACTTTTTTTGAAACTTCCGGTAATTCAACAAAAACAATATCAGTAAGTTCTTTTTGCGCAAAATCAGTTATACCTACTGTAACTGTTCCTTCTTCGATTTTTAACCATTCATGACTATTTGTGTATACATAATTATCAGGAATACTCATTTATCTTTCCTCCTTCTTTGGCAAGGTATATAAAACGGCCTTTTAACAATTCTGGCTTTTTTCTTTTTCCCTCTTATATCAATATTTATTTCATTATCCAATGAAGCAAATTCCGCATCAATTATGCAAAGCCCCATATTTTTCTTTATAAACGGCAAAAAACTTCCTGAAGTAACAAAGCCGATCCTTTTATTTTCTGATGAATAAATTTCTAATTCCGGTCTTGGAATACCGCGCTCTATCATATCAAAACCAGCAAGTACACGGCCTCTTCCTTTATTTATCATAGCTGATTTACCAATAAATTCCTTATTTTTATCAACTGCCCAGCTAAGTCCTGCCTCAAGCGGTGTTATATCCCTGCTTATTTCATGTCCATATAAACTGAAACAGCACTCCATGCGGAGAGTATCTCTTGCGCCAAGACCTATTGGCCTTACATCTGCATCAGATGATAAAAGCATTTGCCATATTTTAGATATTTCCTCTCCGGCACCAAAGATCTCAAAGCCCTCTTCTCCTGTATATCCAGTACGGGAACAAAGATAATTAATATCATTACAATTTAAATATGAATAAGTGTAATACAGAAAATCATCATTAATAGAAAAACCTATTTTTTGTAAAGCATCAACTGAACCGGGCCCCTGAATAGCTATCATCGATATCTCATCAGTTTTATCCTCGATTTCAATATCAAATGAAGAAGCATGTTTGGAAAACCATTCAAAGACCGATATTCGGTTACATGCGTTTGCTACTATCATATATAATTCATTATTAAATCGGTAAACAAGAAGATCATCAATACATCCGCCCTCTTCATCACAAAGAAGTGTGTACAAGACCTTTCCATCATTCATAGACCTTATGGAATTTGTTGTGAGTTTATCAATAAAATCAGTGCTTCCCTTACCTTTTATATAAAACTCAGCCATGTGAGAAACATCAAAAAGACCACAAGCATTACGGACATGTATATGTTCATCAATGATGCTTGAATACCATATCGGCATCGAAAAACCGGTAAAATCAACCATTTTTGCGTTTAGTTTAAGATGCTGATCATAAAGATGCGTCTTTTTCATTTTTTCTCTTCCATCGATGCGTTAAAATTGAAGCTTTATTATATCAAAAAAAGCACAGCAGACAAGGGAGAAAGCAGAAAAAAGCAAAAGCAATTTTGCCATCCGCCCCGGCGGACTTTCAGCACGAACACAGAGAAAAACACAGATGGGTTGGGGAAGAAAAAGAAAAGAAGTGTTGAATGCTAAATGTTGAGTGTTGAGTGTTGAGTGTTGAGTGTTGAGTGTTGAGTGTTGAGTTAAGGAGCGCAGACGCGCGATATTGTAAAAAAAGAAATGCCTAAAATGCGCTAAAGTATTTAAAGTGCCTAAAGTTCAGGTGTGCTTTGCACATTTATTATTAGAAAGAAAAGTTCTGGGTTTTAGGTTCTAGCTAACCGCTGATAGCTGAAGGCTGACAACTGGCAAAGCTATTTCACCACGAAGAAAAAGAAAAAATAAAAAGTATGTCCTCCCAACAAGATAGCGGATCTGCGATAGGGTCAGGTCTCTGTATCTGTCCGTGTAAAAATAAGAAAAAGGTTTCAAAACCTCAGAATATAGAAAAAAACATAAAAAAGGATTGCACAAATCTTAGTGCATTAGTATTATACTCAAATTATAGAACAACTTTTAAATCAATTATTCTTTTAATATTATTATGAAATACAATGTTCTTATAGTTGATGATGAAGAGAACATATTATCTTCTCTAGAGCTTGCTATGGAAAAGCACTATAAGGTTTTCTGTGCTTCAGATGGTAAGACCGCACTTGATATTTTTCGTAAACAGAATATTCATATAGTATTCCTTGATCTTACATTGGATGACACTGACGGATTGTCAGTACTGAAAGAAATGAAAAGTATCAATTCATATGCAGAAATAGTAATAATAACAGCTACTAACGATATACCTACAGCTGTATTTGCAACTAAACTCGGTGCTTATGACTATATAACAAAACCATATGAAATCAGTAGATTATTACTCCTAGCAAAAAAGATCACTGAAAAAATTGAGCTTGAAAATGAAGTTGCCATTCTCCGCTCGATAAAATCAGAGGAATCAGGAAAAGATATTTTTATTGCAAAATCTAAAGCTTTGAAAGAGATAAAGAAACTAATTAATAAAGTATCGTTGAATAAATCAACAATACTTATTACAGGGAAAAGCGGCACCGGTAAGGAAGTTATAGCACGTGAAATCCATTTTTCCGGAAATGACAAGAAAAAACCATTTGTTCCTGTTCATACCGGAGCTCTTTCTGACGGTATTATTGAAAGTGAACTCTTTGGTCATGAAAAAGGCTCTTT
>JAGLFH010000019.1 GCA_023144635.1 Candidatus Auribacterota bacterium | reverse complement strand
AAAAAAAAATGATAAAAGAGGCATTACAGCAGACCAAAAATAATAAATTAAAAGCTTCAAAGCTTCTTGGCATTTCTCATGATAAACTTAGATATAGAATAAAAAAATATAAAATAAATAACTAAGATCGTTATATTAACTTAGAAAGAACTTAAAAATGAGTATAGAAAAATCTGTCAATATTGGTAGTTTAGAGTATGAACTTTTGATTAAAGGACATGCTCTTGAAAAAACATCAGTAGCTATTGGTTTTACCGATTCAAGCGGAAAAATAATGTATGCCAATGAAGCTTTTCTTAAAATGTGGAAATTTGAAAGTATTGATAATGTGATCGGGCATTCTCCTCAGGATTTTTTTGTTAATCAAGAGCTAATAAAAGAAAAGTTAAAAGCCAGCATGGATAATAATGTTGTTGTTTATGAAGCAGAAGCAATGAGAAATGATGGAACTACTTTTCTTGTGAACGTAACAGCATCTTCTTTAAAAAGTGAGAATGGTGAGTTTATAGGGCATTTTGCTTCAATGGCTGATGTTACGGAAAGAAAATTAAAAGAAGAAAGGATGATTCATGCAGGACGCCTTACATCACTTGCCGAGATGGCAGGAGGCCTTTCTCATGAAATGAACCAGCCTCTTACAGGAATAAGGACTGTAGCCCAAGGTGTTCTTATTGGTCTTGAACGTGGTTGGGATTATGAAATTGATGAGATCAAAGAAAAATTTAAAATGATAATAGAGCAATCAGACAGGATGTCTAGCATAATAACTCACATGCGTGAGTTTGCTGGTCTTGATAAAGTCTTGGAAAAAGAAGAAGTTAATATAGTAAGTATTATTGATGATGTCTTTAAATTTATAGGTCAGCAGTTAAGAAAACATGATATAAATATTACAAAAAAATATGATACAGATCTTCCCCAAATAAATATCTACCGAACACAAATACAACAAGTGTTTGTGAACCTTATAGCTAATGCAAGGGATTCTCTTGATGAAAAAGGTGTTGTTTGTGCAAATGATGGTAAAGAATTTGATAAAAATATCATTATAACGGTTACCAAAGACCATATAGATGAAGTTGAAAATATAATAATAAAAATTAAAGATAACGGTCTTGGAATACCTCAAGAAAATATAGATAAAATCTTTGATCCTTTTTTTACCACAAAACCAAGCGATAAGGCATCCGGACTCGGACTTTCTATAAGTTATGGAATTATTAGGGACCACTTTGGTTCACTTATCTTTGATGCCACTGAAAATGAAGGTGCTTCTTTTATTATTAATCTACCGATTGGTAAATAACTTTTCTAGTATTTATACAAATCAAATCTTCTGTTTTTCTCAATCAATTCTCAATTTTACTTGGGAATATTCCCAAAATTGTGAAATATAACCATATTTTACAACCATACTCATATCAATAAGTTACATAGATATCTATAAATTATCTGAAATTAGTTGGTCATATAACCAATATGTTTTAAAAAACTGTTTTTGCGTATTGCTGTAACTTTCTGTACCAGAATAAGATGCGTTTTTCCTTGTAGTTGGCATAGCTATTGCTCTTAAGTTCTCACAGCATAATTAAAGGAGTTAAGAGAATGAGAATTCTTTTTATTGATGATGATGAAATCCTTCATAGAACTATTGGTGATTTTTTAGAAAAACACGGATATGAAGTAATCTATGCATATTCCGGTAAGAACGGACTTGATCTTTTTTCTGAAAATAAAATAGATCTTGTCATAACTGATATATTCCTACCGGATTATGGCGGCATAAAGGTTTTAAAAATAATAAAAGAACTTGATGAGTGCGCAGAAGTCATTTTTATAACCGGATACGGAGATCTTCAAACAGCAAGAAGTGCTGTAAGGTATGGTGCCTCTGAGTATCTTTTAAAACCAATAGACCTTACCGAGCTTTTAACGTGTATAGAGAATACTGAAGCTTACAAAAGTGAAGTGTTGAGTAAAGGGAATCAAGTAGAAGAAATATTAAATGTAACAAAACAGAATCTATAAACAGTTTAATGAGAAAAAGAAAATGAAAATATTTATAAATAATAAAAAAATATATAAAAAGTTTGAGCTTAGTCTTTCTAATAATTATTTAAGAGAGGCACAGCTAAGCCTTTATTTTAAGAGCGATAATAAAAAAAATATATATAACAGATATTTGAATCCATAAAAGTTTAATTTTGGAGAATAAATATGAACATATTGCTTGTTGATGACGAAGAAATAATAAGAAAAAGCCTAGGAGATTTTTTGAGCAAAACAGGCCACACTGTATTTACAGCTGCGGATGAAGAAGCGGCCCTTGATCTTTTAAGAAGAAAAAACATTGATGTGGGAATCTTTGATTTTGCAATTAAAGATAAAGATGGTATCAAGCTTCTTTGTCAGGCAAAACTAATAAATCCGGATGCAAAATACATCATTATAACTGGTGTAGGAAGTATGTGGAATGCAGCAGAAAGCTTTCACTGCGGAGCATTCAGCTTTATTAAAAAACCCCTTGATCTTACTAATCTTCTTTCAACGCTCAATAAAATAAAAAGAAGCAAGGATATTAACACGGCAGTTGAAAGAATACGCACTGACAGATTGGAAGGATAGTATAGAGTATTAACATCTTTTTTATACAGCACGGAGCGTAAAAAATGAAAATTTTAATAGTTGATGATGAAAAAGTAATTCGTGACTCGCTCTCTGATTTCTTAGAAAAAGCCGGACATTCAGTTGAAACAACAGAAAATGCAGTTAAAGCTCTTTATGTTTTTGAAAAGGGTTTAATAGATGTTTGTATTATGGATATTCGCATGCCAGGTATTGATGGAGTTGAGCTTTTAGAAAAAACTAAAGCAAGCTATCCTGATACTTATTATATCATGATAACAGGCCACGGTGATATGAATGATGCCGTTAATTGCCTGAAACTTGGAGCATATAACTACTTAAGAAAACCTGTAAACCTTGATGAGCTTATTTCAAATCTTGAAAGAATAGAACAAAAAGAAAAAATGAAAAAAGAGCTTGAAGAACACAGGGAAAAAATGAATTTTTCAGAAAAAATAGCCGCAATCGGAACACTTGCGACAGGATTTGCTCATTCAGTAAATAATCCGCTTGCTTTTTTAAAAGGAAATTATGAACAGCTCAATAAACTTTGTTCTTTAATGCAGAAGTCATTTAACAATAACGGTGATGCGAAAGATAAAAAAAAGATAGAGTTTCTTTTAAAGGAGATGCCGGAAATACTTGAAAGCTCTATTAAAGCAATTGACAGGATAAAGGAAATACAAAAGCAGATATTTTCAGTAAGAGAAGGCATTAAAACAGACGAGACAATAAACATTTACGACATAATCAACCAATCTTTTGAACACGTATGTAAGAAAAACTTTGCAGGTCATGATATATCTTTAAGGCTTCAGGCTGAAGTTGAAAAAAAACTGACCGTTTGTGGAAGTAAAAGCGCTCTTCTAAATATTTTTGTGGTGTTAATGAGTAATTCAATTGAGGCCATAGCAAATTTAAAGGATCAGCAAATAACTGTTCAGTGCGATAAAAATTCTAATGGTTCTATAGAATTGACATACTTTGACAGTGGTAATGGAATACCTCCTTACATCGGTGAAAGTATTTTTACTCCATTTTTCACAACAAAAGGAGACCATCAGGGAATAGGCCTTTATTTTGCATATTGGCTTGCCAAGCAGATCAAAGGAGACCTCCAGATAAAATACAATGAAAAAGGTCTTTCAAGATTTGTTTTAACACTGTTAAAGCAAAAGAAATCAGAAGACAGAGGACAAACGCCAGAAAAATCAAAATCTAAAAAAACTAAAACAAAAAAATAAGAAAAAAATGGATAAAACAAAACAAATCAAAGGAAAGAGAGTACAGATAAGTATCTGCGAAAATCTGCATTTTCCGAACGAAGTGAGGAAAAAATGAATAAACAAGTAGTTGTTGTTGATGATGAACAGGATATTCTTGATATGCTAAGGCGCGCTTTCACTCTTGAAGATATCGATTGTATCTGCTTTAACGATTCTGTTGAAGCATTAGAGTTTATAAAGAAAAACAATAATATGATCGCAGTAATAGATATAAAAATGCCTAAGATGTCAGGCATACAGTTGCTTAATGAAATAAAAAAATATAATCCTCTCTGCAATATAATCATCATAACGGGCTTTAGTTCGATGGCGCGTGTTGTTGAATGCCTCGGTGGAGGTGCTATTGATTATTTTGTAAAACCGTTTAAAACAACTGATGACATAATTGTGGCTTTAAAGCAATGCATGGAAAGGTTGAACCGTTGGGAGGAAGCAATAAGTAAGTAAAACACAGATGATCACAGATAGATTAACTAAGAAAACATCAAAAAGTTTGATTGGGGAAATATGTTTTATAAAAGGGGAAAATAAGTGACTGCTAAAAAACAAAAAAAAGAAAAGTCATCTAAGAAAGAAAAAAAGATCTCAAAAACAACTGATGAAATAAAAAAGTTCATCGATGATATTGCTGCAGAAATAATCATTTGTGATACAGGCGACCTTGCAGCGCTTGGTGAAGTATCTAATAGAATTGATAGCTTTAAAGAAATATGTAAAAAGAAAAAAGCTTCTAGACTTGAAGAGATCATAAATGATTGTTCTTCGCTTGCAGATATCGTTTTCCTTAATCCTGATGATGAAGAATCAGAAAACATACTAGATCTTTTAAGAGAAGCTTTCAGCATTTTACAAAAAAACATAAAAAATCTGGATGATAAAGGTATTACTAAATGCAAGGATATTTCTTCCTGGCAAGAAACTGCAGATAAAAAGCTGGGAAGAGTGGGCTCTAAAGATACAGGATCAGATGATGCAAATGCAGATGAAATAGATCTTGAAAACGAAGACCTTATTAATGAATTTGCAGAAAATATTCCATCAGCGCTTGATTTTATAGAACAGCAGATATTAAAGATGGAAAATAAAGAAGGAAATGAAAAAGATGAAAGAGAAGCCCTTTTAAGAAAGATACATACTTTAAAAGGTGAGGCAGGATTTTTAAAACTATCTTCTATATCAAAACTATTTCACCAGATGGAAGCTACCCTTGAAGAGCCGCTGCTTTGTAAAAAGAAAGGGTTTACAGACCTTTTTCTTTCAACTGTTGATTTTATCAGAGAACATCAGCAGTCAGGTAATGCCGGAAGCTGTGATTACTCTGTAAAAACACAATTGATATTAAATTTTATAACAGGTAAAGATCAGGATATAAAAAGCGAATCTTCTTCAGCTTCAGGAGAGTATAGACAAGATGCAAAACAAATTGATGAAACAGTATTCTTTGATTTTATAAGTGAAAGTCAGGAACATATTCAGACTTGTGAACTCGGACTTATTGAGATCGAAAAAAATCCGAATGATATGGAAATATTAAATAGCCTTTTCCGCTCTTTTCATACCATAAAAGGGGTTTCCTCATTTTTAGAACTAAACAGCATAAGAGATCTTACTCATGCGGCAGAGACACTTCTTGATGATATAAGAAAAGGTGATAGACAAATGGATGAAGGTATTGTCGATGCTCTTTTTGATTCAATAGATATTTTAAAAAGACTTGTTGAAAACCCAAAAATAATAACGACCGGTGAAGGCGGAAGTGAATTTCAGGCTGACTACGATAGAGTTCTTCAGCTGCTGAATGATATAAAAGAAGGAAAAAAAATATCATCTACAGGTAATGTTGGCGCAAGTAAAGGCAAGATGATAGGAGAGATACTTGTAGAAAAAGGAGCTGTTTCTAAAACAACTGTTAAAAAAGCTCTTGAGCAGCAGCAGGAGCATCCTGATAAGAAACTTGGAGAAATTCTTATAGAAGAAAAAGATGTTCCGGCAAGAATGGTTGCAGAAGCTATAAGAGAACAAAAAACTTCTCCAATGTCAGAAAAAACTTCCACTGCCACAGTGCAGACAGATTTTGTGAAAATATCAACAGAAAAACTCGACCATCTGATAAATATGGTGGGAGAGCTAGTAATAAACGAAACTCAAATAGAGCATAGTGATGTCATACAGCGATCTGATGATGATGTACTCCTTAGGACAATTCGCCAGATATCAAAAGTGGTAAAAGAGATCCAGTCAATATCAATGGGAATGCGTATGATCCCCGTTAAGCAGACGTTCCAGAAAATGGAAAGAGTTGTAAGGGATATTGCACGCAAATCAGATAAAAAAATACGTCTCGATCTTCTTGGAGAAGATACCGAGCTTGATAGGAACGTTATTGAAAAACTCTATGATCCGCTTATACATATGATAAGAAATTCCTGCGACCATGGTGTTGAAACGCCTGATGCAAGAATAAAAAAGGGAAAGAGTGACGTTGGGAATGTCGTTTTAAATGCATATCATCAGGGAGGTTCTGTTGTAATTGAAATAAAAGATGATGGTAATGGGCTGGATCGCGATGCAATACTTGAAAAAGCTATATCAAAAGGCCTTGCAGAAAAAAATAAAACTTATACAGATAGTGAAGTCTTCAATTTTATTTTTGCTCCCGGATTTTCAACAGCAAAGCAGGTGACAAGCGTATCAGGTAGAGGCGTAGGAATGGATGTTGTAAAGAAAAATATAGATCTTATGAGAGGGAAAGTTGAAATAACATCCGAAAAAGATAAAGGTTCTGTGTTTTATTTAAAAATTCCTCTCACGCTTGCCATTATTGAAGGCATGGTCGTGGAAGTTGGTAAAGAGAGATACATATTCCCGACAATTTCTGTGAAAAAGTTTATTAATTATATAGAAAAAGATATTACACATATTCCCGGACAGGGAGATTTTGTAAATGACAGGGGAGATCTTATCCCTCTTTATGATCTCAGAAAAATATTACAGAACAATAATGAAAATAGCAATGGAGCGACTAAATCAGTACTTATTATAGATGCTGACGGCAAAGAAATTGGCTTTATTACCGATGAACTTTTAGGGCAGTTCCAGATAGTTATTAAAACTTTAGGAGATACTATGAAAAACCTCGAAGGAATAAGCGGGGGAGCTATTCTTGGAGACGGGACAGTTGGTTTAATAGTGGATCCTACAGGAATGAAAAAATATTGCGAAGAGATAGGTTCAAATAATTGTAATAAAGAAGTAAAGAAAAGAATTACAGAAAAATTGAATGAAGTTAAGAATAATTTAAAAGAGGCATAAGTAAACTAAAAAAAGGAGGATTTAAAAGAATTAGGAAAATTTTAACACTATTATTGAAAGGAGGAATACCTTATGACGGTTAAACAAGAAGAAAAAGCAAAGGAAGGCAAGTATCTTACTTTTGTTCTTGATAAAGAAGAATACGGGTTAGAGATACTAAAAGTAAGGGAGATCATAGGAATAATGAAAATAACTCCTGTGCCCCAAACGCCTGATTTTTTAAAAGGTGTGATCAACCTTCGCGGCAAAGTCATTCCGGTTGTAGACCTTCGCGTAAAGTTCGGCATACCTGAACTTGAGTACACAAAGGAAACCTGCATAATCGTCGTGGAAATAGAAAAAGACGGCAAGCCTATGACAATGGGAATCGTTATTGACAGTGTTTCTGAAGTTATCTATATCGAGGAAAAAAATATCGATGAGAGGCCAGATTTTGGAACCAACATAAAAGCCAATTTTATAAGCGGCATAGGAAAAGTTGGAGGCGGAGTAAAGATGCTTCTCAATATAAATGAAGTACTGACAGATGAAGAACTGAGTACTATGGAAGAAATAGGAAAACAAAACTAAAAAGATGGGGGGTTGTGAAAATGTGGAAAAACCTGACAATAGGAAAAAAGATAGGAGTAGGATTTACTGTTGTTTTAGTTTTGCTTGCAGTGCTGGCGATATGGTCTATCAACGGGATAGGCAAAATTGTCAGTAATGCCAGCGAAGTCATTGACGGCAATAAGCTTCGCGGGGAGATGGTGCAAAAAGAAGTTGACCATCTTAACTGGGCAAATGAGGTCAATGCACTTTTGACTGACGAACATGTAACTAAACTTCACGTGGAGACAGATCCGCACAAATGCGCTTTCGGCAAATGGTACTACGGCCCCGAGAGAAAAGCCGCCGAAAAACTCGTGCCTGAAATAAAAGAGCTTCTGGCTGAGATAGAAGAACCTCATGCGCATTTACATGATTCAGCTATAGAAATTGGGGATGTGTTCCATCAAACCGATGTGCACCTGCCAAAATTTTTCGCTGAAAAAGAAGGAGATCACCTGAAATGGTTGAACGATATTCAACATTTTTTTATAGCACAAGACGACCATCTGGATGTACAGACAGATGAGCACAAATGCGGTTTAGGCCAATTTCTCTACGGAGACAAAGCTAGGGAGATCTCAAAAAGTGATTCTCACATGGCAAAGCTTATCGAGGATATCAAGGAACCGCATAAAAGACTGCATAAATCCGCCGCAGAAATTCAGAAAGTCTGGATCAAGGGAGATATTGTGGCTACGGATAAAGCCGAACATATTTTTGAAACCAATACAATCCCGGCCCTTCGCGAGACTCAAAAAATCCTTACAGCCATGAAAAAGCACGCGGATGACAACATAAAGGGTATGGAAAAGGCAAATGAGATCTTTGCAACACACACAAAACCTAATCTTGATAAAGTTCAGGAATTGCTAGAGGAAATCAACGAAACAGTTAAAGAAAATGTTATGACAGATGAACAAATGCTGCAAGCAGCTACGGGAACAAAAATGGCTGTTATTATACTTGGTATTATTGCAGGCGTTCTTGGCATTACACTTGCCATCTTCATTGCGCGTGGAATCGTTGTAGCTTTAAGCAGGATTATTGAAGCACTGCAAAACGGTGCAGACCAAACAGCTTCTGCATCAGAGCAGGTGGCATCTTCATCCCAACAGATGGCAGAAGGCGCGAGCGAACAGGCAGCAAGCCTTGAGGAAACTTCATCTTCATTAGAAGAAATGTCAAGCATGTCAAAGCAAAACGCTAATAATTCTAATCAGGCAAAAAATCTGATGGATGAGTCCAGTGCTCTTGTCAAAAAAGGTGCTGATGCAGTCAATAAAACTGTTAACTCCATGGATGAGATCAATGCAAGCTCAAAAGACATCAGTAAGATAATTAAGACCATTGAAGAGATCGCATTCCAGACAAATCTGCTTGCCCTTAACGCTGCTGTTGAAGCAGCGCGCGCAGGTGAACACGGCAAAGGTTTTGCCGTTGTAGCTGATGAAGTAAGAAGCCTGGCACAACGTGCTGCCAAGGCTGCAGGCGATACGACAGAACTTATTGAAGGAAGTATCACTAACGCGCAGAACGGAGCTAAAGTAGTTAAAGAAGCAGGAGATTCTTTAAAGGAAATAACTGAAAGTGCCGGAAAAGTAGCCAACCTTGTCGGAGAAATAGCCGCTGCATCTAACGAGCAGTCAAAAGGAATTGAGCAGGTCAACGGTGCTGTTACTCAAATGGATAAAGTAACACAGTCAAATGCTGCTAATGCAGAGGAATCTGCATCAGCGAGTGAAGAGCTTTCTGCTCAAGCTCAGCAGATGAACAGTATGGTACAGCAGCTTGTTGCCATGGTCAAAGGAGGAGCATCCAATGGCAGCAGCGGTTTTACTACACAAGGTTATCAGCCAAAACAAAAGATTGCTGGCTCAGGACATAATTTGAAAAATAAAGTCCATCAAATGGTAACGCATCATGGCAGTACTTCTAAAGCAAACGTAAGTAAAAAGAATCTTGTAAAACCAAGTGAAGTAATACCACTTGATGATGATGATTTTAAAGATTTTTAATACGCAGATTAGCGCGAATCCAACGCTAATTAACGCGGATACATTTAATGCAGATTAATTGATCTTTAAAAAGTAAATGAGAAAAAGAGGCAGGTATTCGTTAAAGATATTAACGATTTACGTGAGTAGACGTCATCGCACACGCTACTCACGTAACCTGTCTTATTTAAATTGATAATTGAAAATGGAGCATTTCAACCAAAGGTCTACATGAGATTTTACCGTACAAGCGAGATGAGAAATAAAAAAAAGGAAAAAGAAAAGAACGAGAGAACTACTTATTCTGACCAAACAATGGAAGAAGATATAAAAAAAGATCATTTTTATCTTGAGCCCGGCCATATCTATTTTTCTAAAGAACCTGTAATAGTATCCACTGTTGTAGGAACATGTGTTGCAGTATGTATTTGGGATAAGAAAAAATATTTTGGAGGCATGAATCATTTTATGTACCCTTTTGAAGATAGAAAAACGTTAACAACATCAATATTCGGAAATGTATCTACAGCGATGCTTTTAAAAATGTTTAGGAAAGCAGAGTCTAAATTAGAAGACCTTGAAGCGCAAATTTTCGGAGGAGCTCATCCGGATACAGCAATACAAAAAGAAATAGGTAAGGAAAACGCAAAACATGCAAAACAAGTTTTAACTAAAAGGAAGATAAAAGTAGTTTCAGTAGATGTCGGGGGGAACCGCGGAAGAAAAATAGTATTTGATACCGTGACAGGACACGTTGCAGTAATAAAAGTAAAACGGATAAGAAAAGTAGACTGGTTCCCATATGAATAAAACAGAAAACAGATGACAGAAGACAGAAAAATACAGAGCAAAGAAGATAAAAAAGAATTTTATTAGCGAAAATCTGTGCTAGATATGCGGATATTCGTGTTTAAAGCGAAGCTAATGGATAATCCAAATAAAATATTTCAGGAACTAGGAATGGAGCCGATAGATAATAAAACATTCCGTAAATTTGCTGACCTAATATATAAAAGATGCGGGATATGTCTTAGCGATAATAAAATGGCTCTTTTAACAGCAAGAACAAAAAAACGTATGAGAATTTTAAATATATTTAGTTATAAAGATTATCTTGATTATGTAACAAATAAAAATAATGAAGCTGAAATAACAAACCTTGTAGATGCAATATCAACTAATGTAACAAGCTTTTTCAGAGAGGCTACACATTTTACCTTTATGGAAGAAGTTTTTAGGGCATGGTTAAATACTGGCCAAAAAAAATTTCGCATATGGTCAGCGGCATGTTCAACCGGAGAAGAGCCTTATACAATAGCAATTACTCTTAAGGAAATAGAAGAAATGAACAATTTTGATATAGATGTAAAGATACTTGCTACGGATATTTCTACAAAAGTTCTTGAAACAGCAAAAATAGGAGTTTATCAGAAAGATAAGGTAAAACAGGTATCACCTCTTTTAGTAGATAAATATTTTAATAGAATACACCAGTCTGACAAAAAATTTATTTATGAAATAAAAGATGAAATAAAAAAGATGATAACTTTCAAGCGGCTTGATATTACAAAAGTTCCTTATCCTATGAAAGGGCCTCTTGATATTGTTTTTTGTAGAAATGTAATGATATATTTTGATAAGACCACTAAAGAAAGGCTCGTAAATGGTATTTATGATCTTTTAAAACTGGGCGGCTGTCTTTGTGTTGGGCATGCAGAAAGCTTAACAGGAATAGATCACAAATTTAAATATGTAAAACCTGCGGTTTATCAAAAATAGCGAAGCTTATGCAGATAAATAATAAAGAAAAACTTATTGTTGCAGTATCAGATTGCATTTTCAGCGATAGAATTGATACTGAAATTGTAACTTATTCGCTTGGCTCATGTCTGGGGATAACAGTATATGATAAGAAATTAAAAATCGGTGGTATGGCACATATGATGCTTCCGGATTCGCGACTACGTGCAGAAAAAGCTGAGCAGAATCCTTATCAGTTCGTTGATATAGGAGTAACAGAGCTTTTAAAGCAGGCATTTTCATTAGGAATGAAAAAAAACACTATGGAAATAAAGCTTTGTGGATGTGCCAATGTGCTTGATACAAAAGATCTTTTCAGAATAGGAAAAAGAAATTACATGATAGCAAGAAAGCTTCTTTGGAAAAACTCATTACTTATTTTATCAGAATCCATAGGAGGCGAACAAAGCCGTACTATAAGACTTAACATTGAAACCGGTGATTTGCACGTGTCAATAGGCGGAGGAGTAGAAAAGATTATTATTTAATGCAATGAATCTCGAAAAAACTGAGATCATAATGAAATATTTTGGAGAATGATATGGAAGATTGTTACAAAGATAAAACAAAAGAATCTTTTATTGAAGAACTAAAATCTTTGAAGCAAAGAGAAATAGAACAAAAGTTTGCACTTGAACATTCAAAGTTTGATAATAAACATATAGAACATATTTATAAATTAGTTCCAAGTGCTATTTTTACAGTAGATATTGGCAAGCGAATTACAAGTTGGAATAGAATGGCAGAAGAAATAACAGGATATAAAGCTGATGAAGTTATTGGAAATACTTGTCTCATCTTTGCAGAAGAACCATGTACAAAAGGGTGTTGTCTTTATAGTGAAAAGATAAAGAAACCTGTTAGAGGTAAAGAATGTACTATAAAAACAAAAGACGGAAGACACTTGATCATATCAAAAAATATTGACGTACTTAAATATCATACGGATGAAATAATAGGAGGGATTGAAAGTTTTGAAGATGTTACGATGAGAAAAAAAATGATAGATACGATTATTGATTCAGAGCGGCTTTACAGGACACTTTTTAACGGTATAAGTGATTCTATTTTTATACATGATGAGTCTGGTAATATCTTTGATGTTAACAGAATAGCCTGTGATGTTCTTGGTTATACAAGAGAAGAACTGTTAAAGATGAATATAAGTGATATTAATTTATCTGATGATTTAAAAGAAGCAATAAAGAACTTTAAGAAAATAAAAGGTGAAGAGAATATTGTCTTTGAAACTGAATATATAAGCAAAAAGGGTGCTCGTATTCCAATTGAAATGAATTCACGTCTTGTAGAATATGCAGGCATGATAGCAGTTTTAAGTGTTGCCCGTGATATTACGATGAGAAAAAAAATTGAAGAAAAAATGTTACAGGAAAAAAGATTAGAGTCAGTTGGAATGCTTGCAGGAGGTATTGCACACGATTTTAATAATTTTTTGATGGTGATAAAAGGGAATCTTGATATGATAAGATCACTAAGCCCCGAGGAGAATGACCTTAGCTGCTACTTTGAAGCTGCCGATCAATATATAAAAAGCGCCAAAAAACTCAGTTACCAGCTTCTTACTTTTGCACAGGGAGGTAAACCTGTTATTGAAGTAGTATCCATAAAAGATATATTAAAAGAGTTTGTGATATTCAGTCTTCACGGTAGGAACGTAAAACCGGTCTTTTCCATAGATGAGAACCTTTTTAATGCAGAAGTCGATCCGGGACAGATTAATCAGGTTATAAATAATATTGTAATCAATGCAGCACAAGCAATGCCCAAGGGCGGTATTTTAGATGTGAGAGCAAAAAATATAAAGATAGATAAAAAACACGGCATTGAGCTTCCCATGGGTGATTATGTTGAAATATCTATTAAAGATACCGGAAAAGGCATTAAAGAAAGTATTCTGAAAAAAATATTTATTCCTTTCTTTACAACAAAAGAAACAGGCAAGGGAATGGGGCTTGCTATTTCACAATCAATAATAAAAAATCACGGGGGATATATTACTGTTTTGACAGAAGAAAACAAGGGAACAGAATTTATTTTTTATATTCCAACGACGAAAAAGAAGGTTGAAGATAAAAAATATAAATATAAAAAAATGAAAGTTTCAGATGATATGTTGAACATACTGATAATGGATGATGATGAAGGAATAACACAAATCTTGTCTGACTTTTTAAGAAAAATGAACTATAAAGTCGAGGCCGTAAAAGATGGTTATGAAGCGCTTGAAAAATATACTAAATACTTAGAAGATGATAAAAAATTTGATGTTGTTTTTCTTGATCTTACTATACCTGGCGGGATGGGAGGTAAAGATACAATTGCTGAACTTAAAAATATTGATAAAGATGTGACTGCTATTGTAATGAGCGGGTATTCAAAAGATCCCGTATTAAGTGAATATAAAAAATACGGATTTAAAGCAGTTATTAAAAAACCATTTAATCTTGAAAATGTTTTAGAGAATATTGAAAATTTAAAAAAAAGGAGTGATTGCATATGATAGATATTATGATAATAGATGATTCAGCAATAACAAGAAAAGTTATTAAACGGGTAATAAGTATGGCAGAGGTAGAAGTAGGTGCAATAATTGAAGCTGAAGATGGCATAGATGCTCTTGAAAAACTTGAAAAACAATGGGTTGATGTTATACTTTGTGATATAAACATGCCAAGGATGAATGGATTTGAGCTGGTAGGAGAGATTAAAAAGGATCCATTAAAAAAAGCCATACCTATTATAATGATAACCACAGAAGGATCTCCAAAACGAATACAGGAACTGACTGAACAGGGTATATCTGACTATATTATAAAACCTTTTTATCCTGAACAGGTGAAAAGTGCTATAGATAAACTTTTAGTGCGAGGAGTTGATAAAAAATGAAAGTCCTTGAAAAAGCAGACAAAATTACAGAAGCGGTTAAAAAAGTTTTTGAAATGACCGCTTTTATTGAATTTGAGGATTCTTTTATACCTGATACTGATTCATACAGAAACTTACCGGGTATTATTGTTTATGTGAATTATGAGCTTCAGGATAAAAAAGGGAGTGTTTATCTTTTTTGGTCTCAGACGCTTGCTGATGAAGCTGCAGCCAGTTATCTGGGTGATGAAGAATCCAGCAGTGAAAATATTGTTGACGCTTTACTTGAACTTTCAAATATGGTGGCTGGAAATATTCTGAATGTTTTAATAGAAAAAGATGAAGTGTATGAACTTGAAATACCAAAAATACTTGTGAAAGATAGTGATCATGAGCTTCAGCATCCGCAGTACAAAATATTTTTTACAGAATTTGATGAGAAATGGATCGTTGTTGAAATATGTTAATACACAGATGATTTACAGATAGGGAAACACGGATTATCGCAGATAAAAAAAGAGGATAAAGGTAAGAAGCAGGAAGTAAAAAGTCGTCATTGCGAGGAGCCAAAGGCGACGCGGCAAACTCCATAATATATAGGATTGTAACGTGGCCGTATAAAAAATGAGAAGATATAGAGGAAAATAGATATAAAAATATTATAAAGGCGAAGCCATGAGTAAAGTACGTGTACTTATTGTTGATGATTCAGCTATTGTAAGACAGATCCTTATACGAGAGCTTTCTAAAGATCCTAATATAGAAGTCATAGGCTCTGCACCGGATCCTTATGAAGCAAGGGATAAAATAGTAACACTGAAGCCTGATGTAATTACACTTGATGTTGAGATGCCGAGGATGGACGGTATAACATTTTTATCAAAGCTTATGAAGCATTATCCTATTCCTGTTATCATAGTGAGCTCGCATACAAAAAAAGGCGCAGATTCAACACTTAATGCTTTGGAAATCGGAGCAATTGATGTTTTTGAAAAGCCAAATATGTCAAAAGGTGAGAATTTTGATGATATTAGCATGCTTTTAAGAGAAAAAGTAATATCAGCATCAAATGCAAATATTAAAAGAAAGATCAAAATGAAAGAAGAGGCTGAAAAAAAAACAGGGGAGAAAAGAAAAATATACAAACTTACAAGGACGACAGATAAGGTAGTACTCATTGGTGCATCAACTGGTGGAACAGAAGCTATTAAAGAAGTTCTTACCGCACTTCCTCCAGATTTTCCAGGAATACTTATAACACAGCACATGCCTGCTCTTTTTACTGATTCTTTTGCAGAAAGACTTGATAGCCTTTCTAAAATAACTGTTCGTGAAGCAAAAGACGGTGATATGGTAAGAGAAGGCCTTGCTCTTCTTGCACCGGGAAATTTTCATATGGTATTAAAAAGAACAGGTGGACATTACTATGTTAATGTTAAGAACGGTCCTATGGTGCATCATCAAAGGCCGAGCGTAGATGTGATGTTCCTTTCAGCATCAAAATCAGCAGGAGAGAATGCATTAGGTATAATCCTCACAGGAATGGGATCTGACGGAGCCAAAGGGCTTTTAAGCATGAAAGAAGCAGGTGCATATACAATAGCAGAGCATGAAAAAACATGTATTGTATATGGTATGCCAAGAGCTGCTGTTGAAATGGGTGCTGTAGAAAAAATACTTCCTCTTGATAAGATAGTAGCAAATGTAATAGGTTTTCTTAATAAATCAGGTTGAAAATAATGGATAATTGAATATTGATAATTAAGGTGCGCTTATGCGCGAGGATTATAAAAGTAAGAGAAGAAGTAAAGGATTGAGGATGGGAAAGAAGCGCATGTCACAGAAAATTAATAATTTAGCAATATTTCCGCCTTCGTTCAGACTACGCACAAGGCTTCGTCTAGACAGGAAAACTATGGTGAGACAAGTTGCTGATTATTAAAAATAATTTACCACGGAAAAACCGAGGCATGAAGGAAGAGGGACGAAAAGAAAAATATGAAAGATGCAAAAAGAGAAATAAATTGGCTTTCATCACAGATCCAGTTTTATTCAGGATATTTTACCTCTGAAGACAGAAAGACTTCATTAGATGTATTTAAATCTAATTTAATAGGAAAAATAAGCAGATGGAAAAAATTATTTGAAGAAACACAAAGATCATGGGTAGAACAAGGAATAAACCTTGATAAGATGATGTTTGTATCAGATGTTTTAAAAGAAATGGAAGATGTTCTTGATATAAAAGATATAGATACTGAATTAAAAAAACTTTTTTTTAACGAAAGCATTCTTTATGAAAGTGAGTTACACGGCAATATGCTTCAAATGGATATTTATTTAGTAAGATTAGATGACTTCTTGTTAAAGCACATTAAAAAAGCATCTTATGCCATAGAAGAGATAGATCATTTTAATGAATCAAAGTATGAAGAATCCGTAAAAATGCTAAGGCGGATAAAACTGCTTGTAAGCGAAAAGAAGAGCAGTATTGAAGCTTACAGCCGTAAATTAAAAGAGCTTAATGGAAATATATTAAAGTTCGAAAATGATGTTTCAAGCATTAATTGCAGTAAAAGTACAGAAAGTCTTATTAATTTAATATTTAAGTTCAGCAGTATGCGTTATGAAAGTTACCTTGAACTCATACGATACTGCAATAATAATTTAGACCATTATTTTGAGGAAAGAGAGGATATCGATCTTTATAAGCATTATTCGAATATTAAAAGTTTTATTGAAATTTATTTTATACTGCAGGAAACGGTAAACAATTTTATAAATACAAATAAACAATTAGAAATTTACAAAAAAGATAAACTCAAGACCTATTTTATTAATAAAAATGAAATAGATAAAAAAATGAATATACTTCAAAAGAAATACGATGAAGTAAAGATCAAAGTAGGGCAAATGCAAAAAAAGCGTGAATTAATGGATAAAGCGGGAGATAACTACAGGGATGGACTAAAGAAAGAAAGACAGATGCAGTTTGATGAAGCTTTTAAGTCATATAATATAGCGCTTTCTATCGATCCTCAAATGCAGGATGCTAAAAGACAGATAAAAGTAGTAAAGAATAAGCAAAAATATTATCCGAAATATTTAAAGGCTGTTGAGTTAAAACAGCATGGAAATATTGAAAAAGCAGAAAAAATTTATCAGAAAATAATCAAAAAATGCCCTGAATACAGAGATTATGAAACATATTTTCAAAGTATTAAGCCGAATATAGCACATAGCTTAAGTTAAGGTTTGATTTGCTTTATTTTAGTTGTTTTTATAAAATAATAAGATAACTTTTTTAAACGGATAAAGAGGAGGATTTTATGAAATTTTTAGTAGCAGATGATTCGTCAACAATGAGAAGGATCATAGTAAATTCTTTAAATGCGCTCGGACATACAGATATTGTTGAAGCAGAAGATGGCGCAGAGGCCCTAAAAAACACAACAGGTGTTGATTTTATATTAACAGACTGGAATATGCCTAATATGGATGGTCTTACATTTGTAAAGGCTGTAAGAGAAAAAGATAAAAAGACTCCTATTGTCATGATAACAACTGAAGCTGCAAAAGATGATGTTATAACTGCAATTAAAAACGGAGTAACAAACTATATAGTAAAGCCGTTTACAATGGATACTTTAAAGGCAAAGCTAGAAAAAATAATCAAGTAATAAACTTAAGAAAATTTTTTTGGATTTTAATAAGAAGGAGTATAAATTGGATATAAAACTTATAAATCCGTTTATCAGTTCTACGATAACAGTGTTGCAGACAACAGCACAGCTTGATGCAGAGCGCGGAAAGCTTTTTATGAAAACAGAAGACAGCCATAAATCAGATATTTCCGGTGTTATTGGTGTAATGGGTAAATTTGTAGGTTCTATCAGTATAAGTTTTCCTAAAAATATTGCATTAAAAGTAGTTTCTAATATGTTAGGTGGAATGGAAATAGAAGGTATTGATGACAGCGTTAAAGATGCTATTGGTGAAGTTGCTAATATGGTAGCTGGGGCTGCAAAGACAAAACTTGCGGGAATTGGATATTCTTATACGCTGTCAATTCCAACGGTTATTTGCGGAGATGGGCATCATTTAAGTTTTCCTAAAGGAATACAATCAATAGTCATGCCTTTTAATATTAAAGATATGGGTGATTTTTATCTTGAAGTGGCTTTAAAAATGTTAAAGGAATAACTTATAACAAAAGGCATTTCCATGGATGCAAAATTTATTAATCCTTTTATAAGCGCGACATTACAAGTAATGGAAACAAGCGCCGCGACAAAATCTGAGCGAGGTTCACTTTTTGTGAAAAAAGGAGAAGGACCTCTTACTGATATTTCCGGTGTAATCGGTGTTACAGGAAAATTCATTGGTTCGATAAATATAGGTTTCCCAAAAGATATTGCTATAAAAGTAGTTTCAAATATGCTTGGAGGAATGAAAATAGATGATATCGATGACAGCGTAAAAGACGGTATAGGTGAAATTGCAAATATGGTAGCAGGGGCTGCGAAAGTTCAATTAGCAGAAATTGGTTATACTTATAAACTTTCTATTCCTACGGTTGTTGTAGGGAGAGACCATCATTTGAGCTTTCCTCCTAATGTCCCGTGTATTGTCGTGCCTTTTACTGCAATAGGCCTTGGTGATTTTTATCTTGAAGTTGCACTTAAGATGATAATCCCAATTGAAGATTGAGATTATATAAAATATTTTTTAAAGTAATAACTCTTTTAATCCAGTGGTCCCTTGTTCCATTGCTGTTTGGTAGATAATCATTAATTTATTTCTTCTAAATAAAAGTATTTAGAAGAAATAAAATAAATATACTTTGCAAAAAGAAAATCTTTCCTGTAAGCTAATCCATTCTTTTAGCAGATAATAAAGGTCTTTTGTATTTGTTTTAAAAATCATGTTGAATTGCTAAAAGTGAGATAATTGTTTTTAAACGCAATTTTAAAATGAGCAATATCAGCTAAAATGATTCGAATTTAAGGATAAGTAATTATGATTACAGTTAACGACGTATCACTGCGGTTCGGGCAGCAAAAACTTTTTTCCGATGTAAATGTTGTTTTTACTCCTGGCAATTGCTATGGGCTGATCGGTGCGAACGGTTCCGGTAAATCCACATTCTTAAAAATACTCTCAAATGAGATCGAATCAACAAAAGGTGAAGTTTTTGTTGCACCCGGTAAACGTATTTCGGTTATAAAACAGGATCAGTTTGCTTTTGATGAGTATACGGTTTTGACAACAGTTATCAAGGGTCACAAGAAGCTTTCTGATATTATGACGGAAAAGGATGAATTGTATGAAAAAGAGGACTTTACCGATGAGGATGGTATGCGTACCTCGGAACTTGAAGGAGAGTTTGCTGATCTTGATGGATGGAACGCTGAATCGGATGCAGGTAAGTTATTAAGTGACCTTGGTATAACGCAGCAATTGCATGATACAAAAATGAAACAGCTTGAGGCAGGACAGAAAGTGCGTGTGCTTCTTGCACAGGCTCTTTTTGGCAATCCTGATATTTTACTTCTTGATGAGCCTACCAATCACCTTGATGTAGAGACCTGTATGTGGCTAGAAGAATTTTTGTGTAATTTTGAAAATACGGCTATTGTTGTATCGCATGACCGGCATTTTTTAAATAAGGTTTGTACACATATTGCTGATATTGATTTTGGAAAAATACAGCTTTATACGGGTAATTACAGCTTCTGGCAGGAGTCCAGTCATCTGGCGCTCAAACAGCGTGGTGAGACTAACAAAAAAATTGAGGAAAAACGAAAGGAACTTCAGGACTTTATAGCTCGGTTCAGCGCCAATGCATCAAAATCAAAGCAGGCTACAAGCCGAAAAAAAATGCTGGAAAATCTGAACATTGAAAATATCAGACCTTCATCGCGAAAATACCCATATATTAATTTTGAACAGGAGCGGGAGGCTGGGAACGATCTTGTGCAAATCGAAGGATTATCTCAAACATTTAACGGACAGATCATGTTTACGGATCTTAATCTGATGATTCATAAGGGTGATAAAATTGCGTTCATAGGACCTAATGACCTTGCTAAAACGACACTCTTTCAGGTATTGATGGGAGAAATTCCTGCGAATAAAGGATCTTTTAAGTGCGGGCAGACAACTTCTCTTGCCTATTATCCGAGAGATAATGCTGCATATTTTAATTGTGATCTGACCATACTTGATTGGCTGCGTCAGTATTCAAAGAACAAAGAACAGAATTTTATACGTGGCTTTTTAGGAAGAATGCTTTTTACAGGTGAAGAGTCTCTTAAATCTGTCAATGTTCTTTCTGGAGGAGAAAAAGTTAGATGTTTGTTAGCGCGTATGATGCTTGTTCAGCCCAATGTACTTATCCTTGATGAGCCGACTAACCATTTAGACCTTGAATCAATAACTTCCCTCAACAGAGGGCTTGAAAAGTTTCGCGGAACAATTCTTTTTTCTTCTCATGACCATAGACTGGTGCAGAGCGTTGCCAACCGTATTGTTGAGATAACACCAAAAGGTTATATTGACCGCGTTGATACAACGTTTGATGAATATTTATCTAATGAAAATATTAAAAAACAGCGTCAGAAACTATATATGTAGATATCGGATTTTAATGGGACACTCTTTAATTAAACAGTTCTATCAAAGAAAAGACCTTCTTTAAGGTCGATATCCTGAAGTACTTTTTGAAATTCTACATGAGTAATATTTTTTTTAATAGTTTCCTTAATTTTACCTCTATCATCTAATAAAACAATATCAATAAAGATATCTTCTTCTTTTTTGTATACACAAAAACGATATGGTGATCTGTTTTTAACAAGAGTTATATGTGCTGTTGCAGCGGCACGCGTAAGTTCATCAAAATGGTCTTTAGCTTCTTCTTTTTTTTTATCAGGTGTTTGCTGCTTTTTATTGTTCTGATCTTCTGTTTCTTCTTTTTCGTGGATCTTGTCAATATTGAAGATCTCTTTTATGTTTTTATTGTCTCTTTCAATAGGTTGGAAAGAATTATCAGTATTTATAGGATTATAGATCATAATTAAACTCCAGACACAAGACGCAAAAAAAAATGATATTTTTAAGAAACATACTGTTTGTCCGTTAATTTGTTAATCTTACAATATATTATCGGCATAAAAAGTAAAAAAAATTAGCTGCTTGTTACCTTAGTTTGTTTTATTCGCTTAGCAAGTTGTTTTGCAAAAAAAAAAGATGAATCCGGTTTAACGAATCCATCTAATTTTTGTCATTTTATTCTTAATTATATAATTTAACGCAGTAATCAAAGAAATTCTGATTTCTGTCCTCTGCTTTCTGAAATTTTACCAAAGATATGTTACTTTACCTTCATAATATCTAGGCCACTGCTGTTCTCTATGTGCAGGATCCAGCGCATTTCCTTTAAACTCATCAGCGTTAAGAATGTTCTTAACAAATATCTGAATGTTAAGGTTTTCTCTCCAAACATCTTTCGCATTTAAAATTATATTCCACGAATCGATGTCTCTTTCATAAATTGTGCTTGTCCAGTCTTCATTATTCTTTGAATTTTGGTGAGTTGAATAAAGTGTAGAAAGAGTCATATTGTCAACAAGTTTTACCCATGCACCTATTGAAACATTCCACTCAGGGAATGATTGCTTGTTACTATCAGTATCATCAATAATACCTGTTGCGCCGCTTAGACCTGTTACCACATTTGTAATCTCATTTTTATTTAGATAACCTAAACTTGCGAAACCACCGTAAGTTGCATATTTTAGCTCAAAATTTCCTTCGATACCGTTAATTTCTCTATCGCCTACATTAATAAAACCCCTTACTTCACCAGCAGAAGCATCAACAGCAGGCCAACCAGAACCTGTATAAGCAAAATTAACAAAGTCAAAAAAGTCTGTTCTAAAAATGCTGACAAGAGTTTTCATGTTTTTGTTTATGACCCAGTCAAGAACAAGCTCGTAAGTCCTAGCAGTTGTAGCTTTAAGTGTGCCTCTCATGCTAAGTGTGTTCAGTGCTGAGAACTGTTCATAAGTGTTTGGTCTATTAAATGCTTCCTGATAGATCAGTTTTAAAAACATATTTTCTAGAGGAGAATAGACTACAGATGCTTTAGGAAAAAACTTTTTTAAAAGTTCTCTGTCAGTCTTATATTTTGCAATTGAATCACTATCTCTTAACTGGTCATTAGGTACAAAGTCGTAAACATATCTTCCGCCAAGTACCATGCTTGTCGTTTCATTAAACTTATACTTAAAATCTACCCATGCTTCCCAATCTGCAAGATCATTTATTTCAGCAAGTGATGGAAAATATTCAGGGGTAGATATTCCGCTTGTTAATCCTGTTGCTAAAAAAAAGCTTGGAAGGTCAGTTGTTGCTGTTGTTGTTGTATAATCGCCCCATTCTGTTCCAACTGCAGACCAGTAATTACCGCTAATACCTGCAAGAAGATCCCAGTTATCTTCTGGTGCATAAAGAACATGTGCATCCCATTCTAATCTTTTTTCCGCTTTATGTTCAATAGGCGAACCTATTGATGAATCATTGTGATAAACATCATATTGCTGGCCCAAATGTGATGCTTCCAAACTAAAAATAAGATCGAGATTCTCATTTCCGAATAGCGATTCTTTTTTTATTTCAGTTGCAAAAGCATCAGAATAGTTATGTGTATAAACTCCTTCATCAGGAGATCTTGTTGCTCTTCTTGAAGAAACACGGCGGTACATGAATTTCATATCATTATAGTTTAAGGAGGAGATAAGTTCATGGTCAGGAAGAGGATTTGTTACATCGTTTACAAACATGTATTCTTCATAATCTGCGCCCCAATCACGATGACTTAATTTTGGGCCACCTTGTGTTGCAGTTGCAAAGTATATGTCATAATCAATGTTATCGCTAGGCTTTTCTGCATAATGAAAGAAACCATGCTTGTGATTCCAACTGCCGATTGCAATACCTGTTTTTACACCAACAAAATCTTTGCCTGTAAAACGTATTATATTTATTGTTGCCTGAGATGCATTGCCTCCGAAAAGAGAAGTGTTAGGACCTTTTACTATTTCAATTTTTTTTACTTCATCAAGAGTTACTGGAAATTCACCTTCACCAAGCCCCAACATCATAGGGAATTCCTGCCCGTCTATAAGGAACTTTATTTTGTCATTGGCATATCCCATTATTCCACGTATGCCGTAAATTCGATCTCTTCCTTTTCGTGCCTCAAAACCGTTTTCAATGTACATTAAAAGATCTTGTATGGTACTAATGCCATAGATTTCAATCTCACTACGTGTTATTACCTTAATGTTAAGAGCAGACTCCTGAGTTATTTCATCACGTTTGGTGGTGGATTCAGCAATGACAGCTTCATCAAAGAAAATTGACTCAAATGCGAGATTAGAAAGATCTCCTCCCTGAGCAAAAACGTCAAAGCAAAAAACTAAATTAAAGAAGAATAGTAATGCAAGATACAAATCTATACGGGTTTTCATAACATTACTCCTTTTTAGGAATGAATAAAGTATGATATAATTTATTTTATTATACATTTATTATAATTTATAGGTCAATAAATTACTGATTATATCTTAAAACAATTTTCAAATATGATGTCTGGTGTGTTTATGAAATATAATTTAAAATTAATTTTACTTATACTAATAACATGTTTCTTCTTTTGTATAAAAAACAATTGTTTTGCCGATAAAAAGTCTACAATATTTATAATAAAATCAAGAAATCAAAAACCTCACGAATTTGTAAGTAAAAAAATAACAGAACTCCTAAGATCAAATAAAATATCTTTTAAAAGTAAGGTCTTTGAAATGGATGGTGATTTTAATAAGGCAAAAGAAGCAATTAAGGTAATACAGAAAGAAACGCCTGATTTAATAATTTCTATTGGTTCAGAAGCTACATTATTCCTTTCTCTTTATATAAAAGATCTTCCAATAATATTTTCAATGGTATATAAATCAGATGAAGCAACTAAGATTCTTGAAGAGAGAACCAATATAAAGGGTGTTTTTATTAATTTTGATATGGACATAGTTTTTAATGTATTAAAGGATATAAAGCCGGAATTAAAAAGAATAGGTGTTATGTTCCCTTCAAAGCATTTTAATGATTCAATGAATTATTTGATAGAATCAGCCGGAAGAAATGACATAGAGATAATAAGCAAAGAAGTAAATAATGAATCAGATGTCCCTTCAGCAATAAAAGAACTAACAAAAGAAGTAGATGCAGTTTATATATTGCCATCTCCCATTTTTACGAGTAAGCAGATGTTAAAAAGGATAGTCCTTAAAACTCTATCTAATAACATATTTGTTTCTGGAGGGTCATATAACATAGTCGAAAGGGGAGGCCTGGTAGGATTTGGCTTCGATATAAATTATGCCGCTACTGCAACAGCAGAAATGGTAAAAGATATTCTTATCAATAAGGATATTATAAAGCTTAAGAATAAAAGATGTAAAAAATTCCGTTTATATCTTAATAAAAGGACCGCAAGAAGTATTAATTTAAAATTTCCTCTTAAAATAGAAAAGGTGGCAGAAAAAATAATAGAATAACTTTTGTTCAATCTGTTACTGTTTTTTAAATTCATCTCTATTAATCATACTCAGGTTTAGTCTGTTAAGTTCGTTAGGAAGAATAACGTTAAAAAAATAGCCGACTACATCTTTCAAACTAATCTAACCGGCTAAATGATCTTTTTATTTACCAGAGATATGTTACTTTTGCCTGATAGTTTCTAGGATATATCTGTTCTGCATGAACAGGATCCATGGCGCTTCCTATAAGATCATCTGCATCAAGTGCATTTTGTACCATTAGCTGCAGATTTAGGTTTTCAGCTAAAACATTTTTTGCATTAAGAATAATATCAAGTGTATCAAAATCTACATTTGTTATTTCTCTTTCCTCATTTGATAACCACCAGTGAGTACGAAGCTGGTTTGTCTTTATGTTACGGTGAACTTTATAAACTCCGGATAACGTAATATTATCAACTATTTTCAACCAACCAGCAAACGTTGCATTCCATTCAGGAAAATTCTGTTTGTTAAGATCAGTATTATCTATAATACCGGAATTTCCTGTTGCGTTATCAGCTACAGAAGGATTATAAGGATCAAATTGAGCGAAAGGTTTTATCTTATTCTTATTCATATAACCAAAAGAAAGTAGACTTCCCCAATTTTCATATTTAAGTTCAAAATTTCCTTCTATGCCTTGAATTTCCCTGTCACCGATATTATAAAAACCACGAAACTGACCGGCCTCTATTTTAGGCCATTCGGAACCAGTATAAGCAAAATTTACAAAATCATTTACTTTAGTATCAAATATAGATATAAGTGTTTTTAAATTTTTATTAATAATCCAGTCAAAAACGAGTTCAATTGTTTTTGCAGTAGTTGCTTTAAGTTTTCCACGCTGTTCAATATTATTTTGAAGAGAGAACTGCTCAATAGTTCCTGGCCTGTTAAATCCTTCCTGATATAGGATTTTTAAATACATCTTTTCTTTGGGGGAATAAACTATACCTGCTTTAGGAAAGAATTTTCTTAATAATTCTCTATCTGTATTATACTTTGCAATTGCATTGCTATCTCTTAACTGATCATTCGGGACAAAATCATATATGTATCTTCCTCCAAGTACTATATTTAACTGATCATTTAAGTTGTACTTAAAATCTCCCCAAGCTTCCCAGTCAGCAAGATCGTTTACTTCTGCAAAAGAGGGGAAATATTCAGGTGTTGAAATTCCACTTGTTAACTGCCAGGCATAGTCGAAACCAGGAATATCAGAAGGTGAGGTTGTTAAAGTATAAACACCCCATTCAGTACCAACAGCAGACCAATAGTTTCCCCCGATACCTGCCAAAATATCCCAAGTATCTTCATCTGTATAATGAAAGTGAGCGTCCCATTCCAGTCTTTTTTCAGCTTTATGTTCTATTGGGCCGTTCATTTCGTTAGGACCGTGATAAACGTCATACCAGTTGCCAAAATGAGAAGCTTCAACAGAAAAAATGAAATCAAGGTTATCGTTCCCAAAAAAATGTGGTTTTTTATATTCTGCCGCAATTGCATCAGAGTAGTTATGTGTATAGACGTTCGGATCATTAAAACCTCGTCTTTGAATAACACGGCGATAAGTCATTTTCATATTTTTATAGTTTGTAGATGCTATAAGTTCATAATCAGGAAGAGGATTTGTAACATCATAATCATTATTATAATTGCTACCATATCCTGGGCCTGAGTCTTCATGCCAGAAGTAACTCACGCGGGATGCAGCTCCTTTTTGATATGCACCCATGAAATAAAAATCATAATTAAAGTCTTCGGCTGGTTTTTCTGCATAGTGAAGCCATACACGCTTATGGTTGTAACTACCAACTGCAATACCCGTTTTAAGACCTACAAAATCATTACCATTAAAACGGATTATATTTATAGTAGCCTGTGTTGCATTTGCACCAAATAAAGATGTATTTGGGCCTTTTACTATCTCAATTTTTTTTACTTCATCAAGAGTTACAGGCCACTGGCCTTCTCCAAGGCCAAGCTCCATCGGAAATTCCTGTCCATCGATAAGAAATTTTATTTTATCGTTTGCATAACCCATAATACCGCGTACACCATAGACACGATCTCTTCCTTTCATAGATTCAAAAGTGTTTTCAAGAAAAAGCATAAGCTGCTGAAGGTTTTCAATACCGTAATTTTCAATATCAGCACGTGTGATAACACGAATATTAAGCGCAGATTCCTGAGTTATTTCATCACGCTTTGTCGTGGTTGCAGCTATAACAGCTTTGTCAAATAAAAATGTTTCAAAAGCAAAATCAGAAAGGTTTTCATCTTGAGCAAAAATATTTGCTGAAAAAAATAAAGTTAAAAAAGTAAGGTAGGAGAGAAATATAAGTTTTTTCATAATATTACTCCTTTTATAATTATCACAAAATTTATGTTATACTATATAATAGATAATTATAAAGTTGTCTATAACTATTTGCAATAACTTAATAATGTTTTAAATGCATTTAATTATTATTAAGTTTTAATGGATAAATTTGTATTTTTAGCTTATGAAAAAGACATTACTTTTAAAATCAATATTTATGATGATTTTCTTTATTTGTATAGCGGATAGCTGTTTTGCAGATAAGGAGCCACTTATTTTTGTAATTAAATCCAGAGATCAAAAGCCTCATGAATTTCTCAAAAGAAGTGTTTTAGATAATTTAAAATCGGAAAAGATATCTTTTAAAAGTAAAATTTTTGAAATGAATAGCGATTTTAAAAAGGCAAAAGATATTTTAAAAAAGATTGAAAAGGAAAAACCGGATCTTGTTCTTTCTATAGGTTCAGAATCAACACTTTTCTTTTCGCTTTATACAAAAAATATTCCAATTATTTTTTCTATGGTTTATAAATCTGATAAGATCGCGACTGTCCTTGAAAAAACGCAAAACGTAAAAGGTATTTTTATTAACCTTGATATGGAAATTGTTTTTAATGTATTAAAAGATATAAAGCCGAATTTAAAAAAAATAGGAATTATGTCGCCTTCAAAACATTTTAATGATCAAATGGATCATTTGACGAAATCTGCAGAAAAAAATGAAATAGAAATAATAAGTAGAGAAGTAAATAGTGCATCTGATGTTCCTCGAGCAATAAACGAACTAACAAAAGCAGTAGATGCTCTTTATGTATTGCCGTCTCCAATTTTTACAAATAGACAGATGTTAAAAAGGATAATTTTGAAAACACTTTCAAATAATATTTTTGTAGCTGGAGGGTCTTTTGAGATAGTAGAGAGAGGCGGGTTGATAGGTTTTGGCTTTGATATAAATAATACTGCGCTAATAACAACAAATATGGTAAAAGAGTTTTTAAAAACTAAAGATATTAATGGATTAGAAAGCAGGAGATGTAATAAATTCTATCTTTACTTAAATAAAAGAACTTCGTCCAGTATTGGAATAAAATTTTCAAAAAAAATAGAAAGTATGGCAGTAAATATCATTGAATAAATTAAGTTTTGCCAGTTTGGTTGGTGTAGTATGTTTTGAGTGTTATTTTGTTGGTTTAATTTATAATATATTACCAAATACTCTAGATTGATCTGTTCTGTTCATTAGATGGAAAAATATTTTAAAAAAATAGCCAGCTAAATAGATTTTATCAGTTTAGCTGGCTAATCAAAAATTACCAAAGATAAGTTATTTTGCCTTCATAGTATCTGGGCCACTGCAGTTCTCTGTGAGCAGGGTCTAATGCTGAACCAAAAAATTCATCTGCATCAAGAATATTCTTAACAAGAATCTGAAAGTCAAGATTTTCTCTCCATACATTTTTTGCATTCAGTATTATGTCCCATGAGTTAATATCTCTTTCATAGACTGTGCCTGTCCAGTCTTCGCTTGTCTTTGCATTTTGGTGTGTCGTGTAAAGCGTTGAAAGAGTAACATTATCAACAAGCTTTACCCATGCACCTATGCTTGCATCCCAAACAGGTGCAGACTGTTTGTTGTTGTCAGTCTCATCAATTTTTCCTGTTGCTCCGCTAAGGCCTGTAACTACATTTGTTATCTTGTTCTTATTTAGATAACCTGCGCTTATAAAACCGCCATAGTTTTCATATTTAAGTTCAAAATTTCCTTCGATGCCGTTTATTTCGCGATCACCAACATTTATAAAACCTCTTATCTGACCTACTGATGCGTCTACAACAGGCCAACCGGAGCCAGTGTAGGCGAAGTTTACAAAGTCAAAATAATCTGTCTTAAAAATTGTAACAAGTGTTTTTAAATTTTTGCTTATGACCCAATCAAGAACAAGCTCATATGTTCTTGCTGTGGTTGCTTTCATGGTACCGCGCATTGAAAGTGTATTCCACGCAGAGAACTGTTCAAAAGTGTTTGGTCTATTAAAAGCTTCCTGATAGATCAATTTTATAAACATATTTTCTTGCGGAGAATAAACGATAGCTGCTTTTGGAAAGAATTTTCTCAAAAGTTCTCTTTTCGTATTATACTTTGCGATTGCGTCACTATCTCTTAGCTGATCATTAGGGGCAAAATCATAAACGTAACGTCCACCAAGTACCATGCTGGTAGAATCATTAAAATGATACTTAAAATCTGCCCAAAGTTCCCAGTCTGCAAGATCGTTTACTTCTGTAAATGAGGGGAAATACTCGGGTGTTGATACTCCGCTTGTAAGAGATGTAGCTATATCAAATGTTGGAAGATCAGTTGTAATTGTAGTAAGAGTATAATTTACTCCGCCCTCTGTTCCTGTAGCAGACCAGTAGTTACCGCTAATACCTGCAAGAAGATCCCAGTTATCAGCAGGTGTATAAAGAATATGAGCATCCCATTCAAGTCTCTTTTCTGCTTTATGTTCAATTGGACTACCCATAGAAGGATCATTATGATAAACATCATACTGTTGGCCAAAATTAGATGCTTCCACGCTAAATATCAGATCAAGGTTATCATTACCGAAAAGATCCTCTTTAGTGTATTCAGCAGCAACGCCATCGGAGTAGTTATGAGTATAAACATCACCAGCTGCATTTCTTCTTTCTATTACTCTTCTCCAGGTGAGTCGTAAGTTATCATAAGTTGTTGACATTATTAGTTCATGATCAGGAAGAGGTATTGTTACATCATGCTTGAACATCTCATAATCACTATCGGTACCCCACTCACGATGAGTTACGTCAGGCCCTATTTGTGTTGCAGTTGAAAAATAGATGTCATAATCAAGGTTATCGCTTGGCCTTTCTGCATAATGCACGAAACCGCGTTTATGGTTAAAGGAGCCGATTGCAAGACCTGTTTTTACGCCAACAAAATCCTTGCCTGTATAGCGTATTATATTTATTGTTGCCTGAGATGCATTTCCTCCGAAAAGAGAAGTGTTAGGGCCTTTTACTATCTCTATTCTTTTTACTTCATCAAGTGTTACAGGTATTTCACCTTCACCGAGCCCCAGCATCATAGGAAATTCCTGTCCGTCTATAAGAAATTTTATTTTGTCATTGGCATATCCCATGATTCCGCGAATATTGTAGACTCTGTCGCGTCCCTTGAATGTTTCAAAACCATTTTCAATAAACATTAAAAGATCTTTGATTGTACGAATACCGTAGTTTTCTATTTCGTCACGATTTATCACTTTAATGTTAAGAGCTGATTCCTGAGTTTTTTCCTCACGCATTGTCGTAGATTCTACGATCACCATTTCATCAAAAAGAAATGTCTCTAAAGCAATGCTCGGCATATCTGTATCTTGGGAAAAAACATGTAGTGGAGCAAATGCAATAGAGAAAAAATATAAAGAAATAATAAAAAATAACTTTTTCTTCATTCTTCTTCCCCTCCTGTTTATCGACAATATAGTTAATTATATAATATATATATAATTAAAATATTTCAACATTTACTATGTATATTTTTTCTTATATAATTATCATAATAATTGGAGGCATCAAGATGAATTCAGATAAAATGAAGATTTTACATATTGAGGATAATGTAAGTAATAGGAAGCTTGTAAGGAAAATACTTGAAGCTGAAGGCTATGATATTGTTGAAGCGACTAATGGTATTGACGGATATGATATGGCGTTAAAAAGACCTGATCTTATTCTTATGGATATCAATATACCCGGAATAGACGGAAGAGAGCTTTCCACCAAAATAAAAAGCACTGACAGTATAAAGGATATTCCAATTATAGCAATCACATCAAATGTTATGAAGGGTGATAGGGAAAAGGCGCTAATTGCAGGATGTGACGGCTATATTCCAAAGCCTATAGATATTGAGACTTTTCCGGAGCAAATAAAAACTTATCTTGTAGGAAAAAGAGAAAAAGTAGAAGGTGAAGAAGAAAAAGAGCTTTTAAAAGACTATAGCCGTTCTCTTGTTGACAAGCTGGAAGAAAAAGTCCTTGAGCTTGAAAAAGCAAACAGAGAATTAAAATCTAGTAATGTTGAGATCATAAAATCCAGCCAGCTTCTTAAAGAAACTCAGGAAGAACTTATTCAAACAGAGAAGATGAGTTCTCTGGGAAGATTTACGGCAAGTATTATACATGAAATAAATAATCCTGTAGGTAATGTCCTTAATTATTCCCAGCTGGTACTTGAGCGTGCAAAAAAAGATAAATTGTCGCCTGATGATCTTAATAAAATGGTAACGGTCATTCATGAGCAGGGTGAAAAAATATCCGGATTTATCAAGGAGCTCTTAAGTTTTTCAAGAAAAGATTTTGAGAACTTTGAAGTATCAAACTTTAATAAAATAGTAGATAAGATAATGCTGTTTTTACAAAAGGACGTCAGATATCCTAATGTGCAATTTGAAATAAATATTCCAGGGGATCTTCGGGAGATTAATTGTATAGAATCTCGAATTGAGCAAGTTCTTGTAAATTTAATAAATAATGCACGCTATGCTATATGGAAAAAGTTTGGTGAGGTTTCACATAATGATAAAAAAATAATAATTACAGCAAGAGAAATAGAAAGAAATGGTAAAAACTATTCAGTTCTTTCTATAAAGGATTTTGGAACAGGTATTTCAAAAGATAAGATCAAACATGTTTTTGAACCTTTTTTTACAACAAAGCCAAAAAAAGAAGGTACAGGACTTGGGCTTAGTATATGCTTTCAAATAATAGAACATCACGGCGGTACGATAGAAGTTTTTAGCGAAGAAGGTGTTTTCACTGAATTTGCCATTTCTATTCCATGTAATGAATAAATTTTAATAATATGCCAAAACAGATGAATAAAAAACTCTCAATATCTGCAATAATAATTTTTGTAATGGTATACTGGATTATTAATCCTGTGCATCTTCAGGCAAAAGGATCTCCCCGTATATTTATCGTTAAAAGTAGATCTTTAGGACCTTTTAACTATGTCCTTGATCAGATAAGAAAAAGATTAAATGAAAACAATGTAAAACATCAGGAAACTGTTTTTGCAATGGATGATCCTGAACTTTCTGTGGAAAAGATAATTCAATCTATAAAAAAGGAAGCTCCTGATCTTGTTTTTTCAATAGGTACTGAATCTACTATTCAATTATCACGATATATTGATGACATTCCTATAATTTTTACCATGGTGTACAGAACAGATATCGTTGAAAAGACGATGTTTTCAAAGAACAATATAAAAGGTACTTTTATAAATGTATGTATGAAAGAACCTTTTATTATATTAAAAGAGCTAAGACCGGAACTTAAAAAAATAGGAATAATTTATTCGCCTTCTCTTTTTGAAAATCAAATAAATAAAATTGAAGAAGAAACCAGCTCATCACAGATCAGAATCGTTAGAAGCGCAATAAATAAGGTTTCAGATCTCCCGATCGCTATTAAAGATTTGACAGATAGAGTGGATGCCATTTATTTGCTTCCTGACCCTAAAATAATGAGAGGTGAATTTATAAAGAAAATAATGCTGGCAACATTTAGGAAAAATCTGTTTGTCTTTGGAGAATCTTATGACCTTGTTAAAAAAGGAGCTCTTTTAGGTTTTGCATTTGATATAAATGATGTCATAAATAATACTTACAAGCAAATTGAATTGTTTTGTGCTTTATCTGATATAAAATTGCTGAATAATTATCATTGCATGAAATACAGGCTTTTTTTTAATGCAAAAGTAGCAGATGCCCTCGGAATAAAACCTAATAGGAAATTGTTGAACAAGGCAAAAAAAACAGGAAAAGTTATCGAATAATATGAGAGATAAGAGCAAATATAATCAGAAGCTTGTTGTAAGGGTACTTCTTACTTTTATTATAATAATTTTTATAATAGTTTCATCACTCAGTTATTTATTTTTTAATTTTCTTTTTGATACTTACCATTCTGAACTTAAAAAAAGAGGGGAATCTCTTTGTTCTAACCTTGCTTTTAACAGCAAATACGAGGTGTTTATTAGAGACAAAGATGCTATAAAGACACTTCTTAGCGGATTATTAAATGAGGAAGATATTTTATTTGCATATATTGAAGACGAAAAAGGCAAAGTCATTGTATATCAGATAAAGGAACCTAAAAGAAATAATAAATTCTCAAAAGAAATAATAAAAAAGGGTTTTGCAGTAAATAAAATTGGAAGCGAATTTCAAAAATATAATAATGATATTGATGTGCTCCATCTTTCAAGGAAAATAACAATTAAGCCTGAAGAAAAAGAAGATGATGAGGACTTATTGCTACAGATGTCTACTAAAACGGATCCTAAAAAGAAAAGTAAAATAAAAGAACTTGGATATGCTCATATAGGTGTTTCTTTAGAAAAATTAAACGAAAGAGTGGATGAATCAAAAAAATATATATTTGGGCTAAGCATATTATTTATTTTATTCTTTTCTTTTATAGCAACTCTTTTTGCCCGCTCGATAGTAAATCCCATTATTACTTTAGTAAAAGCAACTCATAAAGTATCTCAGGGAGACCTTGATTTCAGGGCAAAAGTTACATCGCAAAATGAAATAGGGCTTTTAACTGATTCTTTTAACAAAATGACAGAGGATCTTAAGAAATTCCGGATAGAAGTAGAAAGTAAAGAAAAAGAACTAATAAAGTCAAATGTTGAGATAAATAAAGCCCATAAGGAAATACTTGAGTTTAACAGAGACCTCGAGATTAAGATAAAAGAACGCACATCGGAAATTCAGGAAACAAATACTCTCCTTAGAAAACGAAATGAAGAACTCCAGACAATAACAAAAGAGCTTGAAGAATCAAATATAAAAATACGTGAAGCTGACAGGCTTAAATCAGAATTTCTTGCAAATATGAGCCATGAGCTTAGGACACCTCTTAATTCAATAATTGGTTTTTCTGCTCTTTCATTAAAAGATGATGAAGTCCTTAATATGCCTAATATTCAGGATAATTTTGAAGAGATATATAAGAACGGGAAACAGCTTCTTGCTATTATAAATGATATTCTTGATCTTTCTAAAGTCGAATCAGGCAAAATGGACTTTGTAAAAAAGGATATAGATCTAAGAGAGGTCATTACAAATTTAAGTAAAACATTAAAAGTATTAAAAAAAGATAAGGAAATAGATATAAAAGTAGATATTGAGAAAGATCTACCTCATATATACTCTGATCCTGACCGTATAAGGCAGGTTCTTCTTAATATAGCAAGTAATTCTGTGAAATTTACAAATAAGGGATACATTGAAATTAGAGCGAAAAGAAAGAATAATTATATAGAGGTTGCAGTTGAAGATACCGGAATCGGAATAAAAGAAGTGGATATACCAAAAGTATTTGAATCCTTCCGCCAGATAGATGGGTCTTCAACAAGAAAAGAAGGTGGTACTGGGCTTGGTATGACAATTTCCCGCAAATTTGTAGAGATGATGGGCGGAACGATATGGATAGAATCTGAATTTGGAAAAGGTACTACAATATTATTTACAATTCCTGTTTCATTTAAAAAAGAAGAAAGCGAAAAAGATTCAGAAGATAATAAAGAGCCTGTAATATTTATTGATAAAAAAGCTCATAATTATAAAAAAGAACCGATTTTAATAATAGAAGATGATATGTCTGCTATTAAATTATATGAAAAAATACTGAAAAGTCATGGCTATGATGTTGTGTGGGAAACACAAGGATCTCGTGCTATTGATAAGGTAAAAGAGATAAAACCGTTTGTTATCTTCCTTGATATAATGCTTCCTGACAGAAGCGGATGGGATATTCTTACAGAACTAAAAACTCTTCCCTCAACAAAAAATATTCCGATTGTTATGAGTTCTATCCTCACTGAACAAAATAAGGGTTTTGCTCTTGGAGCAGTAGAGTATCTTGTAAAGCCTGTTGCAGAGGATGATCTTTTAAGTGTGCTAAAACGGATTAAACTTAAAGGTAAAAAAGTAATTGTTATAGATGATTCACATTTAGATGTTTTACTGGTAAGTAAAATATTAGAGAAGTGGGACTATGAGATTTTTAAAGCTCATGATGGCAAAGAGGGGCTTGATAAGATAAATCAGATAATGCCCCATGTTATAATACTTGATCTTGATATGCCTGTGATGGACGGGTTTCAGGTAGTTGACAAGCTAAAGCGAAGAGAAGCTACAAAGATGATACCTGTAATAATTGTAACGGCCAAGGACCTTACGGAAAAAGAAAAGAAATCTCTTGCAGGAAAAATTGATGCACTTATTATGAAAAGCCATCTTACTGAAGAGAGTCTTATGGAAACACTCTTTGATGTACTAAAATTTTACGATTTTAAGCTTGAATAACAGGATTTTTAAATTTTTTTATAATTTGTTATTGATAATGTCTTGACTATTGATTATTTATATCGGAGAATTTTATAACTACTTAATTAGTTTTATAAGGAAAATATGGCAAAAATACTTATAGTAGATGATTCTTTTACAACTCGTAAATTTATTGCACATATCTTAAAAAAATCTGGTTTTGAGATAGTTGAAGCAGATAACGGTGAATCAGGATTAAAATCCGTAAAAGAAGAAAAGCCTGATCTTGTCATATTAGATATTGTTATGCCTGAAAAAGAAGGAATAGATACTATACTCGTTCTCAAAAATACCCTGCCGGATCTTCCAATAATAGCTATTTCCGGATCTTCCATCAATGATACATATCTTAGCAGTGCAAAAAAATTTGGTGCCAATGCTGTACTTGCCAAACCTTTTGAAGAGAGTGAATTGATTGAGACAATAAAAGAAGTTATGGCGTAAAACTGAAAGCGTTATTCGTCGTTCGTGGTTCGTTCGAGGAGCTACCTTTGGTAGCAGATGATCTAATAAGTTTCCCAAAACACGAAATACCGTTTATTTACTTCTTACATGTGATTTTCATCATAATAAAACAGGACTGAACTTTGTATACGTTTTACTTTTTTTGTTTATCATGAACCCCACGTGGTTCATGACCATTCTTTTTCGTGTTTTTGTTTTATTTTTGTGTTTTCGTGATAGTTTTTTTCTGTGGCTAAGAACTTTCCTATAATAAATTTCCGTGTGCTTTCCAGAAAGAGGCGAAGTTTTTTTCAAGCCAAAGTGGTGTGGCTGATGTAAGAAGAGCAAATTCTTTCCAGCCGGTTATAAAAATATCATGTACATCTGAAACTCTGTGTATAGCATCAAGCTGCTCAATAGTAAAAACTGAAACTGATGCAGATAAATTTGCAAGTTCAGTCCAGTATACAGGGAATCTATCTTGAAATACTTTTTCCTTGTCTTTATCCATGATCTTAAGATGCGGGCAGAAAATTTCGTTAGCAGCTTCCGGTGGATATTCCATTCCAAAAAAAACAGGAGGAACGCATCTTCCGAAAACTCGGCATGTGAAGGGACGTACCGGGTAAATAAGACAACCCGGACTTTTGGGGTCCTTGAATGAACAAAGAGGCCTTTTGCTATTGTAATCATAAAACTCTTCTATATCTTTTTTTTGAAAATTTTCTGTTATAAATTTTTTAATATTTAAAAACTCTATAGAATATATTAAAGGAAGAGAAATAAAAAGACCGTCAGCATTTACTGCCGTTGGAAGACGTGAACAGCACCAGTCAGCACAGGTAGTCTTTGTGCACTGTGTCTTAGGAATGGTCTTGTAAAGACCTTCTAACTGTTCTATCTTTTTATCCAGACCTTCTGCCATATTTATCCTGAAGTTATTTCCTAATTGTATTATTATTTTTAAGGAATTTCGACAAAATAGTGTAAAGCTTATTCTTTTATTATTTTAGATCCCAAAGTTTCCAGCCTTGTTTGCATCTTGTCTGAGGCTGATATAAGTATTTCAAAAAACTTCTTTTTTCTTACCATTTGTTCCTGTATGTTCTTTTTATTATCCTTTGAGATCTCAGGATCTGTTTTTGATGTCAAAAATACTATAGCTTCTGTAATGTTATCTCTTAAAAAAATAAGTTCTTCTTTAAATTCATTAGTTAAAAAAGATAATTTATTATTAAGCTTATTTAGGCCTTTTTTTAAATTAATAAAGTCATTATTTTTAAAATATTCTTCCAGTTTATTAAGGAAGTTAAGATGATCTTTCGATCGGGAAGATAACATTTTTAACCTTACTGAATTTTGATGAATAATGCTTCCTAAAGATGACATATCAAATGTTATATTTTTACGCCCGGAATCATATTTTTTGTTTATTATATTATAAAAATCGATTTCATCTTTACAATATGTTAATAAAGCATTTTTAAGTGTCATTATTTTTGTGTCTTCTATTTTAGCTCCGCCTTCAGTAGCATCTATCACTTTCTTTAAAGGGTTCTTATTGATAAGATCACGGTAGTGATGCAGAAAAACAAGCATTGACCTGTCTGTCGGAACAGGAAAACCAAAAATATTTTCTACGCGATATTTTTTATCATCGCTAAGAGATGTCTTTTTTATTGGAAAACCAAGAGATGTTCCACGGGCATGTGTTTCGCCTTCAGGATATGAAAGATCCTGACCAATAAGTATTATAGGGTCTATTCCCATATATATAGCTGAAAGAAAAGCAGTATGGCTTACAGATAGCCCCTTTTCAATTTTTCCCTTATCTTCCGTTATTTTTGAAAACCATTCACAAAGAGGTTTGTCCGGAAGATCGATAAAAAAGATTCTCTCAGGATACTTTTGTACCACTTTAGGGCAAACTTCATTATCAACAACTATAAATGTTTTATCTAAAGAATCAATGCCATCATAATCACTTATGGTGTTTTCAGTAAAATCTACACTGAAGACCAGATCAGGAATGATCCCTTCTTCCATCAGGATCTTTAAAGATGAATCAAGTGCTATTATAACTGCTTTATTCTTAGCAAGTCGAAGTAGATTAATGTTTTTTCTTAGACTTGGTCCTGTGGCTACTATTATTCCAGGGACATCTTTAAATACATTTTCCAGCATATTTATACCGGGACTTTTTGATCTTGTGGGAAAATTGGCAACAATATTATCAGAAAAATTATCTATTTTGTTTACCTGTGTAGCAATGTTTATACGAGCCCAGTTCCTTGTCTCCAGCACAGACCTTTCTGCTTTAAGATAAAAACCACTGTTTAGTTCATATGCTGGCTGAAGTTTTAAAAAATCTATATCATTTGAAACAATGCTGAAGCTGAATTGCTGAAGAAAACGAAATATTTCCGTTACAGGCTCATCAAGAAAAAGAAAAACATTTTTGTTAGATAAAATATCATTAATATCAAAATTAGAGATGTAATGTTTAAAAACTTCCAAGTTATCTTCTATTATAATAATGAAATCTCTGTCGTTTTTTTGTGAAATGAGTTCGCTGGCAATATAACCGAATCCCAATCCCATTATGGCAACATTGCTGGTATCTCTTAAGATGCCTGAAGATCGTGCATCAGCTATAATCTTTTTGCTTTGTTTGATAGGGTCATAAGCGCTGTGAAAACTTATTTTTTTGCCATTAGCAGTTATTTTAAATGTAAGTTTACCTGATCTTGATTCGAAAACCTGTATTTTATCTGATAACGATACTTTAGCTACTTTTTCTGCAATTCTCGGGTGTTTTTTTTTCAGTATTTCAAGATTTCTCTTATAGAAAGGACTCATGCACTTTGAATTTTACTTTCAAGCTCTTCGAGGATAGATAAAAAATCTTCTAATATTTTTGGTTTTATTTCATATTCTAAAAGATCATTTATAGTTACAAAATCCTGATCTTCCATAGCAAGCTTTGTTTCCTGAAGTATTTCAAGAAATTCACGGTTAATACTTATTATAGGTTTATTATTTACCTGAATATTTTCAAATTCATCAGGAAGATACTGCTCAAGGACTTTAAATAATTGAATAATATCGCTTACTGATTTTAAAAGATGGGAAAACTTGTTTATCGCTTCCTCTTTTTCTCCTTTTTGCTGGGAAGTTATTATTTCATCTATTATCTTCTCAAAGGCAGGAATTTGTTTTTTTGCTTCTCTTATTGCTGTTAAAGCAGCCTGTTCAGGTTTTTGTGTCTTTATGACGATATCATCCGAAGAAGAATATTTCTTTTTTTTAAGGCCTATCTCATCATCACGGTCAACTGGTATGTTATCAGCAAGTATTTCAAGAATTATGAGATTGTTCTCTGCGCCCCAAGTTTCTATATTATATACAAGCTCTGTAAAAAGAATACCGTCTTTTATACCTTTAACTGAGATTTCTTTACCATTTGTATTCTTTATCAAGAAAGACCTCCGTTATTTTCACCTTTAATAATACTATCTCACAGATAATAAGATTAATCAAGTAAAAGACATTGTATAACCGCATGTTTTCACATCGATTTTATACAGGTTTACCAAGTGAATATTATAAACATTCATCTTTTATTGTTTGTTTTACGTATTTTGCAATTGCAGGTGAAGCTGTTAAGCCGGGAGATTCAATTCCAATAAGATTTATAAAGCCTTTGAGACCTTTTGTTTTTTCATGTGAGATATAAAAGTCCTGATAAGGTGTGTTTTTATAGAAAAGCTTAGGTCTTATACCGCTCATGTCCGGCTGAAGATCAGCTTCTTCAATAAAAGGCATATATTTTGTGGACTCGTTAAAAAATTCATTTCGGTGTGTTTCATCTACATCATAATTTATTGTATCTATCTGAAATGCATTTGGGCCTACTTTAAGTGAACCGTCTAACATTATTACAGCATGAAGACCGAGGCTTAACGGAGTAGGTACAGGATATATCAGTCTTTTGATCTTTCCTTTATGGCGGTTTGAAATACTAAAATATTCTCCTTTATAATAATCAATACGTAAATCTTCCTTTATGATGTCTATTCCAGCAAGCGAAGCTATTTTATCAGCATAAAGTCCTGCACAGTTTATAACTATTTCAGTTAAAAAAGAAAATTTCTTTCCATCACTATCCTTAATTAGTATTTCATATTCTTCACCGTTGTGATCTATATTTACTACTTCTGATGAATATGAAAAAGTAACGCCATTTTGTTCGGATTCAATTTCCATAGCCTTCATAAATTTGTGGGTATCTATTATTCCGGTTGTTTTTGAAAATAAACCTGATATTCCTTTTATCTCAGGTTCCATCTCATTTATTTTTTTACTTGATATAAGTTCTAAACCGCTACAATTATTTTTTTTAGCGTTTTTGAAAAGTTCTTCAACGTTATCTGTTTCAGAAAGCTCGGTCGCTAGAATTATCTTTCCGCAATTTTTGTAAGGAATGTTTTTCTTTTTGCACATCTCATAAATAAGCTTATTGCCCTCAACACATAATTTTGCCTTTAAAGAATTAAAATTGTAGTAGATGCCTGCATGAATGACTTCACTGTTACGGCTTGATGTATCACGACCGAAAGAATCCCACTTTTCCAGAACGATGATATCATCATGCTCAAATGATAGTTCATGTGCAATAGCAAGCCCGACGCAACCTGCTCCGATGATCGTAATTTTAACTTTGTCCATTTTTTAAGACCTTATTCTTTGAACACTTATCTTAATGAAAGACTATATCATAGAAAATCCGACTATAAATGCTACAAACATAAAGATTGCTGCAGAAATAATAGCAGCAGCAGTATTGCCGTTTTTAATTTCCTGCATAAAATCTATTTCACGAAAGATATATTTATCAATGAACCTGAAGGCAAAAATTCCGGCAAGAAGAGAAAATAGTGCGTAAACAAGATTCATCAGTAATTGAAACACATTTGCTTTTAAATATTCAAACTCCATATAATTACCTCCTGTTTTTATCTTTTGCTACCCAAAAAAAATGTTCATCAAAAAGACCTAATGGTTTGTATCTGCGCGCAAGAGTGTTATTAAATTTATCATACTCCTTTGAATACAATGATGATCTGCCTGTGCATTCAAGTAAATACGTATTGTTTTTATGTGGGAAAATTACCCACGCATGCCAGCCGGATTTTTTATAAAGACCAAGTGCTACTTTAGCATCATATCCTTGTGAGCGAAGCCAATCACAAAGAAGTATTGATGAATCTTCGCAATCACCTTGTCTTGAAATATATGTGTTTTTGGCAAATTGCCATATGTCGTTCTTGTGGAACTTCTTATAATCATCAGTATATTTAATATTATCAAGTGTCCATTTCCAGCTAAGAAGAGGGTTTTCTACGTCAAACGGATTAAAATTTTTTAAATAAGCTGTTATTGGATGAAGGTTTCCTCTTGTATCAGGTTTTAGAGGTATTTCCGGATATATGCAGAATCTGTAAAATGGTTCGCAGGAAAAAGTATTGTTTCCTTTTAAAACACTTATAGGGTCTTTATCTAAACATATATCTTTCTGAAATGAGTAAAGTACAGGGTTTACCTTTAAAGGATAAGGAATTGAGTTTCCTTTTGCAAAAGGCCTATTGAACATAAATAGTAATATGATCAGAAAGATTACTATTACTGACGTTGATAAATTTTTAAATGTTTTCATATCTTTATATATATATAATTTATTATAAATTATAGTAAAATATTTTATATGTGGCTAATAATAATGTGTATTTTACTACTTGACGGCAAAGTTTATATTTGATAATGTATCACCTCGTTATTCTATGAATTTTTTTTTGTTTTTGCTGGTGTAGCTCAATCGGTAGAGCAGCTGATTTGTAATCAGCAGGTTGCGGGTTCGAGTCCCATCACCAGCTTTTTGACATAATATCCGGATAATCGGTAATCTTGTTAGTCCGCTATTTGTTTTTTATAGTTTTTTTAACGGACTAAACAGACCAAACGAGCCAAACGGACTAAACGATATACATGGGGAGATACCCAAGCGGCCAAAGGGGGCAGACTGTAAATCTGTTGGCTTCGCCTTCGAAGGTTCGAATCCTTCTCTCCCCATATAAAAACAGTAGTAAGAAGACAGCCATAAGCCACGTAGGGTTCATGAAAGTCATACTAAAGAATAACTTACTATTAAAAGCGAGCGTTGCTTAATGGTAAAGCTCCGGCCTTCCAAGCCGGTCATGTGGGTTCGATCCCCATCGCTCGCTCCATTTAATATTCATGAAGAAAATAACAAATACCATACTTAAAAAACTTCTCAGTTATATCCATTTTTACCAGAAATTGCCGATAAAAGAAAAGAAGAGTTCAAAAGAATTAAACCAATTACTATCTTTTATCATTGAACTAAAACTGCAAAAAGATGATGAAGAAAATGAAATTGACATAATTTTTTCTGAAATAAGCGACTTAAGTATTGCTGAAACAGTTATTATGGAAAAAATAAAAGTTATGCTTTCAATCCTTTTACACTCTTCTGAAAAAAGTATCGATACCATGAAATTAAAGGTTTTGATGAGCAGTTTATGAATATATTTGGTTTTACTAACGTCAAATATATATGAGATATTAGACGTTTTTATGATATTATAGTTTCCAAAACCGTTAAAAATACGTATCTTATTGATATTTAGAAACCAGAATAAATTGGAGGGATATATGAAAAAGGGATTTTTATTGTTGTACCTTATGTTTTTTATTACCTCTTTGTGTCAGGCTGATTATATTGAAAATTTAACGGAAACTGCACATATTGACTGGACAAACGGTGTTATAAGGGCTAGTGGTGTGGGGTATGCTTCTGACTTTTCTGAAGGCACAATAGCTGAGAAAAAGCTTGAAGCCAGGCAGGCAGCAAAAGCTGATGCAATAAGAAAACTTGCAGAAGCGGTCAATAATGTTCGTGTTGATGGTAAAACAACTGTTAAGAATTTTCAGGCACAAAATGATATTGTAAGAACACATGTTTCAGCGTTTGTGAAAAATTGTGCTGAAAAAGAAGTTAAATATCTGCCAGAAGGCAAGTGTGAAGTCATAGTTGAAGCATCTTTAAACGGGAAGGGTTCACTTTCTCATATTATTTATGACAATATCAAAATAGCTGATGTAAGCGGAGAATTTGATAAACCTGTAGACAAACAGGAAGTAGCAGATATAGAAGAAGATGCAAAGCTGGCAATGTCAGTTGAAGAAAAAAGTGATGTAAAAGAAACTGTTGAAGTTAAAGAAGAACCTACTGAAAATGATACAGAAGTAATAAAAAAAGATGAGAGCGCTGAAGAGGCTACGGATGCAAAAAAAACTGAGGAAATAAAGACTGAGGTTGCAGAATTAAAGGAAGAGACTGAGACTCAAGAAGAAGACAAAGTAAAGATTTTATATGTTTCCGGTTTAATAGTTAATGCAAAAAAGACTATTGCAAAGCCTGCGATCAATCCTTCAATAATAAGCGACACAGGAGAAAAACTATATAATATATCTGTTCCTGATAGAAAGTTTCGCACAAAGCAAGGGCTTGTTAGCTATACAGCAAAAATTGAAAACGCAGAAGTGAACAAACGTGTAACTAAAAAGCCTTATGTGATAGATGCTATAAAAATAATACAGGAAGATCCTTGTATTATAATGGTATCACAGGATGAGTTTGATAAATTCATGAAGATAAGAGGAAGTGATATTGCCATTGAAAGATGCAGAGTTATTATTGTAGTGGGGAAATAAGAAGTAAGTAGCAGGATGCAATAAGCAGGAATCAAGAAAAATAAAGGAAAGTTAAAGAAAAACATCAAAACATCCCCTTCCTTGACAGGGAGGGGATGTTTTTTATATCTTAATCAGCTAAACAAATAAGGAATTTTAATATGAAAATGGGAATTGTAGGTCTTCCACAGTCCGGAAAAACAACATTGTTTTCCTTGATTGCTGGAAAAAGCGGATCAATGACGGGTAAAGGTGACAGAAAAATAGCTATTGCATACGTAAGAGATAAAAGACTTGATAAATTACATGAATTTTATCCGCCGGCAAAAAAAATATATGCAGCTGTAGAGTTTCTTCTTGTGCCCTCAATAACAAAAGATCCTCAGGACAGAAAAAAATCTTTTTCTTTAATGGCAGAGGCTAATGCAGTGCTTTTTGTTGTAAGAGCGTTTCAAAATGATGCTGTCTATCATATTGATACAGTAGTAGATCCATCAAGAGACATAAAAACACTTATTGATGAGATGATACTTTATGATCTTGAACTGATAGAAAAACGTCTTATAAATATAGAAAAAGACTTGAAAAAGAATAAACTAGATATTTTATTAAAAGAACAAAACCTCCTAAATGAATTTCAAAAAACACTTGAAGAAGAGCAGCCGTTAAGAGAACTTGAGATTGATCAAGAAAGTCTTAAAATGATAAAAGGTTTTAACTTTCTTACTTTAAAGCCAATAGTGATACTTTTAAACGTAAATGAAGACCAGATCGAAAAAAAAGAAATACTTGATAAAATTACTTTGAAATTTGGAAGTGAAAATGTTGGCATCCTTCAGTTTTGCGCACCTATAGAACAGGAAATAAGCGAGCTTGAGGATAAAGATGAGAGAGAAGTCTTTTTGAAAGATCTTGGCTTTGATGAGCCTGCTGTTGAAAGAACGATCAAAGTCTCTTATACAACACTTGGATATCTTTCTTTTTTTACTATAGGTGATGATGAAGTTCGTGCATGGACGGTTAAAGAAGGTGCCTTAGCCCCGACTGCAGCTGGAGTTATTCACTCTGATCTGGAAAGAGGGTTCATACGCGCAGAAGTCATTAAGTTTGATGACTTTATTGCACTTAATGGTGAAAATGAATGTAAAAAAGCAGGTAAGTCGATGCTAAAAGGGAAAGACTATGTTGTTGAGGACGGCGATATTATAAACATACGCTTTAATGTATAATACAAATCTTGACAGAAGTCTGTTCTATCTTTGAGAAATTAACTATATAATATGTGCTTTTAAGTTTCCTATTTTTATGTTTTGTTTTAGAATAAGTTCTTTATATAAAGGAAGAAAACATGTTTGCTAAATTTCTAATGCTTATAATTGGTTCTTATTTAATTGGTTCAATACCTTTTTCATTTCTTGTGGCAAAGATTTTAAAAAAGATAGATATAAGAAGGGTTGGAAGTGGAAATCCGGGCGCAACTAACGTGTATCGCACTTGTGGATTTAAAATAGGGATGTTTGCATTTTTTATGGATGCTTTAAAAGGATTTTTAGCTGTATATGGTCTTGTAACATTGCTCAAATTTTCTGTAGAGATAATAAGTATTGTTCAGATAATTGCATTTATTACTGTAGTTGCCGGACATAATTGGACTGTTTTCTTAAGGTTTAAAGGCGGAAAAGGAATGGCAACATCTGCCGGTGCATTAATAGCTATAGATTGGAGAGTATGTCTTATTCTTTTTCTTATATGGTGTCTTTGTCTTGTGCTTACCCGTTATGTTTCTTTTAGTTCAATCATTTCAGCTACAATTTTGCCGGTGATGTTCTGGCTATATAAACTGCCACTTGCTACTATTATTTTTGGTTTTTTTATAGGAGGACTTGCAATATACAGGCATAAAAATAACATTAAAAGATTATTAAAGGGCGAGGAGAGTAAGATATATGAGAAAAAAAAGTAAAAGCAGACATATAACAGTATTGGGTGATGGAGGTTGGGGAACTGCTCTTTCACTTGTGCTTAATGGAAAAGGACATAAGGTAACATTGTGGGGAGCTTTTAAAGAAAACATACAAAAGATATCTGAAAAAAAAGAAAATTCAACTTTTTTACCTGGTGTACATGTACCTGTTAATATTAATCTTACAACGAATATGGGAAAAGCTTTAAAAAATGCTGAAATTGTTATTATATCAGTCCCGTCTCATGTTTTTAGATTAGTATGTAAGAAATATAAGCGCTATCATAAAGAAAAACATATAATCGTAAGTGTTGCAAAAGGACTTGAAAGCAAGACTTTGTTAAGGATGAGCGAGGTAATTGAAGATACTATCGGCTCTCATGCTGATGTTGTTGCTCTATCAGGACCTTCACATGCAGAGGAAGTGGCAAGAGGAATTCCTACAGCAATTGTTGCTTCTTCAAAAAATCCGAAACTTGCTGCATTTATAGAGGAAGTGTTCACTACAAATCACTTTAAAGTATATACCAATCCTGATCTTATTGGTGTTGAACTGGGTGGTACTCTTAAAAATATCATAGCAATTACAGCAGGTATTGTAGACGGTTTAAAACTGGGAGCAAATACAAAAGCTGCTGTGCTTACCAGAGGATTAGTAGAGATCTCGCGTCTTGGTGTAAGGATGGGTGCCAATCCATTGACTTTTTCTGGGCTTTCCGGAATAGGTGATTTGATAACAACAGGACTCAGCCCTTTTAGCAGGAACCGCACACTTGGTGAGCGGATAGGAAAAGGAGAGAATTTGGAAGCTATTATTGCATCCACACCAAAAGTTGCTGAAGGAGTAAATACTATAAAAGCAGCTTTAACTCTTGCAAAAAAATATAACGTTGCTATGCCTATTACGGAAGAACTTTATAAAGTCCTTAAAAGAAAAGAATCCCCGAAAAAACTTTTAAGCAACATTTTTTCAAGGGATAGTTCAAGCGAACTTGACTGGCTGCCATTTATTGGAACAATATAATAAAGGTGTGCTAACGCACGATAATAATAATTTAGCCACGAAGTTACACGAAGAAACACGAAGTTTTTATTCCAGTGAAGCTGGAACCTTTTAGTGGTCCTTAGTGCTCTTAGTGGCTGAAGTTTTTTATGTTTCGTGATTAAAAACAGGAGGTCAAAATGGGGGAGATAAAAATAGAAAAAAAGAGTGATTCGGAATTAAATGAAATGGGAGTTTTTTCATGGCCTGTGTGGGAAAAAGAAACTTCGCGCTTTGACTGGCATTATGATTCTGATGAGGCCTGTTATATTCTTGAGGGTGAAGTAACTGTTATACCTAAAGAAGGTAAAGAAGCTGTTATCTCAGCTGGTGACTTTGTAACTTTTCCTAAAGGCATGGATTGTGTGTGGAATATTAAAAAAGATATTAGAAAGCATTATTCATTTAGTTGAATCAAAATATATGTATGAAATTTCAAAGGGCAATAATATCACCACGAAGGACATGAAGAGCACGAAGTAAAATTTGATGAATTATCAAATAAAGTAATTAAATGTGTTATAAATATCATAAGATTATTGGTGCTGAATTCTTAGAATAAATTATGAATAGTGTTTTTGTTTATGAATTAAAACAAAAAGAAATTAAGTTAGATTTATGACTATAAAGTAGATTTTTGCATTGAAAATAAGTTGATAAAAGAATTTAAAAGTTTGAAAAAAATATTCCAATTCATGAAGTTTAACTTTTTGCTTATATGAAATTTGTGAACATTAGGGTAGGATTATAAGTGAATTTTAATGTATTGATGTTGAAGGAATGTTTGAAGATATTTTCTATAAATATCTTCGTGTCCTTCGTGCTCTTCGTGGTGAAATATAAGTCAGCCTGCTGCAGGCAGGCATAATTAAATTCTTACAGGAAATCACTTAATGAGTATTGCTGCTAATTTGATTAATGACCTTTACTCTCGCCGCACAATAAAGCCTGGCTTGCAGAGAATAAAAAAACTCTTAAATGTTTTTTCTGTAAAAAAAATTCCTTTCAAAGTAATTCATATAGCAGGTACGAATGGAAAAGGATCAACTGCTACAATGATCTCTCAAATATTGAAAGGATGTAAAAAAAGAACAGGCCTTTTTATTTCACCTCATTTAAGCCGCATTAATGAAAGAATATCAATTAATGGCAAGAGTATTTCTGACAAAGATTTCACTTTATATGCAAAAAAAATAAGGAATATACTCTTAAAAAAAGAGCCTTTACTTTTACAAGAAACGACTTTTTTTGAATACATTACACTTCTTTCTGTGCTTTATTTTATAGACAAAAAAGTGGAGTGGGCTGTTTATGAAACAGGTATGGGAGGACGTCTTGATGCTACTAATATTTTTCCTTCTAAGATCTGTGTAATAACAAATATATCAAAAGAACATTCTGCTTTTTTAGGAAAAACAAAAAAAAAGATAGCCTTAGAAAAGTTTGCAATAATAAAAGCAGGTGCAAAAACCATAACAGCAGTAGAAGAAAAACTTTGTACAAGTACTTTAAAAATACTCGGTAAAAATAAGATGAGATCCTTTTTGATAGATAAAGATTTTTCTGTAACTGTTAATGAAAAAAAAGGCTTTTACCATAAATTACAATATTCAGACAGTAAGAATTCTATAACCTTTGAATACATAATTAAAACTCCGCTCAAAATTCAGTGCAATAATTCAGCCATGGCAATAAAAGCTTCATATGAAGCGCTAAAGGGAGCTATAAGTAAAGAAAAGTTTGTTTCAGTATGCAAAAAAGTCTTAAAAAAGAATATTTTAAGAGGAAGATTTCAAGTTTTTGGAAAGAAGCGGTTAGTAATCGTTGATGTCAGCCACAATCCCGCAAGTATCAATGCTCTGGTGGATACTATTTTACATTTGGACGTTAAAAGTAAATGGTGTATTATTTTTGGTGTTCTTGAAGATAAAGAATATAAGTTGATGTTTGAATCATTGGGTAAGATAACTAAAGATTTCGTGTTCACTGAACCTGTGTCAGAAAGAGCCCTTAACCCTTATGCCCTGAAAAATAAACTGGGCAAAAACGTAGAAAAGTGTAAAATTATTATCAAAAAGAATATAGAAGATGCTTTTTTTTACTGGAAAGAAAAAAAAGCATCAAAAAATTGTATTATATGCGGATCTTTTTTTGTTGCTGGGCCAGCTCTTAAAATTTTAGAAAACAGTTTTGATAAAAGGTAATGAAACAACAATAAGCCTTATGTAAAAACGAGTGTTATATGAAAAATTGTATTATAAAAAATGTTCTGTTGCATAATAGCAAGAAATGGTTAAAAGGAGAGGTCAAAATAAAAGATGGTTATATTTCTGAAGTGGGCTTTAACCAAGTAAAAGAAAAGGTTAAACGCAAAACAAACATACCGGTAATTGATGGCAAGGGTAATATGCTTATGCCGGGTATGATCGATATTCATTTTCACGGTATCGACAAGATAGATCTATGCACGCCTGAAATAAAAAGTATTGAAAGTATTGAAAAAAAAATGCTTAAAAAAGGAGTAACAGGTTTTCTTGCAACGTTTTATTCATTATCATATTCAAAACTAAAGAAGAATCTAATTTTTTACCGCGAGTATCTTCAAAAAAGAAAAGGAAAAACTATTATTTTGGGAGTTAATCTTGAAGGTCCTTTTTTAAATAAAAAGCAAAGCGGTGCTCACGAAAGAAATCTTTTAACAGATTTTTCGGATAAAAAATACATAGAGTTGATTAAAGAATATAAAGACATCATAAAAGTTATAACATTATCTCCGGAACTTTCTAAAGCCAATAAGTATATTAAGCTTTTTACAGGGTGGGGCATAAAAGTTATGATAGGGCATACTCTTTCTACTTTCCATCAGTCAGAGCAAGCAGTACTTTCAGGCGCAGCAGGCATAACTCATTTTTATAACAGGATAACACCTTTCCATCACAGAGAAGTTGGTGTTATGGGAACAGTTTTTCTTAACAGGTCAGTTTTTGTTGAATTGATAGCTGATGGAATCCATTCATCTCCGGAAGCATTACAAATGCTTTTTAATTCAGTTGATGATGACCGGATAATTCTTGTATCTGATATGATAATGTCTGGTGGAAGCACGCATAAAATAAAAGGGGTCCAAGGATGTTTTGCTTATGCTAACAAAAAAAACATATTTGTTGGTGGAGGTTCGCATCTGATAAATATAATAAAAAACATTACAAAATCGCTGGATATTGATGTTAAAAGAGTTTGGCGTTTTGTCAGCATTAACCCTGCATCTATGCTGGGTTTAAAAAAACGAATAGGATGTATTAAAAAAGGAATGAAGGCTGATATGATACTTATGGATGAAGAATTAATTATAAAGAACGTTTTTAAAGCTGGAGAAAAAATATGTGTGGCATAATTGGATACATAGGTAAGGAAAAAAAACCATTACAGTTTATTGTTAAAGGATTGGAAAGCCTCGAATACCGCGGTTATGATTCTGCAGGCGCTGCCTGTATTGATCCTAAAGGAAATCTTTTTATCAAAAAAGTAAAAGGCCGTGTAAAACTGCTTGAAGATCTGATTAAAAAAACACCGCAAAAAACTAATCTTGGTATTGCTCATACAAGATGGGCCACGCACGGTGAGCCCACTGTTATAAATGCACATCCGCATGTTAATGCTGATAACGATATTGCTGTTGTGCATAACGGTATAATTGAAAATCATTTTACTTTAAAAAATGAACTTATAAAAAAAGGATATTCTTTTGTTTCGCAGACTGATACTGAAGTTATACCGCATCTTATTGAAGAGGAACTTAAACATTCCTTAACATATCAGGAAGCTTTTAATAATGCGGTAAAAAAACTTGAAGGCAGTTTTTCTCTTGTTGTCATATTTAAAAATGATCCTAAAAAAAGAATATATGCTGCAAAGATGGATTCTCCTCTTGTTGTAGGAATACTTAAAGAAGGTTTTTATATTGCCAGCGACATATCATCAATGGTCCAACATACTAAGAACGTTATATACCTGAAAGAAAAACAAATATTCATTTCAGACGGCATTAGTGTAAATATATATGATCTTGACGGTAATGAAGTTCATGTTAAGCCTGAAAAGATAACTTGGAATGTTGAAAAGGCAGAAAAAAAGGGATTTGAGACCTTTATGCTTAAGGAGATACATGAGCAACCTGAAATTTTAAAAAAAATAGCGCGAATGAGGCTTAAAAATAAAAAAATTATATTTGAAGAGCTTTCTTTGTCAAAAGCTTATCTGAAAAGAGTTAAAAGGATCTATTTGACTGCATGCGGAACAGCTTATCATGCATGTTTCCTTGGTAAATATTATATTGAAGAGTTTACGGGAATACCTGCAGAAGTAATACTTTCAAGTGAGTTCAGATATACACGACCGAAACTCGGTAAAGATAAACTGGTAATATGTATTTCTCAATCAGGTGAAACCGCAGACACTTTGGCCTCGATAAGAGAAGCAAAAAAATATGGTTCAAAAGTACTTTCTTTATGCAATGTAGTCGGTTCTACGATAGCTAGAGAATCAGAAGGTGTTATCTATACGCATGCTGGTATAGAGATAGGTGTTGCATCAACAAAAGCATATACAAGTCAGGTTATGACTATATTTTTACTTGCTCTGTATCTAAGTGAGATAAGAGGAGAAGATAAGGACCTAAACAAAAATCTTATTTTCAAAGAAATAAGAGCGGTAGGTGATAAAATTTCACAGGTATTTGATAATGTTAAAGAGATCAAAAAAGGAGCAAAAAAATATTTTTCTTACCAAGGAGCATTTTATCTTGGAAGGCATTTTAATTATCCAACTGCTTTGGAAGGTGCTTTAAAAAACAAGGAAATCTCATATATGCATGCTGAAGGTTATGCTGCAGGAGAAATGAAGCATGGCCCGATAGCTCTTATTGATAATAATTTTTTAGTTTTTTGTATTGCAACAAAGGGACAGGTCTATGAAAAAATGATCTCAAATATTCAGGAAGTACATGCAAGGAAAGGATTGATCATAAGCCTTGCTACCCAAGGAGATGAGAAAGTAAAAAGAATATCTGACACAGTCATTTACATGCCATACATTGTGGAAGAGTTATCTCCAATAATAAACATAATAGCTTTTCAGCTGATGGCTTATTATATTGCACAGAACAAGGGATGTGATATTGATAAACCGCGTAATCTGGCAAAAAGTGTAACTGTTGAATAAGAATTGCTGAGCATCAAAATTTATAGTACAATATATAAAAATTAATTTTATGTACTAAGTTATTTAATAATATCTGACGAAATATATAAAAAAGAGGTATGTTATGGCAAAAAAGATACTTGTAGCAGAAGACAGCCCTACTGTTTTGGCAATGGTTAAGGCAGCAATTTCTCAGGAAGGTTATGAAGTTCATACTGCGGTTGACGGTATTGAAGCTCTTAATAAAGCAAGATCAGTGGTACCAGATCTAATAATTCTTGATCTTATGCTTCCTAAAATGGATGGATACAATATTTGCAGAATGCTAAAATTCGATGCAAAATTTAAGGATACACCTATTTTTATGTTCACAGCAAGAAGTGGTGAAGCAGATAAGGCCATGGGTGAACAGATGGGTGCAAATGAGTATATTCCAAAAAGTGCTTCAATGGAGGAGCTTGATTATTTAATAGGAAAAATAAAAGAATACCTAGGGGAATAACGTATAATGGCTGAACACAGAACTATAGGCAATCTTTTAATAGAAAGAGATATTATAACCAATGATCAGCTTAAACGTGCTTTAAATGAGCAGAAAGTATCAGGAACCCGTCTTGGGGATATCCTGGTAGAATTAGGATATTGCAAAGAAGAGGACATAGCAAGTGCGCTTAGCGAGCAGATGGGACTTGCTTTTATAGATTTAAACTCATATCAAGTAGACCGCGAAGTACTGAAAGTAATTCCTGAAAAAATTGCCAGACGCTTTAATGCCATACCTCTTTTTACAGTAGGAAATATGGTAACTGTAGCTATGGAAAATCCTCTTGATATTCAATCTGTTGATGAGATAAATAGAATAACTGGTCTTGAAATACAGCCTGTTTTCGGTACAAAGTCGGCCATATTGAATGCTATTGATACTCATTACGGCACAACAGGGGAACTGAAAGAGGCTATTGAAACAATACAGGAAGAAGAAGATAAGGAAGATCAGGAGAAGGTTATTGAAATAGATGAAGCTGATTCTCAAAAAGATTCTCCTGCCATAAAGCTTGTGAACCTTATAATTGCTCAGTCAGTAAAGGACGGAGCAAGTGATATACATTTTGAACCTGAAGAAAATGAATTCAGTATACGAAGTAGAGTAGACGGTGTGCTGCATGAAATAAAACCCTTTCCTCCTAAAAAACTTGAACCAGCTATAATATCCAGAATAAAAGTCATGTGTAATATGAATATTGCTGAAAAAAGGCTCCCTCAGGATGGAAGGGTAAAAGTAAAAGTTGGAGAAAAAAGTGTAGATTTGAGAGTTTCAAGCTTTCCTACAATTTACGGTGAAAACATTGTTATCAGGATACTCGATAGATCAAGCGTGCTTGTAAATATGGAAACTTTAGGCCTTGCAACTGCTTCTTTTGAAATCATTAAAAAAGTACTTGATTCTCCTAACGGGGTTGTTCTTGTAACAGGACCGACAGGCAGTGGTAAGACAACTTCTCTTTATGCTTTTTTATCCACAATAAATTCTAAAGATAAAAATATTATTACTTTGGAAGATCCGGTGGAATATAGATTAAAGGGAGTACGTCAGTCACAGGTAGATGTAAAAGCAGGGATGACGTTTGATTTAGGGCTTCGTTCAATTGTGCGTCAGGACCCTGATGTTATTCTCGTAGGTGAGGTAAGAGATATTGAGACGGCTGAAATAGCTATACAATCTGCATTAACAGGACATCTTGTCTTTTCGACACTTCATACTAATGATGCTCCTTCAGCTGCAACAAGACTTATTGATATGGGAGTAGAACCTTTTTTAATAGCTTCTGCTTTAAAATGTGTTATTGCTCAACGTCTCATTCGAGTGCTTTGTACGAAATGTAAGGAGCCATATAAGCCATCAATCGATGTTTTGCAGAGTTTGGGTCTGTCACCTGAAAAAGAATATACGTTCTTTAAGGGAAAAGGATGTGATGATTGCAAGCAGACAGGTTTTAAAGGGCGAATAGGCATTTTTGAAATAATGCTCATGAATGATGAGATAAAAGACATGATAGTTAGAAAAGAATCTGCAAATCATATTTTGAAAGCTTCTATAGCAAATGGTATGAAGACATTAAGGGATGATGGAATTAGAAAAATTATAGAGGGGGAAACATCTGTATCTGAAGTATTAAGATTAACTTAAGGGGGAGTTATGGTGGAAAATAATAAAAAGAAAGTTGTTAAAAAGAAAATAGCAAAAAAGAAAGCGCCTGCAAAATTATCTAAGAAAAAAACTATAAAAAAGGGTACTAAATCAGTAAAGAAAAAAGAAAAGATCAAAAATATAACAAAAGAACTGAAATCTCTTATTTCTGAAGAAATAGAAGATCTTAAAGAATGGGCAAATAGAAATGTAATAAGCGAGGAAGAAGAGAACAAATTTATAAATTCTATTACCAGTACATTTAAAAAAGCAAAAGAAGAAGTCCAGATATTTGTTAAAAACAGAAAACTGGACATGGAGATATCTTCGATAAAAAGAAACCTGCCGCTTAAATATCAGAAACTTGGTGAAAAAATATATCAGCTTATTGAGGATAAAAAAATATCTATTTCTGAAGTAGATTCTATGATAGATGGAATAAATACTACATATGGAAAGATATCTGCTATGGAAAAGAAAATTCAGGATCTGAAAAAAGCTGCTAAAACTATTTAGTGATTTTTTTTGAAATTTGGCTACTTGGGAAGTGTTAAGTATTTATGAAGAATGAAAAAAAACAAAAATCTGAGAAAGAGAACTTGAAAAAAAAGATTTTTGTTGTTGATGATGAATATGTTGTTATTGATGTCCTAAAAACTTTTCTTGTAGAAAAAAATTACCATGTTATTTTCGAGATAGATCCCACTAATTTTGAGAATATAGTTGAAAAAGAAAAACCAGATCTTATTTTCCTTGATAACAGGATGTATCCAATAACAGGTAAAGAACTTTTAAGAAAAATGCGATTAAAAGGATTAAATATTCCTGTTGTTATGATGTCTGCATACAAGACAAGAGACGGAATCTTTGAAATGAAACAGCTTGGTGCTGTCGATTATATTGCAAAGCCTTTTGATTTTAAGAAGATATCAAAAATATTAACAAGATGTTTCTAATATATTTTGTGTTCTTGTTAGAAAAAGTTCAAAAGGTTTTGTCTCCTTCATAGTTCTATCCGGAAGAAATTTGATATGAAAAAAAACGCATACTTCAGATATATATATTTGTTTACCTTTGTTTTTTGGGCTGTAATGATGTTCTGGTTCTTCTCTCTTATTTTTATGGAAGATGCACCTCGAGGGCGTTTTGAAGATTTTGGCGGTGAAAAAGAAAGATATCTGTTCCAGCAAAAAAAATATGTTTTAGGATTTAATGACGAAGTCTTCGGTGTACTAAATTCTTTTTTTTCTCTTTCTGATGTTATCTCTTTTGAAATGGATATACAGCTTAAATATCTAATAAACAATAAAAAACAAGATCAAAAAGTATATGGCAAGATAAAAGCTGACAGAAAAAGAATGATTTCAGAACTTTTATTTATATTGAAAAGAAAAGAGAAGACAAATGACAAGATAGAACTTACCAGCATAAGAGGTGTATTCGAAGGTGATTTGCTGAAATATGAAATAAATGACAAAGATTCTGTTAATAAGAAGATTAAAGGTGATATAAAGATTAAAGGTAAATACTGGCTTGTAAATCCTGTGTTTCCTTTTGGACGAAACATGAAACAACTAAAAGAAACAAAAAGAACAACAGCATTTTATAATCCTGTTATGAATAAATTTGAAAGGATCAAATATGTCATAACAAATGAAAAATCATTAATTAATGGTCAGAATACTGTGAAAGTACAGGCATCTTTAAGAGGCGTAAGTTATGATATGTTCCTGACAGATGCAGGAGAATTATTAAAGGTTTTATTGCCCTCCGGCTTTTATATAAAGCAAGTACCTATGGATGATACAGTGAAAGTAAATAATTATTTAAATGTAGAAAAGGCATTTAATGAAATAATAAATAAAATGAGTAAAAAAAAATAATATGAAACATGTAATATGTTTTGTGAAAAAGATAAAAGACTCTTTAGAAAGGTTATAATATGATCAGTTTAAAAAATGTAAGAAAAACATTTGGAGACAAAATTGCAGTTGAAGGCTTGAACCTTGAAATAAAAAAGGGAGAGCTTTTTACTTTTTTGGGGCCTAATGCTGCAGGAAAGACAACCACTATAAAAATGATTACAGGACTTTTGAGACCGACAAGCGGAGAAATATTTATATCCGGTATGTCGCTTTATAAACAATCTGAAAAAGTAAAAAAAATAGTTAGTTATATTCCTGATTTTCCTTATCTATATGAAAAGCTTACTCCTATTGAGATGTTTATGTTTTTCAAGGACATTTATGAAATGGATGTTGATTTAGCAAAAACTAAGATGGAAGAACTTCTTGAACTATTTGATTTGACTGAATATAAGGACATTCTTATTGAAAACCTTTCACACGGGATCAAGCAAAGAATCGTTATTGCACTTTCCTTTTTCCATGATCCTGATGTTATTGTCATAGACGAACCTATGGTGGGATTAGACCCAAAGACTGCAAAGCTTGTTAAAACGGTTTTAAAAGAAAATTCAAAAAAAGGAATAACAATATTTTTATCAACGCATCAGCTTGGTGTTGCTCAAGAGCTTGCTGACAGGATAGGTATAATAAATGAAGGAAAACTTATTGCTTGCGGAACATTACAAGAGATAGCATCTCTTGTTGAGAAAAAGGGATCCCTTGAGGATCTTTTTCTTGAAATCACGGAAAATAAATGAACAAGACCCTCACTCTTTTTAAGTATAGATTTATTCAGGCTATCAGAAAAGTGATCGATTTTAAGAATGACCCGCTTTTAAAACAGCTTGTGATATCTTTTTTTATATTTGGTTATCTCTTTGGAGGGTTTTTTCTTTTATATAAATTTTTTAATTTTGTGAATTCTATAACTCCTGTGGGCGGTATAATCCTTGACAGGCTTTTTTATGTGTATTTTTTTATTCTATTTATTATGTTAATAGTAAGTTCTTTGATAATTGGTTATTCTACATTTTTTAGGATCAGAGAAACGGAATTTCTTTTTTATCTGCCTCTTAAAATTTCGGAACTTTGGCTCTATAAATTTATTAAAGTAATATTTATGAGCTCATGGGCTTTTTTATTTCTTTCTATTCCTGTTGTTATTTCATTTGGAATAGTGAAAAAGGCAGACATTTATTATTATTTTTTAACAGCAATAAGCCTTTTTCCTTTTCTTGTAATAACATCGTGCCTTGGGGTGGCTGTTCTTTTTGCCTTTCTTAAAATAGTACCCAAAAAATATGCAAAATATTTCCTTACTTTCTTTTTTATGGTAATGATCTATACTATTTTTCAAACAATACCACGCGGAACCTACTATGAAAGTACAAATATAATCTTTATTATTAACACTCTTTTAAAACATACAGATATAACACTCAACAAATTTCTTCCCTCATCCTGGATGGCCGGACAACAACTTATGTCCTTAGAAAGAGATTACAAAGGTTTTTTCAGCTTTTTTCTTCTATCTCTAAGTAATGCTCTTTTTATGACAGTTAATATTTATTATTTTGCATCAAAGGTGTATCCAAAGCTATATACAGAAGAAAGATCTCATGGCCAGAAGAAGTATTATAGGAATATTAAGTTATTTCAGATTATAAGAAAAATAATGGACCGTTTATTTCCGAGGAAATATGTTGCCATAATAACAAAAGATTTTACCAGTTTTGTACGTGATCCTATGCAGTGGTCTCAATTCTTGGTGTTTTTTGGTTTGATCTTTTTATATGTTATTAATTTGAAGAATATGAAATATGACCTTGATGATCCTTTTTGGAAAAACCTCATAACTTTTTTTAATCTTGGTGCAGTTTGTCTTACGTTGGCTACTCTTAATACCCGTTTTATTTTTCCTCTTATCAGCATAGAAGGGCAGAGGATATGGATATTAGGAATGATTCCGGGAAGACGAAGAGATATTATATATATAAAATATTTTTATACAGCTATTTTATCTATAATAATGATCGTGCCTCTTACCATACTTTCAAACTTTATTATAAGATCTTCATTGTGGATATATTTTTTATCTATTCTGACAGCGCTTCTTGTTTCACTTACTCTTTCGGCCATTTCAGTAGGGTTAGGAGCGCTATATCCTGATTTTAAAGCAGAGTCTCCTTCTGAAATAGTAAGTGGTTTTGGAGGAACTCTGGTGCTTGTCTTAAGCATAATGTATATTGTTGCTGTTGTTGGCATAGAGGGCTATATCGGACACGTGCTTGTTATTACAAAGCTTTCAACTCCTGTTTTATGGGCTCTTTTTATTACAGCTATTCTTGTCATAGTAAGTGCGAGTTTTATTACATCTTATTTATCTTTAAAAGCTGGTATTAAAAATATTGATGATATGGACTTTTAAATATATTTGCCACAGAGTCACAAAGACACAAAGGGGGAAGAAAACAAAAAGCTAATGCCAGGTAATAGAAGAACAATAAGATTAATAAATTACAATTATGCACAAGTTGGGATGTATTACGTTACGATTTGTGTACGCAAAGATAAATGTAGTAGGGGCGCTTCGCGAAGCGCCCCTACAAATGTTAAACGAAAACAATTAGGACGTTTAATAGGTGCATTTAAAACGGTATCAACCAAACAAATTAATATTTTAAACAAAACTCCTGCTGCTCGTATCTGGCAGCGAAATTTCTATGAACATGTTATTAGTGATGAATCCGATTTAAATCAAATTAGAGAATATATAGTAAACAATCCTATTCAATGGGAAAATGACGAGTATTATTCAGCTTGGGGAGCATGATTTTAATTAATTGATTTTCCCTTTCTTTAAATCATCTATCCAGTTAAAATACTTTCTTTAAGGAGATGCTATGCAAATAATTTTAGCCAATACAGCCGGCTTTTGTAAGGGCGTTAGGACTGCAATGGATAAGACATTGCAGCTTATCAGGAGAAAGCCCAAAGGAAATATCTATACATATGGTCCTTTAATCCATAATCCGCAAGTAATAGATCTTTTGGAAAAAGAGAATGTGCGTGTTATCAAAAGCCTTGAAGAACTTACTAAAATTGAAATAGGCACTGTTATTATACGTGCTCATGGGATAACACCAAAAGAAAGAAACTTTATAAAATCTTCCGGTCATTCTGTAGTTGATGCAACATGTGTAGATGTATGCAAGGTTCAATCTGTTGTAAAAAAGTGGTATCAGAAAGATTATCAGATGATCATAGTAGGTGATAGGGGGCATGCGGAAGTGAACGGGCTTGTGGGATTTGCTGCTGATGATGCTGCGGTCATTACATCACTTGATGAAGCGAAAGAGCTTAAACTAAATAAAAATGTCTGTATTGTGGCTCAGACAACGCAAAATAGAAAGGCATATCAGGATGTCGTGAATTATTTAAAGCAGAATGTTGAGGGAGATTTTCAGGTTTTTGATACTATTTGTGACTCAACTACATCCAGGCAGAATGAAACATTGAAGATAGCCGAAAAAGTCGATGTTATGGTTGTTGTTGGAGGAAAGAACAGTGCTAATACAACACGGCTTGCTGAGTTGATACGAACTAAAGGAAAAAAAGTATTTCACATTGAAAATGCTGAAGAACTGTTAAAATTAGATTTTAAGGAAATACAAAAAGTTGGTGTTACAGCAGGTGCTTCGACTCCGAATTGGCTTATAAAAAAAGTGATTAAGATATTAAGAGATATCAGCGGTAAAAGAAAAAGTATATTGGGGCGCTGGCTTCTTAGGGCAAGTAATTTTTTAAGTTACACAAATATATTTCTTTCTTTAGGAGCTGTTGCTTTATATCTGGGTGTTTTGAAGGCAACAAATTTAAAAGTATTTCCCTCAGGAGCATTAATAGTTTTTTTCTATATTTGGAGCATGCATTGTCTTAATAACTATATTGAACTTCAAAGAACTAATATTACAGAACCTGAAAAAAAACTATTCCGTGAAGAAAATAAGAGGCTTTTATTTTGGGGAGGAACGCTTGCTTCGTTTACAGCTATAAGCCTTTCTTTGTTTCAGGGAATAACAATATTTATTATTATGGTTCCGCTTACTTTATTTGGTTTTATTTATGGATTAGATATACTGCCTAAAAAATGGCAGGGACTTGTTTTTAGAAAGTTACAGGATATACCAGGATCCAAGGAGGTTTTTACCGCTTTTGGCTGGAGCATGGTCGTAACAGCGTTACCTTTCATTTATAGCGGGAAAGCTTTTGAACTTAGCTCAATAATGGCTTTTGCTGTTGTTTTTCTTATTGTTTTTTTTAGGACATTTATAATTGATCTTAAAGATGCTGAAAGTGATAGTATTTTGGGGAATGAGACAATGATAACCGTTCTTAAAAAAAGGACACTCAATGCTGTTGTATGGGGGCTTTGGGCTGCTTATGGTCTTGTTCTTGTTTTTGGTATTATAATGGAGGTTTGGAGCATTCAGAGCTCTCTTGTGCTTGCACTGGCCTTTATTTATCTTATTGTTCTTAAAAGGATGGCAGCCTGGGAAACAATGCTGAAAAATGTAAATGTTGAAATAATTATTGATTCGGCACTTTATATACCTTTGTTTTTAATTCTTTAAAAAGATGATAAAAGAGAAATCAATATTAATAAAAAAAGGTTTAAAAATTGAAATCTTTTCTGAGAATGGGATTCTTAAAAGGATATCTATATCTCGGTCATTAAAAAAAAATGGACCGATTAAAGAGGTAAGAGAACATAAACTTTTGATGAGGATGGTGTTAAAGTATTTATCAAAAGGGAAAGATGAATTTTTAAAGGTTTCACTTGATCTTGGTGGTTACACTAAAAAAGAGCAAAAAGTCTTAAAAGAAATGCGAAAGATCCCATTTGGTAAGACTGTTTCATATAAAGAACTTGCCAAGATGTCAGGTAACGTAAATTCAGCAAGATTTGTAGGAAATGTTTGTAAAAAAAATTCTTTTCCTCTCCTTATTCCATGCCACAGAGTCATCAAAAACGATGGTTCTTTAGGAGGGTATACTGGTGGTCTTAACATAAAAAAAGAATTGCTAAAGCTTGAAACAAGCTATATTGCAGAGAGTAAAGAATGTATATAGGTATACGGTGAACATGTATGCGGAATGTGATTTTTTATAAGTCCAGCAAATTACCACTATTAAACAGGTTTTTGGGATCAAAATATAGTTTGACTCTTTTCATCTCATTTAAGCCCTTTTGTCCGTAAAGTATAGGCAGATATTTTTTCTTTAATTTGCCTATACCATGTTCTGCTGAGATCGTACCGCCCAAAGATACGGCTTTTTCCATAAACTTTTTATAAAGGTCTTTTGCTTTTTCCTGTTCATTTTTTTTAGCAAGCAGATTCACATGAAAATGGTTGTTCCCAATATGGCCGAATATAATGGAAGTCAGGCCGGATTTTTTTATTTCATAATTATAATAATCTAAAATATCACTTAAACATTCATCTGGAACTGCCGAATCAGTCGATAATTTATAGAATTCTTTCCTTTTAAATTTTTCGTTCACAATGCTTGGCAGGCTGTGCCGGAAAAGCCTTAATTCTTCCAGGCGTTTTGGCGTATCAGCCATCCATATATTATCCAAAAAGGCATGGCAATCTTCAGCAAGTTTTAGCAGGCTTTCCAGTATCTCATCTTCCTTTGAAAGATCATTTAACTCGTGCTCAAATACAACACCAGCTTTTGCATTATCTGGAATTGAAGAATGATGTTCGCTTAAAAACTTGAGAGCATTGACATTAAAAAATTCCAACGCTCTAGGATCTAGAGTGTTTTGCGTATTTCTTAAAGCTCTTGTTTTATTTACAAATTGAATTGCATCCTTTTCAAATGCGAAAAAAACGATGCATTCTATCACCTTTTTAGGCATTGGCAGAACTTTCAAAGTTATGGATGATATAAAACCAAGTGTTCCTTCGCTTCCAATAATCAAATCAAGTAAAGACATGTCCTTTTTTGAATAGTAACCGGCAGCGTTCTTTACCATCGGCATTGTGTACATAGGTCTGACTAAAGGTTTATCAGAGAGCTCTTTTAAAAAAATAGAATCACCACTAAACCTGTGTGAATTTTTTGTTATCTTAAGCGTTACTCCATTGCGGGTTACAAAATCTATCTCAAGAATATTATTCCTAAAGGAACCATACTTATAAGTCCAGGATCCTGATGAGTTGTTGGAAGTAGAAGCACCTATTGTAGCTGTTTCTTCTGTGGGATTTACAGGGAAAAAAACCCCGCTTTTACTACACGCTGACTTAATGTCTTCTAATGTTGCACCCGCCTCTACTTTTAATAGAACTTTTTCTTTATTTTGTTCTAATGTGATTTTATTTAGGCGTTCACTTGATAACACAGCTCCTTTAAAAGGTATACGTCCGCCTGTCATACCGGTTCCGCTTCCGGAAAATGTAATAGGTATGTTTTTTTTGTATAATTCAGTAATTATGCGGGTGCATTCTTTCATGTTTTCAGGAATATAGACCTCATCTGCATCCCCATTTAAAATTCCGGAATTATCCTCAAAATAAGATTTTATTATTTCTTTATCTTTTTTTATTATCATTTTTTATCCCAATTGTTTAAGAAATTCATTATATTATTATTTCCTTTTAGACAATATATTTTTTTATCTACTATTTTACCATGATTTAACTTGAAAAAAGAAATTTTTACTGTTAGAGTTTCCAAATATTTAGTAAGTAATTGTTATTTTTTTATGCATAATATGCTGAGCTGATATTTTATGGAACTAACATTCTATTATAATGGGGAACTGTTGCGTTCAAGCGAACTGCATATATCTGCATTTGAACAGGCTTTTTTGTATGGTGAAGGGATATTTGAATCGATTCAGGTAAGAAATAGAAAATTACTTATGCCTGAAAGTCATTTTTCTAGTTTTTTTAAAGGGGCCGAGACATTAGGTATTACTCTTAATGTAAATGAAAAGATTCTTGAAAAAAGTATTGAAACTCTCCTTGATCTTAATTCAATTAATGACGCCATGGTAAGATTAATTGCAACAAAAGGTGAAAGTAGTGGATACTTTTATGAAAAAATTCGTTCGTATCCGTCTCTTTTAATAATGACTTTGCCTTTAAAACGTTTTTCAGAGAAATTATATTACATGGGAGTTTCTTTAAAGACTTCTTCGTGGAGAGATATTTCTTCTTCGTCATTTTACCATGATATACGTACTCTTAACATGATGAGTAAAAGAGTTTGTTATTCTGAGGCAGTAGATGCAGGTTGTTTCGATGCTTTAATGGTAAATATAGAAGGCTACGTAACGCAGTGTTCCGGAAGCAATATATTCATTATTAAAGAAAATACACTTATAACACCGGATCATTCTTGTGGAGTATTTCCGGGAGTTACAAGGGAGCATATTCTTAATGAGGTTGCTAGAGAACTTAATATAGATACTTATGAGGGTTTTATTTTACTTAATAATATTTATGATTCAGATGAATGTTTTATAACATCAACTGAAGCAGGTGTTCTTCCTGTGATCTCTTGTGATGGAAAGAAAATAGGAACAGGACGACCAGGAGTTATTACAAAGCAAATACAGGAAAAGTTTTTTAATTGGTATAGAAATCAGTAACGAAAGGAAGGAAATATGTTATCTCTTATTTTGGCTGTTATTGGAGTTGTTGGAGCAATTGCCTTTGCTGGCTGGAATGCTCATGTAGTTCTTAAAAAAAGTGAAGGCAATGAAAAAATGATAAAAATTGCTGATGCTATAAGAAAAGGATCTGATTCATATTTACGCCGACAATATAAAGCTGTAGCTATATTTTTTATAGTCTTTTTTATCATACTTTCAGTCATGGCTGTTATGGGTATAAATACATGGTTTGTTCCATTTGCATTTGTTTCAGGTGGAGGATTTTCTGCATTAGCAGGCTTTATAGGAATGAAGATAGCAACACGTTCAAGTGCGCGTACTGCATGGGCAGCTCGTGAAGGGTTAAACGAAGGCCTTAGAGTAGCATTTGGAGCCGGAATTGTAATGGGTATGACAGTTGTAGCCCTTGGTCTTATTCACTTGATAATATGGTTTTGTCTTTTGTATTTTATGGGTTCAGAAAGAGTCGAAACAGTTGAAAGACTCCGTGAAATAGCCACTATTCTATTATCTTCAGGAATGGGAGCTAGTGCAATGGCTCTTTTTGCAAGAGTAGGCGGAGGAATATTTACAAAAGCTGCTGATGTAGGAGCAGATCTTGTAGGAAAAGTTGAAGCAGGAATTCCTGAAGATGATCCAAGAAA
>JAGLFH010000018.1 GCA_023144635.1 Candidatus Auribacterota bacterium | reverse complement strand
GGTGATGTTGCTGGAATGGGAGCAGACCTTTATGAATCATATATAGGTTCGATCATTGCTACAATGGCACTTGGTGTTTCAGCCTACGGAATGTATATTAGTGATGATTTTAAGCTTGTTCTCTCAAGCATGCTTCTACCTCTGGGTGTTGCTGCCATAGGTATAGCGTGTTCAATAATAGGAACCTTTGCAGTAAATGTGAAAGGTAAAGCTACTCAGAAAATACTGCTTGGTGCTTTAAGGCGTGGTGTTTATTTAAGTACAATATTAACAATAATAGGAAATTATTTTATTGTTAAATTCACCATAGGTTCAAAAGTTGTTTATAATGTATTTGGACTTGAAACATACGGAGTCTGGTGGGCAATAATCATAGGTCTTGTAGCAGGTAATATTATTGCCTTTTTCTCAGAATATTATACTTCAGATCATTATAGTCCTACCAGAAATATTGCTGCACAATCAAAAACAGGACCTGCAACAGTTATTATTGCCGGACTTTCTGTAGGTATGATGTCAACTGCAATACCGGCTCTTTCTGTAGCAGCTGCAATGATGGGTGCTTTCTTTGTTGCAGGAGGAAGTGTTGTGACAGCTCAGGGATTATATGGCATAGGTATTGCCGCTGTAGGAATGCTTAGTACACTTGGAATAACACTTGCCACCGATGCTTATGGCCCTGTTGCAGATAATGCTGGCGGGTCAGCTGAAATGGCAGGACTTGAACCTGAGGTAAGGGAAAGAACAGATGCTCTTGATGCGCTTGGTAACACTACAGCTGCAACAGGAAAGGGATTTGCAATAGGTTCAGCAGCATTGACTGCGCTTGCTCTAGTAGCAGCATACAGTGAACAGGTGAAAGTAGTGCTGAAAGAGGCAAATCTTGATATGAATCTTGATCTATCAGTAATAAGCCCTAAAATACTTTGCGGGCTTTTTATAGGAGCTATGATGCCTTATGTTTTCAGCTCTCTGACAATGAGTGCTGTTGGAAGAGCTGCTGGTAAAATGGTAGAAGAAGTAAGACGTCAGTTCCGAGAGATAAAAGGAATTATGGACGGGTCGACAGAACCGGATTATAGCTCATGTGTAGACATAAGCACTACAGCTGCTCTTAAAGAAATGGTGCTTCCTTCTTTGCTTGCTATCATTGTTCCTGTTGTAGTCGGATTGATCGGAGGCCCTGAAATGGTACTGGCTTTTCTTGCAGGAGGAGTTGTCTCAGGATTTCTTCTGGCTATTATGATGGCAAATGCAGGAGGAGCATGGGATAATGCAAAAAAATATATTGAAGCCGGAAACCTCGGTGGTAAAGGATCACAGAATCATAAAGCTACTGTTGTCGGTGACACGGTTGGTGATCCTTTTAAAGACACGAGCGGGCCGTCAATAAATATATTGATAAAACTTATGAGTATGGTTTCTTTGGTTTTTGCTGCACTTGTAACGACTTATCATCTTTTTTAGTTTTAGCATAAGAAAGAATGAAACTTAAAATAAGGCAAGTCTTAATAAGGCTTGCTTTATTTTTTTTAAAATAGGATACAAATTCTAGTGGAATTATTATTTTTAGGTACAGGGACTTCTGACGGTATACCTGTAATAGGATGTGATTGTATTTCTTGTTCTTCTAAAGATGTTAGAGATAGAAGGACACGCTCTTCTGTTTATATAAGAGAAAATAACATAGAGATCCTAATAGATGCTTCTACTGATCTTCGGTATCAGTTCCTAAGAGAGGGTATAAACAATATTGATTTTATTTTATTTACACATCATCATGCTGATCATATTTATGGACTTGATGACATCAGGCCCATTAATCAAAAATGGAAAAAGAAAATCTGTTGTTATGGAAATAATAAGACATGTAATGATATACGTAAAAAGTTCCCATACTTTTTTTCATGTGATCAGCTAGGAGGAGGTGTTCCTCAAATAAATCTTCACGAAATAGAAGGACCTTTTACAGTAGAAAAAGAAAACAAAAAAGTAAGTATTATACCAATAGATGTTTATCACGGAAAAATAAGAATAAACGGGTTCAGGATAAATAATATGGCGTATATTACTGATGCAAGCAGTATTCCTGAAAGCTCATACGACCTTTTAAAAGATCTTGATGTTCTGGTCATAAATGCTCTTAAATATAAATCCCACAATACCCATTTTTCAGTTGAGGAAGCTTTGATGCAGGCAGAAAGAATTGCAGCAAAAAAAACATACCTTACACACATGTGTCACAGTATAAAGCACAGAAAACTGGAAAACTCTCTAAAAAATAGAAGTATTTATCCTGCATATGATGGGCTGAACATTATATGTTAAATAGGTCTTTAATAAAAAAAAGAAAGGTGTAATATTACTGTAACTAATATATAATATAACTGTTTAACAGAACTATCCTAGTCTATATAATAATTTGGAGCTATAAGTTTGGAAACAAAAAAGAAAAAAAGAAATATTCTAATAGGTCTTGATGGAGTTCCTCATCTTTTAATAGAACGCTATACCAGAAAAGGTATTATGCCTAATTTAAGAAGGTTTATTAATAGTAATACTTTTCTAAAGATGAACTCATCTGTACCTGAAGTTTCTTCTGTTGCATGGAGCTCAATAATTACCGGAACCAATCCCGGTGAACATGGTATTTTTGGGTTTATGGATGTTAATCATAGAAATTACTCGCTAATGTTTCCTGACGCTAGGGATCTTCAAGTGGCGCCATTTTGGCAAAGATACAAACAGGCTGCTGTTATAAATGTACCTTCAACTTATCCTGCTCAGCCTATGAACGGATTCCTAATCTCAGGATTTGTAAGCATTGATCTTGAAGGAGCAGTTTACCCCAGGTCAATGCTTGATGAAATAAAAACATCCCGCTATAGGATCGATGTGAACAATTCTCTTGCAAAAGAATCACCAAGCGGGTTTATTGATGATCTTCATAAAACTCTTGAAGTAAGGTTAAAATTCCTTGAAAAAATATGGGATCGTGAGGAAAGAGATCTTATTGTCTTTGTGGTAAGCGGTACTGACAGGCTGAATCATTATTTTTGGAATGCTTTTGATGATATTTCGAATTCTTATAAGTCGACTTTTGAGGAGTATTACAACCTTGTTGACAGGGCAATAGGAAGGATTTTAGACCGCTGCACGGATGATGATAATGTTATTATATTTTCAGAACATGGATTTGAAACATTAGATGTTGAATTTTATGTAAACAGGTTCTTGCAGGAAAAAGGATATGTACAATATAAGAATGATGATCCAAAAACACCTGTAGATCTTGATATTACCACAAAAGCTTTTGCCCTTGATCCGGGAAGAATATATATTAACTCATCAGACAAATTTTTATTCGGCAGAGTGAAACCGACCGAAAAGGAAACTTTGATGACAGAACTTGAAATATTATTTAAAAATCTTGTTATTGACGGAAAGAAAATGATAAAAAAAGTTTATCGAGGCAATTTGCTTTATAAGGGACCTTTTGTAAAAAATGCTCCAGATCTTATTTTGCTTGGTGAAGATGGTGTCGATCTTAAGGGAAAATTTTCCGTAAAAAAAATGACAGATAAAAGAATGTTTAATGGAAAACATAAACATAATAATGCTTTTATTACTTTTTCCAGAAAGAAGGAGATTCAGGATACATCAAAACCATATGATGTAGAAAAAATAATCAAGTTGCTTGAATAACTACACAGCAAAAATATAAAAAGCAGAGGCTGATTATGTTAAAAGTAAGAAAAATTCAAAAAAAAGATGAGCAGGCAGTTAGGGATTTGATTGATTCTATTATGCATAATGAATTTTTGAATGATAAGAAGCATTATTCAACGGATGACCTGAAAAATATTACAGAGTATTATTCAGGAGAGAAAGATTATTTTTTTGTCGCAGAAATAGATGGTGAGATCATTGGAACATGCGCTATAAAGCAAGATGATGATAAAACAGCTTTACTTAGAAGAATTTTTTTGCATCCTCATTTTAGAAACAAAGGGTACGGATTAGTACTTATTGAAACAGCAGTGGATTTTTGCAGGAAACATGGATATGTTAATCTGGCATTCCGTGGTTCATCAAGAATGGAAAGAGCATTGAATGTCTGCAAAAAGAAAGGCTTTAAGGAAAAAGAAAAGATAGAACTTGGTGATATTTCTGTCTTTATCTACAATCTTTCCCTCTAACCTATATATTTCATAAAATCAGCCAAAGGGAAATTATAAGTATTTTATTGCAATAAAATTAAAAAAAGTAAAAACCGAAAAAGTTATATAAATTTTGTCACCATGTTATTTTATAAGGAAAAGGACGGTTTTGTTTGGCTGTTTTTACCATAGGGACACGGATTATATCGCATCTGCCTCTTTGTCAGTCATTCGCAGTATTACTTGGATCCCGGATGACGATGATGTCGATGCCTTACATCTGCGATATACTTCATTTGTGAAATATGTAGGCTATTTATGATTAGAAAGATATTTAGGAAAAAAAAGGACCGCCTGAAAAGAGAAGATGTAGAACTCTCTTGCAAATACCAGCTATCTTTTGATAAAGATGAAATAATAGATTTTAATAAAGTAACTCAGCGGGCCATTATAGAAGATATGAGCAAAAACGGTATGAAATTTACCGTTACTCCTATTTTTGATAAAGGCCTTATAAAAAAGATAAAAAAGTCAGAAGCATTTTTGTTCTTTGAGTTATATGTCCCTCCGGATAAAATCGCTGTTAATGGCCTAGGAATTCTTAGGTGGGTAAAAAACGACATGAACAGATTTCCTGCAGTTACTTTGATAGGGATAAATTTTATTGATATTTCGATGGAAGAAAAAGTAATTATCAATAGATTTATAGTTCAGAAAAAGAGAGAAAAACAATGAACAGAAGACGTTATCAAAGAACGCCTACCCAGTATTTTACAAAGTTTGCCTTTATTAATGATAAGTTGGTTGTTGAAGCTCCTGGTTTTGATAGAGGAGTTATTGAAAATATAAGTTTTGGTGGACTGTCACTTATTATAATGCCCGAAATACAGCCTGAAATGAGAAAGAAGCTTGTAAATGGCAAGCTAAATGTATATTTGGATTTTAATCTACCTCCATCTCTTAAGCAGATTGAAATAACCGGTAAGGTAAAATGGGTAAAAGAAAAAAATACAAATGCTGAACAGAAAAATATGACTATTCTAGGAGTTGAATTTATTAACAAAAATAAAGTTTTATTTAAGGAAATAGATGATTTTATAAAATCAGACGGCATGGGGCCACTTATGAAAAATAAAAGGCGGTTTTCCAGAGTGCCTGTTGAGATATCTGTTAAATTCAGTGTTCGAAAATTTAAAAAAATGAGTTTCTTTTCAGCAATACACGAAGGACATGTAAGAGATCTTTCTGCAGGAGGCATGTCATTAATAGTATCTCCAGCTCTTGGTCGAAGATATATTACAAACCTTTTACAGCGGAAAAAATATTTGTTTTTAAAGTTTTTCCTTCCTAAGACCAGCAGGTTCTTAAATCTTACCGGAGTTCCTACAAGGATCAGAAACGTAAAGATCAATGATAAAATATCAACTTTTTTGGGAGTACGTTTTTTAAGAGTAGGGGAAAGAGACAGGCATGAGCTAATTGAGTTTATTTGTCAGAAAAGAGCAAGTTTTGTGAAAGAGAATACTTCTGATGAAGTTAAGAAGAATAAATAAACTAAGCAATAATTTTATATATCCATGTAATCATTAAGATGGTCAATATAAGAAACGCGGATTCTTGGGGTTTTATTTTCCATGGCCAGATGAAATACCGGTCGTTTTTTGTACATATATAAAAAAGATTTATAAAAAAAAGAAAAAATAAATAAAGAAATATTAAAAAGGCAAAAGGATTTGTTTTAAAAGCATCAAAAAAATTACCGGCTCCGACAAAAAGCACACATCTTGTGAATCCGCAGGTAGCACAGGGAAGACCGGTGATAGAGTGAAAAGGGCATTTTATTATACTTATTATTTTTGGGAAAAAGGACGTGTTATAAAATAAAAGACTGGAAACAAATGTAAGAATGAAAACAGGTATTGAAAAAAGTACTATTTTTTGATTACGTTTCATATTTAAAAATACCTTTGTTAGGAAATAAATAAAATGGATTTTAAAACATTCTTGAACAAAAAAAAAGAAAAAATAAATACCGCGCTTGAAAAATATCTTCCGGAAAGATCTCCTTATCCTGAAGACATAAATAAAGCAATGCGATATAGTCTTTTTGCAGGAGGGAAGAGAATACGACCTATCTTGTGTCTTGAAGTATGTTCTGTTGTGGGCGGAGACGAGGAAGAAGCTTTATTATGTGCTTGTGCGCTTGAGATGATACATACTTATTCTTTGATACATGACGATCTACCCTGTATGGATGATGATGATCTTAGAAGAGGAAAGCCGACATGTCACAAAGTGTTTGGAGAAGCTATTGCTCTTTTAGCAGGAGATGCTTTACTTACACATGCTTTTCATCTTATTACAAAGACAGATTCAAGTGAAACGCTAAGGATAGTTAATGAAATTTCTGATCTTGTGGGTGCAGGAGGTCTTATAGGTGGTCAGGTAGCAGATATGGTGGGAAGCAGCTCTCTTAATGATAAATCACTGCTTCAATATATACACCTTAATAAAACTGCCAAATTGATAATAGCAAGTGTAAGAAGCGGAGCTATTATTGGGGGAGCAAGTAGAACAGATATTTTAAATCTTACTGTTTTTGCTGAAAATTTAGGAATAGCATTTCAGATATCAGATGATATTCTTGATGTTACAGGTTGTAAAGAAGACTTAGGAAAATCACCTGGTAAAGATGAAAAAGAGGGTAAGATAACATATCCTTCTGTTTATGGTCTTGAACGTTCAAAGGAGCTTTTAAACCAAAAAGTCAAAACAGCATCAGATATTCTAACCTCTTATGGTAGAAGAGCTGCTTTTTTATATGCCCTTACTAAATATATAGGTAAAAGAAAAAGCTGAGATTTTCAGCTGACACTGCTATTCAAAAAAATATTTATTTTAAACTAAGTAGGGGCCGGTCTCTGTGCCGGCCCATTGCGAAATATCGAAAAATAAAATGTCAAAAATGCCCACGAGAAAACCATATAAACGTTTGCAAGGATATGATTATACAAAACCTAATTATTATTTCGTAACCATAGGTACCTATCAGCAGCAGGAATTATTCGGACAAATCATAGATGATGAAATGCTAGTCAATGATGCCGGTTCGATGGTTCAATCAATTTTATCCGGATTGTCGCAATTCTATCCATATGTATTGATTGATAAGCATGTTATTATGCCTAATCATATTCATGCAATAATTATTATTGATTGTAATCAAATAGGATTAGGTAACGGGCCGGCACAGAGACCGGCCCCTACAGACCTATCATTATCTGATATTATATATGGGTTTAAATCCATAACTACCAAACGGTATATTGATGGTGTGAACAATAAGGGTTGGCAATTGTTCAACAAAAAAATTTGGCAGAGATCATTCTACGATCATATAATAAGAAATGATCGTTCGTTAAAAAAAATTCGCCAATATATTGTTAATAATCCAGTGAAATGCTCAGAAAACATTAAAAGACATTCAGAGCAACTTCTCTTGGATAGTACTACTTAGCTGTATTTATGTAGTGTATGTTCTTCTCAATTATCTTCAAACAGTATTTCCTTGAATTAGTTTGTCAAATTTTGCTTGGTTTTGCTGCGCTGCGAAATCTGTGTTTCAAGCATATTTCCCCTGAAAAGAGCCTCTTTTTATTAATTCATCATTTATTGCCTGAATGACTTTTGTCTTTTTTAAAGCCCACAATGGTGCCACATGATTATTTTTTGAACCTTCGCCGGTAAGGCGCTGTATGACGATTTTTTTAGGCAGGTGCTCTATTAGATCAGAAGCCATATGTACATAATTTTTAAAGGAAGGAAGAGTTATGCGTTTTGACATATACATTTTCTCAAGTGCTGTGTTCTTTAATACATGAAGAAGATGTATCTTTATAAAATCGAGATCACATTCTGAAATAAACCGAGCAAGCTTAATTATATATTTTTTTTTCTCCCATGGAAATCCGAGTATAACATGTACTCCTGTTTTTATTTCATATTGTTTGGTAAGCTTTATGGCTTTTTGGAAAGCTTTTACATCATGTCCTCTTTTTATGAATTTTAATGTTTTTGAACTGATTGACTGAAGGCCATATTCAATCCAAATATCCTTTTCTGGAACAGCTTTTTTAATAGTTGCAAGTTTTAATGGATCAATACAATCAGGACGTGTTCCAATAGCAACAGCTTTGATTTCCGTAAAAGAAGAAACAGGAAAGAGCATTTCAAAAAGCTTAGAAGAATTTGTATAAGTATTTGTATATGCCTGAAAATAAGCAATCAAATTGCAAGATGTATTTTCTTTAGATAAACGGTATTTAAAAATAAATTCTTTTAACTGTTCAGAAACACTTAAAAAACCCTTTGAAGATGGAGATGAACTTCCATTCAGGCAATATATACATCCAATGCGTCCATTTTCTCTGTTTGGGCATCCTAAAGAACTATTCAGGGGAATCCTTTTTGTTTTCCCTCCATAAGTCCTTCTCAAATAGCTGTTAAAGTCATTATATAGTTTTTTGTCAGCATTCATTTTAGAAAAATAGTAATATAAATCATTCGTATAATGATAATAATTATTATAAAATATTATATATTATTTTCTACTTGATTATATATATATAAAGGCAATATGGCTAAAATTAATTTAAATGATCTTACTCCGGGAATGGTCTTGGAAGCTCCTGTTTATAATAAAAACGGAGGGCTTTTGCTTAAAGATGGAATGTCTTTAACGGAAAAACATATAAAGATATTTAAAACCTGGGGTGTTACTGAAGCCGAAATAAAAGGAATTGATAAGGACAAAATCGAAGAGGATGCTTATGCTTTTTTGAGCGAAGAGGAAATTCAGGAAATAGAATCCAGAGCCTTGAAGCGCTTTCCGGATCTTTCTGAAAATCCTGTTATGGCAGAGATCTTTCGTATTACAAAAAAACAAATAATAAGTGGATTCATAAATAAAGGTTCTCAATAGGTATGAGCACAAGTGAAGTCCTTTCAACAATAATAAAAAAAATTGATACATTGCCGACATTGCCGACGACGTTTGCTAAAATAAACAGCCTTATGAAAAATAGCAGGACAAGTGCAAATGATATAAGCGAAGTTATATCAAAAGATCAGGTTTTAACTGCTCGTTTACTTCAGCTTGTAAATTCTACTTTTTATGGGTTTCCTGGTCGGATAACGACTGTTTCCGGTGCAGTTGTAATACTTGGATTTAACGCTCTTAAAAATCTTGTTTTAAGCAGTTCGGTCTTTGATATATTTCAGGTTTCCGGAAGCAGCGGAGTACTTGATCTTAACGAGTTTTGGAAACATTCTATCGCATGCGCTGTTACTTCACGCCTTATTGGCAAGATTATAGACTACGAAGATACTGAAGAACTTTTTGTTGCAGGGCTTTTGCATGATATAGGAAAACTTGTTGAAATACAACATCTGCAGGCAAGCTTTGGCGGAGTAATTGAAAGGACAAAAGAAAAAAGAATTACAATATATGAGGCTGAAAAAGAAATACTTGGATTTACTCATTGTGACATAGGCGGCCTTTTGGGGAAAAGGTGGAAGCTTCCTGCATCGCTAGGAGAAGCAATAGAAGCGCACAATGATTTTAAAAAAGCAAAAAAGTACCCGAAGATCGTGGCTACAGTTCACCTTGCAGATATTCTTGTAAGAGCAAAAGAAATTGGATATCCTGGGGATGATTATGTTCCAGAGATAGACGGTGCAGCCTGGGAAGCACTGGGACTCGGGCTTAGTTACATAGAGCCTATTATGGACAAGATAGAACCCGGCGTAAAAGATGCCATGGATTTTTTTAAAAAAGAGAATTAAATATGAATAAGAAAGAAGCTGAGTTGAAAGAACAAATATTGTCACTGGAAGACAGGATTGAAAATTATCGTATGCTTAGCGATTATCATGAAAAAGTTATTTCCGAAAATGATATAGAGCGAATTTATTCACGTCTTTTAGGGCTTGTTGACCATTTTCTGAAACCTGTTTTTGTAGCTATATTTTCTGTTAAAGATAATTTTGACTTTGATCTTACTAAAGTAACTGAAGATTCATGGAAAGAAAGCATAATAAAAGAATTTGATCAGCAAGTAGAACAAGAAATAATTCCGTGGATCCTTAATACAAACAAAAGTTCAATTGTAACACCTATTGTAAAAGAATTTAAAGATCAGGATATTCGATCAATTATTATTGCTCCAGTGAGCGCCAGAGAAAAAATAGTCGGACTTCTCATGGCTTTTAAGAAAAACTGGGACAGCGATGTTCCGCAGAACAATATGGAATTTATAAATAACGCTTTAAAAATAACAGCTCTTTCTATCGAGAATGCAAAGATAAACACACAGGTTAAGGAAAAGAACAAGGCTCTTGAAGTATATAAGGACTATAATGAAAATATTTACAAAAGCCTTACAGATACTTTTATCGTCACAAATGAGAACCTGAAAATAAAAGATATAAATAAAGCAGGGCTTCATTTTTTAGGTTATAGCATGGAAGAACTCGTCGGAAAACAGCTAAAAATGATTTTTCCGGAAGACAGAGAAATAGAGATAGTCAAAATACTTAACATACTCTTGAAAGAAAAAATGGTAAAGAATTATGACCTTGAGTGTTTAACAAAATATGGTGACAGGATACCTGTGAATTTTTCATGTTCTGAGATTGTAGGAGATAATGATAAAAATCTTGGTCTGATTGTAGTAATAAAAGATATGGCTGATATTAGAGGCCTTATAGAAGGCCTTCAGAGAGCTCGTGATGACCTTGAAATACAAAAAAGCAAGCTTGAAGAAGTTGTTGCGATAAGAACTCATGACCTCGGTGAGAGATTCAGGGAGATACAGTATTTGTCGCAGTATATGTCAAGCATATTACAAAGTATGATGAACGGAGTGATAGCTGTTGACACAGAGCTTAAGGTAACAACGTTTAATCATGCTGCTGAAAAAATTACAGGCATAGATGATTTTGAAATAATAAAAACAAAAATATCTGATTTTCTAAATTTAGAATCTTTTAGCAGAATGCTTGTGCGTACTATAAATGATAAAAAAATACTGCTTGGAAAAGAAATAGTAATAAAAAATAAGGAAGGAAAAGATGTTCCTGTAAATGTAACGACTTCTCTTATATCTACACCTCTAGGTGAAATAAGAGGAGCCGTAGCTGTCTTTTCAGATCAATCCATTATAAAAGATATGAACAGAAAACTTATTCAAAATGAAAGGATGACCGCTCTTGGAGAGATGTCTATTGCAATTGCTCATGAACTGCGTAATCCTCTTAATGTCATACGCGGACTTTCTGAGATAGTTACTGAGAGCAGTACCGATGGGGAAAAAGTTAAATCATATATGGATAAGGTCATATCTCAAATAGACCGTCTGGAACTTTTAGTCAGTGAAATGTCAGAATATGTAAATCAGCGAGAGCCTATTTATGATAAGCAGCTTGTAATGCCTTTTGTTGAAAAAAGTGTGATGATCTTTCAGAAAAATGTTATAAAAAAATCCAGAAAAAATATTGAAATTTCAATTGAAGGACAAAAGATATTTCCAAAATGTGAGTTTGACAGAAAACAAGTAGAACAAGTTCTATTTAATATTTTAAAAAATGCGTTTGAAGCTATTAAGAATTCAGGAAAAATAACAGTTGTGCTTGAAAGCGATGACGAGTTTTTAAATCTTATAGTAAAAGATGATGGCATCGGTATGCCAAGGACAGTTGCAGATAAAGTATTTGAAGCTTTTTTCACTACAAAGCGCCCTCAAAAAACAGGTTTAGGGCTTGCTGTATGCAAAAGCATACTCGAAAAACATAACGGAAGTATAAATTTAGATAGTATAGAAGGAAAAGGAACAACCATTAAAATAAAAATACCAATTTCTCAGGAGGGTTCCAATGGAAAAAATAAAGATTCTGCTAATTGAGGATGAACCAAATGTTCAGTTTATGATGAAAGAGATGCTTGAATTTTTAGGATGTGATGTCACTCCTGCTTCACTTGCAAGTGAAGCTGTTCGTTATTCTGAAAAAAACACCTATGACTATTATTTTGTAGATATTGTAATGCCTGATATGGACGGCCTGGAAGCTGTTGAGAGAATGCTTTTGATGGATATTCCTGAAAAAGTAGTTGTTATCAGTGCTAATTTAAATACGGTGAATGTAGAAAAAGCCAGACGTCTCGGGATAGAAAAATTTGTTGCAAAACCTGTGAAAATGTATGATCTGAAAAGAATATTCAAAGAAAAAGATGATGAGAAGTTGCATTCTGATACAGAAAATCATTAATAAAATTTGGAGAGAGTTATGCGTTGGATAGTTATAATGGCGGGTGGCAGCGGTGAAAGATTCTGGCCTGAAAGCAGAAGGGAAAAGCCAAAGCAGCTATTAAAGATAGTTGGAAGGTTGTCGCTAATAAGACAAACTTTTGAGAGAGCAAAATTGCTTTGTCCGGCAAGTAGAATACTGGTTGTTACCAACAAGAGCCAGGAAGAAATGATAAAAAATGAACTTAAGGAACTTTCAAAAGAAAATATTATAAGCGAACCTGTAGGGAGAGATACAGCGGCATGTATAGGGCTGGCTGCATTGATTATTCTAAAGAAAGATAAAGATGCCTCAATGGCAGTGCTTCCTGCAGACCATGTAATAAAAAATAAGATCTCTTTTAAAGAAAAAATTCTTTCTGCATATGAAGCTGCGAACAACGGCTTTCTTGTTACCTTTGGAATGCTTCCCGTTTTTGCATCTACAGCTTATGGATATATTGAAAAAGGAAACTATAGAAAAAAATATTTAAAAACACGTTTTTTTGCAGTTAAAAAATTTCATGAAAAACCTAATGAAACAAAAGCCAAAAGGTTTTTACGTGCTAAAAAATATTTTTGGAATAGCGGAATGTTTGTATGGAGAGCAGATGTTTTTCTTGAAAATCTTAATAAATATCTTAAAATCACATATAATGGACTTTTATCGCTTGAAAAAAATATTGGAAAAAGAAAAATCTTTCAGGCTGAATTAAGTAAAGTTTATAAGAAGCTTCCAAAGATATCAGTTGACTATGCTGTTATGGAAAAAGCAAAAAATGTTATTGTCTCGGTGTGCCGTGATCTTGAATGGGATGATATAGGATCCTGGTCATCTCTGCAAAGGCATTTCCCAAAAGATAAGAGAAAAAATGTTGTTCTGGGTAAGGTATTACCTTTTGATACGGATAATTGTATAATTGTAAATAGAAATGCTAGAAGGCCTTTGTTAACGGCAGTGATAGGTGTTAAGGATCTTATAATCATACAAACAGACGATGCTGTTTTAGTCTGTAATAAGTCAAAAGATCAGGAAATAAAAAAAGTTCTAAAAGCTATTGATGAAAATAGGGATTATAAAAGGTTGTTTAGATGAGAATAGTAGGTGTTGATGTTGGGACAAAAGTAACTGGAATAGCTTTTAGTGATGAAGGAAAAATGATAGCGATATCAAAAGATAATATTTCAGGATATAAAGATATTCGTGAACTTAAAGATAAAATAATTGAAAAGATGAGTCAGTACGCAATAGAGAAGATAGTACTAGGTAATCCTATACATATGAACGGACGTCCAAGCCAGATGTTTGAAGAAATAAAAAGCCTGGGAAGCCTTTTGGGCAATGCTACAAACCTTCCGGTTGTTTACTGGGATGAGAGGCTTTCAACGCAAGCTATCGAGCGATCTATGCTTGAAGGTGATCTAACTCGAAAAAAAAGAAAGCGCTCAATAAATGCCGGAGCAGCTCAATGGATACTTCAGGGATATCTGGATTATTTACAAGAAGTATAATCTAAATAAGTAAATTTAAGTATAAAGGTACGATCTATGTTTAAAAAGAAAGAAAACAAAAAATCTGCAGAGCACAGAAAATACCGTAGAATATCATTTAAAAAAATAATTGGTATTAAAATCTATGATGAAAATAAATTAGTAAAGTCTCTTGACAAAGGTGGAATATCAAAAAACTTAAGCGGATGCGGGATTCTCTTTGAATCAAAACAGAAATATCCGCTTCATACATTTGTTCAGATAGGTATTGATGTGTCTTCAACTCCTAATGTTAAGATGATATCAGTAGTTGGTGAGATAATTAGAATTGAAGAAATTGTTGAAAATAAAAAATATGAGTATGGTATACGTTTTATAAAGGTTCCCCAAAAAGACAGGAAAATACTGACGGATTTTATTCTAGAATATGCAACTATCGGAAAAAATAATAAAGGATTTATAGATAAGAAACGAAAATTTCTTTTTCATTTTTTTTCTTCAAGTGGGATGAGCCATGTTGAAAAAGACAGAGGCTGGTTTAAGATACCTCGTGTCTCAAAAAGAAAAATACTTGAATAATGTAAAATAATTTTACATTTATTTAATAGACTGATGTTAATTTTAATGTAGCATTAATATAAGTAATTTTATAAGTAGCCTAATACAAGGTACTTGTTGTTGACTTGAAAAAATATTTTTGAATTGGCATGAAAAAGGCTTACAATTGTTAATATAGTATTTTAGCGTTGTTTAAAACTAGTTAATGAGGGTTAATATCATGTGTCTAAATAGCATTGAAAAGCAGATTGTTTTTTTGAAAAAAACTAAATTGTATCAGGAATTAATGGCAGAAAAAGAAGAAATACTTAAATTTAAGTGGCTGGAAAGTCAAAGAATAGGTTATGACATAGGTTATGATAGAGCCTTTTTTCATTGGGAAATGAAGTATTACCGAGGGTGGAAGCAAGAGCGCGATAGAACAAACTAAAAAAGAATTAACTGATAAATCTTCTTAGATCTTTTCTTGAGAATATAAAAAATATTCCTAAATAAACTATAACTCCGCTAATGACTGATATCAATGTAGCAAAACATTGAAGTAAGCTCCCTGTAAAATGGATTTGCAGTAAAGAAATACATGAGATATAGCATGATCTAACAACAAATCCCATAAATAAAGAAGGTATGAGATATTTTATTGTAGTATGAAAAAAAGTACTTATTAAATCTATTTGAAGTTTTCTGCCAAGATAAAACATAAGAGCAAAGATATTTATAGCTATTGATATAGAAGTTGCAAGAGCAATGCCTGCAGATCTTATCCAGAACATAAATGCAATGTTAAGCAGAATATTAATTATCATACATACAAATGCGATTTTTGTAGGAATAATAGAATCCTTTAAAGCATAAAAAGCATATGTAAGTGTCTTTAAATTTGAAAAAGCAAAAAGTCCTATAGCATAAAAAGAAAGAACTATTGCAGTTGTCTCTGTTGCTTGTGGGCTGAAAGCTCCTCTTTGAAAAAGCATAGCTGTAATTGGTTTAGATAGGACGATCAATCCTACAGAAGAAGGGATCGATATAAAAAGAGAAAGCTTAAGAGAATATATTAGTTTGTCTACTAGACCTTTCATATTTTGGCGGCTTACGCATTTAGAAAATTCAGGAAGTGATGCTAGTGCAATAGAAACTGCAAAAACACCAAGAGGAAGCTGGTATATACGGTTTGCATAGTAAAGAAAAGTAGGTGCTCCCGGTCCTATAAATACAGCTATAATCCTATCTGCAAAAACATTTATCTGCATAATAGATATTGCAAAAACAGAAGGTAAGTATAGCTTAAAAAACTGTGACATAGCAGGATGAGTCATGCAGATTTCAAATTTCAGAGGTATTTTTAATTTTATGATAAGAGGAGTATAGAAGATCCATTGAATAAAACCGCACAAGAGTACTGTCCATGATAGGAATATGATCCTAGAATAGCTATCCTGAAAAAGTTTTATGGAAACCCCAATACCTGTGATCAATGCAATGTTAAGTATGACAGAAGAAAGAGCAGGAAGTGCATAATGGCCAAAAAAATTGAATATACCGAACATAAATCCAAGAGTACAAACTAGAATTATATAAGGGAACATAATTCGTGTCAGCTGTAGTATATACAAGATCCTTTCAGATTCTACATGTTTTTCGGAAAAAGAAAGACCTAAGAGAACAAGTGCCGTAAGGGCAGATAGTATTATAAATAATATTGTAAGAATGGAGCAAAGAAGCTTCCAGGCTGATTTTTGATCTTTATGATAATGATCTGAAAATATCGGTATAAAGGATCCAGAAAGAGCTCCTTCTCCAAAAAGTTTTCTGAAAAGATTAGGAAAGGTGAATGCTGTTAAAAAAGCATCGGCAAAAAGAGAAGTTCCAAAAATTTTTGCAAAAAACATATCACGTATATATCCAAGTATTCTGCTAACACCTGTAATTGATCCAAAAGAGCCTGCTTTCTTTAATATATACGAGTTCTTTTTCATATTTTAAGAATATACGTTAATAGAAAAAGATGCAAGATGCAAGATAGTCGAGAGTCGTAGTCAGAGGGGAGAAAAGCTGAAAAAAGATGCATAATGGATGATGGTAAAAAACGTAATACATTAAGACTTTAGTCTAATTCAGCGCTTTTTAAATACTTTTACAAGACTAAAGATAGGAACAAGAATAGCAAGTGCCATAGCGCCAACCATTACGGCCATGATCAGAAGCATAAGAGGTCCAAGAATAGAAGTAAAATTTCGAATGGAAAAATCTACTTCTACAGAATAAAAATCAGCAATTTCTATAAGCATTTCTTCCAATTTTCCAGTCTGTTCTCCAGCAGATATCATCTGAATGACCATTGGAGGGAAAAAGCCGCTCATTTTAAGCTGTTCCGATATGCCTGTACCCTTAACTACATTTTCCCGGAGTTCAAGAAGAATTGCCTTGAGCACTGAATTTTGTACAGTGTTTTCAGTAACAGTGATTCCCTGAACAAGGCTTATTCCGCTTTTTAAAATATTTCCGAGAGTGCGGGTCATAGTGGCAATATTATAATCCAGGATCAATTTTCCTAGAATAGGAGTGGATAACAAAAACTTATCAACATTAAGCCTTCCTTTAGGATCCTGTACATATCTTTTGAAAAGCAATATAGCAGAACCCACACTAAGAATAAGTGCCCACCAATAAGCTTTAACAATATGGCTCATATCTAGGAGTAGTTTTGTAAAGAAAGGAAGTTCATTTCCTGATTTTTCGAAAATTTCCACAAAACGAGGGAGGACCCAAGTAAGCATACCTATGGCAATGATAAGCATTATTGCAAATAAAAAAACAGGATAAACCATAGCAGATTTCATCTTTGAAGCTATCTCCATTTGCTGAAATCCTAATGAAGCAAGTCGCTGAAGCACTTCTTCAAGTTTTCCGCTTATTTCACCTACATTGACCATATTTACATAAAACTCAGGAAAAGCATTTGGATATTTTGAAAGGGAATCTGCAAGTGTACTTCCTGCTTCAACATCTTTTCTTACTTCTTCAATTATATTTGAAAATTTTTTATTTGGGGTTTGCTTACTTAGACTTGAAAGAGAAGTAAGAAGCGGTAGTCCTGCTGCTATCATTCCTGAAAGCTGACGGGTAAAAAAAATCACTTCCTGCTTGCTTATCTGCTTAATATTTTGAAGTAGATCTTCTACTTTTTTATCGAATTTTGATTGTTCCGATATTGATACAATAGTGTAGCCAGAATGCTGAAGATGCTCTGCAAGAGCTTCTTTTGTGCGCTCTTCAGTTTTGCCTTTAATAAGTATTCCGAATTTGTCTCGTGCTTTATATTTGAGTATTGGCATAATTTGCTATTATTGTTAATTGATTTTAAGAAATTGTGCTTAAAAAGTCAAATGTATAGAAATTTATATAAATATATCGGGTAAATTGTATTATTACTTAAGAAACTAAAATAACTATATATATATTTATCTTAAATGTTTATGCTCTTGCAATTCATAATATGCTCCTGTAAAATTAAAAACTATGCTTTTCTTTGTAAATCAAAGAAAAGTTTTGTTGTTAACAATTAGGATGTTTTTAAAAAAATAGATATGATATAAGGCTGTAAAAATGAAGAATATAATTACAATAGACGGACCTGCCGGAAGCGGAAAAAGCACACTTGCAAAAGAGCTTGCTGAGCATCTGGGTTTTAAATACCTTAATACAGGGGCAATGTATAGAGCCCTTACTTTACTTGTCCTTCAAAAAAACATTGATCCTGACAATGAAGATTTATGTGAAAAGATTGCCAGCAAAATGGCGTTTGAAATACAAGGTAAGGGAATATCATCAATACTTTTTATAAATGGCAAAGAAGTCCCCACTGAAATAAAGACAGAGATCGTAGATAAAAATGTTTCTTTTGTAAGCAAACATGTCGGAGTAAGAAGTGTAATGGCCCAAAAGCAAAGAGATCTTGGACTTAAAGGTAATATAGTTGTTGAAGGACGGGATGCAGGCACAAAAATTTTCCCCGATGCAGAATCAAAAATATTTGTTACTGCTTCTATTGAGGAAAGAGCAAGAAGAAGATATGAAGAATACAAGAAAAAAGGGGTTTTGGGTGTAAACTTGGAAAAGACTAAGGACAATATGAAAAAAAGAGATGATATAGATAGCAATAGAAAGCATTCTCCGCTCACACGAGCGAAAAATTCTATAGTTATAGATACAACTGATATGACAAAAGAAGAGCAGCTTAATAAAACAATAGAAATCATAAGCAGAAAAGATATTTTATAATATGATACAGAATGAAAGATTTAAAGACATATTCTATTTTTTTACCAGGATATTAGCATACTTTTTATGTATTATCTGGTTTCGATTAAAAGTGATCGGACAGAGTAATATTCCAAAACATGGTGGTTTTGTTTTCGCTTCAAACCATGCATCGCATCTTGATCCGGTTCTTTGCGGAGTTGCCAATACAAGAATAATGAGGTATTTAGCTAAAAAAGAACTGTTCAATAATTTCATCTTTGGGTGGATGATACGCGCGTGTCATGCTATTCCTCTTGATAGGGAAGCAGGAGATATAAAGACTATTAAAATTGCTATCAATCTTCTAAAAACAGGAAGACCTATACTTATGTATCCTGAAGGAACCAGAAGTGAAGATGGTTCCATCGGATCCCCAAAAAGAGGTGTTGGATTCATTCTTGAAAAAGCAGCTGTTCCAGTAGTCCCATGTTATATAGAAGGTTCAAATAAGGCCATGCGAAAAAATACAAAAATGATATATCCTGTGAAAATTAGAGTAATTGTTGGTGAACCGATAACTTTTGAGAAAATTTTGGAATCTGAATTTTCAAAAGAAGAGAAACAAATTAAGATATCAGAATACATTATCCGTTCGATAAAAGACCTGAAAACAAAACTGGAGCAGGAAAATTGAAGATCGCACATGTTATTACACGCATGATCATAGGTGGTGCTCAGGAAAATACTCTTTTCACTGTTAAAGGCCTTAAGGAATATAGCGAGTACAAGCAAGTTGATCTAATAACAGGTCCTACTTATGGACCTGAGGGCTGTATCTTTGATGGTCAGGGTCAAAAGATAGGTAAGGATTATAAACTTATACCAGAGTTGGTACGAAATATTAATCCTGTAAAGGATATAATTGCTTTTTTAAAACTATATAGACTTTTTAAAAAAGAAGGTTATGACATTGTTCATACTCACAGTTCAAAGGCTGGTATACTGGGGCGGTTTGCTGCAAGACTGGCAGGTGTGAAAATTATTGTGCATACTATTCACGGTCTTCCTTTTCACGAATATCAATCAAAAATTGTAAATCTTTTTTATGTTTTATTAGAAAAACTTGCAGCTCGAGTAAGTACAAAAATCGTTACTGTATGCAATGTCATGACAGAAAAAGCACTTAAAAAGAATATAGGCAGAAAAGAGCAGTTTGTTACTATTTATTCTGGAATGGATCTTGAACCTTTTCTTAACGCTTCTCAAAAAAGAAAAACAATGCGAGAAAAACTTGGCATAAAAGAAAATGAAATTGTTATAGGTAAAATAGCAAGGCTTTTTTATCTGAAGGGGCACAAGTTTTTATTTGAAGCTATGAAAGATGTAATAAAAGAATATCCTAATATACGTATACTTCTTGTTGGGGACGGTATTTTAAAAGATTCGTTTGTAAAAAAAGCTCAGGAGATGAATATAGAAAAAAATATAATTTTTACAGGCCTGGTACTGCCTAGCGAAATACCCGGCTATCTTTCTGCTATGGATTTTCTTGTACATGTTTCTCTTCGAGAGGGACTTGCTAGAGCTCTTCCTCAGGCAATGGCTTCAGGATTACCTGTTATAAGTTTTAATATTGATGGTGCAAAAGAAGTTATTGAAAATGGAGAAAACGGGTATCTTATTGAACCTGAAGATTCTGAGATGTTAAGAGATGCTATTTTAACTATGATAAAAGACAGTGAGTTTCGTGCATCCATGGGGCGCTACGGAAAAGCAAAGGTCGACCCGATATTTAGAAAAGAATATATGGTAAGAAAGATTCATGAACTTTATATGGAGCTGGAATAAAATGGATTTTATACATGTCAGGATTGCTGTTTTTTTATTCACGTTTTGTTTGTCTTTGATCTTTACACGTTTTTGCATAAGTATTGCCCATAAAACTGATTTTCTTGATCATCCGAGGGGAAGAAAAAGCCATGCAAAGCCCATTCCTCTTCTTGGCGGTGTTTCTATTTATTTATCTTTGTTAATGACAGTATATGTGCCTGTTATTTGTTTTTATTTTTTTGGTGATTTTATCATTAATGCATTTCCATCTATTGAAGATTTCATTAACGGAGCGTTAAGCAGGATAAACCAGCTTAATATAATTTTTGCTGTTGGTTTGGGCATCTTGATAACAGGACTTATTGACGATAAAAAAGGCATGAATCCATATCTAAAACTTTTTATCCAGATCACAGCAGGAAGTATTATGTATTTTTCAGGAATAAAGATCACACTTTTTGTAAATAGCGAGATATTTTCTTTTGCAGCTACAACGTTCTGGTTTGTACTTCTAATAAACTCTTTTAACCTGCTTGATAATATGGACGGTCTTTCTGCAGGTATAGGGCTGATTGTGATAATAATAATATTTTTTATTTCACATCTTTTCGGTAATTATCTTGTATCAGGGCTTTGTGCAGCAGCAGCAGGGGCACTCCTTGGTTTTCTTATTTTTAATTTTTACCCTGCACGTATTTTTATGGGAGATGCCGGTGCTCTTTTACTTGGGTATATAATAGGGGTTATAATGGTACTTACGACATATCATAAATCAGCAGACTATCCACGCTATATCTCATCTCTTGTGCCGTTAATAGTACTTATGGTGCCTTTATATGATACTTTTTCTGTTGTTGTGGTAAGACTTCTTAAAGGACAATCAATAATGGTCGGTGACCTAAATCATTTTTCTCACCGTCTTTCACGTTTGGGGATGGGTGTAAAATATGCCGTTATATTCCTTTATTTTATAACTTTTACAACAGGCATATCAGCCATATTCCTTTTTTGGGTCAACCTGACAGGAGCGATACTGGTCTTAGTACAGGTAGCCTGTCTTTTTGGTATTATTGTTATTTTGGAATATTATGCAAGCAGTGATAAAAATAACAATGATGCGGAGATGCTGAAGTGAAGAATTTTTTGAGCCGCATCAGTCTTTTAAGTTATAATACTTCATGGGCAATACTTGTTTTCTTTACCTTTGTACTTCCTCTAAAATTTGGTTTGCCATACATTTCAAATGTAATACATCACAGCCCTACTCTTGATGTCTCGAATCTAAAAAACTTTATCAGTGAATGGATCTATGATGTATGGCCCAATCACATTGCTTTAATGCTTGTTGTGCTTGCATTCTTGTTTTTGATGTTTGCTAAAGTTTTAAAAAATGAAATGAACTTTGTTATTACAAAAATTGATTTTGTTTTTTTGCTTTTTCTGTTATGCAGTATCCCCTCCGTTTTTTTAAGTCCATCTATAAAAATATCCCTGGATTACTTTTTGCTTTTTTCCTGTTTTTACCTATATTATTTTATGCTTAATCAACATATTATTGATAGTAAAAAGAGACGGGCAATATTTTTTATTTTTTTTATCTCTTTTATTTTTGTAGTTTTGTTCGGTCTTTATCAGTATTTTTATCAATTGGAAGATACATTAAAATATGTTAAAGCTGAAGCTCCTCACCTGCTTAATGATCCTAGCTTTCGAAGCAGGCTGATGTCCAAAAAAATATTTTCAACATTTAATTACTCAAATACTTTTGCAGGTTACCTGATTCTTACAATACCAGTTGTAACAGGTATCCTCGCAACAAAAAATAAAAAGATACTTAAATGGTTTATTGTCAGTCTACTTGTTATTTTAATTGGCTCATATATATACTTAATTACACTTGAAAGACAGCATCTTGTAGGACATGCATTTTTGTGGGCTTGTATTTATCCGATAAGCGGTTTGTTCATGCTGATAAAAACGAAGTCAGAAGGCGCTATTATAGCATTTGCAAGTGCTATAATAATATCTGCTTTTGTATTTATTTTTAAACGTAAAAAATATTTATTAAACCTGTTCCTAGTTCTTTTTATTTTTGTGACAGCTTTTTTTACATACCGGATAATTAAGCCGGAAGAAAGAGTAAAAATGGAAGAAAAGATGGTTAAATCTTTCGTTGTAAGAAAAGAGTATTACGAGGCAGCATTATCAATGCTTGAAGATACAAGATTTTATGGGTCAGGTCTTGGTACATTTGGAATACTGTATTCACAGTATAAACTACCAAATGCTGAAGAAGTACAGATGGCACATAATGTTTTTTTACAGCTTTTAGTAGAGTGCGGGTTTGCCGGAGGTATTCTTTTTATAATATTTTTTCTATTGGTCATAGTTCATGCTTTAAGAATAAAACAATCTCCTGAAAAAAAGAAGATTGAGGATATTCCTGTGAATGGTTTTATCTTTTTTACGGCGCTGACGGCTTCTTTTTTTCATAATATGATAGATTTTGAATTTTATGTACCTTCGTTTGGTTTTACATTTATGCTTCTTGCGGCGCTAATAATAAATTTTGGAAAAGAAAAAAACGATGAAAAAAAAGAAAAAGCAATCAAAACAGGGAAATTAGGTTATGTTTTAAATGTAATTTTTCTTGTTATAACCATTTTTACAGTTTCTTTCATAATAAAATACTTAAGTGGAAGCATAAGGGCTTTTCAGCATTACAGAACTGCTAATGCACATTACAGTTTGGGCAGGATAGAGCAAGTAGTGGATGAGATGAAGTTTGCTATAGACCTTGATCCTTTGAATGATCTTTATTATTATGAAATGGCAAGAAAGCTTTTTTCGGCAAATGACTTTCAAGGTGCAGAATATTTTTATATGAAGGCAGTCAGGCTTAGCCCTTTAAAGCCGTATTATCATCATGAATACGGTCGTGCCATGTTCAAAAACGATATTGCTAATAACTATCCATTACGTAAAGAAAAAATATTGAAAGAGTTCAATGAAGCTATAAGATTGTATCCTGAAAAGAAATTTTATAAAAAAGAATTGGAAGATGTTTCTTCCTTTTTTGAGAGAAGCAAAAAATGAAGATGTCTCTTAGTTATTTAAGGCTGGAAAATGTAGGTATTATAGACTCTATAGAAATAGAGTTTGGGACCGGTCTTAATATTTTGACTGGAGAGACCGGTGCAGGTAAGTCACTTATTATAAATTCTTTTAATCTGCTTCTTGGAGAACGTGTAAATGCGGACGTGATCATAAAAACTGGATCAGATGACGCATGTATTGAAGCTGTTTTTAATATTAATGATTCAAAGCCAATTTTAGATTTTCTTGAAAAGACAGGTGTTTTTTCAAAAAAAGAATTAAGCGGTATTGATTATAGTGATGAAATTCTTATAAAAAGATTTCTCTCGAGAAATGGCAGGAATAAATGCTGGATAAACTCGCATCTTGTATCTCTTTCTGTCATCAAGGAATTTGGAGAACATATTGCAGATATCTGCGGAAGTCATAGCCATCAGGAGTTGCTGAATTCTGATAACCATATTCTTCTGCTTGACAGGTTTTGTAAAAATGATGAAATCCTTTCAGAATGGAATGATATTTACAAAAAATATTGTCTTCTTTTTAGAGAATCAAGAGACCTTGATGAAGAAGAAAGAATGAAGAATGAAAAATTCATGATATACCGCATGCAGAAAGAAGAGCTTAATTTTGTAACACTAATGCAGGATGATGAGGAAAGCCTTTTAAAAAAACATAAATTATTATCAAATTCCGAAAAAATCCATTCAAGAATACGTGACATTCTTGCGATTATAACAGGAGAGGATGGAGGCCTTATTTCAAGGGTAAAGACTATAAGCAGAGATATTGAGGTTCTTGGAGAGTTCAAATCCAGTTTAATTAATTATAAGAAAGAAATAGATGCATCATTTGAAACCTATCTGGAATTGGAACGTGAAGTGGAATCTCTTGACGAGGATCTGGAATTTAGTGAAAGTGAGATGGATGATTTAGAAGAACAGATGCTTCGTATAAAAAAACTGAAAAGTAAATATAATCTTGATTTTAAAGGACTTCGCAGTTATTGCTTTGAGCTGGATGAAAAAATAAAAAGACTTGAAAATATGGAGATTTCAAGAGAAGATTTACAGCGTAAAATACAAAAAAGCAAGGAAGCTGTAATAAAAAAAGCTAAGATCCTTTCAAACAGACGAAGAGATGGAGCAAAGGACCTTGAAAAACTTATAGAAAAGGAGCTAAAGCAACTAGCTATAAAAAATGTAAAATTTGAAGTACGTTTTATTTCAAGGATGCATGATGGAATAGAAAAAGAAACTGCTGAGTTTTTTATTAAGACTAACATCGGAGATGAGATGAAGCCTCTTTGTGAAATAACTTCAAGTGGCGAAATATCAAGAATAATGCTTGCATTAAAAAAGATATTTTCTGATGTTGACGATATTCCTATTCTTATTTTTGATGAAATAGATTCAAATATAGGTGGAGAGACAGTTGTTGTTGTCGGAGAAAAATTAAAAAAAATATCTGAGAAACATCAATTGATAGTAATTACACATATGCCTCAGATCGCTAAATTTGCAAGATGGCATTTATCTGTAAGAAAAGAGGAAAAACATGAAAAAACGTTAGTGATAGTTAAAAAACTGGAAAAAGAAAAGAGGATAAAAGAAATAGCGCGGATGATGGGTGGAGAAAATATTACTAGTGTTGTTATACGACACGCGGAAGAATTAATAAAGGGAGGAGAATAAAATGGCACATGCTGATTTTGAAGAATTGAAAGATTTGAAATTATTTAAAAAAGGAAAGGTAAGAAATGTTTATGATCTCGGAGATAAACTTCTTTTTCTTGCAAGTGACAGGATATCTGCATTTGATTACATATTGCCTACACCAATAACTGATAAGGGAAAAATCCTTACACAGATATCTGTTTTCTGGTTTAATTTCTTAAAGGATACTGTGAAAAATCATTATTTAACTGGTAATTGTGAAGAATATCCTGAAGAGTTAAAAAAATATAAGGAAATCATTGAAAAGAGAAGTATGCTCGTAAAAAAGACAAATGTTATTCCTATTGAATGTGTTGTTAGGGGATATCTTTCAGGATCAGGATGGAAAGAATATTCTAGTAACGGAAGTGTTTGTGGAATAGAGTTGCCAAAAGGACTTAAAGAATCTTCAAAACTTGAAGAGCCTATTTTTACACCATCAACAAAAGCTGAAAGTGGTCATGATGAAAATATTAGTTTTGAAGTAATGAAAAAAAGTATTGGAGCAGAACTTTCTGAGAGAGTAAAGATAAAAAGCCTTTCTATATATAAGGCTGCCAGGGATTATTTATTGCCAAAGGGTATTATACTTGCCGATACAAAATTTGAATTTGGATTGAATGACGGTGAATTAATACTTATTGATGAGGTAATGACACCAGATTCTTCACGCTTTTGGCCTGCTAATGATTATGAAGCAGGACGATCTCAGAAGAGCTATGATAAGCAGTATGTTCGTGATTATTTGGAATCTATTAATTGGGAAAAGCAGCCTCCTGTACCGGAACTGCCTGATGAGATAGTTGAAAATACACGTAAAAAATATATGCAGGCCTTTAGTCTTGTTACAGGAAAAGAAGAATTATAAAGTTATTTACGAAGGAAGAATATTTGCGAATTTTTTTGAAAGGGAAAGCATTAAATCTAGTACTGTCAGCTTTTTTGATTCTTGTTCTACAATGCGGGATTTTGTGGGCACTGGAAGATAAGAATAAAGTTTATGGAAAGGCAGAACTGGAACAGATAAAAGAAATTTTTATCAATGCTGCCCATCTGCTCTATCCAAAAGATAAAGATATATGGATAAAAGTATTAGATAAAGATAAGCACTTATTGGGAAGTGTTATTTTCACTTCTCCTTATTCTGATAAAATTAAAGGGTATAGGGGACCTGTACCTTTATTGATCGGTATAAATAAGAAACAAAAAATTATTGGTGTTAGTCTTTGTCCTAATAAAGAGACACCAAGTATTCTAAAAGTTATTAAGAAAAAGGGTTTTTTTGATTCTTTTACTGGTGTTTTTTGGAAAGATATTGAAAAAAATGAATACGATAGCATAACAGGTGCGACCAGAACTTGTGAAGCTATCATAAAGAGCTTGAAGCTAAGGCTTAATATCTTATCTGCTGATATTGAGAAAAAGTTAGAGACAGAATAAATCTTTTTTATCAAGATTTATTCTGAAGAGTATTTTTTAAAATTTATTTTTAAAAAAAATGTAGTTTGGTTTTTCCTGCATCACTGCTATAATCTTTTCCTCAAGAAGGAAATAACATGAATAAAAATAAAAAAATTGCCATTATAGGCGCTAACGGACAGCTTGGCTCAGATTTAAAAAGAGCTTTTTCGGAAAAGCCTGTGCTTGCATTAAATGGTCCGCCTGAGCATGATATAGATATAACTGACATCGATAGTATAAGAAGAGCTTTAGATGGCCATGAAATAGATTTTATAATAAACACGGCTGCTTATACTGATGTTCCCAATTGTGAGAATCTAAAGGATCTTGCATATTCAGTAAATGCACTTGGAGCAAAAAATGTAGCCGTCGTTTCTCGTGAAATAGGTGCGTATCTTGTTCATTTGAGCTCTGACTATGTTTTTGATGGTACAAAAACTACTCCTTATCTAGAGGAAGATAATACAGATCCTCTCAATTATTACGGGTATACTAAACTTGAAGGCGAGATGATGATAGTTAAGGAGACTCAAGATTTTTATATTGTAAGGACAAGCGGTTTGTATGGAGTTTCCGGATGTCTTGTTAAAGGAGAAAATTTTGTAGATAAGATGCTACATTTTGCTAAAGAAAAAGATATTATAAGAGTTGTTGATAATGAGGTACTTACGCCGACTTATAGCCTGAATTTAGCAATGCAGATCAAAAAGATGACGGAAATATTACCTATAGCAGGTATATACCATGCAACAAGTGGTGGGGAGTGCAGCTGGTATGAATTTACAAAAGAAATTTTTAAGTTATCAGGTATGCAAGTTAATATTGTTCCTGCTCATCAATCTGATTTTGAATCAAAAGTAAAAAGACCGCTATATTCTGTCTTAGAAAATGCTGCTTTAAAAAAGGCTGATATTGATATTATGAAAGATTGGAGAATAGTTTTAAAAGAGTATTTGAAAGAAAAAAACCTACTTTAAGAACAATTGCCGAATAACTTAAATATGAATTTAAAAATGCTAAATTGTTATTTGGCATTTTTTTTAAAATACTGTATAGTAATATTATGATAAAGGCACTGACAATTATTGATGTTATTGTTCTTTCAACTTCTTTAATCTGTGCTGTATTAAGCCTTCTTTTGGGTTATATTTTTTTTAGTAAAAACCGCAAAACTCCGATTTATATACATTTTTTTATTCTCAGCATAACTTTGTTTATACTTGGTTGTGGACAGTTTCTTTTTTTAGTCTTTAATTATGGATATTTAAGAGATATTTTTGTAAGAATCACTTCATTAGCGTTATTCTTTTTTCCTGCTGTTTTTGTTCATTTTATTGTCAAAATGGCTGATTTTAAGGAGTATTCTAAAAACAGGATATTTTATATAAGTGTTTTTTATTTTCCTGCGTTCCTTTTTTCATTATTGCCTTTTTTAAACAGACTTGTTATGAGTACAACCCAAGCAGGTGAAAAAATGCTTGTTCTTGTGCCTGCTCAGGCAACAACAGCATTCCTTATTTATGTATTAACTCATTATATTTATTGTGTCTTTTTCTTATTCTGGTATAGGAGAAGTAATCTTACAAAAGATCTTAAAAAAAAGACAGACATAATGCTTACAGGTACAACGATTGCTTTTTTATTTGGCCTTATCCCGGAGATAATTTTTGAGACAAATGGCATTATAACTTTGCGCTTCGGAATTTTGGTTCTGCTAATAAGTCTTTCGATAATTGCTTTGGCTTTATATAGGTTTCGCTATCATGTACATATTCCAGACGCTTTTTTCAAAGCACTTATGGAAATAATGAGTGATGTTCTTATAGTTCTTGATCCAACAGGTAAAATAATTTATTCAAGTCAGTCAACAAACAGTATATTAGGTTATAGTACTGACGATTTATATCTTATGGATTTTAAGGGATTGTTTAAAGACAAGGATAAACCTCTTTTTTATAAAGATGGGAAGCCAGTTTTCCCTTATGACAGAATAATAGATTCGAGCAGGAAAGAAACTATCACTAATCATGATATTGAGCTTGAAAACAATATCGGTATTCTTATTCCTCTTAATGTGACTATTTCTCCTTTTATTTCAGATGAATTCGGTAGATATTATTTTCTGCTTATAGGGAAAGATATTCGTGAGATAACAAACCTTATAAGTGAAATAAATTCATATAAAAATGATTTGGAAGAAAAGGTAAAAGATAGGACAAAAGAACTTCGCAAAATAAACGAAGAGCTAAAGGAGACTCAAGCAAGTCTGATACAGACTGAAAAAATTTCAGCTATGGGAATGCTTGCAGGAGGTGTCGCTCATGAAATAAACACCCCGCTTAGTGGTGTTTTGGGTTATGTAGAATTGCTTATAAACAAGATAGAATCTAAACAGATAAACAATGATTTTGATCTTGTTCTGGAAAAACTTCGAATAGTTAGAGAATGCGGATACCGTTGTAAATCAATTGCAGAAAAGTTTCTTGATTTTTCCAGGAAAAGCGAGAAAAAATTTACTCCTGTAAGTATACATAGCATTATTGAGGATTCTTTAATGGTTACAAGGAATCAAATAAAATATGATGTTACGGTATTAAAGGAATATGATAAGGATCTACCACTTATATATTGCGATGGAAATGAGCTTCAGCAGGTTTTCGTAAATCTTGTGATCAATGCAAAAGATGCTATGCCTAAAAAAGGTATTTTAAAGTTTATTACTAAACGTGTTGATGATGATGTTGTTATTGAATTTAGTGATAATGGTGAGGGGATTGAAGAAGAAAACATGCAGAATATTTTTAAAGCTTTTTTTACAACAAAACCAGCAGGAAAGGGCACGGGCCTCGGGCTTTCCGTCTCAGCAGGTATTATAAAAAAACATATGGGTAAAATGGAAGTAAAGTCTAAAAAAGGTGAGGGTACGACTTTTATTATCAGCCTTCCGGTTCTAGATAAAGCAAGAGAACTTCTAAATAAGAAACAGAAAGTGTAGTTTAAAAGATTATGTCAGAAAATCATCCAACTGAAATAAAACATATTACTGTAGGACCGCTTGCGACAAATTGTTTTGTTCTATTTTCCTCAGATAATAAAGCTGTAATTATTGACCCCGGTTTTGAGGGGGAAAAGATAATAGATGCTTGTAAGAATAAAGAGGTAACACATGTTCTTTTAACACACGGGCATTATGACCATGTAAGTGCAGTGGATTATATAAGGGAAAGAACAGGAGCAAAAGTAATAATTCATAAGGATGATATTTATCTTTATAATGAAGCACATAAAATGGCTTTGTTATTAGGTATTGATGCTGATCCCCTAAATGATCCTGATATATTATTAGAAGATGAAAGACTACCAAAAGATCTTCCACTAGATTTTGAAGTACTGCATACACCCGGACATAGCCCAGGAGGCGTTTCATATATTTTAGATAATCATCTTTTTGCGGGAGATACACTTTTTAATGGATCCATTGGGCGATGCGATCTTCCGGGAGGAGATTTTTCAGAGATCCAGACATCTTTAAAAAAACTGATCTTATTAGATGATAATTTGATAGTTTATCCCGGACATGGGCCATTTTCTACGTTGAAAGAAGAAAAAGAGATAAATCCTTACCTGCTTGAACTATGTTAGATAAAAGAAGTTATCCGTAGTGTGATATGAGTCCATTTGATAAAAAAACAAGAATATAAATTCCAATAATCAATCAAATAATAATAAAGCCTTTTTAATGTTTGACAAGATTTATGTAAGGAAATAGTATCTTATGTGAATCAAACGCAAAGATATATAAAAGATACACATATTGCAAATAAAATGAATTTCAAAAACTATCGGAAAAGGGGGCATAGAATATAACATATTATTATTGTATTTTTATTTAACTTTAACATTAACGGATTAATAGGTGATTATTATGAAAAGAATTATTTTTACTTTATTTTTTGTGATTTCATTATTGTTTTTATCTTCTGCATATTCACAGGAAATTTCTAAGGATTTGAGCTTTGCTTTTGATATTGGTACATCTAGCGTTACAGGGAATAATACATATGATTTCAATTATGATGAAATTAATTCTGTATTAGGTGAGATTAATTCTAGAAGTATACTAGAATGGGATATTGATAATTACATGCTTGATCTTGGTATGCAGGCCGGATATATGAATCAATATTTCTTTCAGTTTGAATATTCTACATCAGTATCTGAAGGAACTGTTTCAATGCGTGATAGGGATTGGTTAAAAAATGATATTATAAATTATTTTTATGTTCCTTTGATGAGTGACACTACTTCTGATGTTGAGTCAAATGCAAATATTTATGATCTCAGATTTATGTGGAGAATTCCTCGTTTAATGAACTTTGATAATTTAAGGGTCAGGCTGTCTGTTGGATATTTGAAACAAAAATGGGATGGTTATAAAGCAATGAATGTCGTAGGTTTTCAACGCGGTCTTTTAACTTCTGATGGTTCTTTAGTGAATTTTGATCTAACATCTGAAACACCTTATGTGACTTACGAAGTAGAACATAAGATCCCTTATTTTGGTATAGGTTTTGATTTTGACCCTAACGAGAAGTTGAATGTTAGTTTAGGGGTTGATCTTTCTTCTATGGCTCAAACAAAAGACAAAGATGATCATGCAGCAAGAGGAAAAATAACTGAAACAGATGCAGAGGGATCATTTATTAGTTTTAAAGGAGAAGCATCTTGGAACTTCTATAAAAATATGATGCTTGCTTTAACATTTGAAAGTATTACTATTAAAACAGAAGGCGAACAGACTCAGACCTGGTATAAAAATGAAGGCTTAACACCAGCGGGAACAGTACTAACAGTAAAAAATAATGAAATTTCAAGTGATCAGACTTATGTTGGTCTAAAATTCCGTTGTCTGTTTTAATTGATAAACTTTTTTCCGGTTCATATATTAGGTGAAAAATATATGAACCGGGGTGTTTTTATATACTCTAAATTTGCTTGAACTGCGGTAGTATTGAAACATATGCTATTTTTTTATTTCCTCAAATTCCCTTTTAGGATATTTTTCTTTTAACTCTCTCATTATTTCATCAGCCATATCCTGTCTGCCCATACGTATATAATTCTTTGCTACCTGGGCGAAGTTCTGAGAATTATTTACAATGGCCCGACTTTGCCTGAAATACAGATTTGTCGAGGTATACTTCTCTCTTTACTTTGTGCAGAGCAAAGTATAGAGGGGCTTTTAGGGATTACTCGCGGTCCATTGGTCCGCTCCGCCCTTCGGGCCGTCACACTAAAGCGTGCCGTTCAAACGCTTGCCATCCATGGTGCGTTTGTCGAACCCTATGGTTCTCATCCCATTAATAATTAAGACAAGGATTCTTTGGTGATTATTGAGTTTTATGAAGTAGAAGAGGTTAATGGTGGCGGTTTAGGGATTCGAACCCCAGACACGAGGATTATGATTCCTCTGCTCTAACCGACTGAGCTAAACCGCCAATTTTATAAGAAAAATAAAGTCGAATTATAATAAAATGGTTTTTTCCTGTCAATATATAAAAGGACAACTAACAGAAAACAGATGTCAGGTTAAGCCATCATTTCAAATCTTATTCATTCAGGCTTTCCTTTTTTTTACTCTGTGTTCGTGCGATAAGTCCGCCGAAGTGTACACTTCACAATTACGGTAACAAATTAGTTTTTTTAAAAAAGCCTTTTTGACAGGATTAACAGGATAAATATAAGCATATCTTGCAGATCAAATTGTAATATCAATCCAGATTATATGTATGAGCTTAAAATAATTTTAATAAATTGATCATTTTTAGATATCATGCGAAACATGCTTTAAATAAAATGTTTACAAAAAATTGATTTCAAAACAGCGATCTACGGAATAAGTGAATTATTGTTTTTGCATCTTACAAAAAGGGCATTCTATAGTTAATAGACTTTTTGATTGTTAACCATTCTACAATAGCGTTTTTATTATAAAGTCCTCTGATCTCCAAAATCTGCGTTTATCTGCGTCCCATTTATCTTTTCTCTTCTGTTACCAAAATTGTGGAAAACTAAACTTTGGAGGATGTCCTTGGTGGCTAATTTTCTCTTTTTCTTTTCTGTTCTCTTTTCTTTGATAAAGATTGACTTTTTCACCTCTTTTCGATAATGTTTTTATTGTTTTTAATATAAAAGGGCTATTATGAGAGTGTTAATAACAGGTGGTGCCGGATTTATCGGTTGTAATACAACAGAGAGATTCATTAAAAAAGGGCATGAAGTAATTATACTTGATAATCTTTCCAGAAAGGGCTCTGAAAAGAACCTGAAATATTTAAAAACACTAAAGACAAATCTTGATTTTTACCAGATGGATATCTGTAATTTTGAAGTAATAGATAAATTCTTCAAATCAAGAGGTCCGTTTGATCTTATTATTCATCTTGCTGCTCAAGTTGCTGTAACAACATCGGTAAAAGAACCCCGTGAAGATTTTGAAATAAATGCGTATGGCACATTTAATCTTCTTGAAGCATGTAGAAAATATTCTCCTGAATCTTTCTTTATATATGCATCTACCAATAAAGTATATGGAGGAATGACAGATATTGAAATTGTGCAAGAAAATGGACGTTATCAGTATAAAAACTTAAAAAACGGAATAAAAGAAGAAAGACTTCTTGATTTTCATTCTCCTTATGGTTGTTCTAAAGGAGCGGCAGATCAGTACACTATAGATTATGCCCGCATTTATGGATTAAAAACAGTTAGTTTAAGGCAATCATGCATATACGGATACCGTCAGTTTGGTGTTGAAGATCAGGGCTGGGTCGCATGGTTCACAATTGCTTCTGTTCTTGGAAAGGATCTTACCATATATGGAGACGGTAAACAGGTAAGAGATGTATTGTTTGTTGATGATCTTATAAATTGTTATGAAAAAGCTTATGAAATGAGAGATGTTGTATCAGGAAAAGCTTACAATATAGGCGGCGGATCAAGCAACCAGATGTCTCTACTTGAACTTATAAATCTTCTAGAAAATCATATAGGAAAGAAGATCACTTGTTCATATGATGACTGGAGGCCTGGTGATCAACCTGTCTTTGTCTGTGATATTGAAAAAGCTTCTAGAGATTTTAAATGGGTACCTAAAATAAATGTATCAACCGGTGTAGAGATGCTCTATAACTGGGTAAATGAAAACCAGAAACTATTTAAGGATTTTACATGAAACATCGGTTATTGATGAAAATGTAAGTATTGGAAAAGGAACAAAGATCTGGCATTTCTCGCATATTCTTAAAAATACAGTTTTGGGTGATGGATGTAAAATAGGCCAGAATGTAAGTATAGGCCCTGATGTAGTAATTGGTAAAAATGTAAAAATACAAAACAATGTTTCTGTTTATAAAGGCGTTACACTGGAAGATAATGTTTTTTGTGGTCCGTCTTGTGTTTTTACAAATGTAATAAATCCGCGAAGTGAAATTATTAGAATGGATGAAATAAATGAGACACATGTCTCAACCGGTGCAAGTATAGGCGCAAATGCAACAATTGTATGTGGAAACAGTATCGGGAAATATGCTTTTATAGGTGCAGGAGCAGTTGTCACAAAAAACGTACCTGACTATGCTCTTTGTTATGGAAATCCTGCAAAAATAATGGGATGGATATGCTCATGTGGAACAAAGCTTATAGTATTAGATAAACAGGGTGAATGTCCTAAATGTCATAAAAAATATGAAAAAGAAGGCGAAGTTATTAAACAGATGTAGTTAGAAACTTTTCACGAAACACTAATCACGATTTGCGAATGACGAGGTGCTAATGCAGTTCATTGATCTACAAAAGCAGTACCAGGCATATAAAAATGATATAGATAAACAAATTCATTCTGTTTTAGACTCATCTCACTATGTACTTGGAGAAAAAGTCTCTGAACTTGAGGCCACATTAGCACAATATGTGGGAACAAAATATGCTTTAGGAGTATCAAGCGGCACTGATGCTCTTTTAATGGCATTAATGGCAAAAGATGTAAGACCAGGAGATGAAATAATAACAACTCCTTTTACTTTTTTTGCAACTGCTGAAGTCATTTCTTTTTTAGGGGCAACGCCTGTTTTTGTTGATATTAAAGAGGATACATATAATATTGATCCTGCGAGAATCGAAGCTAAAATAACATCAAAAACAAAAGGTATCATAGCTGTTGATATTTTTGGCCAAATGGCTGATTATGATGCAATAAACGCTATTGCTGAAAAACATGGTATTTTTGTTATTGAAGATGCTGCTCAATCGTTTGGAGCCAAATATAAAGAAAAAAGATCATGTTCAATAGCAGAGATAGCCTGTACTTCGTTTTTTCCGGCAAAACCCCTTGGAGGCTATGGTGACGGAGGTATGATCTTTCTCAATGATGACAAAATCCTTGAGAAATTAAGATCAATTCGTGTTCATGGGCAAGGTGAAGATAAATATAATAATGTACGAATAGGTATAAATGGACGTCTTGATGCTATTCAGGCAGCAATATTAATAGGTAAAATGCCATATTTTAATGGCGAAATGGAAAAAAGACAAAAAGTAGCAGAATTTTATAATAAAAATTTAAAAGATATTCTGGTTACACCAAAGGTACTTGAACGCAATATTTCTGCTTATGCTCAATATTGCGTAAGATCAAATCAAAGAGAAAAACATCTTTTAGCTTTAAAGAAAAACAGTATTCCATATGCGATATACTATCCGAAACCCTTGCACCTTATGACGGCATTTGAAAGCCTGAATTATATGCAAGGTGACTTTCCTATAACAGAAAAAATAGCAGGTGAGATCTTTGCACTTCCAATGCACCCATTCCTAGAAGAAAAAGACCAAAAGACTATTGTTGATATATTAACAGATAAGTAATGTATTGTATATTTATAAAGGTTATAGGTCTTCTATTTGATACTTCTGTTAACTATCTTATAATCAGTAGATTAAGTCATAGTCAGTAATCCGTGATCAAGGATAAATGTGGCAACTTTTGTGGAAACTCAAATTCAATTTCATGCGAAGCATGAAGCTTCGTGTTTCTTCCGAGAAACAAAGTGAACGGTCATCACTTTAACCCTTCCATTTAACCTTCTGTCCTCTGTTTTTTGTTATCTGTCTTCTGTTTTAACAGGTGCATTTTTACTTATTTGGTAGGCTATTTTTTTAACAGCTTTCTTTATTGCATCTGCAATTAATTCTTCTTCTTTTTTGTTATCACCTGTTGTTGCTATTAATGCTCTTTTTTTTGATGTTTTTTCCTCTCCGCTCCATTTGGATATTACTATTATTTCACCGGTAGCAATATGTACTACGCGGGCTTCCAGAGAGATCTTTATAATAGTCTTTTGTTTAGATATAAGTCCTAAACTTTGTTTATCTGTGTGTTTGGATATTTCAATAATACTTCCAACAAGCATAAGTTCAGCTCCAAGCTGATTTCCTATTTTGTTAATAACATCTTTCTTAAAATATTCAGATTGTTGTACTTGCATCTCATCAACAAGAGCGCTAAGCTTTTCTCTTTCGATCAGGCGATAACGTGAATAGGAAAATATCTCATTTATTATTTGATCTGCTATTCTTGAACCTAGATATTCGTATTTTTTGTCTTTTGTTTTATCTTCAAATGGCAAAATTGCCATAAGAAACCTCTTTTTAAAAGGATACTGAGATAGTTCTTCTTGTTTTTCAGCATATATGAAAGATGGATTTAAAAAGAGTGAAATAAATAAAAAATAAAATAATTTTCTCATATAGCACCTCAATAAAATTTTAATTGTTTTATTCTAATATTTTAAAACAATTAATTCAAAAATGTTAGAAAAATCAAAAACTTTGAAGTTCTTTAAAAAAAATATTCTTTGCTGGTGCAATTCTTATTTATAAAATATAATTATTACTTACAAAATAGTTTAATTATAATATAAATTAGGAGAAATAAATGGCTAAAAAAGTATATCTTGTAGGTGGAGCAAGACCTAATTTCATGAAGATCGCTCCTATTTATAAAAGTCTCAAAAAAAATTCTTCTTTTTTTAAAACTAAAATAGTTCATACCGGTCAGCATTATGACTATGAGATGTCTGAGATCTTTTTTAAAGATCTGGGACTGCCAAAACCGCATATATATTTAAATGCAGGAAGTGGACTTCACGGTCATCAAACAGCTAAGATAATTTCCAGTTTTGAAAAGGTATGTCTTAAGGAAAGGCCTGATCTTGTAATTGTCGTGGGTGATGTCAACTCAACTCTTGCCGTATCAATTGTAACTTCAAAGATGATGATACCGCTTGCTCATGTTGAGGCCGGTCTTCGCAGTTTTGACAGATCCATGCCGGAAGAAATAAACAGGATAGTTACAGATTCATTATCAGATTTTCTTTTTACAACGTGTAAGGATGCTGATAAAAATTTAAGAAATGAAGGAGTTTCAAGAAAAAAAATCTATTTTGTCGGAAATGTAATGATAGATACTCTTAAACAATTTTTAAGGAAATCTTCAAAATCAAAAATATTGAATACATTAAACTTAAAAAAAAGAAACTATGCATTAGTAACCTTACATAGACCCTCAAATGTTGACCAAAAAGAATCTTTTGAAAGAATACTGCTTGCTTTAAAAACGATATCAAGTGATATTCCTGTGATCTTTCCTGTTCATCCAAGAAGCAGAAAAAAAATAAAAGCACTTGGATTGCAAAAATTAATAGATGAATCAGATATAAGGTTAATAAAGCCTGTCGGTTATCTGGATTTTTTGAATCTTATGAAAAACTCTAAACTTGTGCTTACAGATTCCGGAGGAATGCAGGAGGAGACAACTGTTCTGGGCATTCCCTGTATAACGCTGAGATTTAACACAGAAAGGCCAATAACTGTAACAAAAGGCACAAGCACACTTGTTGGAAATAATACCAAAAAAATAGTAACTGCCGTAAAGGCAGTATTTAACGGGAAATATAAAAAAGGCTCAATTCCTGAATTATGGGATGGGCGAGCCTCCTCTAGAATTATAAATGTACTAAAAAAGAAGTAGATCCAGCCTCAAAACTTTGTAATTTTTAGTGAATTTTTATAGCCTTTTTATATATATATCATTAATACTTTTATGTTGACTGAAAAGTCTTAGTATTATAATATGTTCACCTTATGAACAAACCAACAAATCATAGGGATCAGGAACATTCGCTAAAAGTATTAAATGTGTTGGAAAATAACTCTGAATCTACGCAGAGGGAACTTTCCGAACACATAGATATTAGTCTTGGTAAGATCAATTTTATTTTATCTTCACTCATTAAATCCGGTTATATAAAAGCTAACAGGTTTAAAAATTCAAAAAATAAGCGTGCATATTTTTATATACTAACACCAAAAGGCTTGAAGCAAAAAGCCATTTTTGCACGTAATTTTTTAAATAGAAAAATAAAAGAATATGAAAAATTGGAAAAAGAAATAGAAATATTAAAGAAGCATGTAGTAGATTAAACAGAAATTTAAGCTGTAAAAGCTTATTGAAATTTAAATTAAAAAAAAGTTTTTTAACGCGTTTTTATATATTGGCGTTGATTGAATGTAATCTGCGTTAATTTGCGTCTTAGGTAGCTTACGCATGTAAGTGAGAGGGACGGAGTGTCTCTACAAGAGGTGAAAGATTTTTCATACAACATATAAAAATCTTAGTGGGGTGCTATATGGCTTATCAAAAAGAAGAAAATCTGCAGTCATCTGTTTGTAATTCACATAAATTTGAATCTAAAGGATTTACTGTATGGTTTATAGGTCTATCAGGTTCAGGTAAAACAACTATTGCTCAGATATTGTACCGCAGGCTAAAAAAAGAAAATTATAAAGTGGAGATGTTAGACGATGATATTATACGTACAAATTTGAGCAAAGGACTCGGTTTTTCCAAAGAAGACCGTGATGAAAATATTAAAAGAGTCGGTTTTGTATGTGAAGTTCTTACAAGAAATGGTGTAATAGCTCTTAGTGTTTGTATCTCTCCATATAAAGAAGCAAGAGAACTTAATAGAAAACGTATAGGGAGCTTTGTTGAAGTATATACAAAGTGCACAATAGAAGAATGTATTAAAAGAGATCCAAAAGGAAATTATAAAAAGGCTCTAGCAGGAGAGATTAAAAACTATACTGGAATTGATGATCCTTATGAAGAGCCGGTTAATCCGGAAATAATATTGGAAACCGATAAAGAAACGCCTGAACAGAGTGCTGAAAAATTACTAAATAAACTAAAAGAACTTCACTATCTGGAAGATTTGGCAAAAGAAATATCTCCAGAAGAAGAAGCAAAAATAAAAGAAAAATTGGGTTCTCTGGGGTATATTTAATAAGATAAAAAATAGTGTTAAGTTTTGAGTGAAAAACAAAAAAATCAAAGGACAAAAAACAAGTATTATAAAACTGGATTTAAGAAAAAGAGTTGAAAATAAAAATTGAAACGCTGTCATTGCGAGAAACTGTGTTCCGCGGCAAACCCCGTAATAAGTAAGATGTAATTTAAGCAAGATATTTTCTACCGTCTATAATATTATGAATGAGTCTCATAAAAGAAGTGTTATTAAGTCTGTCTCCTACCGATTGATTGGGTCATTGGCAACAATGCTTATAGTTTTTGCTTTTACACGCAAGTTTGCTTTATCTTTGGGAGTGGGAATTTTTGAACTTTTAGCCAAGATAGCCTGTTTTTATATTCATGAACGTATATGGTCAAGGATCAAATGGGGAAAACTGGAGCATCCTCTGGAAGATCTAAATATAAATAAAGAGCTTTCTGAAGAAGATAAGGAAAAAGTCAAATCTCAGCTTAAGAATATGGGATACATGGATTGAGAAAAAGACCAAAGACGCAGAACTCAAGGCAGAGAATCAAACAGCCTGCATATTAAATTTTATGTTTATTTTTTTTAAAACTCAAAATGTCTGATAAAAAAAAGAAAAAAGTTTTTGTCATTGGCCTTGATTGTGCCGCTCCTAGGCTGATTTTCGATGATTTTAAAAAACTGTTGCCGAATATCAGTATGATGATCGAGCATGGAGTCAGCTGTGCCATGCGTTCTTCAGACCCTCCCATAACTATTCCTGCCTGGATGAGCATGTGTTCTGGCAAAGATGCCGGAGAAATGGGTGTTTACGGGTTTCGCACAAGAAAGGGAAACTCTTATACGGATTTTGATATATCTTTTTCCCATGCGTTTTCTGGAACAAATAAAATATGGGATGTTTTAAAACAAAATAACAAAAAAAGCATTCTTGTCAGCGTTCCTCCTTCTTTCCCTCCATTTGAGATCAATGGATCCATGATCTCCGGATTTCTCTGCCCTGATCAGGACAGGGACTATACCTACCCCTCTGAGCTTAAACAGGAGATCGAGAAGATCGGTGATGGGTATGATCTGGATGTTGTCTTCAGAACAGAGGATAGAGATGCGATCAAAAAAGCTGTCTGGGAGATGACGGAAAAGAGATTCAAGGTCATCGAATACCTTATTCAAAACAAAGAGTGGGCTTTTTTTATGTTTGTGGAGATAGGCATCGACAGGATCCATCATGCTTTCTGGAAGTATTTTGATAAAGAACACTTTTTATACGAGCCCGGGAACACATATGAGAGCGTGATCCTGGATTACTATAAATTATTGGATGAAAAGATCGGACGTATTCTTTCCCTGCTTGATGAGGACACGACTGTTTTTGCCGTTTCTGATCATGGTGTAAAAGCTATGAAAGGTGCTTTTTGTTTAAATGAGTGGCTGATAGAAAAAGGCTACCTGGTTTTAAATAGCTATCCTGAAAAGCCAGTGACGTTAGAGAAACTTGACGTGGACTGGAGCAGATCCCGTGCATGGGGGTGGGGTGGATATGACGGGAAGATCTATATAAATAAAAAGGGCCGTGAAGATCATGGTCTTGTAAAAGAAAATGAGTACGAAGCTTTAAGGGATCAGCTTATCAGAGAATTGACAGAGGAAAAAGATAAAGACGGAAATCCCTGGAATACAAAAATCTACAGACCTGAAACGCTGTATCGCTCTTTAAAGGGCAATCCGCCTGACCTCATAGCTTATTTTGATGACTTGGCCTACAGAAGCGCAGGTACTGTCGGGCATAAGAGTCTTTATCTTGATGAAAACGATACTGGGCCCGATGATGCTATGCATGACTGGAACGGGATCTTTATTAAATACGATCCTCAGCATAAAGAAAAACAGCGTCTGAAGGGAATGTGCCTTCTGGATTTTATGCCTGAAGTTATGAAGGAGTTTGGGCTTGAAGAGTATTGATATAAATAAAATCATAGATATTGCCCTGTTGGCCGGAAAAGAAATATTGGAAGTCTATAATAGTGGTGAAACAGATGTCCAGATGAAGGAAGATAATTTTCCTGTGACCCGGGCGGATAAAGTTTCAGAGGAAATCATCAGTAAGTATTTAAAAGAGCTCTACCCTAATATTCCTATCATCTCTGAAGAAAGTGAAGCGGCTTCTTATGAAGATAGAAGCCAATGGGAATACTTCTGGTTGGTTGACCCGCTTGACGGTACAAAAGAATTCATTAGCCGGAATGGTGAGTTTACTGTCAATATTGCTTTGATGTACAAAGATAGTCCTGTTATGGGCGTGATCTATGCCCCGGCTGTTGATCTTCTCTATTATGCCCAAAAAGGCTCAGGAGCTTTCAAAAAAGCAGGTTCAAGTAAAGTTTGCTCCATTTGTATTTATAAAGAAAAAAGAAGCCCTCTTATTGTTACCCGGAGCCGTTCCCATGCTTCTGAAAAAGAAAACAGCCTTATTTCTCAGCTGGGTGATGTAAAGGAGATCATTGTTGGAAGTTCGATTAAATTCTGTTATGTTGCTGAAGGGAAAGCGGATATTTATATTAGATTTGCGGGCAGCATGGAGTGGGATATAGCTGCTGGCCAGTGCATTGCTGAAGAGGCTGGAGCGGAAATGCGGGATATCCGGGGGAATCTGTTTTTGTACAATAAAAAAGTGTTGAAAAATGAAGCATTGTTTTGTTTTAATACGACAGTTGATATAAGTTTACTGGCTAACCGGAATTAGATAGTGGAACAGATTAAGTTGTATATATCTAATAAATAGCTTGATCAAGAACATTACACTTGGTTGACCGGGAGCATCAAAAAGAATAATTAATTAAAGAAACGGCAGAATTAGTATAGAATAAGCCAAAAAGAGGATAATTGAAAAGAAGCAAATGGAACAGGAAACTTATGGTATCAGCATATGAATGAAAGAATTAAAGAAGGGTTTGTCTTATGGTTTACGGGGTATCCATGCTCCGGCAAAACCACAATTGCTGACAGCCTGGCTGTTATGTTAAGGAATCGCGGAAAAAGCATAGAGCGTTTAGACGGAGATATTGTAAGAAAATCGCTCTCAAAGGACTTAGGCTTTTCAAGGGAAGACCGTGTCGAGAATATCAGGCGGATAGCTTTTATTTCGAAGTTGCTTTCAAGGAATGGGATAGGTGTTATCACGACCTTTGTTTCTCCCTACCGGTTTATACGTGATATGGTCAGAAAAGATACAACAAATTTTATTGAGGTTTTTGTTGACTGTCCGCTTGAAGAGTGCAGAAAGAGAGACGTTAAAGGCATGTACCTCCTGGCTGAAAAGGGCGAGATAAAGAATTTTACAGGAATTTCTGATCCCTATGAGAAACCTGAACGTCCGGAGGTCATTTTGCATACAGATAAGGAAACGCTGCAAGAAAGTTGCGAGAAGACCATTGCGTATCTGAAAGGCAATGGAAATCTCTAAAATTGAATTGTAACTATGATGAATAGAGTCACATGAGTATTGGCTACAATCTATCGTATCTTGATAACCTTGAATCTGAGAGTATCTACATCATGAGGGAGGTAGCGGCAGAGTTTGAAAAGCCCGTGATGCTGTATTCGATAGGGAAAGATTCAAGCGTGCTTCTGCGTCTTGCCCAAAAGGCGTTTTACCCGGGAAAGATACCTTTCCCCTTGCTGCATGTAGATACCTCATATAAGTTCAAGGAAATGATTGAATTTAGAGACAGTATATCTAAGGTTGAAGAGATAAACCTTATAGTATACAGGAACGAACACTACATTAAAAAAGAGATGCATCCTTCAAAATACGGAAAAGATAAATGTTGTAAGTTTTTAAAGACTCAGGCCTTGCTTAACGCGCTCTCATCTAGCGGATTTGATGCTGCGATAGGAGGAGCCCGCAGAGAAGAAGAAAAATCAAGGGCTAAGGAGAGGATCTTTTCATTTCGTGACAGATTTGGCGCTTGGGATCCCAAGAACCAGAGGCCTGAGCTGTGGAACCTTTTTAACGCAAAAGTCAACCCCGGCGAGTCCGTTCGGGCTTTTCCTCTTTCAAACTGGACTGAGTTAGATATATGGCACTACATAAGGCGGGAAAGCATCAAGATCATTCCGCTTTATTTTGCAAAAAAGAGAAAAGTGATAAGGAGAGACGGATTCATACTTCTTGCAGACGAGTTTAATGCGCTAGGGAAAGGCGAAAATATTGAGGAGGCACGCGTTAGGTTCAGGACTCTGGGGTGTTCACCTTGCTCAGGAGCGATTGAGTCAGATGCCGATGATCTTAACAAGATCATAGAAGAAGTTAAGACTTCTTCTAAGTCGGAACGAGAGAACAGAGCTATAGATTATGAAACGGACGGCTCGATGGAAATGAAAAAAAGGGAAGGGTATTTTTAATCATGGCTTCAGAGAAGGACTTGCTGAGATTTGTGACTGCCGGGAGCATAGATGACGGAAAGTCTTCGCTTATCGGGAGGCTTCTTCATGAGTCCCATGGCATTTACCAGGATCAGCTTTCGTCAATTCAAAAAATTGCTGAAAAAAAGGGCGAAAAAGAAATCGATTTTTCCCTGATCGTTGACGGTCTGAAGGCCGAAAGGGAGCAGGGGATAACAATAGACGTAGCGTACAGATATTTTTCTACAGAAAAAAGAAAGTTTATCATTGCTGACTCTCCCGGTCATGTGCAGTATACCAGAAACATGGTTACGGCGGCATCATCAGCAGACCTTGCGGTTATACTTATTGATGCCCGGAAGGGCGTTCTTGAACAGACGAAAAGACATTCGTTTATCGCTACCCTGCTCGATATCCCTCATATCCTGGTTGCGGTCAACAAAATGGATCTTGTAGGATACTCCAAAGAGATATTTGAAAAAGTCAAGGAAGAGTACCTTAATTTTTCATCACGCCTTCATATACACGACATCCAGGTCATGCCGATATCGGCTCTTAAAGGAGACCTAGTAGTAGAAAAAGGAGAAAATATGGGTTGGTATGAGGGTAGAACTTTTCTCCAGTATCTGGAAAATGTAAATACTGTTTCAGACAGGAACCTCATTGACTTCCGCTTTCCGGTGCAGACCGTCATACGCCCAGATCTGGATTTCAGGGGATACGCTGGGCGGGTTGAGTCGGGAGTCATAAAGACAGGGGATGATATCGCGGTACTTCCTTCGGGGAAAAAAAGCAGGATAAAATCCATTGTAACTTATAATCGTGAGCTAAAAGAGGCTTTTGCCCCTCAGTCTGTTGTTCTGACTTTGGAAGATGAGATTGATATAAGCAGGGGAGACATGCTTATCAGGCAGAGAAACATTCCCGACATCAGTGATGAATTCGAAGCTGAAGTCTGCTGGATGACAGAGGAGCCAATGAGAGAAGGCGAAAGGTATTTGTTGAAGCATACGACAAATACTGTTTCTGCAATAATAAAAGAATTGAGGTACAAGATAAATATCAATACACTCCACAGAGAAGAAGGTAACGAACTTGGACTTAACGAGATTGGCCGTGTTATTATCAAGACGCAAAAGCCGATCACGTATGACCCCTATGCCAGAAATCATGCGACAGGATCCTATATCCTCATAGATGAGCTATCTAACGCCACGGCGGGTGCAGGAACTATATGGTATCCATCAGGAAAACTGCCTGAACCAAAAAAAGAAGAGATTTTTTCTGAAGAAGAAAAATCAGAGAAAAGCTGATTTTATTGGATTATCTTAAATTACACAAAAATTCTTTATTTTTCCCAGAAGGATCATGGTGCATTCAGAAAAGTCGGATCAGGGAAAACAGAATCTATTTCTATATGCAAAGAAGAAAGGAAACCTCTTGTTCTTACCCGCATCCGTTCTCATGCTTTTAGGGAAGAGAATTCTGTTATTTCAGAGTTGAGTGAAGTTTTGGAAATATCTGTTGGGCGTTCTCTTAAGTTCTGCTATGTCGCTGAAGGCAAGGCGGACGTGTATCTTAAGATTTGCTGGGAGCATGGAATGGGACACAGCTGCAGGTCAGTGTATCGCAGAGGAGGCTGGAGCCAAAATGAGAGATATACATGGAAAACTTTTTTTATACAATAAGCGAGTTTTGAAAAATGATAGTTTTATATGTTCTACCACTACTGTTGATTTGAATTTGAAATAATAGAAAAATATAGATTATAAAAAGGAGAAATGAATGAAGAAAGAGGATTTTTCCAATAATGATGAAATTGATATATTAAATTACTTAAAAATTATTATAAAAGGGAAAGTGACAATTATAATTGTTCTGATCATATGCTTAAGTTTTTCAATAGTTGTAAACTTACTACTGCCAAAGTTATATGAGGTATCAATGCAAGTATTGCCTCCTACTAATGAAGATGGTGGATATATATATGGAGTAAAATTTTTTAATAGCAAAGTACATGATTTTATTTTTCTTTCTAAATTGAAGAAAGATTTAAAATTAAAGAAGGATGATTCCTTGTTTATCAAATTTAATTCTCTTGATAGTAATATAATTAAAGTGAGTATGAAATCTAAAGAGAGCGATGTCGATGTAAGTAAAAAAATACTTGATAAAATATTTGAACAAATCGTAAAAGATGATGACGCAGGAGTAACCGGAAAAAAACAATTGCTTGATCAGGAAATTTATATAAATAAACTTTTGCTAAAAGAGAATAAAGTGAAATTAACGATAATAGATAAAGAAATTGCTGCTAATTTAAGAAAAGTTAATAAAAATAGAACTAGAATAGATAATGTAAAATTGAATATCAGGTTATTTAAAAACAGAATAGATTTATTATCAAAAAAAAAGAAAGATGATTTAGAAAAAATTGAAGATTCAATAGATGGAAAAAAACAGGATATTGAATACAGTGGAGTGAAAAGTACTATGCTGTATTTAGAATTATTTAAATTATTAAATAGGCTAGACTATGATTTGTTATTATTAGAATCAGAAAAAGATGAGCTTAATATTGAAAAAGAACGATTTATTTTAGAAAAAAATAAAATATCTGAACAAGAAATTAAGGAAATTGAATTTAAATTAGAAAGATTTGAAAAAAAAAGAAGTGTTATTCAAAATATAAAGCAGATTCACCCACCTCGGCAAACTAAAAAACCTGTAAAACCAAAGCTAAAACAAAATATTGCAATATCTGTAATCTTGGGATTATTACTAGGTGTCTTGTTAACATTTATTATGGATTTTTATAAAAAGAGTATAAGAAAAGAAGCAGAAGAAAATTAGTTTACTATATTTTTGCAAAAGTAACTTACAATCATGTCATCTAGAAAACCTCTAATTAATACTATTATATATACTTTTTCTAGCTTTTTGCGTAAGAGTATTAGCTTTTTATTGATTCCTGTTTATACAAGGGTTTTGACTACACAAGATTATGGTGTTGTTGGGATAATTACCGGTGTTTATACCGTTTTGAATGTTTTTTTCAATCTAAGCCTTGATTCAGCAATTGTCAGATTTTATTTCAATAAAAATAGTGTATCTGATTATCACAAAAAATTATATGGTTCGATCATAACAGTTATTATTGCTTTAGGGATTATCTTTTCAATGTTTTTTGTATCGACAGCTAAATGGATCATCTCTCCATTTTTAAAAGGGATAGAGATATATCCATATTTTTATTTAGGAATTATAATTGTTGCAACGACTCCAATGTTCACAATACATCAAAATATTTTAAAGGCTCAGCAGAATGGTTTAAGATTTGCAACACAAAATCTATCCAGGTATACTATGCAATTGTTGTTGATTCTTTTATTTGTGGTGGTTTATAAAACTGGTGCGCTAGGTGTTCTTGGGGCAAGGGCTATTACAGGTATGGTTTTTTATGTGTTTTCGCTGGTCATTCTAACAAAAAATTATGGATTACATTTTAATAAGCCGATTCTTAAAGAGACCATGAGTTATTCTATACCTCTAATTCCCAATAAAATAGCTCTTTTTGTTTCACTTGCGATTAACACTGTAGTCATTAATTCATATAAATCAACTTCTGATGTCGGAATCTTTCATGTCGGTTCTCAGTTTGCTATGATCATTCTAGTTTTTATTCAAAGCATAGCCACAGCATGTCTTCCCTGGTGTTTTGATCAACTTGAAAATCATGGAATGGATGGTAAAAAGAAAATAATACGCATTTTTAATATGTTATTAATAATGTTCTCAACATTTGCTCTGATTACTTCACTATTCATGGAGGAGATTATCAAATTTGTAGTATCTGAGAGTTTTGGAACAGCATGGATTGTTTATTCATTTCTTACATTTACCTATGTTTTTCACATTATCAAAAATGTATGGTTGGTACCGCTTCTTTACAATAAAAAAGGTACAAAGTTTATACCAATAAGTACATATGTAAACGTAATTCTTATATTAATATTTAGCCTGTTATTGATTCCCAGATATGGCATTATTGGTGCTGGCATTTCGACTTTACTTGCCAGATTTATTTCTTCATTTGTTATGATGTATTTTTCTAGAAAAGTTGAGGACATTGGCTATATACCTATAAAAGTCTACACGTATCCATTGATCATGTTTGTTTTATCGAACATCATATTTATTCCTATTCCGTATCTTTTTATTGTAAAACTTCTATTAAGTATTTCTGCTGCATTAATTGCTTATAAAATTATAGGTAGTGATCTCGCTTTGATATATAACATATTGTTCAATAAAAATAGAAAAACAGTATAAAGAGAATTAACATATCAGGTAAAGTGAGGGAAATGCAAAAATTTTTAAAATTCGATAAAAAAAGTAATTTAATATTTATTGAATCATATGATGAGGTCAGGCAGTGCCTTTTTATAATTAAGAAAAATCTTGTTTTAGGAAATGAAGTTATTGTCGTTGTTTCATCTAATAATGATTTATATAGATTTATTACTGAGCTAAACAATAAAGTATTCGAAAAAAAAATAAGATTATTATTTTGGAGTTTTCCTAGAAATGGTAAATGCAATGGTGGCTTTGGAAAAAAATCATTCAAACATATACAAGCAATAATAAGCGAAAAAAGATTGCTGAAGAAATTTTATCATAATAATTTGTCTAATATTGTAGATGCAAAAGTTTATTTTTTTACAAGATATTGTAATCCTTATGATTATTACTTTTTAAAAAAATTATTTAAAAGAAACTATTTGATGTTAATTAATGTTGTTGATTTTAAAAAATATATTTACAGGTATTATCCAAAAAACATTTGGGACATCTGGCGGTATTGTAGATTAAAATTTATCTATGGTGCAGGCATGTCTTTAATTCAACTTCCGCATGGTGTTTACGGATACATGCCAGATGGGTTTATACGGCGAGCAGTAAAAAAAGAAATTAAAGTGAAAGAAGGGGAAAGGTGGTTAGAAGGATTTTCTTTGGATGAGTTTAAAGTATTTAATACTCAGAATTTTAAAATAATTTATTTTGATCAGCCACTTGTCCCTAAAAGAGTTGAAAAAAAAGAATTTAAGTCAAAGCTCAATACTATTTTTCATATAATATTGAAATATTTTAAAGAAAGTGATTTAGGGATTAAACATCATCCAGAGTGGAAAAGCGATAAGTCATTATTTTCTGTAGGAAATGAGATTGAAGATTTTATTCCCGCTGAATTTCTATATGATATAAATGTGAAAGTTTATATCAGCTTTTGTTCTGGAGCAATTGTCAGGATTAAAAAAGGTATTGTGATATCATTATTGGACCTTATGGCCTTTCGGAATGAAAGAGAAAAAGTAGAATTAAAAGAAAGGCTTATACAAAGAGCCAATTCTCGAATATTATTTCCTCAGACAATGGCTGACTTCGAAAATATACTAAAAAATATTTAAAAGAATTTGTTATGCAAATAATAGCTATCGTTCTTGCCAGACTTGATTCTATGCGCTTACCGAATAAAGCGCTTATAGAATTACAAGGCAAAACAATCATAAATCATGTTATTTCACGGGCAGGAAATATCAATGGTATCGAAAAAGTAGTTTTGGCAACAACAAATAGAGATATAGATGATAAATTAGCAAATGAAGTTAGTTCTTATGGGATAGATGTATATCGCGGTTCAACTAATGATGTCGCATTGAGAATGTTGGAATGCGCAAAAGTTTATGATGCTTCTTTTTTTATTCGAATTAATGGGGATTCGCCTTTCTTGGATCCTGCGTTAATTTCAACTGGTCTAGCTTGTTGTGCAAATGATGAATTTGATCTTATAACGAATCTTGCCGGAAGGACTTTCCCGTACGGGATTTCGGTTGAAATATTGAGTACAGAAAGATACGGGCGTATTTATAAAAGCATAAAAAATGATGTTTGTTTTGAACATCCAACAAAATATATTTATGAAAATTCAGAAAAGATGAAGATCAAAGTTATTACTTCAAAATATCCGGAATTAAATAAAGCAAGACTGGTTATAGATACGCCGGATGATTTGATGATTTGTAAAAAAATAATGACAATACTCGGCAGTCGAGTATATGGTGCTAAATATAATGAAGTGGCACAAATATACCTAGATATAAAAAGGGGAGAAAAATGATCACATTATTTAATATCCGCCCGAAGGGATTTAATATCGGAAATGACATCATTCATTTAGCTATGAAACATTTAATAAGGCAAGCCTTTGAATATAATGTCAATGTCATCTCATTGCCTGCAGTCAGCA
>JAGLFH010000017.1 GCA_023144635.1 Candidatus Auribacterota bacterium | reverse complement strand
TAAGCGGGGCTTAATCCCCAGACTATACACGAAATAAATCAGTACGGAAGCGGTGTTATAGTAGGGGGGGGGAATTTATATGAGAACGGAGAATTAGAAATCAATAGCACGGCTTTAAAAGCGCTTGATGTTCCATTAATGATATTTAGTGTCTCAAGAGGGAGAATCTATAACAGAGATTTAAATCTTGTTGATCGTACTGACGTGATGACAGATGACAAGATCAGAATACTGAATAAAAAGGCTGATATTACATTATCAAGAGACATTACAACACAGAAATATCTTGAATCGCTTGATATATATAATCTTCTAGGTGGTTGTCCTACTCTTTATTTGAATGAGATTCCTCAACATTTAATGCCGATTTCTGATGTTGGAAAGACAGATGCTCTTATTTCTGTACGAACTCCGGCATTAATGAATATTCCTCTTGAATATCAGTATGCGTTAAGAGAGCAAATTAGAGAGATTATCAGTTATCTTAAAGGAAATGGATATAAAGTTATTAAATTATTTTGTCATGATCATCGTGATATTGCTTTTGCTGCATCATTTAAAGATATGGAGTATATTTATTCTGATGATATTTATACCTATATATCATATTTGCGAAGTACAAGATTAAATGTCACATTCAGATTACATTCTTTTTTGCCGGCATTATCTTATGATATCCCGGCTATTAAGATAAGTTATGATGAGCGTGCTTTCAGTCTAACGAAAACTATTGGTATGGGAGAATGGAATATCGATATGGTAAAACAGGATATGGTTGAGGAAGTTAAAAAAAGAGTGCAGTCATTAAATGATTTTGAAATAATGAAAGAGAATGCAAAAAAGACTACTTGGAAGAAATTAAAAGATGTTCAATTAAACAGTTTTAAACAATTTGCAGACTTAGTGCATAAACGGACAGGGAAATAAAAATGAATGTCAAAGACGTACATGTTATAGCTGAAGCGGGTACAAACCATAATGGGGACTTTCAAACAGCCAAACGATTAATAGATGTGGCAAAAGAGTCGGAAGCGGATTCAGTAAAGTTCCAGATCATATACCCTGAAGGATTATATCTGCCGGGTAATTTTAAGTTCGGCAATACTACAATGGATAAGGTTTTTGATATGCGGAGAAGGCTGATGCTTACGGATGATGAATATCAGCAATTATCGGATTATGCCAGTAAGAGGGAGATAGGTTTTGCAGCATCGGTATTTGACAAAAGAGGAATAGACTTAATATCAAGTTTTGATCCAGAGTATATAAAAATAGCATCTACTGATTTAAATAATTTACAGCTTTTAAGAATGGCAGCTGAAAAAGGAATTAGAATTATTTTATCGACAGGCATGTCTGAACTTGATGAAATTGAGAGATCTGTGAATGAATTAAGTAAATTGAATTTTTCTGACATTGTTTTATTACATTGTGTATCTGCTTATCCGGCTAAATTGGAAGATATGAATTTAGGATTCTTAGATATACTGAAGTCTGAATTCGGATTTCCCGTTGGATTGTCAGACCATACAAGAGACAGTTTGGCTTCATGTGTGGCATTAACAAAGGGGATAAGTTATTTGGAAAAGCATTTTACCCTGGATTCTACACAAGAAGGATTTGATCATTCCTATGCATTAGACCCTTGTGGATTGAAAAAATATATTGATGATGTCAGGCAATCATCACTTGCTTTGCAAAAAGCAGAAAATAAACTGTTAGAGAATGAAATAAAAGTTAAAAATATGGCTCGAAGGTCTATTTATGCTGCCAGAGATATTCAGGAAAATGAGAAAATTTCGGAAGATGATGTTTTGATAGTAAGACCACCAAACATATTGTCTGCGGACCAGATTGATAGTTTGTTGGGAAAAGAAGTAAATAAAAATATAAAAAAGCACCAACCATTGTCACTGGATATTATAAAAAACGACTAATGAAAATTCTAATAATCTGCAAAGGTTCAAAAGAACAAGGGCTTGGACATCTTTTTAGAACAAAGGCTTTTGCTAATTTGGCATCTTTTGATAATGATGTTGAAGTGATAGCTATAATTCAGGAAGAGTTGAAATGCATATTTCAAGAGATAAATTGTTGTGTGCATTTTGTAAAAAAAGACAAGCAAGCATTATCATATATAAATAAATTTTCACCAGACATATTGGCTTTTGATTTATTGTCTATTGATAATAGGGTTTTTTTATATTGTAAAGAAAACATTAAGACTATAATATCAATATCCCCTATTTTTGAGCATATGAATTCAATCGATATGCTTTTTACCCGGTCTAGTGTTGTCCCGAAAATTCAGGGGGTTAAAATATGCAGCGGTTTAAGATATTCTATTTTTGGAGATCACATTGAAAATATAAGTGATAGAAAATATAGAGAGAATATTTCTCGTCCGGAACTATCAATTGCAATTTGTATGGGCGGGGCAGATGCAAAGAACAAAACATTGCTAGTGCTTAACACCTTATTAAAATACAGTTCCAGTCTGACTATTTGGGTTCTTTTAGGTGAGGGATATGCTCATTCTTATGATGAATTAGTAAGTACAGTGCGTGCTAATCCGCAACATGAGATTATTCTCGCCAAAACTGTTCGTTCAATGTGGAGGGTTTTAGGAAATTGTAGTTTAGCAATATTAACGGGAGGGCTAACAACTACTGAGGCAGTTTATGCGGGACTCCCGACGATTAACTTATTTGAAAAAAAAGAGTATGTCAACGTGATATCTCCAGAGTTTTTTAAAAAAGGGGCTTGTATTAATGGAGGGCTACTTTCAGATAATTCATTAAAAAAAATGAATAGATTGTTAAAAAAAATTGATAACAACCGCGGCTTATTATGGAAAATGCATAGACATTGCAAGGGGTTACTTGACCAAAAAGGCAGCGAGAGAGTGTTAAAGAAAATTAAGGAATTTATCAAACATGCAAATAAATAGAAAGAAACAGAAATCCGCAAAAACGATTATGCGTCCGGTATTTGATCTTTATAGAAAACTTAGATATGAATCTTTTTTGTGGCGTTTAGGTGTTAAAAAAGAGGAATTGTTAATCCTTGCGACCATAACAAAAACAGGAACTCATTATATGAGATTTCTGTTTGCCAATTATCTAAAGCAGTTAGACAACAGTTCTAATAATCCAGCTGGACCTTTTGATATAGATGATATGTTTCCCAATGGTTGGCATCTTGCGTATTTAGGGGGTCGACCTTATAAAAAGCCGACTCCGTTGCTAAATCTGTTAGGGCTCCATGATATGCCAAGATCACATATAGATTATCAGGAAGCTTACTGGAAAAATTCCAGAGTTCTTCATCTGTACCGTAATCCTCTTGATTATGCTGTTTTTCTATATATTTTTAAATATCAATACTACAAAGATCTTGCCGGAACAGTTAGTGGGCCTGTAGAAGTTTTGAATAAACATTTCGAGGATTATATAAAAATGTATCTTTCCTATTGTGTTGCAGCTAAAGCAAACAGCAATACAAAATTGCTCAGTATCTCCTATGAAGATCTTTCAAGACAGCCTCAAGTCTGTCTCAGAACGATTATCAGATGGTTGGGGTTTGAACCGGACCCTTACAAAGTTGATTTAGCTGTTCAATATTCATCAGAACAAGTTACTTCGTTAATAGGTGCCGGTGAGCGTTGGCAAAGAGATAACACTGTTCCAGCTAATCCGAGTGTAATCGAAGAGTTCATAAATACGTGTATTAATGAGGGAAGTATTGGGCAATGGAAAAAGTATTTTAATAGTTCAGATGTCCGCTTGGTACAAGATAAATTAAATAGATTTGGAGTAGACCTTTATGACTTCGTTCTGGAGCCGTAACGGACATGAATTTAGTTGTGGAGGTAAAGGAGACTAAAGAATGTCAGCGATAAAATCTTTTGTGAAGAGGGTGCTACCAAAACCTGTTGAACGAGTCATGCGAAATTTACACTCTTATTCTGTAGATATTCTGTATGAAAATCGTTTAAAGCAATTGAACATGAATAAAAAGCAACTGCTTATACTTGGAACAATTGCACGATCTGGCACTCATTACTCTAAGTTTTTGATAGGGAATTACCTTAAATTAGCTGCTGGTAATTCAGATGGTTCACTTACTGGTGAAGAAATGTATTCGATGCTTCCTAACAGATGGTACAAATCATACTTGAATGTGCGTAATATGCCGTTTGGGTCAATATGGCCTGATGAATACAAGAAGCCTACACCACATCTGGAATTACTAGGGCTTCAAGATATTGCGCGTTCACATGAAATATACCAAACTCGATTTTGGGATGACTCACCGGTACTTCACCTCTATCGCAATCCATTAGATTACGCCGTTTCTATCTATTATTATATGTACAAAAATCGCCAAGGAGCTATTAAAGTTAAATCTCCTGTCGAGGTGCTTGATCTTCGTTTTAATTCATATGTTAGAATGTACATGTCTTACCGTATGGCCGCAAGAGCTGGAAATGCCAAACTGCTAAGAATTTCTTATGAAGATTTAAAAAGGTATCCAGAAACTTGCTTAAGAATAATTTTAAGATGGCTTGGTGTTGAACCAAGGGATTCCCTCGTTAATTTAGCTGTACAGTATTCAGCTATAAAAAATGTGAAAAAATTAGAGGAAGCAGGTGGTGTTGTTAATCCTACTGCTACGAGCCTCAAAGGAAAATTTGCTCGAGATGGAAGTATTGGGCAATGGAAAAAATACTTCAATAATACTGATATAAATAGGTTTCGACAAAAGTTCAAAGATGTTGGGATCAGTCTTGATGAGTTCACACTTGAACCATGAAAGTTTGCTAATCAAAAAGTGAGAGAATTGGAAGATATTTAATAATCTGTTATGGATAAAACTAAACCATTTTTTGCTATATTATTGGGCGATTCATTAAGTCTGCCAAGACATAAATCCAGTATTTCTATTGAGGATACTTATTTTTATAGAATAGGAAAGTGGTGGCAGGAGCGATATGGCCAAACTGTTTTTTGGCCACTCTCAAAGGGTGGAGCGACGATATCACATCTGACTAGTAACTTTTATTCTTTTCTGCCTTATCTTGGTCCGAAAAGAATAGATGTGGCTATTGTTCAATTGGGAGTTGTAGATTGTGCTCCTCGTCCATTACCCTATCGTGTTCGCACTTGGCTGACAAGGGTGCCTAAAAATATACGAAGTCGAATTGTTCGTTTGCTACACAGAAACCGTCGAAAGTTACTTAAAGCGGGTATGTCATTCCGTTTTACTAACCCGAAGAAATTTCGTATCATTTATAGCGATTTACTAAAAAGATTAAGCGTAGAGAGCTCAAGAGTTTATGTAACTAACATTGCTCCAGCGACGGAAATAACTTATCAGCATTCGTACGGCCTCAAGGAAAGTATTGTTAATTATAACAAAATTATCGATGAAGTAGCTTCTACTATTCTGGGAGTAAAAGTTATTGATATTTATAACGAATTACAAGAGAGCTCTAAGGTTGGTGCTGCAGAGGATATTCATATGTCTAAGGAAGGACACGATATCATCTTTCATAAAGTATGTGAGTATGAAGAGCAAATTTGGCAAGAGCAGCAGATTAAATAACAGAATTGTCATAATACTATAGGCGGTAATTATTGTGAGTTGGAAGAAAAAATTAGAAAAACGATTACAAAAATATCCCATTTTGCATGATTGGATCATGCTTGCATATCTGAGTTTAGGTAACAAAAAATCTGAAAAAGTTCCTGAGCCGACTCTTAAACAAGTATATTCATCAGTTTGGATAGAGAATACCAATGCCTGTAACTTAAATTGCATAACTTGTGATACGAAGCTGTCTAAGAGACCAGTCGGATATATGAAGATAGAACTTTATGAAAAGATAATAAGGGAGTTGAAAAAAATAGGCGTTAAAAAAGTTGCTTTACATACAGTTGGTGAACCTTTTGTGCATAAAGAGTTTAATGATCATCTAAGGATAGCATACGAAAACGGTATTGGTATAGTTCTCAGCACTAATGGTCAAATACTGACTGAACAGCATATTGAAAGCCTACTAAAATATCCTCCAATACAAATTCGTTATTCTGTTGATGGTGCCACGAAAGAGACATATGAAAAGATAAGGCGAGGAGGGAAGTTTGAAAGACTTATAAAAAACATGGAAAAACTTTCTGATGCTATGGAGAAAGCGGGTGTAAAGATACCTGTAAGAATAGGTTCTATGATATTAGAGGATAATATAGAAGAACTTTCCATGTTTTATGATGTCTTTCGTAAGTTTGTTCGAGATTCAAGTTATATTGATTTCAAGATGCCGAATACTCTATCAGCAACTGACGCTAAAGACTATTTTGGGGATTTTGGTACTACCATAACCCCGCGAATTCCATGTGGATTGTTGTGGTCCAGTATTGCCATCCTTTATGATGGCCGAATTAGTGCTTGTTGTCGAGATTACCATGGAGAGCTCATTATGGGAAATATTCTTGAGCAAAGTTTATCTGAGATATGGAATGGAAAACGCTATAAAGAAGTGAGAAGAAAACATCTCAGCGGGAATGTTTCTGATGTTCCGATGTGTAAAAACTGTTTTCGCTCGGCAAGTCCAAGAGAGGCTAAGAAAATCAGCATAGCGCTGCATCTAGTTCAGAAGAGCAAGCTGCGTTTTCTCAATCGTATTATAGCAAAAGCCTTTTTGCCTCCACCGTTACGTCGCACAATTAAGGGCAAATAGAGTTATAGAGGAGTTAGAAAAAACGATTTTAAGCAATTAGAAAAACGTAAACAAATTATGAGGAGTTTGTTAAAAAAAATAAGGATATCATTCTCTAATGAAGGAATGAGTGCAACAGTTATTAAAGGCATCAAAATAATTTATATTAAGTTGCCCAAAATTATAAGAGATTATTCTACTTATATATTTTGCAAATTATTAGGTGAGCGATTAGTCTTCTCTTTGGTCTTTTCGGTCTTCAAGTTTAAATGCAAATACAATCTATTTCTTGGAAAAGAAAGATGTTTGTGGTTAGGAAAGCATCTTAGTTTACATGTTTTAAAAACAATCTATATGAATCCCAATGAGATTAAATATCAATCAAAGGGAGGTATTGTTCCCTATATTCAGTCAGGTGATTGGGACTTAAAAAAAAAGCCGTTTAAGTTGCATGATACTATAAAAGAGATTTATGAGGATAACATTCCGCTCAAAGAGACAGCACAATATAAAAGAATGAAAGCAGCTGTTGAAGATAAAGATTGGGGAAATGCCTATTGGTGCAGATCCCAAAATGAGCTTGATAATCATTTTAAAATACTTACTGATGCACTTTCAGATATAAAAAACGGTAAATATTTAAGCCAAAATGAATTGAGTCAAGATATTCAAAATAAGAAGAAGGAATTATACTATCCCAATGAAATTTTAGTGTCGATAGATCGTGATGGCAACTATTTGCATGAAAAGGGAGGAAGCCATCGGTTGTCAATGGCAAAAATATGTAATTTATCAAGAATTCCTGTTGTTGTGATCAGAAAGCATTATGAATATGTTAAAAATAAAGAATGCTTTCAGCAATAAGGAAAAATGTGGAATGAATAAAATCTTATTAGAACAAAAAAACATAGAGGAACTTAAAGATTTCTTTAGTTCCCTGAATGAAGAAAAGAAACTTGCCCAGTTTGATATTGATTTAGTCTTAAAATCAGAATTTGTCGCCATTGAGCGGGTTGATAATAAAATAGCTGGTGTGGTCGGCCTGTGGAGAACTTCTAAGCTTTTTCCTGCATTATTCCTTGTAGTAAAAGAGAGTTACCAAGGTAAAGATATAGGTAATAAGTTAATGCGCAGAGAAATGGAGTATGCAAGTGTGCATTATAACTTTATTATTTTAAAAACATTTGATAATGGCAAATATGCTGCAGCTATTCATTTGTATAAAAAATACGGTTTTAGTGTATTTTTAAAGAAAAGAACAAGAATATGGATGTGTGCTTCATTTAACATTAGAGGTAAATTAATATGTTGGTTTCTACCATTTATTTTTTATATAAAAGATTCATTTAGTCCTAAAAAAATAATAAGAAAAATACTAGGGAAAAAGAATAATCAATAAAGGTTAATATATGCAGATGATGAAAAATATATTAAAAAATCTTAAATCATTTATTAGATTAAGATTGAACTATACAAAGCGATTTTTTTTGAAACCTAAGTTACCTATAAATAAAGACGGAAAAGTATTATTGCATCTTGGATGTGGAGAAATAAATTCTCCTGAATATGTTAATATAGATACAAGACCATTTTCTCATGTGCATTGTATCAGCGATATAACAGATTTATCTGAATTTTGTGATAATAGTGCCGATTTAATTTATGCTTGTATGGTTTTAGAGCATATTTCAAGAACAAAGCTATTGGAAGTTCTCATTGAGTGGAGAAGAGTATTAAAAAAGAAAGGTATTTTAAGACTGACGGTGCCGGATTTTGATAAAATAGTTGATTGCTATCACAAGAACCACAGCAATATTGAAGTTATAGCTCCAGCTTTGATGGGTGGGCAGGGCTACGAATCTAATTTTCATTTTTCTGTTTTTAATAAGGAATATCTTTCACGTCTATTGAAGGAAGCTGGTTTTAAAGAAGTTTTTGAATGGGATCCGCAAAAAGCTCAGTATCATAATTTTAGTGATTGGGCAAATAAGAAGCTGGCAATTGGAGAAGATGGGGTTTCTGTTAGTCTTAATTTAGAAGCAGTTAAATAGATTTTGCGAAAGTTTACAATGTTTTTAAAATAGGAGATATTTTATGTCTTATAAAAAGATTACAGTAGAAAAATCTGAAGTGTTCCCGGAAGTGATAATAATTAAGCCGTCAGTAGGTGTTGATCACAGAGGAACAATTTTTACAACTTATACTGAAGATTTATACAAAACGTTTTTGCCAGATAACGTCAAATTTATACATGATAAATTTGCAGAGTCAAAGAAGGATGTTTTGCGAGGGTTACATGGTGATAATAAAACATGGAAATTAATTTCATGTATACATGGAGAAATTTACGAAGTTGTTGTTGATAACAGGCCAGAATCTGAAACATACTTGAAATGGGATTTTTGGATTCTAAATGATAAGAATAAAAAGCAAGTACTGGTTCCGCCGAACTTTGTCAATGGATATTTGGTTATTAGTGAAAATGCGACTTTTCATTATAAACTTGCATATAAAGATGAATATTTTGATGTTGATAAACAATATGTTATCAAGTGGAATGACCCAAGGCTAAAAATACCATGGCCTGTAAAAACACCTATTCTTCAAGAACGTGACAAGTAAATAGAAAAGTTGCCGTTCATGATTGTCAATTTACTATCTTTTGTCGTTTATGATATGTTCCAATTATGAGAATGTTACAAAAATATGGATGCTTTGGAGGTGAATGTAATGGCTTATAGAGTTACACAGATAGAACCTTATGTCGGACAGGAAGAGTTGAATAATTTAATTAAAGTTATAGAAAACAAATGGCTTACAGAGGGGCCATTTTCTAAGGAGTTCTTAAGTATAATTAAGGAATTTACAGGTTCAAAACATGCTCTGTTAACTAACAACGGAACGTTAGCTTTATATCTGGCGCTAAAGGCTGTCGGCATTAAAGCTGATGATGAGGTTATTGTTCCTGATTTCACATTTAATGCTTCAGGATCCAGTGTTGTTTTTGCGGGTGGTAAGCCTGTATTTATAGATGTTGATGAAAGTACTTTCAATATAGATGTTGAGAAAATTGAAGGACTAATTACCCCCAGGACAAAAGCTATTATGCCTGTGCATGTATATGGCCAATCAGCGGATATGGATCCTATTCTTAAATTAGCAAAAAAACATCAACTAAAGATTGTTGAGGATGCTGCTCAGGGGTATGGCGTTTTTTATAAAGGCAGCCACACGGGGACTATTGGTGATGTAGGTACTATTTCATTTTTTGCGGATAAAACCGTCACGACCGGTGAAGGCGCGGTTATATTAACAAACAGTGACGCAGTGTATGATAACTTGAGATATTTGCGTAATCAAGGCAGATTAAGTAGTGGGTCTTTTATTCACGAAGAAATGGGTATGAATTTTAGAGTAACAGATTTACAATCTGCCGTGGGAGTTGCTCAATTAAAGAAATTTCGAAATATTGAAAAAATCAAATCAAATCACCTTAGTACTTATAAAGAGCTTTTGGAAGGAATGCCGGAGATCGAGTTTCAAAAAAAAGCTGAGTATTCTAATATTGTTCCTTTTCGGGCAAGCATAAAAGTAAAGGATCCAAGCCAGTTGATGTCATATTTAGATGATCGTGGAATTCAAATTAGAGGATTCTTTTATCCTTTGCACAGGCAGCCATGCTTCAATTATCTTGGCTATAATGAAAATGATTTCCCAGTTACAAATAAGCTGAATGCAACTGGTCTTTGTTTGCCGGTACATTGCGGTTTATCAAAAGATGATATTTTGTATGTATGTGATATGATCAAGGAATTTTATGCGCAAAAATAGATATGACAAAAGATAACCAATTACAAAAACAGATACATATCGGTATTTTCGAACTGCGTGCTGAAGCGGAATCGGTACTGACTTTATCCAAGATGTTTAAGCATTGTGGATATAAAGTCTCGCTATTTTTATCGCTCAAGATTTGGGAACGGGTGAAAGATTTTATAAACAGAAATGATGTCAACGTGTTGCAAGTTTTTGAAGATGATAAGAAATTTATCGATATACATGAAAAGATCAAAGTATCGATTGAGAGTAATAAAATTGATCTTATAATATTCCCAAGATTTGAATCAACAAGTTATAGAGAAACTAAAAGTTATATTAAATTTTTCAATGAGCATAAAGTGATTGTTGGAATGTTTAATCATGACAGGTGGTTCTCTGCTTTTCCAAAGTTTAAATTCAATGGATTCAAGTTAATAAAAAGATCGTTTATTTTAGACTGGTTTTATTGCCATTTGGTTTTTAAACATATTTCAGCTTATTTTATGAGTGAGATTCATCGATATTCTGAAAATCCTTTAAAAATGATTATACACAGGAAAACGGACAAGAAAGTGTTTGATCTTCCCTTTAAGTTAATGGATGGCAATTATAATCCAAATATTGAATATGAATTCCCGGTGTTTGTAATACCAGGGGCAATCCAAAAAGAAAGAAGAGATTATCTGAAAGTTCTCAAATGCTTTTTAGATCCTGTAATGAAAAGATATAAGTGGAAAATGATATTGTTAGGCCGTCCAATTGGCCGTTATGGAAAAAAAATTCTTGAAATGGCGGATCATATCAATTCCCTGATGGGGGGGGATAGAATAGAATACATCAGAGAATATATTAGTAAGGAGGAGTTCGATAGATTTATGAATATGTCTACCCATATATTAGCGCCAGTAAATAAAGCTATGTTTAAATATGGAAAAGATTCAGGAGCATTGTACGATGTGTTTAAATATAACAAAATAGGGATATTTGAAGACTTCTACTTCTATAGCAAGGATTTAATCGAGAAAAAAGTTATCTTAACCTTTAAGTCTGAAAATGATCTTAAGGAATTGTTGTCCAATATAATTATGAAGAAGTATTCTTATGATCATGTGAGTGAGCATTTCCAAGAGATGTCATCATATCTTGAAAAAAATAAATATATAGATTATGCAAAAAATGAGATGGCTTCATTATTGTAATTTAATATATTCAGTAATAATTCTATCAAGTTATTCTTTACTATCTGTTTTTTCAATAATAAATAGAGTTTTTCCGAATGCAAAAAAAATCAATTATCCTAACAACATTGCCTGTTCTTAAAAGTATTCTATTGTTTACAATACTTTTCTCATTATCAATAAGTCTTTATCAAAATGTCAAAACTCGATCAGATTACAAAAGGATTAAGAAAGTTAATAGTGTCAAGACTCTTTTTAGAATGAGTTTTCTGGGTGGACACTGGGATGCATATTGTACTTTTATAAGAAAAAATCTTTTTATAGAAGAGAACTATCCTGATCATCTATTGACAGTTCCTGATCAAACCATGATGGATTCGGAGCTTGTTGAAAAAGATTGGCCTAAGGTTCGGCATTTCACGATAATTCCTTACCTGTTTCCCATGAGATACAAGAAAGTTGAATCCAGTGCTCTTTATCTTCAGAAAGAAACTTATGAAAGATTAAAACGACTTCCAATATTGAAAGAAAAGTATTGTGGAGCAGGAAAGCGTGTTGATAGATATTTTTATCTTGTCAAGGGGCTGAGTCCCGGAAAATATAAGAACTGGGGCATGTATTTCTATGTGTCAAACGAAAGGCTCAATATTTTTACATTGCCAATGGAGTGGGAAGTATCAGAAGGAAATAATTGATATTATGGATATAATGCTCCAAATTTTCTTAAATACAAGTATTTTTGTCTTAGGATTGTTATGTGTATACCCCATTCGCTTTAAGTTAAATTTGCCGCTATATATGTCATGGGCCTGGTTTGTAGGTTGGGCGGTTGTAGTTATATCTGAAATGATTCTAGTACTATTCAATAATTATGTAACATTATTTAAATTGGGGATACTTTCCGCAGCTTTCTTATTAAGTATATGGCTTATTGCCTATATGTTTAAGGATGAAAAAGCTCTTAATAAAAATGACGGGTATAGAAAATATTTTGGGCAACTTACCTCACTATTTTTGTTTTGTGCATTAGTTATTGGTTTTCTTGCCTCTTTTAATTATGTGGTTTACACACCAGATTCATTCCAATATAGAGGACTTGCTCAAATGCTTCATAAGTACGGCTACTATGATAAACACGATCAAGTGTGGATATTGTTTAAGTGGTTGTTCGATACAAGATTGCCTTTTTATGTATCAGTTCATAATGTTGCATTTCTTACAGGTGTTGATGTGTTTTATTCGTTTATGAGTACAACGACCTTTTTTATCATTATGGGAATATATGGTTTTTGGAAAAAGGAAAGTCAAAGCTTGTCCTCAAAATTGCTATTTCTCATTCCACTGGCTGTTTTGGTTTCAAATCCTGTATTGATGTTTCACAGCTTTTATTCGCATAATTACCTTATTACTATGGCATACTATACGTTTGGTGTAATAAGTATATTCCAATATATAAAATATAGAGATACATTTTGGTTTGTAAGCGGTTGTTTATTTCTGGGCTGTACAGGAATACTGCGGAAGGAAATGCTGCTGATCTCAATTTTTCCATTTATTTATCTGAAGTGGAAAAGTAAATTGCCCAAATCAGGTATTTTACTAGTGGGGTTCGGATTGTATTTCATATTCAGTTATCTTTGGCCATTATGTGGACTTTGGGAACTGCAAGAGAGTGCGAAGTACTTTGGTGAAAGTTTTAGTAGAGGCGATCGGGGTGGAATGATGGTTTGGATATTATGCCTTACGCTCAGTATTATAACATTCTTTTTACCGTGTAAAATCAAAAGGGATAAGAGATCTTACATAATTATCGGATGTTCTTTTGTATTAGCTTTTGGTTTTTTATACTATCTCTTTGGACAGAGTCTGATATCGGCTGCAAGTAAATTATATTTGCTTATGTTTAAGGGAGTGGGGCGCTGGGGTAGCTTTTGGTACATTATGATCTTAGGTTTTCTAACAGCTTTTCTTCTGAAAGGTTTTTCCATGATATTAACAAAGCACCATACTGAGCAGATAGCCGATTTCTGGATCGATAAAAAACAAATGGAAGGACTTGAGTTCTTGATATATGTGATATTTTCCTTTTTTTTAGTAAGACTTGTTTTGTATACTGTTTTTACTGCGCCAAAGGCGGATACATTTCTTAACAGTGGTAATAGAATTCTGCTTTGCATTTATCCTGTTTCCGTATATTTTTTGGGAAAATTGAGTGTTATGCTTTATAATGGTTCGGTTTCGATACAGTCCGCCGACAAAAAATTGTTTAGTGAAAATAATGAGTCTGCTGCCAATAAATCAACGGAAAAAAGTTAGAAGAAGGTCATTTCAAATTAAGTTGAGCAATTATGAGAAGTAGCGTAATTTTTCGATATATTTCTAAGGCTTATCAATTTAGTAAAACCCATCAATTTTGGATTATAATGACCATTATTGTTTTGTGGACTTGCTTTGTTACTAGCTATTCAGAAGGATTTGGTTATTGGCGCACATATATATGGGGTGTTCAACATCAAAAGGTAAGTGATCCTGGAGCAGCTTATCTTGGAAGCGGAATGACCTTTTTATTTCAAAGGGCAACATCATGGGTTGGGCATCCGGGGCTCCCACTTATGATTATTATACAGATTGTTTCATATATTCTGTACGGTACATATATTGTTTTTGAACATGTGGTTCCATATGAGGCTTTTTTTGCAAAAAATTTTCTCTATCTTGTTATATGTACTAAAATGATAATGTCTGTTCTCCACATCTTGTCTTTTTTTACAATCTATCTTCTGGCTCAAAAAATAACGAATAATAAAAACATCTCATATTTATCTGTTATAGCTTATGCAACAACACATTTCACTCTTTACTATTTAAATAATATCTCTCCTGAACCGTTGCTGATTATATTTACGAATCTAGCAATCTATTTTATTTATGAATTCTATGAAAATAACCCGAACTCAAAATCTAAATACCTATTGCTTTCTTCATTATTTATTGTACTGGCTTTTTATACAAAGTTTATGATTATAGCCCCAATTCTTGTCCTTTTTCCAATTTACCTGCTTTTATGTAGAAGAAAATTTATAGGAGAAAATAACTTTATTAATTTTAAGACCAGACGCGAAAGTTGTTTGAATTATCTTAAATTTACGGGCTTATTTATCCTTCTTGGCCTTAGTAAAATACGTTTTGATTTTCTTGATTTTTGGTTACGTTATGCTCCTGGTCATCCAGCATTCAATAGCGAGAAAACTTCTATTTCAAATTTAGGAAATGCAACTAAGATGATCGCTATGTCATGGCCAAAGCGCTTAACATCAAGATTGACTTCGGACTTCTTGCTGCCATCGTTTTCCTCCCCAATAGGCTTATTCAATACTGCTGAGTGTTTATTTATTGCTTTATCAATAGTTGGTGTAATAATATTTATTGTACGAAATAAAAATAAACGAGATTATGTTTCTATTTTGTTGCTTGTGCTGATATTAATCACCCCGTCATTCTTGCATCGTGGAGCATGGCACTACTTGTGTATTCATTTAGCTTTTGCATCCATATTTTTTTCATACCTGATCTATTATTTGATAAGCAGAATAAAAAAAACAACTAATAAAAAATTTAATTTTACAGTTGCTCTCGTTGTCATTCTCATAGTACATTCTATGAGTTTTGTTTATTTTATTGATGCTAGAAGATATAACAGCGAGAAGTATAAAAAGTATTTTTCTGCTTATTACCAAGCACTAAAAATGATTAATTATGATGAAAAAATTGCAGTTATACAGAAGAAGGAGAGTTCAGAAAATATGCAACTTGTTGATATCTATGGTCGCGTTCATTATTACATAGATAAACCAAAGCAATTGCATCCGTTAAAGGGTTTTTTTATAAAGTTGGATGATAAGATATTAGATATAGGACAAGAAAAGAAGCTTCGGAAAATCATAGAAGAAGAGAACATAAAAGTAATAATTCAAAACGACCAATACGGTAGCAAAATTATAAAAAAATATGATTAAATAATGGGATATTGTGTAAACTTTGTAATGGACATGGTCATAAAATAACTGTAAATTGTGATAGGGAGTATATTGTGGAAAAGTCAAAAAAACAAGAGATATTCGAAGAAATAGCTAAAGTACGTGATAAATTTATACGCAGAAATAGATACTACTATGAGGATCTGAAATATTTTTATTGCTACCATATCCCGCCCGGTCACCGTGTGCTTGAATTGGGATGCGGCAATGGAGACCTTTTAGCTGCAGTGCAACCTTGCCAGGGCGTTGGGGTAGAATTCTGTGAGACCGTTGTATCCGATGCTAGAAAAAAACATCCAAAGCTAGAATTTATTTTATCTGATATAGAAGAATTACCTAATCTTGACAAATTTGATTATATAATAATTTCTGATGTGCTTGAAAACGTTACTGATATACAAAATTTATTGACTCAATTGAAAACATGCTGTAGTTCTCATACACGTATTATATGCAACTTCTTTAATCATCTGTGGGAACCGCTCCTGAGATTTGGCCAGAAGGTGGGCCTGAACACGCCTAATCCGATAAGCAATTGGCTTTCGATACATGATATAGAAAACTTCTTTTACTTGAGCGACTTTGAAACTATTTCGTCCGGACTCAGAATGCTGTTTCCCAGAAACATCCCGGTGCTTGCATCTTTTTTTAACAAAATAATAGCTCGTCTTCCGTTTATTAATAAGCTTTGTCTTACTCAATATGTTATCATGCGTTTGAAGCCCAATAATCAACATTTTCAGAATAATTTCCCTTCGGTTTCAGTAATAATTCCAACTCGCGATGAAGCCGGCAACATACAAGGCTGCTTTGAGCGTACGCCTAAACTTGGTAAATGGACTGAATTAATTTTCGTAGATGGTAATTCTACAGATGGTACGATTGAAGCCATAGAAGATGGTATTTTAAAATATAAGAATCAATGGGAAAATATAACTCTGATTCATCAGGATGATGGAACGGGAAAAGGAGATGCAGTTAGAAAAGGATTTGCAAAGGCCAAGGGAGACATTCTGATGATTCTCGATTCGGACCTTACTATGCCACCTGAGGACCTTCCCAAGTATTATGAAGCTATAATCTCAGGAAAAGGTGAGTTCATAAACGGATGTAGATTAATTTATCCAATGGAAAAACTGGCAATGAGGACCATAAACTACATAGGCAATAAGGTTTTCAGTGCCATTTTTACATGGCTTCTAAAACAGAATGTACGTGATACTCTTTGCGGAACTAAAGTGCTTTGGAGAAATGATTATGAAAAAATTGCGGCTAACCGCCATTATTTTGGCGACTTCGATCCTTTTGGTGACTTTGATCTTTTATTTGGAGCGGCAAAACTTGATCTTAAGATAGTGGATTTACCTATAAGATATCGTGAACGCAATTACGGGGACATCAAGATTGAAAGATGGAAACATGCCCTGCTTTTATTCCGTATGTGTATAGTTGGACTTCACCGCATGAAATAGAAAGAAATTATGAATAATATTCCAGACAGTAACAATAACGATGAACATATAAAGCGGCGTAAAATCTGGTCAGAAAAACCGCATATAAGACTTGTATACAGTAGATGGGTTGAGATGATGAAACCTTATCTGCCTGAGGAACCCATTCTTGAAGTAGGCAGCGGATCAGGATTACTAAAAGACCTGATGCCAGAAGTAGTCCTTTCTGATACTGTCGAATTGCCATGGATAGATCGAATAGTTAATTGTCTCGATATGCCTTTTAATGATGAAGAAATGGGTGGTATTATTGCCTTTGATCTCTTGCATCATTTATCAGAACCTCATACTTTTCTGAGCGAAGCTGCGCGAGTACTCAGGCCTGGCGGTCGTATACTGCTTATTGAGCCGTATATTACTCCTTTTTCATATCTTGGTTACAAACTTTTTCACCATGAAGCCATTAATTTCAAATCATATGATACTGGTTTGAGCAAAGGATTTCTAAAAGAGCAGCATTGGCACGGAAACATTGCCTTGGCCAATCTTGTTTTTAAAAAGGATATAAATGATTGGTCCGATAAACAGCCGCATCTGGAGATCATCCAGAAAAGATTAATGAGTTTTTTTGACTTTCAACTGGCCGCAGGGTTTAAGCCTTATGCTTACATTCCATACAAGATTTTCAAAAAGATAGTGTTTGTTGATGATTGGTTAAAGTGGTTGATGCCTTTAATTGGTTTTAGGATATTTGTTGTAATAGAGAAAAAGAAAAAAAGTTAATCCCAAGTAAGGCCTAAGTCTTATATGAAATTGCTAAAGAATAAAATGATACATATTTTTTGTCTGAGGTTTTGTAAATGAATACAGTATTGGTAAATCCATTTTCAGGGGGGCGGGGCCTTAACCCAACTATTTTGCCTCCTCTCAGTCTGGGGTATCTTGCAGCTGTTCTCGAAAACAACGGCTTTAAAGTTAATATAATTGATGCTGCGCTTGAGAGATTTAATACTAATGAAATTATAAAAGGAATTCCTAGTGAAACTGTATTGCTGGGTGCCTATATGAACTCATTTAATTATGATTCTGTAGCTGATCTGGTAAGCTCTGTTAAGAAAAAATATCCTGAGATAATTGTTGTGCTGGGAGGTCCCTTACCAAGTGCTTCGCCACAGATGGTCTTGAACAAAATTATCTGTGATGGAGTTGTTCAGGGAGAGGGTGAAAATGCGATACTGTCAATAATTCGAAACATTGCCGATGGAAAACCCGCGTTTGATAAAGGCGTTCCTGGTGCGGTATTTCGAGATGAAGAAGATCATGTTATAGTTAATGCATCTGAGAGAACTAACCACCTTGACCAGCTTCCATTTCCGGCCTATCACTTGATGCCGTCTTTAAAAAAATACAGGGTAATAAGTAAGCAGAGGCCTGTTGCTCCCATTATTACAAGCAGAGGTTGTGCTCATGAATGCACCTTTTGCAGTAAAGATGTATTCAAAAGGAAGGTTACTTTCAGAAGTGCAGAAAATGTGCTTAAGGAAATTGATTTTTTGGTTAAAAATTATGGCATAAGGCAAATTGATATTTTAGACGATAATTTTATGCAGAAAAGGTCTCGCGTAGAGGAAATTCTGGACGGACTTATTTCACGCAACTATGGTTTGTCCATTAATCTTCCATCCGGAGTAAGAATTGAGCAAATTGACAGAGCTCTTCTTAAAAAAATGAGAAAAGCTGGTTTTTATAAAATTGCTTTTGGAGTAGAATCAGCGGATCCTGAGGTTCTGAAAAGAGTTCGAAAAAAATTGGACCTCCAGAAACTTGCATTAACAGTTAAGACTGCAAAGGAACTAGGTTTTGAAACATATGGTTTTTTCGTCATTGGACTTCCAGGCGAAACGGAGGAATCATTTAATCAAACGCTTGATTATGCATGTAATACTGGTTTTGATGTAGCAAATTTTTGTATAGCCATTCCGTTTGTTGGTACTGAACTTTTTGATTTGGTTCAAAAACATGGCAGGTTTCTTATGTCGACGACGGGAAATCTAAATGAAGGTTTTTATGGAGGGAAAGCATTTTATGAACTTGGTTCTGTTAAGGAGTCGGATGTTGTTAGAAGGTATAAAACAGCATATAAAAGATTTTATACCTGGAAGAAAAAAATTCAACTGCTCTCTAAAATTCGTTCAATTCAAGATATTTATTGGCTATATAATGCTTTCAAGTCAATTACTTAAACATAAGTTTTGAAAAATCAATTTAGGAGGAAATATGGGAAGTAGTGGTTTTACAATTATAATCCCAGCTTATAATGAATCTGATTCTATTGAAAAGGTTGTTGCAGAAATAAAAGGACTTGATGGTGAATATGAGATAATTGTTGTGGATGATGGCTCTGTAGATGGGACATATGAGTTGGCTGAAAAAACAGGTGTTAAAGTTTTAAGACATTCATGTAATAAAGGGTATGGAGCATCACTTAAAACAGGTATCAAGAAGGCAAAGTATGATCAAATAGTTATTACTGATGCAGATGGGACCTATCCCATCCATGAAATTCCCAAATTAGCTGGTCTTATGAAAAAAGGTTTTTCGATGGTTGTTGGGGCTCGTACAGGAAACGATGTCGCAATACCTTTGTTCAGGCGATTTCCTAAATGGATGCTGAATAAACTGGCTAATCATCTTACCGGAGTCAAGATACCGGACATAAATTCTGGCTTGAGGATTATGAAGAAGAAAGATGTTCTAGGCTTTTTTAATATTTTGCCCGATGGCTTTTCATTTACAACGACCATCACTTTGGCCATGTTGACCAATGATATGCAAGTTCAATATGTTCCTATAAACTACTATCGTCGTCAGGGAAAATCTAAAATAAGGCCGATCTATGATACACTCAATTTCATCCAACTGATCATTAGAACAACTTTATATTTTAATCCGCTTAAGATATTTATTCCTTTGAGTTTTCTTTTAGTTGTCATCGCTTTATTGGTTTTAGTAGGAAGTTGGTTTATTTTTGAAAAAGTCATGGATACAACTTTTGGAATTATTATCATGACAGCTGTTGTTGTTATGTCTATCGGTATGCTGGCTGATTTAATCGATAAAAGAATGAAATAAGATGAATGTGCTTTTAATAAATCCTCCAAAAGAAAATGAGATTACTGGTACTTTGCCCAGTGAATTAACAGAGGAGAGGGGCTTTTCTCCACCATTAGGATTATTATATATAGCTGGATATTTATTACAACACACAGACTATAAGATTAATGTTTTGGATTCACAGGTTGAGAAGCTAAGCTATGATGACATAAAAGTAAGAATCAGAGAGATTAAGCCTGATGTTATTGGAATAACTGCAATGACGGTTACTATGTTAGATGTTATTGAAACGGTTAGAATAGTTAAAGAAGTAGATAATAAAATAAAAATTGTCCTTGGAGGGCCGCACGTTTATCTATTTCCAGAAGAAACGATCGACTTAGAAGATATTGATTTTTTAGTATTAGGTGAGGGCGAAGAGGTCTTCAAGAGGTTATTAGATAACATAGATAATAAATCAGAATTAATAAAAATACCCGGCTTGGTCTTTAAAGACAAAGATAAGATTATTAATACAGGTTTTTCGAATCCTATTGTGGATCTTGATGATCTGTCTTTTCCTGCCCGTAAACTGCTCCCATATAAAAAATATAATTCATTATTGGCCAAAGGGAATGTTGTGACAACGGTTTTTACCAGTAGAGGTTGTCCTTATCAATGCTCATTTTGTGACCGTCCTCATTTGGGTAAAGCTTTTCGTGCTCGTTCACCAAAGAATGTGGTTGATGAATTAGAAGAATGTACTGAGATGGGGATTCATGATTTTCTTATATATGATGATACCTTTACAGTTGATAAGCAAAGGGTAATAAAGATATGTAAAGAAATCATTAAAAGGAAATTAAATATTGCCTGGAATATTAGAGCAAGGGTTGATACTGTAGATGAAGAAGTGATAAAGAATCTAAAATCAGCTGGTTGTCAGGGTATTCATTATGGTGTAGAAGCAGGTACGGAAAAAATATTAAAAGTTCTAAGAAAGAATATCACACTTTCACAGGTGAAGAATACTTTCTTTTTAACAAAGAAATATAAAATCTCCATTTTAGCCTATTTTATGCTTGGCAATCCTTCTGAGGACAGAAATGATATCATGGCAACATTCAAAATAATGAGAGATTTGAATCCCGATTATGTGCATATTGCGATATTAACTCCTTTTCCAGGGACAGAGATATATTTTAACGGTTTACGGGATGGATATATTAAAAATGATTACTGGAGGGATTTTGCTAAAAATCCAATATCTGGATTTGTTCTTCCCTTTTGGAATGAAAATTTTACACGAGATGAGCTTAATGCGCTATTGATCAAAGGATATAAAAGCTTTTATATGAGACCTGTTTATATTATAAAAAGGTTACTTGAACTAAGGTCGTTTAAGGAAATGTGGAAGAAAAGCATGGCAGGTCTTAAAATATTTATCATGAAATAAATATCAAGGTTTTGTTAAATAAATGAAACGTGATCCAAAAATTACAGGTGATATGAATGGTTTGCTATCACCATTTCTCATTAAAAAGAGAATGGAAGTTGTCATTCCCTTTATAAGGGAAAGGAATAAAATACTGGATGTTGGTTGCGGGGTATTTCGTTGGAAAGATTTTTTGCCTGATGGTATTGAGTATATGGGGGTTGATTTTGAAGATACCATCATAGAATATAACAGAATGCATTTTAAACAGAAATTTATAAAAGCAGATTTAGAAAAAAATGATATTGGCTCTTGTGGTGCTAATTTTGATCTGATACTTATGTTGGCTGTAATAGAGCATTTTGATAATCCTGTTAATGTCTTGAAAGGGCTGCATAAGGTTTTGAGCGAGAAAGGGGTAATATGCTTAACCACTCCTCATGTTATAGGGAATCTTATTCTTAATTGGGGGGCAAAAATCAAAATATTCAGTCAGGACAAACATCAACATCATGAATTATTGAATTATAGAAAAATAAAGAAATTGGCTTATGAGTCAGGTTTTAAGCTTATTAAGTACAAACGTTTTTTATATGGATTCAATCAATTAGTTATCTTGGAGAAAAAAAATTAAAGCAATTCTTAAATAATATAAATTGCTAAAAGAGATACTTAATCATGCAATAATTCTTCACTTATAAGAGTGGGGCTGTGAACTTGGATATTGCCCAAGACATTGGACTCTTTTTTCAGAGAAAAGTATGAGAGAACTATTACGATCTCATGGTTTTGGTAATATTAAATTTGAATATTTAGCAAGCCCCAGTTTTTGGATACAGTCTTTACATCATTATTTTTTGGACAAAAAATATCCCAAATGGTGGGTGAGGCTGTGGGTGTTTAAAAATCCTCTTCTTCTGGCCTTTTTTACGTTTATAGATTTGTGCATGATCTTCATAGGAAAGAAAACTTCAAATATGAGAATTACTGCACAAAAGATCTCTTAATTGTGTTTTAATAATCCAGCTTGAGATCATATTAATAATAACCTCATGTTATCTAATACAAATAAATACAATTCTATTAGCTTAGGAATAATATTTGGAGCCGGAGTATTTGTTGTCCTGGTTATAGATGAGTGGCTGATGAGCATTAATAATGCGGAGCCATTTTCCTTAATGCCTATCTTATTTGGGCTTTTTCTTTATTGTTTGTTAGAAATTTTTGTTATAACAAGTTTTAAGTCTGTTGCGTGGCAGATAAGAATTGCTTTTTTAGCTGGATTAATAGGCTTCATGTTTTTGAATATCGGAGTATTGTATCTGAATGAAGACCCATTTCTTTTTAGTGATGACAGAAAATATAATAATATTGGCAAAGCAATATTTTTGAAAAATGATGTATTTATACCTTTAACGTATTCCGGTGGATATTATTTCAAATTTATCGGTTTTCTTTACAGGATTGTTGGCCCATATACTTTTAATGGTCGTTTGGTCAATTTCTTTTGCTTATTTATTATTGCCTTAACCGGATATAAAATAATTGATATTAACAATAATAACGGGCGAGGTAAGTTTTTTGTGCATTTGTTGCTGTTTTATTGTCCCGCATTTGTCTTTTTCTCATTATTTGAGTTTAAAGATATGATATTTATTACGATTCTTTTTGTAATGATCTATTTATTCAAGTTATCGCATTTTCAGAAAAAACTACAAAACAAAGCAGTTTTTTTTGGGGCAGCTGTTTGTTTGTGCTATGTCAGTTGGTGGTTTAGGGTCGGAGTAGGAATTGTTTTTTTAGTATTCAATATAATACCTTTTATTATTCAACGCATTAAAATAAAAAAAGTTAATTTAGCATTAGCTTTGCTCGGTGTTTATTTAATAAGTTTTATAATGGCAAATTATCCTGTCTTTGTAAATATTTTACCAGAGAATAAGAGTAGATTGTCTATAAAGATGAATGCCTATTCGAAAAAGAGAGTAGAAAAGCAACAGAAATCTGGCTTACAGCAATTTTTAATAATGAAGGGAAACAGAGATATAATAATCGCACCGGTTTCAGTTGCTTTAATACCATTTGCTGTGATGAACATATTTGACGCAAAGGATATTTTACAATTTTTATTTGCTTTTCTTGGGTTCTTTACACTTATTATTTATTTAGGATTGTTATACAATATCGTAAAAGGTTTTAATATTTCGAAGGAGGATTATTATAGCGTATTACTTCCCACAATGGTCTGCTTAATTATATTGACATGGTTTAATGCCGGAATTTCAAGACATTTTATTTTCTTGATACCACTTTTGATATTAAGTATTTGTTTAACTAATATAAATGTACGAAAGATGATGTATAGCGGTTTTATTTTAACTCTGGGATTTTATGTTTTATATTATTCATTGCAGCTGATCGAATCTATTAAATTTTGAATAGCGGCACCAAAAAGTGAAAATTATTTTTTAAATTTTAAAAAGAGGTTTGTTATGGTAGACGATGAAGGAAAAAATATGCCATTGTTTATAGGTATTGCCGGAGGAACAAGCTCTGGAAAGACCACTCTTTCGCATGCTCTTAAACGGGAACTAGGTGATTTTAGCATTCAGATAATTTGTCAGGATAACTACTATTATTGTCGTAGAAATATGTATCCTGAAGAACGCTCGAAAATAAATTATGATCATCCCTCAGCAATTGACTTTGCATTTTTAAAGGAACACATCAGTTTGTTGAGAAAGGGAGAGAGCATTCAAGGCCCGTTATATGATTTTAAGACACATACACGTAAAACTTCTTCATACTGGATAAAACCTTCTGCGTTAATAATCATAGAAGGCACTTTGATCTTATGGGATGAGGAAATAAGAAATCAATTTCATTATAAGACTTTCCTTGATATTCCGGAAGACATACGCTTATTAAGAAGAATAGATAGAGATATACAAGAAAGAGCGCGTACTTACCCGGAAGTTAAGAAGCAGTATTTAGACACGGTCAGGCCTATGCATATAAAATATGTTGAGCCATGTAAAACCTATGCGGATATCATAATCGAACATGAAGTATATCTTTTACAAGTAAACGAAATGATAAAAAGCATTAAAAATAAGCTTTCCGGTGTTAGCGTCTAATCTTCTAAAATGGAAAAAGCTTTAACAATAATCAATACTGATCAATTAGATCATGATCCAGTTATTAAGAATTTAATCCATAATGCCGTAAAAATTTTTGTGGAACTTCTTAAGCCTGTTGCTGTTATTCTGGTCGGCAGTGCTTCGAGAGGAGAGCTTACGTTCCGGCGGCGTGATAATAAATTAGAAATATTCAGCGATATCGAATTTATAGTTATATCAGATCTAAAAGAGGATAAAAAAGACAGCTTGAAAGCAGCGATCAAAGAGCTGGAAAAGCCATTTCGATCGAATCCATTATTTCATATTGATTATAGCATTATAACCGAAGCTGCTTTTAGAGATAACACAGCCTTTGGCCATATTAGAACTATAGAGATGAGAGAGAACGGAAAAGTTTTATATGGCAAAAACTTATTCGAAAACCTTCCTCTTTTTTCAATAGATAATCTTGAACACGGCAGATTAAGAGAGTTAATTTTAGTTAGATTATTTAATCTGTTGATCTATACTCCTTTCAGCATAGTGCAAAAAAAATATGACGAGCCCACAGAATTATTGTTTAAATATCTGTTGGCAAGAAATCTTTTAGAAATTCCAACAATTCTCTTGCCTTTTATCGGGATAAATCGTACGAGCTATACTTCCCGTTTCCATTGGATAAAGGAAAATAGAGAAATCCTTATATCAAATGGGGTTGGGGCTGATTTTATTGAATCTCAAGAAAAAGCACTAAATGGAAAATTGAATTTATGCTTTTCACAGACTCTAACAGAAATGCTTGAGGAAACCTTGATATCTTATCGAAAGTTAATCTGCTGGTGTATTAAACATAAGTTCAACAATTCTGATGATGCTGAACTTATTAGTATAATAAAGAAAAATGGACTTAATATGCTTGAAGGACGTCAAGGGGTGTGGCGTTTTTATAAATTATATGAGTTATTTTTGGGTATAAGATCTCTAAAAGATATCAACATTAGAAAATTAATTTCCTGGTTTAATATTTCTAAGCGAGACTATGCCGTGGTGTTTATGATTTTAATGCATCAATCATTGCTGAACCATTTAAAAGATGATCAAAGGATGGCTGAATCATGTTTAAATAGCGCGTTAGATATACTGCAAATGATGTCATTGAAAAAGTATACGATTAAAGATGATACAGTGTATGAAAAAAAATGGGCGATAATGCGAAAACAATTTGTAAAACAGATATTACCAGTTATGCGCTGGGAAAAGAGATCTGATGAGTATGCTAGGGTGCTTTCTTTAAAATATGTTAAGTAAAAAAGATAAAGATATCAGCATTTTATTTATAAATCATGTTGCTCATATTGGAGGTGCTGAAACAAGTCTTATTGATATTCTTGACAATATTGATAGAAAAAAATACCAGGCTATTGTGGCATGCCCGGCTTCAGGCGATTTGGTAGATGAGCTAAAAAATCGGAATATTGAGCATGTAACCATAAAAATAGATATCCTTAAAAGAACATTTAATCCTTTGTTATGGATTGTTTTTGTATATCACTTTGTTATTAGCACTGTGAAGCTTAGTTATGTTATAAAATCACGAAAAGTAAAAATAATACATGCCAATTCATTTACGTCATGCTTGTTCTGCAGTATCTCTACAAGAATATGCGCCATTCCACTTATATGGCATATGCGTGACCTTGTGAAAATACGGTTATTTAATAAGATTTTTATTTCTTATGCCGGGTTAATGGCAAAAATGGTTGTAGCAACGACTACAATTATGAAAAAGAATCTTATTTCTTTGGGGGTTAAAGCAAAGAAAATATGCGTAATTTGTAATGGAATAGATCCGAGCAAATACAATTCTTCAAATGCAAAAGGACAAAATATCAGGAAAGAGTTTAATCTGTCCTTGAATGCTCCTTTAGTTGGCATAGTTGGTCAATTAACATCCTGGAAGGGGCACAAAGATTTTATCTGTGCTTCATCTATAGTGGCTGAGAAATATCCAACAGCTAAATTTTTGATTGTTGGGAAGACCATAATTGGTGATGATCATTATCGTCAGGAATTAGAAGGTTTGGTTAACGATTTGCGAATGGAGGGGAATATTTTTTTTACGGGTTTTCGTAAAGAGATATCAGATATTATCGCAGCTTTGGATATTCTTGTCAGTGCATCATGGGAAGAACCTTTCGGCAGGACGATCATTGAAGGCATGGCAGCAGGTAAGCCAGTGATAGCAACTCATGCAGGAGGGGTTCCTGATATTATCGAAAACGGAGTTAATGGTTTATTGGTTCCACCCAGAGACCCTCAAAAAATGGCTGAGGGAATTTTGAAAGCTTTAGATGATATAGTTTTAGCTAAAAAGATTGGAGATGCAGGCCGAAAAGCAGTTGTTCAGAGGTTTTCCTTAGAGGAACAAATGAATAAAATAGAGAGATTATACGTGGGGATTTTATAAAATTATGAAGCCGACTTTAGTGATCTTTATTGATGCCCTTTCATATGAAAGCAGGAAAATCGTTTTAGATCAGATTAAAATATTTAAAGAGGATATAAGGCTGATCCCTGAAATTGGTTATAGCTCAAACCAGCATTGGTCAATTTTTGCCGCGAAATTGCCTGATGAACTGGATTATTTTACTGACTATAATCTGGTTTGCGATGCATCGGAAATAACAATAGGGGCATATTTAAAACATAACAATATATTGAATACCGTTTTAAATTATATTTCAAATAAAATAGGGAAAAGAACAAGCAATGTGCCTATTGGACTAAAGAAAATATTTGTCAATAAATCGATTTATCCATTATTAGATAAGAATAACTTTTTCTCACTAGATTCCATATGGAGATCTTTTGAGCTTTATAGAATAAATAGGCCTGAGGAAATGGAAATGCTTGGTGAATTGTGTCGTCAAAAAATGAGTGAGAAGAGTTTTATTGTCATAAACACTCTTGATCATGCTGGTCATATGAAAATCCCTTTTTCCAATGATTACAATGATGTTCTGACAAGAATAATGGCTAAAATAAAAGGGGTAGTTGATGCTTTCCTGCTTCAGTATGGTGAAAGTTCAAATGTGATAATGTTGTCTGACCATGGGATGACGCCCGTGAATTCCTATATTGATCTTGTTTTAGAAAAGGAGTTTGGCCCTCAATGCACAGACAGTTATCTTTACTTTCTGGATGCAACACTATGCAGAATATGGACATTTAGTGATCAAATAAAAAAGCAATTATACGAATATATGAATAAAAAAGAATATGGAAGAATAATTAGTGATGAAGAAAGAAGATATTATGGAATAAAAAAGCGGTTATTCGGTGATATTATATTTGTTTTAAACCCCGGCTGTATTTTTAAACCTAATTATTTTGGTTATGGATTAAAAAGAGAAGTGAAAGGAATGCATGGATATATGCCAACGGAAAAAACACAACATGGTCTTTTTATGAGTAATGTGACTAAAGAAAAAAAACATGAAAGCGAAAGAAATATTAATGTGATGAGTATGATAAGAAATAGGTTGCTGTAAAATGAACGTATATCTGGATAATATTGTATTTGAACTGCAAAATGCTGGCGGGATATCTGTGTACTGGTATGAATTGCTGAAAAGAATGTTGCAGGAGGACATTGACCTTAAAATAATTGAGGGGTCTAAAGGGGAAAAAAACATATTCAAAAAAAGACTAGAAATTGATGAAAAATATATTTGTAAGGATAAGGCTCTACCTCTTTTAATAAGAAGATATTGTGATGTAAATGTCAGATTTAAGGAGGCTTCAGTATTCCATTCAAGCTATTATAGGATTGCAAAGGCAAAAGCTGCTGTCAATATTACAACAGTATATGATTTTACATATGAGTATTTTCGAATTGGTTTTCCCAAAGCAGTACACAGTTGGCAAAAGAAAAGGGCAATTGAAAACTCTGATGGAATTATCTGTATATCAGAGAATACAAAAATGGATTTATTGAAGTATAATGCGGAAATAGATCATAGGAGAATAAAAGTTATTTATCTTGCTGCAGGTGACAGCTTTTATCCTATTGAAAAAGGGGATTTATTAGAGGATCAGGAAATAAAAGATATAAAGGGAAAAAAGTATATTTTATATGTCGGTGACAGGAGTAAGTATAAGAATTTCAAAATGGCTGTTGAAATTGTTTGCCGTTTGAGAAATGTAACATTAGTTATTGTTGGTGGAGGAAGATTGTCGCAGAATGAATTAGGGTACTTGCACGATAAATTATTAGAAGATTATATTCATTTTAACCATGTTGACAGTCAAAAACTAAATCTGCTTTACAATTATGCTTTTTGTTTTCTTTATCCGTCTGAATACGAGGGTTTTGGGATTCCCGTTCTGGAATCAATGCAGGCAGGATGTCCTGTTGTAACAACACATTCCGCATCAATACCAGAAGTTTGTGGTGATGCTGCTCTCATGGTAAAAGATATTTGTGAAGAAAGTTTGATTGGCGAAATTGAGAAGCTTCATAATAACAGCTTCCGAAAAGAGATAAAGGAAAAGAGTCTCAAGAATGCAAAAAAGTATTCCTGGGACAGAACATACAGGGAAACCATGGAGTTTTACCGAGAAGTATTAGACAGGAAAAAGAAAAGAGAATGAGGAAAAGATTTAAGATGTTCATGAGGGCTTATATCGGCGGAAATTATTCCCTTTATGGCTTATATGCACGATTAAAAGGAAAAAGACATCTGCTGGTTAAGCATGCTACAGATATTGTTATAGAGGGTACCCCAAGGTCTGCAAATTCATTTTCCTTTCAGGCTTTTCGTAAGGCACAGAAGGGAAAGATCAGGATTGCCCATCATCTGCATGTCAGTTGTCAGATCTCGCAGGCTGTAAAATGGCAGTTGCCAGTTATTCTGCTGATACGGCATCCGGTTGATTCTATTGCATCATGGGTTGTCAGACATCCTGATCTGGATCCTGAAACGTGTATGTTTTATTACTATAAATATTATGATTCACTTAAAGATTATAAAGAAAAAGTAGTAATTGCTCCTTTTGAAACGGTTATTTCAGATTTTGGGAAGGTCATTGAAGCTGTTAATGAAAAATATAGCAAAAGTTTTGATGTGTTTCACCATACAAAAGAGGCTCAAGATGCTATTTTTCAGGAGAGACATCAAGCCAATGAAAGAATGGGGCGTTCAAAGCTGGCTACTCCTGCACCATCTCAGATAAAAGACCAGTTTAAAAAGGAAATTGTACCGCATATAAAGGAATTGCATATTACTCGAAAAGCAATTGAATTATATCATTCCTTTATTTTGTGTTCTCAATTAGAAAAAAAATGAAAATATCGGTTATAACAGTTGTTTATAATAATAAAGCAGTTATTGAGGATGCTATAAGGAGTGTTCTTTCGCAGAACTATAAAGATATAGAATATATTATCATTGATGGGGCATCCACAGATGGAACGTTGAACATTATTGATAAATATAAAAAGAAAATAAGCAGGGTTGTATCTGAAAAGGACAATGGTACCTATGATGCCATGAACAAAGGCCTAAAATTAGCAACGGGTGATATTGTAGGATGTTTAAATTCTGATGATTTTTATGCGAATAATAATGTTATTAGTACAGTTGCAAAAGTATTTAGTGAAAGAAAAGTAGATTGTTGTTACAGCGATTTGGATTATGTGAGTAAAAATAAAACAGAGAAAGTTGTAAGAAAATGGAAATCACGATATTACGAGGACGGCTTGTTTAGAAAAGGCTGGCATCCTCCGCATCCGACACTTTTTATTAAGAAAGATGTATATAGAAAATATGGTTACTTTAATTTGGATTTAAAAATCGGCGCTGATTATGAGCTCATGCTTAGATTTTTAGAAAAACACAGAATAAATTCTTATTATATTCCGGAAGTATTGATAAAAATGAGAATTGGCGGTAGTAGCAATAGAAGTATTATGCAGATATTGAAAGCAAATTATGAATGCTACAAAGCATTTAAAATAAATGGAATGAAACCCAATCTTTTGATCATTTTCTACAAATTGCTTTCTAAGATCAAGCAAATCGTCTGATCCTAAATTCCTAATTTTATTTTCAGCCCTCCCACTATTCCAACGATAGTCAAACCTATAACAACGCTTATCAAAACCCTTCGATTGTGTTTTACTTTTCTCAGAAAAAGGATTTTTGTTGCAAAGAAGATAATCAGAAATTTTAAAGAGATAGAGTGAAGGTGATATTCTGTAACTGTGCTTCTTTGAACAATAGTAAGAAATAGAGGCAACAGTAGAATAAGGAAGTCCAGGTTGGATATTTTAAAGTACCTTGATTGTACGTCAAAAATAGCTTTCAAAAAAGAGAACAGGATAATAATAATGAATAAGGAATTATATATCCAGGTAATATTGTAATGAAGTGAGGAAATAGAAAAAATAATGGGATTATAGTTATTTGCTGCTAAAAGTACCAGTACGGACATATAAAAAATAAAAATAATATAATCATTAATTTTAATATTATTTACTAGTAATGAAGTTAAGAGAATACCAGCCATAGCAAAAGAGATAATTCCTAAAAATGAAGGAATTGAAGAAGTAAATGCTGCAGGAAGCAAAAAACTTATGATAATGGTATATTTTAGAATTTTTGTGATTAATATCGGCAAGCGAAAAGATTTTCTTTTCTTCAAATAGCCCCTAAGATAGCGTGTATTATATTTGCCTTTTAGGTTTAATAAAAACCCCTTAGGCATTTTATAGCAAAGAAAAATGATAGAGAAGAGAAAAATAATTCCTGTTGGCCATAAAGACCATGCATAACGTTTAGGAAAGACAAAGGGCATGGAGCCAATGATGCAGGAAATCATTGTGAGAAAAAGTATCAGTTTGACTGATTCTGCATGTGTTAAGCCAATGTTCATCAACCGATGATGAAAATGGCTCTGATCAGCAGAGAAAATAGCTTTTTTATTCTTTTTCCTTTGATAGACTACATTCAGCATGTCGAGGCAAGGTATTCCAATGATCATAGCGATCGTATAAAAAGGGATGTGCTTGATCTCTGAAAGATATTTAAGGGAGATGCTTCCTAAAATAAAACCCAGAAAAATGCTTCCAGAGTCACCCATAAATACTTTAGCCGGGTAAGAGTTGTATTTTAGAAAACCCAGAATTGAGCCAAGGACAGTTATAAGAAGTAAAGATGAAGTCATATCATTAAAGCGGATCGAAAAATAGAGAAGGAAAATGGTTGCAATTAAAGAAATCCCGCTTGCTAATCCATCAAGTCCGTCAGCCAGATTTATGGCATTCATAATAAAAATGAGAAAAAAGATTGAAAAAGGTATGGCAAGAAAACCAAGAGGAATATCAACGCCGGGCAAAAAACTGTTAATGCTTTGAATAGAATAATTACTTAGTATTACAAAAATAGTTGCAACAATGATTTGCCAGATGAACTTTGTCTTAGATGAGAGATTTTTAATATCATCAAGTAGTCCAAGGAAAAAAATAATAGTAGCACAGCAAAGGATATACCATTGCGTAAAAATCTGTTTGTTAAATATGATATTTGCTATGAGAAAGGATATATAAAGACTAAAACCTCCTATCCGAGGGACTTCTTTTCTGTGAACTTTCCTTTCGCTTAAACTGTCAAAAAGATTTTTTTTTGCAGCGAATCTAATCGTAAGAGGCGTGAGAATCATTGAAAAAAGAAATGATGTTAGAAATAGAGATATAAAATTCATTATTAACCCTTAAATTTTTTAGAATATTGGATGTTTAATTTACTTAAAGTATTAATAAAAGTAAAGAATATTAAAAATCGAAGTGCAATATATTAGTATAAAATAGAAAAATTGTTGTTATAATTACTATTTAGATGACTTTAATCAATTAATATTAAGCAAAAGAAAGGTTCAATTATGCCCGATTTATCCAAAAAGAGAATCATGATCACAGGAGGTGCAGGCTTTTTGGGACAGTATGTTCAAAAAGTTCTCAAAGAGAAAGACTGCAGCGATGTTTTTATTCCGGTTATTGAGAAGTATGACTTGAGAAAAGCTGAAGACATAAAGAAAGCTTATGAAGATGGTCTTCCTGATATTGTTATTCATCTGGCTGCTGTTGTTGGAGGAATAGGGGCAAACAGAGAGAATCCAGGATCATTTTTTTATGATAATTTAATGATGGGAGTTCAGCTTTTCCATGAAGCTTATGAAAGAAAGATAGAAAAATTTATAGGCGTTGGCACAATCTGCTGTTATCCCAAATTTACACCTGTGCCTTTCAGGGAAGAAAACTTGTGGGATGGATATCCCGAAGAGACCAATGCACCCTATGGTCTGGCTAAAAAAATGCTTCTTGTTCAATCTATGGGCTACAGACAGCAGTACGGGTTCAACTCGATATTCCTTCTTCCTGTCAACCTTTATGGCCCTGGAGATAATTTTCATCCGGAGTCTTCCCATGTCATACCTGCGCTTATTAAAAAAGTTGCAGATGCTAAAGAAAATGGGAATAAGGAAATTATTGTATGGGGAGATGGAACACCTACAAGAGAATTTATCTATGCTGAAGATGCGGCAAAAGGCATTGTTTTAGCCGCTGAGAGATATGACAAGTCAGATCCTGTGAATATTGGTGCAGGTTTTGAGATATCTATTAAAAGTCTTATCGAGAAGATTTGTAGAATAATGCAGTTTGATGGAAAGATTGTTTGGGATACTTCAAAACCAAACGGGCAGCCGAGGCGATGCCTTGAAGTCTCGCGAGCTAAAAAAGAATTTGGTTTTAAAGCTCAAAAAGACTTTGATAAGGGCTTAAAAGATACTATACACTGGTATCTTGAGCAAAATAAAAAGGTATGTTAACTTGTTTTCTAATTTGGGTTTATGAGTGACAATTGAAGGCGCAATATAAGAAAATTAATTTGCTGAATAAAATAATAAATCCTGTTTGGTCAGTTGCTTTTTTGATTTTCATAGCTCTTCTATCCATGGTATTTCACATGCCGGAAGAAGCAGTCCTTATTCTTATTTTAATATATTTTTCCGTAATCGTTTTTTCGCATCCTGTAAATGGCATATATTTTTTATTGATTATCATACCTTTTGCTTTAGGAAATTCTAAAAGACCTTTTTATATCGTTCTTGAATGCCTGGTTTATATTATAATTTTATCTTCCGTTTTACATATGGATAGAAAAGAATCAAAATCAGATTCTATTCCATATAAAAGATTAGTAATTATTTTCTTCCTGTTTTCCCTCCTGAGTTTACCTTTGGATTTGAAACAATTATATTATGAAATCAGGGGTGAAGCTTTTAATAATCCTGTAGTTTGGTTGATCCATTCTTTTAGAAAATTTTCTTCAGGGAATGAAGGCAATAATCTCTACTGGCTTCGTTCAATATCAAATCTTTTTTCAGGGATTTCTCTTTATTTTGTAACAACATATTTCATAAAAGATAAACAGCAAATTGAACGAAGCTTTTTCCCGGTATGGCTTATATCGGTTATTGTCGTTGTTGTTGGTTATGTATTCTTATATGACATTATTCCACATAATGGAACATATCTCAGCCTTTCTCTTGTTGGCCAGGCCAGGGGGAGAATGACTGCCTTTGCCTATAATGAAGGCTATTTAGGACAATATCTTATTGTTGCTCTACCTTTTGTTGCCTTTTACCTGAATAGGTGGAGAGAAAATAAGATTGTATTTTTTGCAGCGACAGGGACTGTGCTTTTGCTTGTTTTAACCATCCCTCAAACACTTCAAAGAGGGGTTGTTATTGCCTTGTTTTCTCAGTTTATTATTTTTTCATTCTATTATTTTATAATTTCACAGAACAAAAAGAAGGTAATACTTAGAGCTTTTCTGGTCATTTTTAGTGCTCTCATTTTGATGTATGCAGTTGATCATTTTGTTCTTAAAGATCAAGGAAGCCATCGAATTATCAACGAGTGGCAAAAACCTGGTCTCAGATTTAAGCAATGGGCAGCGGCAATGGAAATGTTTAAAGTACATCCTGTGCTGGGAATCGGATTTGGAAAATATCATTATTTTTTTCCTAAGTATTGTAAACTGGCAGGTTTTGCTTTCAAATGGAAGTTTTGGTATGTTCGAACTACGGCACATAATCTTTATCTGCATATTTTAGCAGAACGAGGTGCATTAGGATTATTAAGCTTTTTATTGCTTATGGGGTGTATTTTTAAAGATATTTTCAAAAATATAAGAAAAATGGAGCCTTCTCAAAGGTCATTAATAATTGCATTGTCTGTCTCTCTATGGGGATGGCTGACATACGGCTTAACACAATACATGTTTTACCTTCGGTCAATGGAGCTTTTTTTCTGGATCATGCTGGGATTTCTGGCTGTTCTTTTACGCGATTATATAAAGCCAGTACTAATTATAAGAAAGATCTATATAGGGATAGGTGCTGCTTTTGTGGCTCTTCTAGTATATCGCTTTTGGGTGGTTTATCATTATGTGGTTTAATATAGAATCTTTGTCTATTGGCGTGATTATTCTTCTGGTTCTTCAATTTGTTCATTCTGAAGGTGTGGAAGGTCGGACATTTTCCACGTATTATCAAAGTCCCATTCAGAATATGTTTCCTGTATCTGCATCTCTTCTGTAGTTTTTCCTGCAATGCCTTCTATATCTCCTGTACTGACATCCAGATCCTGATATAGATTGGCTTTCTCAAAATCCCAGTAATTACTTATATAAATAGCTGAACAACTAAAACCTATGAAGCCGCCTACAATTTCTCGACCTGCTACATTGCCTGATGAATAAGACTCCATAATAGTAGAGGATTTATTAACGCCGACAAGACCTCCAACGTTATCTTCAGAAGCTTGAATATTACCTCTAATATAACAATGTTCTATTATGGAATAATTGTTTTCTCCAATAAGCGCTCCAACATCAGAACGCCCCGTAACATTAACATCTTCTAAGCCAATATTTTTTATATTAGCTCCGATTGTTTTTCCAAATAGTCCTACAAGATCTTCATCAATCCTGTTGATTGAAAGATTATTTATTTTATAGCCTTTGCCATCGAAGATACCATTAAAACCATGCAAAGGCTCAAACCCTGCACCTTCATTCCAGTTCTCTGTTTCTGTTGCATCTATATCATCTGTAAGATAATAATATCCATTAAGGTTATTTCTTATGTCCTGCAGCTCTTGCAAGTTAGAAACAGATATCCCGTTCTGATTATTGAATCGTGGGTAACCTGCCATAAACCAGATTTCTTCAAAATTCCATACCCTGTAAGTAGTTTGTTCTTGCATCTCAGTTGTTGTTTTTGCGCTTACACCTTCTATATCTTCATTTCCTGATCCGTATTCTTGATTTGATATTTCAATATTCCAGAAGTTATTAAGATATATTCCCTGATAGGTATAGCCAACAAATCCGCCAATATTATTTCCTGAAGATTCAATGTTACCAAGCGCATAGCTATTTTCTATTGTTGAGCTAATATTGCTTCCTGTCAAAACGCCAAGGTCGTCTCCTGTGTCACTCCAGATAGTACCAATAGCATAACAATTGCTGACGGCTGACCTGTATTCGATGCCTCCTACTAATACACCGGCACCTTGATAATCAACTATGACTTTATCGCTTACAGCATGAGAATTTGCTATTGTGGAATTACTGCTGAGTCCCACTAGTGATCCTACCCAAGAATCATTAGCTTTGAAACTACCTGTTGAATAGCATCCTGTTATAGAAGAATATTCGACATAACCGACTAAACCACCAACATAACTGTATCCTTCGATTATATTTTCTGTTACACCAACATTCTGAATTATTGCTTCACTTATCTTTCCGAATAATCCGACATAATCTTCTGTTCCTCTATTTATAACTAAACCTTTTATCTGATAACCATTACCATCAAAAGTACCGGTAAATGGCTCTATATCGTTTCCAATAGGTTTAAATCCATCAGAGTTATTCCAGTTTATCGTATCTGAACAATCGATATCATTAACCAGATAATAATTGCCTGTTAGATCTTCCTGCATAGCCTGCAGTTCTTGTGCATTCATGATTACTATGGCCTGAACTTGCAGAGGTGTTTCTGTTACAGCTTGCGAATAATTACTTTCATTGTCAAAGCTGTCTATGGCAGTCACAGCAAAGCTGTATTCATCTCCATTATCGAGGCCGGTTACTGTATATGTCGTATTCGATAGCAGAGATGAGTTAATTTTAACTTTTGCATCTTTGCTTTCATAAGCCATTATTTCTTTAAGGATGAAGTAACTGTTGGCGGATCCATAAAGCCCGGTTACTTTGATATAGCGGACCAATGCGGATGAGATAGTATCTTCCTGATAACTTTTCCACTGGCCTGTGCTTTTATCAATAACAGTGCTGTAACTGCTTCCGTCTAGGGATACAGCGACCTTATACTGGAAATATCTATCGTCACGATCCCATAGATGTATTCCGATCTTATCTATGACATATACTTTTCCAAGATCAACGATCATGTCTCCTGGATATTGTATATAACCATAGTTGTCATAATCATTGCTTATGCCGTCTATGAGAGTGTCTGGTTTAGTTACGCTGCCTAC
>JAGLFH010000016.1 GCA_023144635.1 Candidatus Auribacterota bacterium | reverse complement strand
CGACTTTATGAGGCGCAGCGGCAGAAACTTGATTCAGAACGCGCTGCTAACCGCAAGGAACAGGTTGGTTCCGGCGATAGGTCGGAGCGTATTCGCACATATAACTTCCCTCAGGGTCGAGTGACGGATCATCGGATCAACCTGACGGTCTATAAACTTGATCGGGTGATTAGCGGGGAATGCTTAGATGAAATAATTGATCCACTGATTACCGAGGATCAGGCCGCAAAACTATCAGAGATGACGTGGTGATATTTTTGGCTCCTCAGTGGAATCCGTGGGTAAAAAGTTGAGCATTTGAGGCGGATTGTTGATATTGCTGGTTTTGTGAAACAAAACAAACCAGCGAGAGAAACCGCAAAGGTTCTGCGACGATCTGTTCAAGCTGCCACAAAGCCACACCGTGTTACGACGCTATGCCAAGCCACCATTTCCAGATTGGAGGCTGGTGAAGAGGCAACTCTTCTACAAACTTTGCTAGACGCACTCGCTGCCCTGAATCTTGAGTTTGTTATACGCCCCAGAACCAAGGCATCGTTAAGCGACATTGAACGGTTGTTCTGATGGCACGGCATAAAACTCATATTCCTCCGATTATCGTGAGTTGCGGAAAACCTTTATCATAATTCCAATCGTTTTGAAATTAATGTGTTTCGCTTATTTTTCCGTTCTGTGGAAGGGTATCGGGGTTATGTAGTCATTTAAAATAAGAATTTGTCACCCCGTTGGAAAACGGGGAATATTGTCACAATAAGTAAGGAGATTCTGAATTCAGAGTGATCTTAAATAATGGAGAGCTAGTCATTTTCTCTGTTTGTCTCTGATAATTCTAAAATGGAAAAAACAATATTTAGAAGCTCAGTTTTAGCTTTTGGCTCAAGTTGTTCTATCCAATTGGGATCTTTAAGCAGACCAATCAACTTTCCGGGTGAATTTATACCTTCAGGTAAATAATCTTCTATTTCTCCACTTCTTAAAACATATATTCCTTCACTAGCCTTTGCTGTAATGAAATTATTTATTTCAGTTTCTTCTTTTTCAGTAATTTCATCTTTTAGTCTGACGCGACGATTTTTTATGTACTCAATAATGTCAGCAACTTCTTCAAAGTTTTTATTGTGAGTTGCTTTTTCTATGGCCTCTATTAGAGTCTTAGCGTCCCTACTTTTTTTGTCGAGCAAAACACTTTTATCAATGCCTTCACAATCAGATATAAAAAGACCTTTTATTTCTTTAGTGCTTATATTCAAAATATAGTCTTGATCAGCAATAATAGAGGTTGGCATTTCAATTATATCCAAAACACGCTTATATTGCTCAAAGTTGTGTTTTCCATGCACCTCAACAATTTCTGTTGTTTTGCGTCGATTAAATTTATCGCCGATAAATGTTACTAAATTTTCAAAAACTAAACGATCCATTATCCCTTCAACCAAAACAACACGGTCTGCAAAAAATAAACGTTCATTATTATGACTGTTAATTATTCTAACAAGATGTGCTTTATTTGGCAGGTTAGTTGCAGCATGTATTGAAGCGTGAGTACTGCATCCATTTCTCTGAAAAATACGTGTTACAGCATCAATAGTGTTATGTGTAACAAAAACAGGTGAGTGCGTACTGAATATAAATTGTAAGTTACGTTTATCCGAGAATTCTTGGATTAGATCTAATAAGATAGTTTGCCATCTGGGATGTAAATGCAATTCCGGTTCATCAATAAGCATAATTCCATTACTTATTTTTGTTGAAATTACGGCATCTAAAAAATTGATAATCTCTTTTTCCCCGGAACTAAATTTATTTGATTCAATTATTATTCCTGCTTTTTTATACTTAGATATATATTGCCCAAATTGATGCCCTGTTTTTACTATATTCCATTCATAACCTAACAAATCAAGGTAATGACGAAAGAGTTTCACATCAGGTTCTTCGTCGAAAATAGCACAAGCTGTTATTGCCCTTGTACCATCACTTGAAGACTCTTCTACTGCTTTTTGCATTAACAGTCCAAAATGTTGTGAGGCAAGGCTAGATACGTTAGTGCCACCAGAAGTATACAAGTTATTTAAGTTATCATATCGTGACTGAAGCTGAACCGAGGCAATGCTAAATGCATATCCAACATTAGATTGCCTAAGTGACTGCAGAAAGAAAACAGGGTTGCTAATCTTTGTAAACAAATCCTTGTTTTTTGTTCGTGACACCATATTTATTATTCTACAGTACGATAAAAAACTACTCTCTAAACTTTCATCGGCAGGCTCTAGAAGTGCGTCGTTTTTTATAGAAAAAGTTAAATCACAACCTTCGCGTATAGTTGCTAGGTGATCCTCGGATATGCTATCAAATTTAGTGAAATAATTAGAGGAAAATTCTTTTTTTAAATCCTCTGAAAATTTTTTGATTAAAGAAATATTTTTGGCATCAATATCGTCTGTTGTAATAGTAATTTTAATTTCGGTAGGTTTTTTTTTATTATGCGCTTGAATGTCCTGTTTATATCTGCCTTGCATGTTATCCTGTTGTTGGATTTTTTTGCTTTTAGGATCATCTATTTGAAAATTATATTGAGTAAATAAAAATCTTTGCAAAGGATTCCATAATGCTTGCACGGCGTTTGTTTTACCACCGCCGTTAGGACCAATAAATATATTTAGCTTAGAAGTAAATTCGAAAGTAGTAGGGTCACGATAGCTGGTAATATTGTCTATTGTAAATTTACGTATATGCATGGCTTCTCGTCTGTTTTGTATACACCCATATTTATCCAATTTTGTACTAAAGTGCTAACTTTCCTTGCGACAACTACACGATAATAAAAAAACAAAGTCATCAAAAAGAAACAACGCATAAATGATATCACTTAATCATCACCATTTATCCAAATATTTACAAAGTATTAGTTGTGACCTGCTTCCCATTATGTCATTACCTCGTTGAAAAACGAGGTCTTGTCGCAACAATAGAGAGATTCCGATTTTCACCGGAATGAAGGAAGTATGGAAGTACCAAAAAATTATTTTAAATAACTATAATAAGGCAGAGAGATGAGAAACATCACAAAATTGTTTATGGAGCGTATTTTTAAATTTACACTCCACAAGAAAGTTAGAGGAGTCTGAAGGTTCCACAAAAAATCGAGGGGCAGAAAACCCTAACCCCCAGAACTTATAAAAGTGGTGTACGGGACATTGACCCTTCCCGATCCGGTAGTCTTTTTCGGTTTTCAATGCGAACAATAATGTTTGTGCGCGGATTCTTTAACTTCCTCAATATCCTTCACCATACGTGAAAAGCTATCCAGTGCCTTCCTTTCCTCCTTATTTAAATTTGTATCCTGTGGGATATGATGAACCAGAACATTCATCGCCTCGCAAACCTTTCCAAGTTGTCTGCCGTATGTGCCCACACTTTCCAAGATTTCTTGTTCTACCTCCGGCGCGGAAGAACGACCAAGGTTGATGTTAACAAAACCAAATTGCCCGCTTGTTAATCCAGTAAAAAAATTCCATGGATTGAT
>JAGLFH010000015.1 GCA_023144635.1 Candidatus Auribacterota bacterium | reverse complement strand
ATAGGTTCCAGCATAACCCCTCCTTAATTACCATAATATATGGTTATATTACCATATTTTATGGTTATATGCAAATAAAAAAACTCCACTAATAATACGGAAGGTTTTTACTGAGAGCTGAGGGCTGATCACTGGCAAAGCATTTTAGCCACGAAGAAAAGCACGAAAAAAAGAGAAAACACGAAGGGGTTCTGACTTATAGCTTACTGCCGAGAACTGATCGCTGGCGTAGTCATTTAGCCGCGAAGATGCGCTAACTACTATTCAATTTTCTGCTTTTAAAGCTTCTATATCTTTTATTGTTTTTTCAACTCTATCTTTTAAATTAGGATTTAATTTTATTACTCTATTGTAATCAGCTATCCCTTTATCATATTCCTTTATTTTTGAGTAAGAATGCCCCCGTAAAGAGTATGCATCGAATGCATAAATAAAATCAGGATTGATTTCTATAGCTTTACTAAAATCAGCTATCGCTTTTTCGTATTTTTCCTGTTTATAATAAGCAAACCCACGATGAAAATATGAAAAAACATTCATAGCATTGATATCTATCGCTTTACTAAAATGAACTATTGCTTTTTCATATTCATTCAGCCGATTATATAGTTTTCCTCTATAGATAAAAGCAGAAGGAGACGAATCTACGTCAATATTCTTAGTATAATCCACTATTGCTTTTTCATATTCTTTTAGCTTAATGTATAAATTTGCTCTTTTGGGATATAAAAAAATACTATTAGGGTTTAATTCTATAGCCTTATTATAATCAGCTAACGCTTTATCGTATTCTTTACGTATCTCATATACAAGTCCTCTCTCACTGTATAAATTATCATTTTGCAAATCTAATTCTATTGCTTTAGTATAATTTACTATTGATTTATCATACTTTTTTTGGTCAAAAGATGTACGACCTCTAGCCTTATACACAGAAGCATCTTCATTCATATTGTTTGTATCATCTTTTTTTGTACAATTTATTGTATTCCATAAAAGCAAAGTACAAATAAAAATTAAATATAAAAAACCTTTTTTCATTAATTTTTCCTCCTAACATCAATAGTTTCATCACTTAACAACTCATTCTGCCTACCCATTAATGTGTTCTCTGATTCAATACGATAAGGTCTGACCATCCTTCTATTTTAGCTATCTCCCCACACCAATCAAGTTATTTCTAACTTCAAAGCCTGACCCCATATCTTCCTTTTAAAACTTCAACACAAAGATCAAACTGGCTCTTTTCCACGCAATACCCCTTTCAAAAATTTGATCTGTTTTTTTGCTTGTGATAATAATTTTCTATACTTTTTTCTCATCATTTTAGCCTTTTCATATTTATTGATCTCTTCTTTGGATAATTTTCCTTTATATAAAAACTTAACCTTCTTTCCTTCACGCTTTGCCAAATAATAATATTCATGTCCTTTTATTTTTCTTTTAGCTAAACAACCGACTGGAAGTTTTTTTAAAGCTCCTTCATACCCTCTTTTCATACGTAAAGAATTATCTAATTCTTCTGCAAGAACACTTTTAATAGCACCTTTCATACTGCCTCCAGTTACCTAACATTATATCACATAATAACATTTGTTAGGTAACTTCTCCCCCTTTCTATTTATCAATTCTCCATTACCAATTGTTTTTCCTATCCCGCCCCACCCCTCTGTGAACTCTGTGGCAAATTTCCCTTCGCGTATCTTCGCGGCTAACTCTGCCTTTACTTTTTTATCTTCTTTTTGTATATTAATTCCTTATGAAAATTTTAACCATAATTCTACTCCTTGTTATTCTCCCTTCTACCCTTTTTGCTGTTCCTGCTGATGTAATGGATATTTCAGGAGGGAAATATGCACCTGCCGTACTTGAAGAGATCAATAACGCTAAAGAAAACATCTTTGCATCCCTTTATTTCATAGGTTATTACGGAAAAGAGGGTGTCATCAAAGACTTAATGGATGCACTTATTAAAGCAAAAATTCGAGGAGTCAAAGTTACCATTATTCTTGATCAAGCAAGCATAGGCGGCACCTACACCTCTTACCTTAAAAACGAGCGCGCGTTTGCTTACTTTCTCCATCATAATATTGATATTTACTATGATGACCTCAAAAAAGTTTCACATAGCAAAATAATTGTTATCGACAGTAAAACCATAATACTCGGAAGCACTAACTGGTCAAAAGCAAGTCTTACTAAAAACAGAGAATCATCTGTTCTCATTCGTTCAAAAAAGTTGGCAGAAGAATTTCTCAATAATTTAAAACAGATTCCAAAAAAACGCCCTGTTGCTATCACAGACGGCATTTCAATTCCCAAGATTTTCTTCGAAAACAAGATCGGCGGTAAATTGTTAAGTAAAAAATCTCATCGCGGGTTCGATCTTTATCTTCTTGCCTGCAAAAAATATTATAAAAATAAATCAACGTCTATCACTATCAATAAAGAAGATATTATGAAATACATAATGTACTCACTCCCCCCTAAAAGTCAAAGCAGATTCATGTATAAGATTAAAGAAGTAACTCTCATAAGTTTAAAAAAGTATGGGATCATCTCCGATTTTCAAATGGATTATAAAAAAGATATCATCACTCTAACTATTCCATCTTTGAACACCACCGGTGCTTCCCTTGGAGGCTCCAAGGGAGCTTCTACTGGTGTTTACCTTTCAAATGATTATTTTGATTATTCTTGGCATACAAAATTATCCACAAGAGCTAAATATGCTTACCTTATTCTACTTAACGAAACCCGTAACGGCGCACTCGGGCGTTTAGTCTCGTTTAAAAGCAGGGATTTTCTATCTAAAAAATACGGTATGGGTCTAAAAAGCTTAACTTATGCTTTCATGGAACTACAAAAATACAACCTCATCGAACGTTCTGTTAATTACAATGTTGAAAACCCTAAAACAAACGATTACAAGTTCAATGATTTTTATGATATGCAGAATTTTGAAGTCAAACTTTTAAAACTCGCAAGTAGTACTGACGATGAGACATTCAAACTTGCTTACCAAACCGCATCTAAACTAAACGAACCATACGATATCAAAGTCATTAAAAGTTTTGTAAATGCTATCAAAAAATATGGTACAACCCACTTCAAACACGCCGCCAAAATCATCTTAAAAAAGACAAATCTCTCACCCTACCGTAAACCTACCTATTTGATAACCATACTAAGGAAAGATATGAAAAATTAAAGAAGGTTTTAGATTCTGGGTCCTAGGTTCTAGCTAGCACCTAAAACCTAACACCTAGTACCTTGCGAAGCAGTTTAGCCACAGAGACTCAAAGACACAGAGGTGTTTGGCCACTCCTCCGTACCTTTTCTTTTAGAATAAGTTACTCAGCTGTTAGTAAGGTTCAATTTAAGTATTGCTCAAGTGGTCAGAAAAAATATTAAGATATGTTAAGTCTCGAAAACCTTTCTGAAACAATTTCAGATAATTTCTCTCTATAATTGGGGCTTAATTGGGAATCGTCGATTAAATCAAAAAACAACTGCTTTTTTGATAAAATATTTTCAGTTATTTTTTTAGGAATACTAAATTTATTAGAAAAAGCAATAAAGTCATCAATTCTTAAATTATTTTTCTTGCCATTCAATGTCAATGCAATATCTTCTTCATTAGGAATTATTAATTTAGAAGAAACTATATCATATGCCAATGATAATCTTATATTACTCATATCGGTATAATTTATTGAATAGTTTTTTAAGTGTGCATCACCATTTCCAATTATAAAGTAAAATAATACTCTTTCATAAAGATGTTGAATATCTAGTCCTGGTATTTCAGAAATATCATTTAATTTATTAGCTATCTGCTCAATAGATCCTCTATATTTGTCTATTTTTTGTTTTCCCAAAACTTGACAGAAATCTTCTTGATTAATTTTATTACCATTTCTACGATCAAATCTTTTTATAATATATGCATGAGTATCATCTTTTAATTTCATCAGTGAATGTGGAGGAATATCTATTCCAATATGTTCAGCAATTGTCATACACAGATTTTCATTTTCTGGTATCTGATCATAAGTTTTGGTTTGTGGTTTTAAAATATATTCTCC
>JAGLFH010000014.1 GCA_023144635.1 Candidatus Auribacterota bacterium | reverse complement strand
AACCACGAATTACGCTAATTACACTAATTTTTAATATCGTCGCAGACACCTTGAACGACTCACAGTCTACCCTGAGCTTGTCGAAGGGAACAACGAAAACCGAACCACGATCATTTATTTAGCCACAGACGCACACTAACTTACACAACAGCATTCCCTATTACCCTACATCTTCAATACTTCGCCATCTTTAAGCATTTTTACATTTTTAAAATGTTTTGAATACTCTTTAGGTTCAAACGTATGAATGGGTATTAGCATATTTGGGTTCAAAGCTTCTGAAAACTTTTTTAGATCTTCCAAAACAGCATGCCCACTGGTATGAACTTGTTCAAGATCTATTCCATGATGTTTAATAAATCCGATAAACTCATCTTTTAAATATCCCTCCCACATAGAATAGATTATTTTAGCCCCCTGCACTTTATCAATCTTTTTAAGAATTGCTGGAAAAAGAGAATTATCTCTTGCCAGCATTAAAATATTATCTTTGTTCTTGTTTATCTCATTCATCTCAATTTTACTTTTATTAAACTTATATAACAGATCCTTATATCCTGCTTCTGCTATCGAATCAGCATGACTTTTATAAAATTTAACTCTTATATTTTTCCAATCAAATTGTGGTATATGTTCTGAAATAGTTTTAAGTCTTTCCAAAATAAAAGCTGTATAAAGATCTATTACAAATATTTTGTTCGTCTTAAGACATGCTCTATAAGCAGATACTAATCTGTCTATATTCTGTGATGAAGTAAAAAGAAAGGTAATATTATTGTTTGCCTTTAATATCTCTACTATTTTGTTTTCAACAGATCTTTCATTCTCATAAATTAATTTATGTCTTCCAAGCATCGAGCCTTCCATCAGAAGAACATCAATATTAGCTAATGGCTTTTCCACCATTCGGCTAAACAATACACTTTTTCTTCCATGTCCTCTAAAATCTCCGGAATAATAAATCCTTTTTCCTTCAGTTTCAATCAAGTAAGAAAAAGCATCAAAAGCCGAATGATCAACAAGATTTGGAGTAATTTTGATATCACCTATTTGACAAGTTTCTTTATGTTTTACTAATATCGAATTAATTTGACCTAAATTCTTTTTCAAAAAGATATTTGTAATGTCGATCAGTTCCTTTGCTCCTCTACTCATATAAATAGGGATCTCAGGATGGACAAAGCTTAAAAAACCATAGTGATCTAAATGAGAATGCGAAATTAATATAGCATCAATAGATTTCTTTTTATTCTTATATAAACCTTTTATGTCGGGAAGTATTTTTGTTTTTTTTAGTTCTTCTAAAGTTTTTTTGGTAAGAATATTTGAATCGAAAGGTTTTTTATTTTTATTAACAAGTGGTATTCCAAAATCTATCAAAATCCGCGTGTTATCTGTTTTTATTTCAACACAACTTCCGCCAATCTCTTTTGTACCACGATGGATTATAATTTGTATCATTATTTTTTTAAATAAATTTATAATTTTGTTTTCCATTATCAATAACTTCTTTGTAGCGTATTTCAATAATCTCCTTATCTTTCCAGTCTGTTCGAGGTTCTTTTTCATAAGGCCAGACAATAATCTTTTTTATTCCCTCCGACCATTTAACTTCTAATAACAATTTAACTAATTCTTTAAACAAATCCTTCTTTTGTTCTATCAATCCACAAAACTCTTTTATCTGCTTTTCTAGTTCTGTTTTATCTCTACCAGTTTTTAACTCTATAACAACCAAATTATTTTCTTCATCAATCCCTAGAATATCTGTAACAACTTTTTCTCCGTTCATATAGTCTTTTTCACCATATGCAAATTCTGATGTTAGAAACCTGATACTATTTCCAAAAGGCAATACACTATTATTTTGAGCATAACTAATTATCCAAGCTTGAAGTTCCTTTTCTCTTGTTCTTCTCCCTAATCCTTTTTTTTCAATATCATCAAGTTTCTTATTAATTAATATCACATCAACTTTTTTAGAATTTAATCCTGACTTACCACATTCCGGTGTGTTTTTCTTCAAAGAGATTAATGAAAGTGATTTTAAGTTACCTCTAAAATGACCATTCCTTTCTCTTAAAATATCCTCATGCTCTTTGTTGAGCTTTTTAGCTTGTTCAAAATATTCTAAATTTATTTCATTCATGGATTAGTCCTTCAAGTTTTATTTCTTTTTTCTTTTTATCTATCACAAATCTACAAAAATCAATTTTTAAATGTTTATCTTTTTGAATAGCGACTTCTCTTAATTTTTCAAATATTTCTGGAGTTTTATCACCACAAAACCCCAATATCAATCGTACACGTTTGCGTGTATTGATCTTGTCTCCTTTTGGACCTTCAAACATGAATTTAACTGCCATTTTGTAAAATGATTAAGGGTCAAATCTTTTGATTAAGGGTCAAATCTTTATTCTTGAATTTTTTTGATTAAGGGTCAAATCTTTATTCTTGAATTTTTTTGATTAAGGGTCAAATCTTTATTCTTGAATTTGACACCAAATTAATCCCTTTCACCCATTCTGTTAATCCTGTCTAAAATTCCCTCTGTGCACTCCGTGGCTAAAAGACACACGACTCTATTGATAAATAATTTATATTAAATGAATTTGTTTTTGACTGGTTTTGATTTACTACTTTTTTTCATCCGTGTATATCTGTGTGCATCCGTGGCTAAACTAATTCTTTTGCGTAACGAAGTAGATTTATCATAATGAACACGTTTTCCCACGCCGATGTGGATCATAATCCCATACCCCTATAGATTAAGTAAAAATATATACTAATACATTTAACACACCCTGTCAAACATTACTCTTTTCAAGTAACATCTCTCTTCGCTATACCCGCAAAGATTATAAATATAACAGAAAACAAATGAGACAAAACCGTTCGGAACGGTTTTGTCTCATTTGTCCAATTTTTCCTATTATTCTTCTAAAAAAAGATTGTGTTGTCAGTCAATAAATAGGGTAATAACTGCTTAATATTACCCTATTAAACTTAAGCACTCAACAGTCCTTCCCGTTGAAAGCTGAAATAGCCTTCCATCTTGCAGGTGCTACTTGGGTGTTTTTTTAGTTTGCTTTTTTTTTGTTGATTCTATCTTTTTAAGTTGTTTTTCTGCTTCAATAAAATGATTTTCAACCTCAGTAGGCTCTTCTAATTGTTTTGTACGAAATTTTTCATACTCATCATGTGCCTTTTTAAGAGCAGACTCGTGATTGATACTTCCTGCATTATTCAAAATATCACGCCCTGTCATAGTCAAAAAGTCATCTAATCTTTTTATCCAGTCAGTCATTGTCATCGGAATATGGTTTAAGGCCTGTAATTCCGCAACTTCAAGATATGCCGTTACTATACGGTTTAAAACATTCAGTTCATCTTCTCCAAGATAATTTTTCGCAATTTCCACGTCCCGTTTAAGTAATTTTTTTCCAGAATAATTTGTTATGCCCATATTTTTCTTTTTAGAATTTACACGGGAGTAAATAAGTTCAGCAGCTGTGTGACCATGTGCAGCCCAGTGCATTTTATTTTGAACATGTTTAAAAAATACTTGTGACTCATTACTATTAAGATCATAATCAATACTTGTAGCATAAATATCTAAAATCTTTCTCCAAAATACTTTTTCTGATGAACGGATATCTCTAATACGTTCCAATAATTCTTCAAAATATCGACTGTTTCCTGCTTCTTTCAGCCGAGCATCATCCATAGTAAAACCTTTGATGAGATATTCCTTCAACCGCTGAGTTGCCCAAATGCGAAAACGTGTTGCAATGGAACTTTTTACGCGATAACCAACAGAAATAATAACATCTAAGTTATAAAAAACTACCATACGTCTAACATTCCGGTTACCTTCCTTTTGAACTACCGAGTATTCCTCGGTAGTTGCCAAAGAGTCAAGTTCTCCCTCTTTATAAAGGTTTTTTAAATGTAGTGAAATATTATCAACAGAGCATTGAAATAACTGCGCCATATTGCTTTGAGACATCCAAACTGTTTCCCTTTCTAATCGTACATCCAACCTAAGATTTCCATTTTCAGACTCATAGACAAGAATATTTCCTTTGAATCCATTTAAATTATTACTTTTATTCTTTTTAACCATAAAATAAAACTCCTTAAAAAAGCTTCTATATTTTCATCCTAAGATCATACTAAATTTCCCACTAAATGGGGTAATAACTGCTCAACATTACCCCATTTATTTGATTATTACCCTATTTACAACTCAAGCACTCATCAAACCTTCCCGTTGAAAACTGAAATAGCCTTCGGGGGATATGATGAGGTGGTCTAGTATTTTTATATCAACAGTTTGGCAGGCTGAAATGAGTTTTCTTGTTACTTCTTTATCATATTGGCTTGGTTGGAAATTGCCAGAAGGATGATTGTGAACAAATATTAGTGCTCTTGCATGAAGCTCAAATGCTTTTTTTATGATCTCTCTTGGATAGACATGAGTTTGATCAATAGTACCTTTAGATATTTCTTCTATGGAAAGTATGGCATTTGCATTATCTAAATAAATGACTTTGCAAAATTCTTTTTTCTTATCCTGCAATTTTAGAGTTAAGTACTTAAGAACATCATCAGCACTTTTTACATAATTCTTACCAACAATCTCTTCTTTAAGTTGTCTTTTTGTAATTTCTATTGCAGCCATAAGTTGTGCTATTTTTGCAGGTCCCAGTCCCTTAATTTTTTTTAAGTCTGTTTGACTGGCATTCAAAAGGCCTCTTAATCCTCCAAAAGTTTGAATAAGCTCTCTTGAAAGAGAAACCGCATCTTTTCCTTTTGTACCAGACCTTAACAAAACCGCAATCAATCCAGCATCACTCACATATTCCGCTCCCTTTTCAAGCAGCATCTCTCTTGGCCTCTCACTCTTTGGCCAATTTTTTATTGAATAATTACTATTTTCAGATTTACTCATTCTTAACTATATACCTCCATAAATTTCCATTATACGCTATTAAAAAAGAAAAACCCGCCCAAAATGCGCACTAAGCCAAAACTTAGGAGGCGTGGCGGGTATGTTAAAAACATTATAATTCTTCCATATATGAAAGACAAACTCTTTTCTTCTTTTTCTAATCACCTTTTCAAACTATCCCCTTTTCCAGTCACCCCCATACACAAAAAACCTTAACCTTTTCATTCCACCCCGGGAATGAAAAATAAAGGTTATATTACATAACATTACCTATAGCAGCTTGTTGTGTTGTTTATATATTTTTAGAACTTGCACAAATAACCAAAATACCTAGTTTTCCATCTAAGGGGGCGATATTAATACTACTTATAAGTAGTATATTATATTAAGATGAATGGATACAGGAAAAGTCTTAGACCATTTAGATACTGAGATTTTAAAACGTATTCCCGACAAACTCGTTTCATAAGGAGAAAACAATGAAAACTAACTGGCTCTGGGATAGTCGACTCACAGTAAAACAGGTCAAACAAGTTTTCAAGGATGAGAACCATCCGAAGTTCGAAATGTACGCAGAAAAACTGCTTGCGCGTGTATCGAACCCTAAAATTGTGTTTAAGTTGATAGATAAAGTGTCTTTCTGTAAAAAATGGCCTGCTGTCAAAAAAAGAATGATCAAAGACCGTTGGCTAAAAGATAAAATATTTCTCTGGCAAACTATCTATGAAAGCATACTTGAACAGCTTAAAATAGAAGGCATTAAGTTAAGACAACCTTCTAAAATCAAACTGAGTTATCAAATACGTGATGTAGCTAAACAGATTCGTGATACCCGGATGAAAGCAGGATTAAAACAAGTTGATCTTGCCAAAAAATTAGGGGTAATTCAACAGTATATATCAAAGATCGAGACAGGGAGAGAGAACTGTTCAATTGAGACATTAAAACAGATTGCTGACGCCTTAAACAAAAATCTGACGATTAAGTTTCAATAATTTCATTATCCCTTAACCTCCTTTGTCAATAACTCCCCCTGAAGTATAGGTATTTAAGATTATCCGTGTGAATCTGTGGCTAATGATTGATAAATAGTCCAAAGGACACAAGACTCCAGATAAAAACCTTAACCTTAAAAATACCACCTCCGGGGTGGTAAATAAAGGATATATGACATAACACCATCTATAGCACTCTGTTATATTATTTACATATTTTTAGAACTTACATAAATAACCAAAATACCTAGTTCTCCACCTCCGGGGTGGTAATACTACTGGTGGGGTACTTAATTTACTCCTATCCCAAAACGTTAAGATTCAGAATATAAGTATTTTTTTTGATAGCTTCCAATAAGCTATTTTCTAATAAAATTTTTAAGTCACGCATTGCAGTTCGTTCACCAACATTTCTATAAATAATTTTAAATATATCTTTTTCAAAAAGATCCTTTAATGTGAACTCTTCCTTAAAACGCAAAAGAATAACAAGCAGATCAAATTGTCTCTGACTAATTTGCTTTTCCCTCCTTAAATATTCATAGTAATCTCTTAAAGTAAATTCTCTTATCCATGAGAATATCCTTGCTTTGATCTCTTCAAGCGAATCAATTAATCCGGTCAAATAAAACTCCACAAATGGTGTAATATCGTTGCAATCATTTTTTTCTGACATTGAAAAAGCAATAAAATAGTCATTAAGATTTTTGTAATAAAAATTTGAAAGCATATGAGGAACAAATTTAATTCCTGCACTCTTCAGCAATATCGCCTCTATAGCTCTTGAAGTCCGACCATTACCATTATCAAAAGGATGAATGAGTGCAAGATAATAATGTGCTAAACACGCCCTTATGAATGCATCTTCTTTTAAAACTTCAGGAGAATTTATCCATTCAATATAATGTTTCATTAATTTCTTTATATCTTCCAGTATCTTCGGAGGAGCGTAAACACCACCATGAGCTTCATCTCCTACTTTTACCGGATGATTTCTGTACTTTCCTGGTATATTTTCCAGACTCTCAGAATCCTTTGTAATGATCTCATGGATACTTTTAATCAACTTTTCTTCTAATATAATAGGTTGCCTTGAATACTGTGTTTGCTTTATTATTTGATAAGCTTCTCTTAAATTTTGTATCTGCTTTTGCGGATCGATTAACTTGCCCTCTATTTTCTCTTGAGAAAGCATTTTATTTACATCTTCTTCTGAAAGTGGGTTTCCTTCTATAGCAGCAGTTCCAAATATTGATTTTTTAATAAGATCTTCTTCTAACCCTGCCGCCAGATTAGGAAGAATAGGAACATCTGCCACAGTTCTATACAAAATTTCAGACTTAACAATAAGTTCTGTTAGTTTACTTTTATTATAATTAAGACTAAAAACAAAAGACCCGGATTTAAATGTTTGCACCTTTTTTGTCATTATTTTGTCACCTTTTTTGTCATACTTAAAATACTGCTATATCGTTAATAATATAATATATAACTTAATATTTGTCAAGTTTATTGTCAAGCTTATTTGATAGTTTTAGAAACAGGACAAGATTTTAGTGGTCAGGAAAAACAAGTGTATCTGTGTGAATTCGTGGCTAATTGAAATATAAAATATCGGGGCGAATGGATTACTCGTGACATCGTGTCACTCGCCCTGCGGGCCTTCTCCCTACGGTCGAAGTTCAAACGCTTGGCATCCGTGCCGCGTTTGTCAAACCATCGCGCGCCTGCCTTGGGAGTAGGAAGTCACAGACAGAGCAATGCCCTATAATATAAATTTTGGTGAAATTTAAAATATCGGGGCGAATGGATTACTCGCGCCGTCGTGGCGCTCGCCCTGCGGGCCTTCTCCCTATGGTCGAAGTTCAAACGCTTGGCATCCCATGCCGCGTTTGTCAAACCAACGACTTCCCTGCCTTGGGAGCAGAAAGTCACAGACAGACCAATGCCCTATAATATAAATTTCTGTGAAATTTAAAATATCGGGGCGAATGGATTCGAACCATCGGCTTCCTGCTCCCAAGGCAGGCGCGCTAACCGGACTGCGCTACGCCCCGAATATTAATTGGCGTAAGAAATGAAGACATATCTTATTAAAGATTAACTATTACGTCAATAGTAAAAAGTATTAACAAATAATAAAAACATTTACTGGGCTCATTAGGACTACTCGTGACATTGTGTCACTCGCCCTGCGGGCTTTCCTTCCTTCGGTCGAAAATTCAAATGCTTGATTCAAGCATCTCCACCAAAGGACGGATCCGCCGAAGGCAGACGCACTAAGAAGCATATTTCATTAAAATTCAACTATTACGTCAATAGTAAATATTTTAAACTTCCCCCTTCGTGTACTTCGTGCTTACTTTCTTATTCTTTTATCCGTGTATATCTGTGTGAATCTGTGGCTAATTCTTGCTTTGTGTCTCAGCGCCAGAAATAGTGCCACTTATAGTTAAGATCCGCACCTTTACCTGTTTCAATCGAAACAATCCATGTTGCTTTACCTACACTATTAAACTGATACCACCAGTATGGCCACGAGACCCAGCTCCACCAGAAAGGACGATTTCCAATAGCAGCATCTTCAAACATATTGATAGCTTCTATCTCTCCATCATTATCAGCACTATCTATATTACCAAGCACATGTCTTACAACTTCTATTTGGATAGTTTCTTTTTTATAATTTGTAAGTTTAAGATTACCTGTTAATTCTACCTTTCCGTAATTATAACCATTCCACTTTACGGCATTAGGAACCCTGTTTGTTTCTTTTTCTTTCTTCTCTACTTTAATATCAACTGCTGTTGTTATTTCAAGATCAGCAACGGATGATATAGGCGTATACTTCATCATACCTTGAGCTATTATGCGGTCATTTTTAAGAATAAGTGCTGGCGCTGTTGTTAAAGGATAAGGGCTATCGTTCTTCATACGGATCTTGTGCATTACTTTAGGTGCTCTAAAAAGTTGTTCTAACTTAGATTGACGGGAACTATTAAAATTTTTCCATACCTCAGGAGGCGGTGAAAAAGGAACATCAAGCGTGTAGACATCCTTATAATCAAGTGTAAACTCATCTATAAAAAAAGTAGTTCTCTGACCTTTTTTAAGAGTTATGTTTTTTACTGTAAAGACAAAAAGGTCTTCGTTCTTACCACTTCCATCTACTTCAGGACCAAGATACATAGCATCATCCTGATTTCCACGTCTTCTTTCTTCACGAATATTAATACTCTGCGACATGATCGCATTACTAAAAGCGTGACCTGTTGCGGCATTAGGCTGAAAATATTGTGAAAGCTTTGCAATAGTCTTTTCAAGTGAGATAGGATCTACTTCATCTTTAAAAGCAAATGTAGGTACTCCTATAACAAGATGCGCAGTAACATTATCAAGATCAGCAAGCTCATTTATAAGTGATGCCTGAAGACGGATAATTGCTTTTCCGTTTCCGTCTATCGTAACTTTATAGCTTGGTATCCAACGGATCCCTCTTTCCAAATATACCATTCCTATGGACGCTTTTTTTGCAGGCTTTTTCTTGCTCCAATCAAGCTTTAAAGTAAGCGTTTTGTTAAATTCTGTTTCCAACAAGCCCCTATCGAATTTTCCCTTGAAAGTAATATCTTTGATGTCGTTTATCTTAACGGCTTTAACTCCATCTTTTGTTTTTAAAAGAACAACTCCATCTTTCAAATAATGGGATTTCCTTGATCTAGAAACTTCATCATTAAATAACGGTTCTTTTGATTCTTCCGGAACATCGATTATCTCAGCCTCGTATGGAGGATTTTTATCTTCAAAGATCTCTCTTACAATTATCGAAGCACCTATATTGGTTTTGAGGAGTTCATATATGTTAATAGCTCTCCTTACCTTTTGGATCTTTTCCATGCTTGCAGTAACCTCTTTTAGTTTTGCAAGTTTATCATCAGAATACGGCCAGAAAGTACCAAGCACCGGACGCGGAAGATAATCTATAACAATATGTCCTTCTTTATTTACTTCTAATTCACCACTATGAAGGATAAATGCATGACCATCCTTAAATACAGTCACCTCTTTTATTGGCATATGTGAGAGCATCTCTTCAGGAATCATTTTATCAGATGCAACTGATTCATAAGAAAAACAAAAAACAGCAAGTAATACTAAAAAAACACGTACATATTTCATAACAAATCCCCCTATTTTTCTTTTGGATCTATTTTTTCCCGTTTTCCTTCGTGGTTACTTTCTTATTCTTTTATCCGTGTATATCTGTGTTAATCTGTGGCTAAATCTTCTTCAATATAATGGAATTTTATCACAGCACGCGATAATTTATCAAAAATGATCTCTTCCTGTATAGATACTCGTGATGGATCGACTATCTTTGAAAAACCTTCCCATATACCAAACCAGCCAAGAGGCATAAAGATTATCCCGAGTATTTCTATTGCAAGCTTCGAGACCACTTTATAATATGTAAGAAGCGTTAATGCTGTAAGGAAGAATATTCCAAAAAGAACAAATACAGTCCCACGCCTTCTAAGTTTGCTGAGTTCTTTTCTCTTTTGAAGAGATCTGTGTTTAAAATCTCTTTTAAGCCTTTGTATAACGCTTCTTTCCGTGTTCGGGTTACAAAGATCAACAGGCGCAAGTATCTCTATTACAAAATCCCCTTTTTTAGTCTCCCTGTATCTTTTTTTAAGCTCAACTATGAAATCTTCAGAAAGCATTCTATCTTTTATAGGCCGGGGGTCAAAATCTGAAAAAACATCATCCCATGTATCTATTGCAATAGATATCTGTTTTATTTTTTTTATTCTTAGATCTGTTCTTGGTTTACCTAAATCAGACATGTCTATAATGTATAGGAATTTATATTAATAATCAAAATAAATCACCCTTTTGACGAATGATAAAATCACATCCACTTCGTTAAATGAAAAATCGGTCTCCTTGATGTATAAGTTATACACCTGCGTCATCCTCTTTTCACTTGCCTCGTGTATGAGATTTTCTTATTCGTCAAAAAAGTTGTAACTTTACTGCTCACTATTTAAATGTAATAATAAAAACTTAATAATCCGGTGTTTAATGAATAATTTAGCAAAAAAAATAGAATCATTTTCAAGTAATACTCTTTGGACTACGGTATTTCTTTTTTTATTTACCATTTTTATTTTCAATATAAAATTCAGATATCTTCCTTCCGGAGATACTTATCCTAATGAGCTTCTACCAATTACTATTATTAATGAGGGAAATCTGGATTTTAATGAATTTGTTGAGAACAGTGATAAACTTCCCTATTATTTTCGAAAAGTTAATAATAAGGTCATATCTTCATATCCTGTGGTGCCAGGTATATTAAACACGCCTGTATATTTTGTTGCTAATTTAGCAGGTGTAGACATGGAGGAAAACAAGTTCTTGCTCTCCATGCTAACAAGTTCGCTTCTTGCATCACTATCTGTTGTTTTTATGTATTTTTGTCTTTTGATAATAAGTAACAAAAAAACAACCGCTTTTTATTTTGCACTTATTTATGCTTTTGGAACTTCTGTATTAAGTATTGCATCAAGAGGCATCTGGTAGCATGGGCCTTCTCTATTATTTTTAACCTTATCGATACTTTTTTTATTAAAGAAAAATAAAAGGCTGACTGCCCTTTCAGGATTATTTTTAGGTTTAGCTGTTTTTAACAGACCACCTAATTTAATACTGGCACTTCTTTTGACAATTTATGTTTTTTTTCACTTAAGAAAACATTTTTTGGGGTTTATATTATCAAGCCTTATTCCGGCATTTTTTCTTGTCCTGTACTCATATTATTATTGGGGAGATATTATGTCCTTAGGGCAAGTACAGGGAATTAAAAGTTTTTATGGTCATTTCTGGATCGGACTTGCAGGCCTGCTTATAAGCCCTGCAAGAGGGATACTTGTTTTTAGCCCCATATTTATTTTTAGTTTTATCTATTTATTCTACATATTATTTACTAAAAAGCATGATCCTATTTTTAAATACTTGGCCGTTTCTGTTATTCTGCTAATAATATTATATGCAAAATGGGGCATGTGGTGGGGCGGATGGACTTTCGGTTACCGACTATTAATAGAACTGATACCGCCTCTTATACTTTTTCTTGCACTTTTCTGGGAAGACCTTATTGAAAAAAAGCTGTACTTGAAAAGAATATTTTTTGTTTCTTTATTATTATCAATTTATATTCATTCTCTTGGCGCGTTTATTTATCCGAGTGACTTTAATTATGCTCCAAATAATATTGACCAGCATCAGGAACGTCTGTGGTACATTTTTGATACTGAGATAACACGATGCACATTAAGATTTTTTAAGCAATTGCTATAAACTTTCATGTTTGATATGACATTTTTTCACTATATGGCTTATAATGATAGTAGTACATATACTATAGGGGGCTTTTTCTTTTAAAAAAAAAGAGTTATAGTTTAGTAATATTAAATAAGGGGAACAATATATGATTAAATTTATAAAAATAGCCAAGGTCGTTATTATAGTCTTATTAGTCACCTATATAGGATCCTACATGGTCTTATCAAGAAGAGCTTTTGTTCAATCCAGGAAAAACAATATTGATGTTTTTTATTTTTTCACACAAAAAGAAACAAAAAACTGGAAAAAACTGAACGATATAAGTTCAACCTTTTTTTACCCGTTGATAGCGGTCGATAATATGTTTGGTACCGGTCTTCCTGTAGGTAAAAATCCTTTATGGGATCATGATAAAATAAATGAAGCTGAAGATCCATTTGCCTAAATGAAAACTGTTTCAAAAAAATATCTGAAAGAATTTGTACACGCTTGTAAAAAAACAGCATCATATGGTCTTATAAAATGCAGCAGCGGTAACTTATCCAAGAAAATAGATAAAGATCATATGCTAATAACGCCAACACGCATTTGGTTATCTGACATAAAACCATCCGATATAGTCATTATTCGTATTTCTGACGGCTGCGTAATAAATGGAGCCCCACGGACTTACGTCCGTGGCACCTTTCAACCCGCCTTCGCCCTGCGGGCTTCGGGCGAGGTCCGTCCAGCACAGAATCCTCCTTTGCGACATCTCGACGAAGCAGAAGACATTTTAGTGCATTCATCCCCGGATTTACATCCGGGGTCTTCTGCGCAGGCGGATAAGAAGAAACCTTCTGCAGAAACCGATCTTCACCTTGGAATATACAGAACACGAAAAGATATTAATACCATCCTTCACTTTCAAACAAGTTATGCAACAGCACTATCATGTTCAAAAAATATAAGGAAAGACTTTTTTGTAATTCCTGAGATACCTTATTACATAGGCCAAGTTGCTGTAATCCCTTATAAAGATCCCGGATCAAAGCAACTTGCAAAAGAGGTAGCAAAAGCGATAAAGAACCATGATATGGTCGTTATGAAAAATCATGGTGAGGTAACTTGCGGAAAAAGTTTTGATGATGTTATCCAAAAAGCAGTTTTTTTCGAGCTTGCTTGCAAGATCATAATAAAAAATGGTAAGAGTGTTCAAAGTATCCCTCTAAAAGGTGTTAAACATCTTCTTAATGCCGGTGCAGAAGAAAAAACGGGTTATATATGACAGGATACAGAGTTGGAAAAGACCTTGAAAACCGTCTTGGTCCGGATCTTTTAATAAGGATCATCCAGTGGTGCATTGTTTTAAGCTGGTTAATAATGATAATCTCTGTAATGCTCTTTGGCGCTGCAAAACCCGGTCAGGATAATTTTTTTGATAGAAGGTTCAATGTAAGCAAAGTAACTGACTGGAACATGGTTCTGATGCTTTATTTTTTCCGCCTTATGTTTGCAGGTCTACTTGTAAGCACTTTCGGGTTCTTCATAAATACTTTTCGGAAAAATCGAAAAACAGATCACTACCGCCTTAGTTTTTTTGTTTTATTCATCTTTTCTATATCAGGAATTTTTTTCTACCTTTTTTATTTTTAATAAAAGAGCATATCGTGTTGTGATATAATAGTTACTTTAAAACATTTATCATGAAAAAAATATTTACAATACTAATGCTTTTATCATTATTGTCATCTCCCGCATTCCCGGCAGGCTTAAAGCTTTTATCGCTGCAGGAAAAAATAGCGATGTCTGATCTTATAGTATCTGTAGAGGTAATTAATACTTATAAGCAGGAAAATGATCCTCTTGGCCTATGGCATGCCGAATGTAAAATAACAGAGCTATTTGCCGGAGATATTTATGATGAAAGCATTGATGTACGCTTTAAAAAGATAAGAAGAAAACGTGCACCTATAAAACTTGCCACCGGTAAAGAATATATTCTTTTTTTAAAGAATATGGGAGATTCTTATGATCTTGTTCACCTTTTTCAGGGAGCATATATAAAATACCGCTCATATACAGTATATGATGAAGAATTAAGCGAGTCTTCTCGTGGTACAAAAATGGATCACAATGAAATCGTAGAAAGAATAAGAACTATATTGGAAAGATAAATATCATGATAAGAGATAAAAAATTATTTTTTTTACTATGTTTTTTTGTTTTTTTAAGTACAACTTGCCTCCATGCAGATGAAATAGATATGAGTCGCGTAAAAAAACTTTCAAAAATGCCAGTAACAATAATACTAGATAAAGTTCCTGTAAAAGAAGTTAAGAATGATAATTACTGGAAACTCGTAAAAAACAGTAAGAAACCAGTAATCGTTATGTTTTATACTAACAATGACCAGAACTCACAAAACCTTGCTACTTTAATAAGGTACATCGCTCTTGAATACAGCAGTAAGCTTCATTTTTATTGTTTTAAAGTTACGGATAAAGGAAAACCTCATCCTCCTCTCATGAAAAAGATGGAAAAGCTCTACAGTCTCGATAAAGTTCCGGGTGTGCTTTTTTATGATAATGATACCGGTAAGATCATGCTAGAGAAAGAGCAATACACTATCCCTACTTTTAAAGAATACAAAACACCCGGCATGATGATCTGGAAGATCTTCTATAAAAAAGTAAAAAAAATCATAGAAGAAAACATTCTTGATTGAAAAAAAGAAAACAAGAGGGTTATAGGTAATAGGTTCTGGGTGATAGGTCAAGGTCCTTCGACTCACTATGTTCGCTCAGGATTTAAGAATTAAAACAAATAGCCATCCTCCTTCGGCGGACTGATCGCACGAACACAGAGGGGATAAGAAGTAAGTACTAGGTAGTGAATAGCAGAAATGCATAGTTAGTGATCAGCAAGCTACTGGATTATAGATGCTGGATACAAGCAAAAGCAAATTCTAAAATTCAAATAAAAAACAATTTTTTTATCTCTTACATGGTTCCCTGCTGGAGTTTATCCCGTACTTGATGCGGGGCAGGGATGACGTACTTTTTTACTTTTGATTTTTTATTTACACGGGCGAAAGATTTTTCGCCACTACGATGTTTTACGTTTTACACGGTTCAGGCAGGCCAGAACCCTACTCACATCTAATTTGTTACTTTTTTGTTCATCATGAACCCTACGTGGTTCATGACTTCGTGCTTCTGGCGACATTTAAATCATTGCACGGAGTGCTCCTTGACCTAGAACCTATGACCTATTGCCTATCGCCTGATTTCTCTATGTTTATCAAAAGTCTTCTCGTAAAAACGCGCCTGTATCAGCACTTGTAACAAAAGCAGAATATCTTTTTAACCATCCGCCGTTTACCTTTGATTTAAACGGTTTTATTTTTTTTTTACGTCTTTTAAATTCTGCCTTCGTTAGCCTTACATTCATAGTCTTTTTATCGACATCAATATCAATAATATCTCCGTCTTGAAGTACACATATTTCTCCACCTGAAGCAGCTTCCGGAGAAATATGTCCTATACAAAGCCCTCTTGTACCTCCGGAAAAACGTCCGTCCGTAATAAGTGCAGCTCTTATATCAGCACCTCTTATAGCTGCTGTAGGAGACAGCATCTCCTGCATGCCCGGCCCGCCTTTAGGACCCTCGTAACGAATAACAACAACATCACCGTCTTTTACCTCACCTTTTAATATACCTTTAAGAGCATGTTCCTGGGATTCGTATATTTTTGCCGGACCGCTGAATTCAAGCATATCCTTATCAACACCGCTTGTTTTTACAACCGAACCAAGAGATGCTATATTGCCAAACAAAATAGCAAGTCCGCCTTGGCTTGAAAAAGCTTTTTTAGCAGTTCTTATTACATCACCATCCGGCGCAGGAGATTTTTCAACATAACTTCCAAGGGTGCCGTAAACTGTTTTTGCATCAAGTTTAAGAAGGCTTTTCCCTGTTTTATAGACTGAACGAAGAATAGCACCCATTCCGCCTACTTTATGAATATCTTCAATATGTATTTCCGGACGTGAAGGTGAAACTTTTGTTACATTAGGTGTTGCCTTCGCAAGTACATTAAGACGCTTTAGGTCATAAGCTATACCTGCTTCATGGGCAAGAGCAAGAACGTGCAGAACTGTATTTGTAGATCCACCCATTGCCATATCAAGTATAAAAGCATTATCTATAGAATGTTTCTTCAAGATATCAAGAGGACGTATGTCCTTTTTCAACAAAGTTATTAATTGCTTTGCAGCGTTTTTAACAAGCTTTATCCTTTCAGGATTAATTTCAAACTGCCTGATCTTGCCTTTTATTCTTTTAGTGGCAGGTATTGTCCCGTTACCGGGAAGAGCAAAGCCCAAAACCTCTCCAAGACAATTCATAGAATTTGCCGTAAACATTCCGGCACAGCTTCCGTATCCCGGACAAGCTGTCTCTGCTATTTTTTCAAGTTTTTCTAATTTCATTTTACCAACGCTGTGGCTTCCAACACCTTCAAAAACTGTTATAAGATCAGAATTCCTTGATCCTGCAAGCATTGGTCCGCCGCTAACGTAGATTGAAGGAATATTAACTCTTACCATAGCATTGTACATTGCAGGAACTATTTTATCGCAATTTCCAATTCCTATCCATGCATCGCATGGATGAGCTCCTATAATGGTCTCTATCTGGTCAGCAATAAGTTCGCGTGATGGCAGCGAATATTTCATTCCAAAATGTCCCATAGCAATACCGTCACATATTGCTCCGCCGATATTTGTATACCAGACATTAACTCCCATTTTTTCGAGCTCTTTTTTTACAATAGCTCCTAATTTATCAAGATGAGCATGACCGGGTATTTGATTTGTATATGAATTAATAATAGTAACAAAAGGTCTTTTAAGATGTTTAATTGATTTAACTGCTCCTTCTGCTATCATAAGACTTGCACACGGAAGCATGTGAGGCCCGCTTCTAAAAACACCACTTCCATTTTTTCTTACGTTCTTTATACCATCATTGACTACTTGTCTTGCCATTTTTTATTCTCCTTTAATAACATAAAAATTCATATATTTTTCAATGCTGTTTCAAGATCATTTATCAAAAGCTCAGTTTTATCTATTCCGGCAGAAAGACGGACAGTATTTTTATTAACACCAAAAATCGTACGCCTATCAACAGGTAAATAAAGCATCGTAGTAAGAAAAGGAATACATATAAGAGTTTCACATGAGCCCAGACTAACAGCATGATAAATCGTTTTAAGATCTGAAATAAAGTTCTTTGCATTCTCTATATCATCGCCTACATCAAAAGCAAGAATACCTCCAAACCCATCTTTCATCTGTTTTTTTGCAACTTCATGACCAGGGTCTGTTTTTAATCCGGGATATGAGATACGTGATATTTTAGGATGTTTTGATAGATATTCAGCAATTGCATAAGCATTGTCTGCCATTCTTTTAGCGCGCATTTCAAAGGTTTTTAATCCTCGTTCAAGTAATGATGCAGAATAAGGACTCAGTGTTGTTCCTATAGCCTGCCTTGTAAACCAAAGATCATTATAATGCTCTTTGGTTCCTGCGATAGCACCTGCCATAAGATCATTATGTCCTCCCAGACCTTTTGTAGCACTGTGAACCACGAGGTCAGCTCCAAGTAAAAGAGGTTTCTGATGATATGGAGTTGCAAAAGTATTATCAACAACTAACATAACATTATTCTTTTTTGCTTCTTTGCTGAGAAATTGAATATCAACTACTTTACACAACGGGTTACTGGGAGTCTCACAAAAGATCATCTTTGTATTTGGCTTTATATATTTATTTATGTCTTTGTATTCATCAGCATTTATCCATGTGATATCGACTCCAAGCCTTTCCAGAATAAGTGAGACCTTGTAATTTGCACCGTAAATATCATGAAAAAATATAAGATTATCACCAGCGCTTAAATAGGTAAAATACACCATTGTGCATGCTGCCATGCCTGTAGTACAAACTATACAATCGTCTGCTTCTTCCATATCAGCTATCATTTTCTCTACTGCACGAACTGTAGGATTATCATCACGATGATAAGTGTATCCGTCAATTTCTCCGTCTGTTATCTTACGCAATACTTCAAATGAAGAATATTCATAATTAACAGCATTGACTATAGGGGTTACCATAGGACGATTACCGTAAGGTGTTAAAGGATCACAAGCCATAATTACTTCTCCATATTTAATTTTAGTATTTTAAAATGAAATTAATTCTGCTCAAACAAAATACAATATTACTTATTAATAAAAGTCTCGTCAAGAACAGGATAAATCCGTTGTGCGTGATGGTGCATTATTCTTCGCTTCTAGCAATAAGGAATAAAAGGTCAGAAAGGCGGTTAAGGTATATTAGTATGTTTTTATTTTTTAGTTTTTTCTTTTTCTTAAGCGTGACAATTCGTCTTTCCAGTTTTCTTGCAACAGTTCTTGCAACATCAACGGTACTTGATGCCAGATTTTTACCACTGATAACAAAACACATATTATTTTTTTTGTTATTTTTCTCGAAATAAGATATTTTTGCTTCCAGAATTTTAATATTATCGGTATCAATTCTTTTTTTTAAGTTATAAGATGGGTTTGAAACTATTTCAGAACCAATAACAAAAAGATCCTTTTGAACATTTGTTAAAATATTTTTTGTGGTTTTTTTATTAACAATACTTTTTGCCATTCCAATAAAAGAACAAAGCTCATCAACTGTACCGATTGCTTCTATTTTTATATCATCTTTGGATATTGGCTTCCCTTTTAATTGAGAAGTCGTGCCATTATCACCTTTTTTTGTTGTTATCTTCATAATAATATTAAGTTAAAAGTCATAAACATCAAGATCTTTTGCTCTATACACTTCTCCGCTATAAACATCATTTAAGGATGCCTTAAAATCAAAATCTTCATATCCAGGATATATATGAGTAAGTATAAGTTTTTTACATTGAGCATTATCAATTATCATTGAAACATCATTAATATTAAGATGCTTTTCTAATTTTTTATCCGGAAAAGAACATTCAAGAAGAAGAACCTGGGCATTTTTTACATATTTTACAAGGTTTTCACCAAAAGAAGCATCTCCTGAATACGCAAAGACTTTACCAAATTCATCTGTTATGCAATATCCGTTTGAATTATCACAATGCTTTACAGAAAAAACATCTATAATGTTTTTATCTATTTCAAAACTGCCCTCAAATGCCTCAATAATATTTAATGAATATGTTTCTGGTTCGATCCAGTGATTGTAAACATTAAAAAGTTCTTCAATATGTTTTTTTATTCCGGGCGGACCTATAAGCTTAAGTTCTTTTGTACGCTTTACTGTAGGATGATTATTTGTAGCAAAAAGAAAAGGAATAAAATCAGACATATGGTCACAATGCTTATGAGTAATACATATTACATCTATACTAAAATAATCAATATTTGCCTGCGTAAGTCTATAAAGCGCTCCGGAACCAATATCAAAAAGAATATTGCTGTTATTCGTTTGGATAAGGTAAGAAGACTGACATCTGTCAGATGTAGGAATACATACACCGCTTCCAAGAATAGTTAGTTTCATTTTTTTCTCCAAATAGAATGTACCAAAGTAAACTCATAATTTCAAAATTAAAATTTATATAATGTATATATAAAATCATTTATAAGATATTCTACAGTTTTTAAAACCCTGCTTTAAATGTGTACCACATTGCCACTCAGTGTCATTTTGATACACTTTTACATTTTCGCAATCACACGACTTTTGTTGTTTTCCGCTCTAGAGCAAAGACTTATGTGTTTTTTAATGTTTGGCACACCTTATGCCTTTTTATCAATCGAAATAAAACAAAACATAACTTAAAAAAGGAGGAGTTATTATGAGACTGGTACCATGGAGGGAAAGATGTTAAATAGTTAATTGGTTAACTGGTTCTAGGTACGCATCTGATATTAAAACATTGTCAAAGACACCTTGAACGATCCATCACGAGACCGCGTTGTCGCGGAACGTGACTCACGTGGCAAATCACGAACAACGATACACGTTTTTTATTTACCACAGATGGTGTTTTGCTGAAAGCTGAGAGCTAATTTTTGTCTTCTATCTTGTGTCTTTTTTATCTTTTGCTTTTGTCTGACTATGGACTATTGTCTGTTGACTAACAACTAATAAGCCTATTTAGTCGCTATTAATTTTATTTTCATTTGATTTTTTCTTTAACAGCCAGTACAACCCTACCGAGAGGATGGCAGTATATGCAACAGATGAAGGTAATGGAGATTCTCCTGCACCTCCAGGATTACCAGCTGCCGGTGGCGGTGGCGGTGGCGGAGGCGGTGGTGGTGGCGGAGGCGGCGAGCCGCCAGGATTTCCTCCTCTCCAAGAACGACCAGGATAAGCTGTTGATTGCAACATCATAAGAAGACATAGAATAAACAATATTTTTTTCTTCATATATATCCTTTATTTCTATATATACAGACCTACAAAAGTAACTCTCTTTACTTATGCAAATCCATTTCATATTTTACAACTGCTTTAGCCTATTTTATAAAGACTATCATATACTGGTATTTTATTCTATTTTTTATAGTGTAAAAAAATAAAAAACACTTTTGCAAAGACTCCTTACTTTAATAACTTATAAGGATATTTGGCTGGCAATTTAAAAATCTTACTTTACGCAAAGTTAAACTCATGATACTTAGCATCATTATATATTGCCAGGATCCAGAAAAGTATTGTGCTCTGAGTAGCAACACCAAATCCAAAACCAAGCCCCTGAGTTATTATCACAAGTAAATAAATACCTGTTATCCATAGGATCAATCTATAAAACAAATTCATCTTTTTCTCCTTTTTATGCGTTCAATCATATTAGTCAGAAAAAATGCATTAAAGTTCCTGAACTTCTCAAAAAAAAGATATATAGACAAATCCGCTTTTTATTCGGATAAATCAGTTGACAGTAAAAGATAGTGTCAACTAATTATAATACAAATTTTAAAATATGAAAAATAAAAAATATTTAAAAGGAGTACAACTTCATACACGGACAAACACAGGGGGTCTGCCCCTTGTATATTGTCACAATTCAGGTAACAAATTATAATTATTTAAATATTTCATAAACTATTATTTGTACTATGCATTATTTGCTGGTACATTCTGGAGCAGGGCCTGTTGCTTACGATAGCGGGCACGGTTCCCCGACATAACTGTCGGGGAGAGCGAAGGAAGCAACCGGAGTGCAGATTTACCTCGCTGGGGTAAATCAAACATTCCTGCGAAGAATGATACCTGCAAATCAGCCCTAAGATACTTTCTTTTATGTTGTAATATTATTTTCAATATTTCTGTTACCTGAATTGTGAAAAGTTACACCCTGCATACGTATTCTTTTCTGGTTTCTACTATTACTGAGCCCTTTCTACATCATACATCTAATGATATAATCCTTTACATGGAACAAATCCTAACAAAGACTAAATATATCTCGGGGCTTCAATGTTCAAAACTTCTCTGGTATCATTATAACGATCCGCACAAAATACCTCCGCAAGACGGCATGACAAAATACATTTTTGATCAGGGACATAACATAGGAGTCCTTGCTCAAGGCCTTTTTCCTAATGGTATCATTGTTAAAAATGAAACGGATCACACAAAAGCATCTAAACTCTCCTTTGAATTACTAAGAGAAAGAAGACCTTTATTTGAGGCCGGTTTTAAATATGAAAACATTTATGCAAGAGCAGATATTTTAAATCCGGTCAATGATGACGCATGGGATATAATTGAGGTAAAGAGTTCTACAAAAATAGATGAGATAAGCCTTCACGATATATCTTTTCAAAAACACTGTTTTGAAAAAGCAGGATTAAAAATAAGAAACTGTTATGTAATGTTTATAAATAAATATTATATAAAACATGGCGAAATAGATCTTAAAGAGCTTTTCACAATAAAAAATGTAACTTCAAGAATAAGGATAACCATTAAAGGAATAAAAAAACGCATAAAAAAAATGCTGGATATAATTAAAATCCCTTCTCCTCCAGAAAAAGAAATAGGACATCATTGCCGCTATCCCTATAAATGTCTTTTACAAAATAAATGCATGCGCTTTTTACCTGAAAAAAACATTTATTCTTTATGCAGGATAAGAAAAAGTGTTGCAGATTCACTAGTAAAATCAGGTATCTATACTTTTAAAGAAATTCCAGATGAGATCCTTTTAACTGCAAGACAAATTATCCAGATAAATTGTGAAGAGACAGGTGAACCCTATATTGACAAAGAAGACATAAGATCATTTTTATCAAAACTTATCTTTCCGCAATATTTCCTGGATTTCGAAACATTCATGACATCTGTTCCTGTTTTTGATGAAACACATCCATATCAGCAAATTCCTTTTCAATTTTCACTTCATGTTCTGGAAAGCAGTAATGCAAAGCCTTTACATTATTCTTTTATATCAGATTGCCTCAAAGACCCAAGAAAAGATATTCTTTTAAAATTAAAAAAACTTCTTGGAGACGAGGGAAGTATTATTGCTTATAACGTAGGATTCGAAATTGGAGTATTAAAAAGATCTTCAGAGGTCTTTCCCGAATATATCGACTGGTTCAATAAAATAAGACCACGATTTATCGATCTATGGGAGCCTTTTCGAAATTTTGATTATTACAGTCCTCTTCAAAACGGAAGTGCTTCTTTAAAAAAGGTTCTTCCAGCGCTTACAAAAAAAAATTATGATAACATGGCAATAAATAACGGTGAAGCCGCATGTAGCGAATTTATGCGTGTGACATTCAGTAACGTTTCTAAAAAAGAAAAACAAAAAGTACTTGTCGATCTTGAAAAATATTGTTCTCTAGATACTATGGCTTTAATAGATATACTTTTTGCACTTCAGAAACTCGTCAGATAATGACGAGGAATAAAAAAATAATGCGTCATGCGTTGTGAGTCGTGAGTGAATGGAGTCTCCGACGGGATGATCAAACCTTTACGTTTTGATTTTACACGGGCGAAAGATTTTTCGCCACTACGATGTTTTCTTTTTTGGTTTTACACGGAACGGGCAGGCCCGTTCCCTACACACTTTTTTCGTGTATTTTTTTCTCTTTTACACGGGCGCAGTCAAGCGGCGCCCCTACTACTTTCTTTTTTATCTGTGTTTATAAAACAGTTATAAGTTTTAAGCAGTAAGCTATAAGCCAGAACAAAGCCCCTCTGTGACTAATTGGCTTCGCCTGTAATGCGTCGTGCGTTCAAGGAGCGCTACAGCGCGATAATTTTAATCATCAGCGAAGCGTTCCTTTCACGAACCCCGAATGACGAACAACGAATCACTATTTTATAATAACTTGCTTCATCATCTCGCTTAAATGAGCGGCACGCAAAGATGAATCTTCGCTAATTTGAGAATATGTTCCAAGTAAACGGGCAGAAGATCTATCTTTCATAAATGCAAATATACTTACAACTGTAGTGTCACTAAGGTTTGCAATGATCTGTGATGCATCTTCAGCTGCCATCTTACTAAAAACTTCCGCAAGTTTTTTAAGGTTCTTCCCTTTAGACTCATCTATTTTCACAACATATTGCTCTATATTATCCTGATATACTTCAACTGTTTTTTTCAAAGACTCTACTTCTTCTCTTAAAGAGGATATTCTTTTTTCCTGAACAACTATGGTCTCTTCTCTTTTGGCAAGTTCTTTTTCTTTTTCCTTTAACATCTTTATTATACGGTCTTTTTCCTCTTCATCCGGTGTCATTTTCTTTTCCTGTATCACTCCTTCTCCTGTTGCTTCCTCTTTGCTTTTCCCTGCCAGCACTCCTTGCCTAACAGACGGAATAGCAAAAATAAGAACAGCAGTAAAAACAATAAAAAGAACGACAGAAAAAATAATAATTTTTATAACACTCATGTTTACCCCCTAAAGTTGTATATCTCTTTATTACGCATGTTTTTTTTGAGTCTCACTTATCACCTCTGTGAGAACGCACATGTTGAATAATTCCAATTTCATCAAGAAATTTCTGTTCCAAAACATCCATTTTTTTCATGAAGTTTATATATTGCTTTTCTTTAACACGCTCGATAACTTTTTTATTTTTAGATGCTTTTATGTATTCTTCTCTTTTCACATCAAGGCGTTTATTTATGTGTTCTATAAAAACCACTTGTTGCTCCATAAGCCTGGTTAAAAAGATCATATATGATTCATAAAGCATGATATCCTCTATTTTAAAATTTTTAAGAGATTCTTCTCTTTCCATAGATCCTTGAGTCTTTTTAAATTCTTGCTTCTGATTTTTCAGCATCTCGGTTGCATCATGAAGCTGCTGGAACACAACTGCCATTTCTTTCTTTTTTATTTCTTCTATATGTTTTCTATGTTTCAGTACAGGCTCTATTTTAAATTTAAATTTCTTCATATTTATTTCCTAAATAGCATCTTTAGCATCGCTAATGTCTGCGCATAATCTATCTTGTCATTAATACCTTGGGTCAAGAAGCTATTTACGTTTGTTATCATTTGTATAGCATAATCAATTCTTGGATTAGATCCTTTTACATAAGCACCTATGTTTATAAGGTCTTCCGCATCTTTATAAGTAGCTAATATCTTTTTTATCTCTTCTGCACACTCTAAATGTTCCTTATCAACAATATCTATCATCACTCGGCTTGTACTTTGCAAAAGATCCACAGCAGGATAATGTCCTTTTTGAGCAAGGTCCCTGGTAAGCATTATATGCCCATCCACAACGCTTCTTACAGCATCAGAAATAGGTTCATTAAAATCATCGGCCTCTACAAGTACTGTAAATAATCCTGTAGTACTTCCTACATCACTTCTTCCTGCTCTTTCCAGAAGTTTAGGAAGTATAGCAAAAACAGAAGGAGTATATCCTTTTGTTGCAGGAGGTTCGCCTACTGCAAGCCCTACTTCTCTTTGAGCCATAGCAAACCTTGTCACGGAATCAACCATAAGCATGACATCTTTACCCTGATCTCTAAAATACTCCGCCATTGTAACGGCTGTATAAAAACCTTTTATCCTCTGCAATGCCGGCTGATCTGATGTAACAACAACTACTATTGAACGCTTTAATCCTTCTTCCTGAAGGTCTTTTTCAATAAAATCCCTTACTTCCCTGCTTCGTTCACCAATAAGTCCAATAACATTAACATCGGCTGATGTATTACGCGCTATCATCCCCATAAGCACAGACTTTCCGACACCGGAACCTGAAAAAATACCAACACGCTGACCTTTACCTATAGTAAGACAACCGTCAATTGCTCTTACTCCTGTAGTAATAGATTCATCTATTCTTTTTCGTTTCAGAGGATGAAAAGATTCACGGTATATAGAATACAATTTTCCTTTTTTATCAATTGGCTTCCCGTCTATAGGCTGTCCCATACCGTTTACAATGCGCCCCAGATATGAGTCATTTATAGATAAGCTCATGGGGCCGCCTGTTGACATAACTTTACACCCCGGTCCGATACCTGACATTTCAGCATAGGGCATAAGAAGTACTTTTCTTCCTTTAAAACCAACTACCTCTGCAAATATTTCTTTTCCTGTTACTGTCTGAATCTTACAGAGCTCTCCAACAGATGCAGCAGGGCCCAATGCTTCAATGAGAAGTCCTACCACATCAGTTACTCTACCATCGAGTTTGAAGTTCCTCGTACGCTCAAGGTTATTTTTGTAAAAGCTCAAGTCAAGCTGCATGCTTATGCACCTTCAGGTTTTCCACTAACAGACTCTTTCATTTGTTCTACTCTTGTTTCGATTGAAGCATCAATAATTCCTACATCCGTATCTATAACACACCCTCCGCGTGAAACATTTATATCACCAACTATTTCCAGACTTTCAATTCCTCCTTCTGCAACAAGGTCATTGCTGAATTCTCTCATCTGGTTAAGGTCATCCGGATTGATACGTATTATTATTCGGGTTGCATCAGGAACTTTTGCCAGGATGGGCTTTATTATTTTTTCAAGATCAGCGCTTTTTTCTTCTATTTCTCTTCCAATAACAGTTTCAGCTGCTTTAAGCGCCAGATCTACAATTTGCGGTTCAAGTTCTTCAACAAGTTTTTTTTTACCTGTTTCTATTTCAGTAATCGCATTATTAAAAGCTTGAGCTACAGTATTTATTTCTTCTTTAAGCTGATCCTCTACTTTTTTTGCACCTTCAAGTGTACCTTTTTCAAATCCTTCTTTATAAGAGATCTCACGGGCTTTTTTTATTTCGTCCTGAACTTCAGGTCGGTTCAAAAAGAAACGTCTCTTTTCATCATCAATTATATAGAACTCTTTTATCGGACGGCTTATATTTATCTTTTTATTAAACGACAATTTCATCGCCTTTACCTCCACGTCCGCTGATAACGATCTCTCCTTCTTCCTCAAGGCGTCTTACTACATTAACTATCCTTTGCTGTGCTTCTTCAACATCACGCAAGCGTACAGGCCCCATATACTCTATTTCTTCTCTAATAAGTGAAGCAGCTCTTTTAGATACGTTGCTGAACATTTTTTCTCTTACTTCTTCACTTGCTGATTTTAAAGCAAGTGCCAGTTCACTTGTATCTATTTCCTTTAGTACTTTCTGCATAGAACGGTCTTCGACAAGTATAATATCTTCAAAGACAAACATGAGTTTTTTTACTTCATCAGCCAGTTCCTGATTACGCTCTTCCATTGCTGTAACAATATTTTTTTCTGTACCTCGATCCACAAAGTTAAGCACTTCTGCAACTGATTTTGCTCCTCCTGCAGCCTGAGTAGCCTGCCCGAAAGAGGATGAGAGTTGTCTTTTTATCACATCTCCAACCTGCTTTACAATATCCGGGTCAGTCTGGTCCATGGTAGCGATTCTCAACATTACATCTACTTGACGCTCCTCAGAAAGAGATGAGATAACATCAGCAGCTTTTGAAGGATCAAGGTTAGAAAGTATTAGCGCTATTGTCTGAGGATGCTCACCATGAAGAAAATTAATAAGCTGATTTATATCAACAGCCTGGAGGGTCGCTGTAATATTTGAATCTCCGCCTTCAACGCTCTTAAGCCTGCTTATATAATCACCGGCATCACGCCCCATTGATGCTTCAAGCATTTTTTTTGCCATTGAACTTCCGCCCTGGACTCCTCCGCGAACAGTAATGACTGCTTCATGGAATTCCTTCAGGATCTCTTCTTTATCCTGAGGATCCACCATACCAAGCTGTGATATTGTCACTGAAAGCTTATCTATTTCTGTTGGGTTCAGGCTCTCAAAGATCTTTGCTGCCCTTTTAGGCCCTACGCTAAGAACAACAATAGCTATTTTTTGATCAGGTGTATAATCTGCAACTGCCATTTTAAGTATCCCTCAATAATTATTTTTATTCCTACTTTAATATATAATACAAACTATGTTTATCTGTGATATTAAATAAATTTTTTATTTTACCCCGCTCATCCAATTTTTAACTACAAGTGAAGCATCTTCAGGCTGACGTTCGACAATATCAGATACCTGAATTTCCACACCTGCATCTTCACCTACGGGTTCTGCAGCTCCCGCCGCAGGCACTCTAATACCTGCAGGCATTGAAGCTGTCATTTGAGCCTTCTGGAATGCAGTTCCTGCAGGAGAAATAGTAATTTCCTCGACCTTCACCTTTTTAAAGAAAGATATAGCAAAGAAAACAAGCACAATAGCACCTATCCCTGCAAGCAGTGCACCTGCAAGGTTAGTGTAGAAATTCTTTTTTGCTGCACCTTCAAGAGCTTTAACAGCAGAAGGAATCTCAGGTACAGAAAAAGCTATCTCTTTTACAGATACCCTATCTCCGCGCTCTTCATTAAAACCAACAGCATTTTTAACTATCTCTTCAAAAACCGCCATATCTTCTGCACTGCGAGCAAGAGGTTTTATGTTACCTTCTTCATCAGTCTCTTTCCTCTGCCTTATAAATACAGATGCAGTTAATCTTTTTATCTCACCAACACCTTGTATTGTGTGAGAAATTGTCTTATCTATCTCATATGTGTTTTTGATAACTTCTCTTGATGTAGAAGATTCTTGTTTAGATGATTCGCTAGCACCTTCATTTCCGCGTATGTTTGCCTGTACTCCAGGAGGACCCTCACCGCTTGCTGTTTTTCCTTTTGAATTCTCTGATGTGATCGTCTCCTGCCTGACTACTGCAGATTCAGGATCATAGCTTTCAAGTGTTTTTTCTACTTTGTCAAAATTAAGCATAGCATCTATTCTTACGACAGCATTGTTGTTTCCAAGGACACCGCGAAGAAGGCTTTCAATCTTCCGTACATAATGTTTCTCAACTGATTTTTGTAATCCTATCTGGCTCGAAGCAATATCTCCTACTGACCCGTCACCGGATGTAGGCTGAGCAAGCATATTTCCCCAGTTATCTATTATACTTATGTTATTTGCCTTCAGTCCTTCGATGGAAGATGCAACAAGCTGACGAATGCCTGCTATTTGAGTTGAATCAAGAATTCCTTGAGAACGAAGCTGCAAAGCTATTGAAGCAGTGGCATCTTTTTGATCTTCTTTAAAAATTGATTCTTCCGGTACTACAATATGCACTCTTGCTGCATCTATTCCTTCTATGCTTTCTATTGTGCGTGAAAGTTCACCCTGAGCTGCCCTGTAATAATTTATCTTTTGAACAAATTCAGTCATACCGAGACTTGATTTATCAAATATTTCAAATCCCACTGCTTTCCCTTTTTTAGGAAGCCCTTTTCCTGCAAGAGACAGCCTTATAGAATATATTTTATCTTTAGGTATTTCAATTGTCCGTCCGCCGTCTTTTATTTTATATAGTATTTTTTCATCATCGAGAAATTCTTTAACAGAGGCTGCGGAATCTGAGTCAAGTGAACCGTAAAGCACACCAAAAGCTGGTTTAGAGGAATAGTATATTATTGAAAGGGCGCCTATTGTTAAAAATGTTCCTAAAAAAATTACGGTAAGCTTGTGGTTAATATCTACTTTTGACCAGTATTCACCAAAAAGACGTAAAACGCGTTTAAAAAACTCTCCCATGTCCTCAACCCCAAACCTTTCGTTTAATGTTTTTCTAAAATTTTGCCGTCACTCTCCCAAGAACGGCAAAAAAACTTTTATACCTGCATTTTCATTATTTCTTTATAAGCTTCAAGAAGTTTTGCTCTTACTGTCATCATCATCTTGAAAGAAACATCCGCCTCTGCAAGAGCACCCATTACCTGATGAATATCTTTTATTTCACCTGTTGCAAGTTTTTTTATGGATTCATCAGCATTAAGCTGCATGTCATTCATTTTTTCAACAAACTCACCGAGCACTTCTTTAAATTTACTACTGCCTTTTGAAGATGGACTTGATCCTAGGGTCTGTTCCGGTTTTATCGGTTTTATTGGCCCTAAACCTGATATATTCTCAACCATTGTTCCCCTCTCCTTTTATTTATATCTTTAAAAGTTCCAATGCTTTGTTCATCATGCTTTTTGTAGCCATCATTACTTTTACGTTAGCCTCATATGCTCTGCTTGAAGCAACAAGGTCTACCATTTCTTCCACAAGATTTATATTTGGATATTGCACAAATCCTTTATCATCTGCATCAGGATGATTCGGGTCATAAACAGAAAGGAAAGGGCTTGTATCTGTTTCCACTCTGTCCAGCACAACTCCCTTTTCTTTTAAAGACCCTGCATCATCTATATCTGCAATATTCTTGTCTAAAAGTGTTTTAAATATAGCATATTTTCTGCGGTACGGTTCTCCGTTAGCGCCTCTTGTCGTATTTGTATTTGCAATGTTGTTTGCTATTAAACCCATTCTGCGCCTTTCTGCCGACATTGCGCTTGCGCTTATATTCATTATTTCAAAAGCATCATCAAGCATGAATTTTCTCCGCTATTTTGCTAAATGTGTAAACAATTCTTTGATCTTTTTATATCTACCTTTTAAAATATCGGTATATATACTGAACTTCATTCTATTTTTTTGTAATTCTACCATTTCTTTTTCAAGATCTACATTATTTCCGTCATTTCTTAAAGATAGATCGTTCCTTTCGATCACAACAGGTTCTATTCTAAAAGCTCTATCAAATTCACCACTTTTAAGCGCATTTACAAACTCTCCTTTAAAACTTACATCTTTTGCTTTAAAACCCGGAGTTTCAACATTTGCTATATTGTTAGCGATCACCTTTTGTCTGATGGCAGAGCAATCCATCAATTTTTTCATCACGTTTATTGAAGTTGTGTTTAATATTCTATCAAACATAGCAATAATAGAAGGAGAAGCATGTTTTATACCATATAAAACTATTAAACAGTAATTCATACTTTTATATAAACATCTATTATATAAGAAGTTATAAGATATGAAAAACATGCTGAAAAACATTATATATATAATATTTACAATAATTACTTCTAATAGGAAAAATTTTCCAACTTAATCATCAAAATAAATAAAAATGACTGTTTATTCAACAAGTCAAGTTTACTGTATATGTGAGACATCAAACATACAGCTGTATTGTAGGTCCGCCACAACGCTTTTGGCGGATCCGCCTTTGGTGGACAAGTGTTTGATAACAAAGCAGATGCAGTATAATTGGCTTGCCTCTAGGTAAACTTAATCTGAAATAATAATCTTTTACATTTAAAATTGATAATTAATAGAATTGAACTCTTATTTCTGTTTAATTCTTTGCTTTTCATTTTGGATTATTTTTTAAACCCCTTCAGCTTAAGTTTATTAAATATACAGTCTTAGGATTCTTCCCTAATGCCATAAGCATTAAGCTTATTTCTAAGGGTCCTTACGCTTATATCCAGAACTTCTGCAGTCTTACTTTTGTTATTTCCCATATGCGCAAGTGTCTTTAGAATATAATCCTTTTCAATATCATCCATCCTGCGGCCTACTTTGAAATCATCTTTTCCTGGTTTTGAAGATGCAAGTACAAGATCAAGATGTTCATCAAGCTCTTTACCTTGAAGATCAAGCACTATTATGCGTTCAATAATATTCTCCAATTCTCTTACATTTCCTGGCCACGAATAATTAATGAACCTTTCCATAGTTGATTTTGAGATATCAGGCATCTCTTTTGAAGAAAAATGCGTAAATTTCTCTAAAAAATGGTTGACAAGTAAAGCTATATCTTTCTTTCTTTTACGTAATGGACATACTTGAATAGGTACAACATTCAAGCGGTAAAAAAGGTCTTCCCTGAAATTTCCTTTCTCGATTTCTTTAGAAAGGTCTTTGTTGGTAGTAGCAAGCACACGCACATCCACTTTTATAGGCCTTGCCCCTCCTACTCTTTCAAATTCTCTTTCCTGTAACACTCTTAAAAGCTTTGCCTGTACAGCAAGAGTTATTTCTCCTATCTCATCAAGAAGAAGAGTTCCTTTATCTGCAAGTTCAAAGCGTCCTTTTCTTCTTTGAATGGCTCCTGTAAAAGCTCCACGCTCATGGCCAAAAAGTTCACTCTCAAGAAGTGTTTCAGGAAGCGAAGCACAGTTTACTTTTATAAAAGGTTTTTCCTTTCTTAAACCGTTATATGTTATTGCGCGTGCAATAAGTTCCTTTCCCGTCCCGCTCTCTCCTGAAATAAGCACCGTTGCAGTTGATATTGCAACTTTTTTTATTGTCTCGAATATCTTTGCCATGTGCTGGGAGTCACCAACAATTTCTGAAAAATTATATTTTTTGTTTATTTCTCCACGCAAATACTGATTCTCTTCAACAAGAATATTTTTCTGATTTATTCTTTCAAAAATAAGTTCTACCTGATCAGGAGTAAAAGGTTTTAATAAATAATCAAAGGCACCAAGCTTCATTGCATCAACCGCATTTTCTATAGTTCCGTAAGCTGTTATTACGATTACTTCCGTAGATGGAGATTGTTCTTTTATTACTTTTAAAACTTCTGTTCCTGTAGCTCCGGGAAGCTTCATATCTAAAAAAACAAGATCATATGATGTGTCTCCATCTTTAAAAAGCGAGATAGCATCTTTGCCGTTATCTTTTAAATCTACTTGACAATTTAAGCGCTGAAGTGTCTCTTTTAAAAAATCTCTCATCAAAGGCTCATCATCAACAACCAGTACCGCCTCGATCATTTATTACTCCTTTTTTATATGTACTAAAAACAACAACTAAAAATTCTTATTTTACGTAACTAACTCCTATTACATTATTGCCACACATCTGCGACACCTTACTTATTTTTTTACTTTTTTCACACGGACAGGCACAGAGACCTGTCCCATTTCGCAGATCCGCCAATCTTTTAGGAGGACTCACTTTTTGCTTTTACAAGGGCGGTTCACGAACCGCCCCTACTACGTTCTTTTTTATCTGTGTTATCCCTGGCTAAATTGCTTTTATTTTTGTTTTTGTGCTCCTTGAACGCACTACTTTTTTTACACAAGTGGAACATAAATCAAAAATTTAGTTCCTTTATTTTTATTAGAAACTACATCTATTCGTCCATTAAGTGCTTCCATTATCTTTTGTACCATGGGAAGTCCCAGCCCGGTACCAAAATTTTTACTTGTTATAAACGGACGAAAGATCTCTTTTAATAGATCTTTTTCAATACCAGGACCGGTATCTTTTACTGTTATCAATGCAAATGGATTATTTTCCCTGTAATTTATGCTTTTTATACTAAGATCAGCTTTTTTATTTTTTACTATTTTATCCAGCAGTTCTATACGTATTTCGCAAGTACCCTTCCCCTCCATTGCCTCATAAGCATTTATAACAATATTAAGAAGGAGCCTAAATAAAAGATGGCCGTCTAATAAATGTATAATATTATCCTTAAAAACTTTTTTTACTCTTATCTTATTCTGAACATTTTTGGGATACTGTTCTGAATAAATAATAGCTTTATTCACAATATCAATAATATTTTCTTTCTTCTTCACAACTTTTAGAGGTCTAGAAAAATCAAGAAGATTTGTAATAAATGAATTTAGTTCGCGAGTTCCCACAAGTATTTTGTCGGCAAGCTCTCTCTTTTTTATGTCATCTTTAAGGTCTTTACGCAAAAGAGCTGCAAAGCCCTCTACTCCCCCAAGAGGATTTCTTATTTCATGAGCAACAGTAACAGCCATCTGCCCAAGGTCTGCCAAGTTTTCATTTCTTATAACTCGCTCTCGAAGTTCTTTTATTTCGGTAAGGTCTCTTATTATTATTAATATTCCTTTAAGTTCTTTTTTGCTCATAATAGGAGATGCAGAGATCTCTACTAAAGTCATATCATTGTTTTTGTCATTGTAAAGCTTAATCAGTACTTCTTCTGTTTTAACCGGCATACCTTTTATTATTTGGTCTACAAACGGCAAAAGAGGTTCAAGGATAAAGAGTTCACCTATTGGTTTTCCTATTGCTTCACGTTCCTTTATTCCAAAAAGACTTGACGCAACAGGATTTATAGTCTCAATACATTGGCTTCCATCAAGAGCAATAAGTCCACTTTGCATGCTTCTTACAAGACTATCAAGATAACGTATAGCATCTTTAAGCTGAATATTCTTTTTCTCCAGCTCTTTATCTATTTTTGATGCTCTTTTCTGCAAACTTTCATAAGCTAGAGTCAGGCCTTCAGTTTGGCGGTTAAATTGTTCAAACGCCTCCTGAAGAACTTTAAGTTGTTCTAACTTTTCTGTTTTTTGCTGCATAATAATTCTTATATTTTGATGTTATCTGTATATTTTACAATGTTATTACAAAATTGCCACCGTAAAAGGTGAAACATTTTAGATTAAACTAGAGTTTTAGAAAAAATAAGTATAAACAGCATTAATTAAACTGTTTATCGTTATATGCGCGAGTTGCACGAAGAGCATTTGATTTGCTTTTTGCATCATCAAGATCTGCCTTAAAAGATTCAAAGAACTCATGGGTCTTTTCTTCCAGATCAAGTATCTCTTTCAAAAGTCCTTCCATATGTTTTAAAGTGGTTTCTATTTTTACTCTCTCAGGACTGTCCTCACCAACCAAATCTTTCCATTCTTTTTTAATATCTCCGATCCTGGTATCTTCAAGCTGAACTTTTTCCATAATACTAAGTTTTTCTTTTAATAATGTCAGCAGTGAGTTCTTGTTCTTTTCAGAGCAAAGAGCTTCAAGTTCACTTTTCATGATCTCAAGAAGTTTTTCATATAAAGCGCTCTGTGTTTCAAGACCCTTCAGGAGGATTTCCGCTCGTTCCATATCCACTTTGTTCTCCTATTTCTTTAGCTTTATTACCATATTCATCGTTCCACTTAATATTTTTTAACTGCCATTCAGCCTGCTCTCCCCAATAATTTTGACCGTACTTAGTCCTCAACTGCTCATATGCTTTTATGGCATCATCACTTTTTCCAAGATTTTTGTATGTAGTCGCTATCCTGTAAAGTATCCAGTCGTTTTGTTCACCATCAGAATAATCTTTTATTATATTTTCATATAATTCTATTGCTTCTGCAAAATTTTTATTTTCATAAGAGATCTTGGCTTGTTCTATTCTCAGCATGTAAAGGTAGCTTTTTATCTCATTTATTTCCTCTTCCGGAAAAGCCTCCTCCTCGCTTAAAAGCTCTTTGTACTCTTTGTCTGTATTTTCTATTATTTTTAGTGACCTGTCACTTTTATTCGATCTTTCAAAGCACACAGCCCTGTAATACTGTATTCTTAAAGCTTTTATACCTGGCTCCAGATTTTTTATTGCTAAAGCAAACTGTCTGTTTGCTAACTTGCAATCACCCTGCTCCATATATATACGCCCGAGCTCTATCCTAGATAAAACCGCTCTATCTGTTTCCGGAAAATCACCGATAACACGCATGAAATATTTTTTTGAATCATTAAGTCTGTTTTGCTGAAAAAGTGCCATTCCCATTCCGTAGTAAGCTTTGTAAATAAAAATTCCACCTGGAAATATCTCAACTACTTTTTTATAAGCCTCTTCAGCTTTATCATACCTGCTTATTTCCATAAAGCAGTCACCAAGCATAATAAGATAACGGTCAAGCTCAACATATTCCGGATAATATTCTCTAGCCGTATCAATTGCTTCTATACAGCTTGCAAAGTTTTCTTCTTTAAAATAGCTCTCCGCAATCGCAAATATTGCATCATCCCTGTAAGAGTTAAAAGAATACCCCTCTTTTATCTGATTAAATATTTTTCGGCACTTATCATAATCACCCTTTTTAAAAAACGCGTAACCGTAGTAGAATTCTGTTTCTTCATAATATTTACTGGTTGCATCACCTTTTAAGATCTTTGCTAAAAGAGTTATAGCCTCGCTAAACTGCTCTGCCTCTATATGTAATTTTGCTGTCTCCAGATCAAGAAGTGTTATTGTTTCACTGTCTCTTGAAATATCGCCAAGATCTTTATAGTAATTAAGAGCTTTAGCATATTTTCCCTGCCTTCTATATATTTTTGCAAGCCTCATATTTACCTGACGGTACAAATTACTTGACGGATAATTATCTGTTACTGCATGATACTGCAGCATGGCACTTTCAAGCCTTCCTTGTTCATAATATATCTCAGCTATCGCCAAAACAGCATCATCTGCAAGTTCACTCTCAGGAATGTCTTCCTGTATTTGCTGGTAATAATGTATAGCTTCCTCAAATCTTCCCTTTGCTCTAAAATATGATCCTATCCATAAATAAGCACTTGCCATATTTTCCAGATACATATTTAGTATTTCTTCTTTTTTATCTTTTTCTCTTAACGAAGCTTCTGTCTCAATTTCAACTTCCTCGCTTTTTCTTATTTTTAATTTCTTAACCCCATGTAACTTTTTATTTATTACCTTAAGCGCTTTATTTGCTTTTTCCTGATATTTTGATTCCGGAAAATTCTTTAATAACTTTTTATAAAAGTGAAAGGCGCGCGGTAAATTTGGTTCAGTATAGTGATGATAATTTGCAACCCAGTCATATGCTCTTACAAGAGCTTTAGAATAGATCATATATGTTTTTTCTTCCAAAAATTCGATCTTATCCTTATGTGTAAGTTTTTTAGGCAGGGATTCAAAAAGATATTGTTCATCAATAATATCATTAAGCTTCTGAGTTTTCTTTTTAACAAAGACTGTTTTCTTTTTATCCTTCTTATTAGAAATTACAGGAACACCCTTTTCTTTAAGCTTTTTTTCCAGTTCTTTCAGGCGTTGTTTTTCTGCTATTCTTTCAACTTGTGCTTTTTTCCAGCTTTTTTCAGCATTTCTTATTTCAACGAGAGCCTTTTCTATTTTTTCAGCTTCAGAAGGATATTTCATAAATGCACTTCTCAAAACTTCTTCTGCTTTTCTGAATTTATGATAAAACGCAAAAGTCCTTGCATCTTTTACAGCCTTTAAAACACCTGCCTGCATCAGAAGCTTTTTCTTTTCAATTTCCTGCTCTTTTATTTTATTGATCATAACCTTGCTTTTAGCTGCAAGCTTGGCGGCTTTATTCCTTTCGTTTATATATGCCTGCTTTGTCTTTGATATTTCTTTTTCTTTCTGTTTTACAATTTTTGTCTTCTGCTCTACTACAGGCATCCAGCGTTTTATTTCCTGTATTTTTGCAAGAGCTTCTTCATTTTCGGGATCAAGTATAAGCACCTTTTTATAAACGTTATGTGCTTCTTCGATCCTCTTTTCATCCATAAGATTTCTTGCTTCTTCCAGATATTGAAGTGTTTGAATATTCTTTTGATTAACAACAGCTATTTTAAACCTGCTTACATTTGGGGCAGACTTTCTGGTTTCATTTGTTACCTCACACCCTTGAATAAAAAAAGTTATTAGAATAACAGATATTATTTTATTATGCCTGTTAAGTCTCATTGTATGTCAAACTCCCTTTTTATCTTATCTGTTTCAAACTCATAACTTCTAGCAAGTTCAAAATAAGACTTTCCTGCGTACTCTGAATGCGGGAACTCTTTTACTATTTTAAAATATTCTTTACGAGCTTCATTATAACGGTCAAGATCTACAAGTACTTTTGCTTTTTCAAAATAAGCATGTATTACTTTAGTAGAATCCGGATAATCATTTATTACTTTCTCATAATATCCTATTGCCTCTTCTAAAAGACCTTGTTTTTTAGCACATTCTGCAACCTTAAAATAAAGCGGCAGCACAGTAGCATCATGAGGAAACATCCGCATAATTTCTTCATACATTTTTCTGGCTTCTTTATACTTTTCTTTTTTCATATTAATCGAAATAAGTTCAGCATTATAAATATTATCAGCGGCGGCTACGTATTTTTCCAAAAGATCGCTATTTTTAGTGTAATATTTGCGCATCCTTTTAAGTTCAAGAATGCCTCCTTCAAGGTCACCTTCACTTATAAGCTGCATACCGTTATCCAGTATTTTATTCACTTTTTCCGTAGGAGTCGGACCAAAAAGGAACAAAGAAAGGCTTATCAATACCAGAAAGAACGATGCAACAAGTGCTGCATAAGGTGCTAATTTTTTAGCCTGTGCAACAATTCCTTTTGCCGCATCTTTAATAGATACCTTTTTTGAGGGTAATTCAGTTATATCTACTGCAGCACCGACTTCTTCTATTGGAGACTCTTCAGCAACTGGCGCTTCTTCTGCTGGTGCTTCTTCTGCCGGTGCTTCTGCAACTGGTGCTTCTGCAACTGGCGCTTCTTCTGCCGGTGCTTCTTCTGGCGGTGCTTCTTCTGCCGGCGCTTCTTCTGCCGGTGCTTCTGCTACTGGTGCTTCTTCTGCTGGTGCTTCTTCTGCCGGTGCTTCTGCTACTGGTGCTTCTTCTGCTGGTGCTTCTTCTGCCGGTGCTTCTGCAACTGGCGCTTCTTCTGCCGGCGCTTCTGCTACTGGCGCAAGTGTTTCATCTACCACAGGAGCTTCTAATTTACCCGCTTCTTCTAACTCCCTTTTTACCTCTTCTATGGTAGGAGGAACTTCTTCTTTTATTCCATCTTCATTAGAAATACCTGATTCTTTTAAAAAATTCTGAAACTCTTCTTCTGATAGTTCATCACCTGTTGTTTCTATACCCTCCTCCAAACCTGAAGGGATTTCATCTGTGCCAGCAGAGGACTCTGCCGTCTCTTCTATTGGTGCCATTTCATCAAGTTTAGAAAGAGATGCAGCAATATCAACTGATTCATCAATATCTTCCACTGAATCTTCAGCTCTTGTTGAAGGAGCAACTTCACTAACAGGTTCTTCTTTCTTTTCTTCTTCTATAGACGGTTCTGCATCACTTTGTTCTTTTTTCAGTTCTTCAAGAGTGCTTAATAGATCAATATCCTCGTCTATATCAACTGATGGTGATTCCTCTTTTTCATCACTTTCATCTTTTACTTCTTCTGCAAGCTGTTCAAGTGTTATTTCCTCTACACTTACTTCATCAGTAGGGATATTTTCTATTTCTCCATTAACTTCAACAGATCCTTCTGCCCCGGTTTCTTCAATTTCTTCTTTAAGTCCAGATAATGCTGATGCAAGTTCATCCGACTCTTCTTCTAAAGCAACTTCATTTTTTTCTTCTTCAATATCAGGTGTTGAAACTTCTTCTGATTCTTCTTCTGTCTCTGTTGCCTTAACTACATCATCAGGTTGTGCTATTTCACTTATCGCAGTATCAGATGATTCTTTAGCTGGAACAGTTATGTCTTCTTCAGCATCTTTAACTGTATCAGTTGGTATCTCATCTACAACAGGTTCTTCCAGTACATCAGCAGATTCTGAAAGATCCTCTTTAACTGGTTCTTTTTCTCTTTCTTCAATTTCTTCTTTAAGGCCGGATAATGCTGATGCAAGATCATCCGACTCTTCTACTAAAGCAACTTCTGCCACATCAGTTGGCATCTCATCACTACTGACATCCTTAGGTATATCAACAGGTTTTGGTGCTTCAACAGATGGTACATCTTCACTAACAGGTTCTTTTTTATCATCTTCTTTAGAAGAGCTCCTCTCTTCCATTTCTTTTTTTAGTCCGGATAAAGCCAAAGAAAGATCATCAGACTCTTCTTCTATGGGCATTTTAATTTTTTCTTGTGACAGATCTTTTGTTTCTCTTAAACTTTCGGCGGATAATTCTGATGTTTTTTCTTTATTATCTGTTGCAGCAGCTTTTTCTTTTATTTCATTCTTTAGGCCGGAAAGGGCTGATACAAGGTCTGTGTCCATTTCAGGATGTTCTATAATTTCACCTAGATCTACAGTTTCATCTGCTGGTATATCTTCAATTGGCTTTGGGACATCTTCTATGTTCACTTCTTCTGCATCTTCAGTTATTTTGTCACGTTCTTCTTTTTCTTTTTTTATACCTTTTAGCGCTGATGTAAGATCATCTTCATCATCAGGATCTGTGATATCAGCTGTTTCATCAAAATTTATTTCTGCACTTTCTTTTTCATCATCTACAGAAAGTGCTTCTAAATCTTTTTCAAATTTTTCTTCTTCGCCTACATCTTTTATTTCTTTTACATTATCCTTTTCTTTTTTAAGATCCTTTAATGTACTTAAGATGCCATCATCTTCCGGTAGCAAATCCTTATCCTTTTTAAGAGTATCTTCTATATCTATTGTCGCCGTTTCTTCTATATTAATATCATCTGTTGGAACTGATATTTCTCTTGTTTCAAAAACATCCACTACATTTTCAGTATCATTTGATATATTCTCTTCTTCTTTATCTCCTATTTTTTCAAATAGCTGTGAAAGATTACCTGCTATTTTCTCAGGTGATTCCTGATCTATTTCAGGTTTTCCTATCTTTTTATATACTTTCTTTAATAATTTATGAGCTTCTTCATTTTGCGGATCAACCGTTAACACCATATTTAAATGCTCTTCAGCACTTAGATAATCTTTTTCTTTTAGGGCTGCTTTCCCCTGTTCCATGCCTTCTTTTATGGTGTTTATCTTTTGATGAAGTTTTTCTCTTAGACTCTCTCTTTCACGGGCAAGTTTTTCAACTCGATCTTCTCCCTTTGTAACATCATCAGATGCCTGCGAGACAACTTCTTTAATGTCATCACTAACATCTTCAGATGCTTCAAGTTTTTTTCTAAGTTGTTCTGCCCAGTCAACCATTTAGACTACCCTTATTTTTTTAGTTCTCCGAATGCACGTTCCCACTCAGAAAGAGCCTGTTTATACTCTCCGCTTATATAAAACCTTTCACCTTTTTCAATAAGACTTTTAAGATGCCCCATCTGCATTTCCTGTTCATGAAGAAGTTTCTTTACAGTGTTTCTTGCTTTTTCTCTATTTTCTATTTCCTTCATCCTCTGCTTTGCTTTGATTATGCCCTGTTTTGATTCGCTGTTCACAGGCTCCATATCAAAGACTTCAGACCATAAACGTATGGCTTCTTCATAATGTCCATCATTAAAAAGCTCTGCCGCTTCAAAATTCAAACGGTTAAATTTTTCTCGACGCTCTTTGCGGGAATGCTCTTCAGCTATCATTTTTCTTTTTGCATCTTTAATAGCACGCTCTGCTTTATATATCCAGCTTCTTGCATCTTGATTAGAAAAATCCATTTCAAGGATTTTCCTCCATTCTTCGACTGCACGCTGATAATCACTATCCTCAAAATACATCTGAGCCTGTTCAGAAATAAGCCTTACCTTTAATCTTTTTCTTTCATCTTCTCCTTTTTTCTCTTCTAACCGGATACGTTCTTCGTCTTCTTTTTTCTGTTTTTCCTGCATCTTCATTTCGACAATTGATATTTCTCTTCTAATGCCTTCATCGTTACGGTTTAAAGAAAGCGACTGATACAATTTTTCTAGTGCTTTTTCATACTCTCCGGAATAGCTCAGCTGAAGCCCCTCATTAAAAAACAGACGTATCCTGTTTTCTCTTTCTATATCTCTCTTTCTTTCTTCTTCCAGTACTTTTCTCTGCTCTTCTTCAGCAATACTTTTCCTTTCTCTCTTTTCTTTTTCCAGTTCATCTATACGGCGGCCCGTCTGATCTATTAATTCAGTGATATTCTCAAAATGTGCATCAAGAGAAACCACTATTTCCCATTCTGAAAGCGCTTTTTCATATTCCTGAAGCTTAAAGAAACGAAGCCCTCTTCCATAATGGACTTTCATCTTTTCTAACCGGGCTTTTTTCTCTTCTTCTTCTCTTTGATACTGCTCTTCCTCTTTTTTACGTTTTATTTCATCTTCATGACGAATTCTCTCTCGCTCGCGCTCTTCCAGCTCGCGCTGATATTTTTCGTTTTCTTCACGCAACCGCCGTTCGCGTTCCTGATCCTTCCTAAGGAATTCACGTTCCTGCTCTTCTTTTTCCAGTTTTAGCTTTTCAGCTTCTTCTGCAAGTAGTCGTTCGCGCTCCCGTTCTTTTCTAAGGTATTCACGTTCCTGTTCCTCTTTTTCCCTTTTTAACTTTTCAGTTTCCTCTGCACGCAACCGTTCATGTTCCTGTTCTTTACGCAGTCTTTCTTTTTCTTTTTCCTCATTTTCCCTTCTTATTCGTGCAATCTCTTCAAGTGATTTTTGAGCAGATTTTATATCCAGATAGATATCTTCACGTGAAGAATCGACCGCTACTGCCTGTTCCCAACATGCAATAGCTTTTTCAAAATCATTTTCACGTGAATACCTTAATCCCTGAAGCTGAAATTCTCTTATTCTGCGAAGTTTCTCTTCTGCTTCGCGGGCTTTTTCTGCCATTCTTTTTTTGTATTCTCGATGCGCACCTTGAGCTCTTTTTACATATTCCTGAAGCACTTTGCTTTCCGGATCTATTAAAAGTGCTCTTTCCCATTCAGTAAGAGCATCTTCATATTTTTCCTGACGGTAAAAATTATTAGCCACCAGGCAGTGTTCTTTAATAAGCCGTTCCTGTTCTTCTTTCTTTTTCTTATCTTGATCTATATGCTCTTCTCTTTCTCGTATTCTTTGCTCAGTAAGCATCTTATTTTCTATTACCTGAGGATTCCTTCCTCCGATATTTAGCGCTATTTCAAATTCTTCCAAAGCCTGTTCGTAATTTTTCTCTCTATAATATTTTTTACCTATTTCAAAATGCTCGTTAGACTCATGTGATTTCTTCTCCGCTGCTCTCTGGCGTTCACGCCTTTCAAGCTCTTCCCTGTGTAGATGTTCCTTTGAATCCTGAATTGCCGCCATAGACCTTTTATGCTGAGGATAGATCTCAAGTACATGGTGCCACCGTTCTATAGCACGGTTGTAATCTCCGGAATCATAAAAACTTCTTCCTTCAATATAAAGCTGTTCAGAAAGCTGCATTTTTTCTTTTTTTTCATTTTCTATGCTGATAATAGTCTCTTCAACTTCTTTTAACTTATACTGTGTCTCGCGCACTTCTTCACGAGCTTCATCATATTCCTTGTCAAGACTCTCCAGCATGGCAAACTCTTTAAGGTTTTTGCCATATTTTGATACGTCATCACCCGTCTCATTTGCTTCGTTCTTAAGACCGAACTTCTTCATGAGGCCCATTATATCGGCCATGTTACACCTCCAAAGACTAATTTGTATTTTTTTCTTCTTTTAGTTTTTCAAGTGCTTCTTCTTTAGATATATTTGAACTTGCTGCCATTATTTTTGCTTTAAGATTAAGCTCCAGCTCATGTTCAGAGAGTATTTTATTATAAAGCCTTTTAAGAAAAACTGTGGTCATGTTACGTATCTTATATTTTCCAGCAAGATTCAAAGCTATTTCTATATCTTTTATTGCGCGGTCATATTCCTGTACCTGTAAAAATTTCTTCGCGGATTTATATACTTTTTTAAGCTCATTCTTTATTTCAGCGATCTCTTTCTTTATCATTTTCCACTCGGAAGACCTTTTATCTTTTTGCTTTAATATAAATTCAAGATCCTCGGCAAGATGCTCTTTTGATTGTCTGCGTTCTTTTTCCATTTCGATCATATATTTCTGAAGCTCATCAAGACTTTTTTGTGCGTCTTTATCTTCCGGAGAAAGCTCCAGTATCTTTTCATAATTGACTATTGATCTGTGAATATCCCCATTTTGAATAGAATGAAGCGCTTCTATTTTAAGTCTTCCAATTTGTGCTTCATGTTCACGTTTTTTTTCCTGCTCGAGTTTTAATATCTCTTCTTCTTTTCTTTTTTCGAGAAGCTCTTTTTGATTCTTCTCTTCTTTTCTTTGCTCCTCAACAAGTTTTTCAGCTTTTCTGATCTCTTCTTTTATAAAATCATTATTATTATCTATAAAAAGTACTTCTTTCCATATTCCGGCAGCTTTTAAATATTCAGCTTTTTCAAAAAGCTCTCGTCCTTTTTCAAAGATCTTTTCTATTTTTATTTCTTTTCCTCTCTGTTTTTCTTCTTCTGCTTTAATAAATTCCAGTTCTTTAAGTACAGGTTCGGCTTTCTTTTTCTTTTCTTCTTCTGCCATTTCTTTTAAAATTCGCTCGACTTCCTCTATTTTATTGATCAATTCTTTTCTTTGTGGATCAAGCTTCAATGCTTTTTTCCACCCATCAAGAGCCTGCTTATATTCACCTATAGCAAATTTTTCATCACCTATAACTTCAATATATTCTCTTTCTTTATTCTTTTCGATTTCCCGTTCTTCATATTGTTTTAAAGTCCTTTTCCATTCCACATATTCATGCTCGGCCTCTCTTAAAGACTCTCTTGCTTCAGTAGAATACGGATCTATATTTAAAGCTTCTTCAAAAACACTCAGAGCTTGATCATATTTTCCATCTCGAAGATGAGTTCTTCCCTTTTTCAGAATATTTCTTATTTGACTGCTTTTTTCTACTTCTCTTTGAGTTTTCATCTCTCTAAGATTTGTTTCTCTTTCTTTTTTTATGTTTTCTTCTGTAATTATTTTTTCTTTTTCTTTTTTTACGTATAATTTTTCTTCTGCTTTTAAAATAGCTTCGCGAAGATCCCTGTTATCCGGTTCAAGAGTAAGAGCCTCTTCCCATGTTTCAATTGCTTTCTGGAATTTTTCCCCGTAATAAAATTTATTTCCCTGATGCACAAGAGCTGAGAGCTTTTTCATTACCAGCTGGCGCTCGTTCTCTTTTCTAATAATAGCAGCTCTTTGCTCTTTTAATTTTTGTTCACCAAACCTTATTTCAGCAAGTACTTCACGGTTTCCTCTGTCAAGAAGCAATATATTTTCAAAACATTCCAGCGCTTCTTCATAATCATCATTACGCAAATGCCTTCTTCCATCTACCCAAAGGCTTCTTATCTTTAGTTTCTTCTGCTCAGAAAGCTCTTTTTCCTGCATTATATGTATCTGATGTTCTTTGATCTTGAGTGATGATTTTCTTATTTCTTCATCTACCCAACGACTTTCAGGAGAAAGTATTCGTATTTTTTTCCATTCTGCAATAGCTCTATGAAATTCGTTGTCTTCAAAAAACTTAAGTGCAAGCTCGTTTAAGTTCTCTATCTTATTCTTAAGGTCAAACTGAAGACTTGCAACAGTGCTTTCTTTTTTCTGATTTTCTTCAATAGAGATCTTTTTCCTCTCAAGCTCTTGTTCCTCATGTTCTTCTTTAAGCTTAAACGCCTTATCCAGATTTTTCTTGGCATCTTCATTTTCAGGATCAACAAGAAGTATTTTTTGAAAATGTTCCATTGCAACGGAAAAGTTATTTTCTGCCAGGGCACGGATACCTGCAATGGTATGCTGCATTATTTTTTCATTTTTTTCTTTTTCTTTTTTCTTTTTCTCTTCATGTAAAGATTCAAGTTTTTTTTCTGCTTCTTCAATTGCCATTCGTGCAGAGGGATGATCAGGCACAATAGTTAAAACATCTTCCCAGTTTGCTATAGCTTTTAGATAGTCACCTTCGCGGAAAAATTTCTTTGATGCAAGATCAAGCTTATTTATTTTATCTCTCAGCTCTTCCTGATGATCTCTTTGCTTAAGGAACTGTGTCTTTTCTTCTTTTATTTTAAGTTCAGCCCGGTGTATTTCTTCTGAAAGTTTCTGGTTTATGCCTGTAAGTTCCGCAGTTTTTTCAAAATATTCAAGAGCAAGCTCAAAATTACCTTCTCTGAAGGCCTTTCTTCCCTCGTAATAAAGCCTTCTTGCTTCTCTTTCTTTATTCTGCTCTCTTTCCTGCTGTTCTCTTTGTTCCCTTCTTGTCCTTTCTATTGCCTCCCGTGACCGTGAAAGATAGTGCTGGGCTTTTTCACTTGTCGGAAAGTCAAGAAGCAGCTCTTCAAAAACCCTTATTGCTGATGCATATTCATTATTTTCATAAAACTTTATACCCTGTATAAGAAGCTCTTTTTCTCGCAAGCGAAGCTGTTTATTGTACTCTGCTTCTTCCATATGAGAATGTCTTTCCTTTTCTTTTTCCTTTATTTCTCTTTCAAGAAGCTTTTGTTGTCTTTCAAGCTCCAGTGATTCAATGTGAGATATTTTGTTAAATACTTCAGTATGTTCAGGGAACTGCTCTAAAAGAGTGACATATGAATCTATAGCTTCATTGTATAGATGATCCCGTATAAACGCACGGGCTTCATTTTCTGATTTTATAAGGCTTCTTTTATAGTGTTCTTCTCTTTCGATCTTTCTTTTATCGTTTTCTTTTTTTGATACTAAAGCCTCATGTATAAAATTTTTCAGCCTCATTCCTTCATCATGCTTAGGATTCAGTAAAAGAAGCTTCTCAACATGAATAAGCCCTCTTTCCCATTCATCTTTTTCGACTGCCTGAAAAGCAGAGAGGTAGATCTCTCTTTCATCTTGTTTATTTTTTCTTTCATTTTCCTCAAAAGCTCTTTTGGTTTCTGATATTTTTCTTTGTAATACCTGATACCTTTCTTTTATTGCAGGTGAATTCGGCCCAAAAGAAAGGATCTTTAAATTTTCTTCTTCCGCTTTCTCAAACTCATTTTTCTGAATTGCCTTAAATATTTCTATTTCACATTGTGAGGTGTTATTCTTTATTTTTTCTTTTTCTTCTCTAATGTCGCTTATAAAAACTTGAACATGTCCTATCTTTTCCTTTACAGACATATCTTCAGGATGGTAAAGAGAAGCCCTTTCAAGAAGAGGCATAGCTTCACGGTATTTACCTTCACGTATAAGAATATCTGATTCATTTAAAAGATGCTGAAAATTTTTATTTCTTTCTTCCTGTTCCATTTCATATTGAATTTTTTCTTTAAAGACACGGTTTTTTTCTTTTTTTATCTGAACAAACAAAGAAACTACTTTTTCATCATCAATATTCAGCTCACCTGCTGCTTCCGCATAATTAAAGGCTTCATCATAATTTCCAAAAACAAGAGCTTTTTGAGATTCAATTATCAATTTTTGAAACTGCTCTTTTGCAGATGTCAGTTTTTCTTCCCTTTCACGCGTTGTAAGCATACTTTCTTTTATATTCTCAGAGGCAAGTTTTATGAGTTCTTTAATATCATCTCTAAGAGGATCATTTACAAGTATCTTTTCCCATTCCTGTATAGCTTTTTCATGTTTCATTGCACGGAAAAAGTTCTGGCCGTCATAAAAAAGCTTTCTGTTCTCAATATCTATCTGAAATTCCTGAAGTTCCTTTTTCTCTCTTTCTCTTTTTTCTATATCTTTTTTTCTTATCTCTTCTTTCTTCTCATGTTCCTGTTTTAGTTTTAGCTTTTCTTCAAGGCGTTTTATTTCCTGTATGGCTCGATCATGATAATCGCCGTAAACTGATATTTCTTCCCAGCATTTTATAGCTGTTTCATAATTTTTATCACGTTCTGACTGCATTGACATTATCTGCAGCGAATAGAATTTTTCTTTGCTTTCCCCAATTTCTTTTTTTGTTTTTTCTTTTTTTTCCTGAAGTAGTTTTTCAGCCCTTCTTATTTCCTCTGAAACTGTTTTATTATCAGGATCTATGGCATATATGTTTTCCCATACTTCTATTGCTTTTTCATAATATTGCTGGCGAAAGTTTCTCCGCCCTTCTATAAGATGTTTTTTAACAGATCTTTCGCGCTCTTCCTTTTCACGCCTTGCCCTTACAAGCTCGTCATTTACTTCCTTTATCCTGTCTTCAGCCTTAGCTATCAATGCAAGTATTTCCGGATTTTCTCCTTCAACACGCAAGATCTCATCCCAAACCTCTATTGCTTTCTGGTACTGGTTTTCTCTGTAATACATCCTTCCCAAATTAAGCTTTTCTCTTTTTTCCTTATCAAGCTCTTCTTTTAACTCTTTTTCACGCTCTTTTTCCTCACGAACATTTATTATCATCTGCTCGGCTTCTGCAATAAAACCGCGCACTTCTGTGTTCGATGGGTCAATCAAGCTTGCCCGTTCCCAGACCTCTATTGCTTTTTCATATTGCTTTTGACGGAAAAAGTTTTTACCTTCTATAATTATGTTATTTGCTTCACGCTGTTTTGCCTGCTGTCTTTTTCTTTCATCTTCCAGTTCTTTTGTAAGGTCCTCTTCTATTTTTTTTACAATTTCATATTGTTTCTTTTCTATCAGCTTCAGCTTTTCGGAAGATGAATTTATTTTATTTTCAACAGACTTTTTCTGCATGATAAGATGATTAACAGCATCTTCTTCAGATATAATGACAGACTCATCTATTATTTTTATCTTCCTGATATCTTTTATCTCAGGCTCTGCCTTAATAATATTTTCTTTATTCTCTTCCATATGATCTTTTCTTTATTATTTATTCCTTAATAATTTATTATTCCCTTTCGGCTGTTTTTATGAAATATGCAGTTTACGCCCACAGCATCTCCTTCTCTTCCGATGCCACCTCTTGCCGCAAAGCTATCTCAATATCGTTTTTATCTGTAAAAACAGGAAAATGTTTATTTAATATACCTTTTAAAATACTTCCTACAAAATTATTACATATTATTGCCATCCTGGAGGATGACAGGCTGTTTATTTCTGTTATTAATCGTATAAATTTTAATATCTGCTGCGAATCCATAATAACAAATCTCATTAAATTAACAGCCATGGATGCTTGTGCGTTTTCAATTTGACTTAAAAAAAGTTCATCAATGACAAAATCATCAAGGTCATCCACATAGATAACCAGTTCCGTATAACCGTCTTTTTGTATAGTTTTCATTTAATCACACATTTAAGCTTACAATTGTACTATCATCGTTTATTTCCAGTTCATCATCTTTAAATAAAGTATTAACTATATATTGTATAATATCTTTTCTAGATATATTACCCAGCTTTTCAAAATTCATCTCTTTTGAACTAATAGAACTCTTGAAAGGGAGCAGCGGAACACCGTTAGAAGTAAATGATATCTTTTCAATTCGATGTTCTTTTATATCACATATCATTTTAAGGCCCTGATGAGTCTGCTCCGGCTCAATAGTATTTATTACCTCGCATAGAAGAAGATCTATCTTTTTCCGCTGCACCTCACTTAAAAACTGCGAAGGGGGAAGTGAAGTAACAAATCTTATTATCTCATTACGAGACATTGACTCGGGCGGAAAATCTTCTTCTATGCGAGTCGTTTTTTCCTGTTCATCCATACGTATGATAAGTGCTGTTTTAAGGGGACCTGACATGATCTCATTTTTCAATAAACGGACTGTTTTATATGATAGAACAGACGCACTAGGCCTGTTTCCTGCAGATGAGAGAAAATCACCTGAATAATCTTCGCTGATACCATCATGCGAGAACAGACATACTATTTCTTTTGGGATCACTGAAATTGTATCGTTTCCTTTACTTATCCATTGATTTTCTTTCCATATGCCTGATGTAACTTTTGTATTTGATAGTAGTACTTTTTTGTTATCAAGGTCTATCAAAGCTGCAAAGTCATCTTTTTTGATACGTTTATTAATGCTCTTATATGCAGTTTCCAGATCAGACATATCTTCCATATTTTCAAGAACAGCCGATATATAACCCATTTCATAGGCACTTACATGCTGGCCTATGAAAATTCCTTTCTGCTTTTTTTTGTTTTCAAATACATCAATACAAAAATTATTTTTTTTACCGTAAAAAACATCGATCTGTACAGGATAGTGAGAAAAAAGTGTTACCCATTTTATTTGTTCTTTTTCATCTTTAGACCTGTGCTCATAAAGGATATTAGATATTCTTTCAAGAAGTTCTTCCGGCTCAAAAGGCTTTGGAAGAAAATCCTTTGCTCCAAGAAGCGCTGCTTTTTCAGCATCTTCAGCTGTTGCAAAAGCACTGATCAATATAAAACCGGCTGATGTTTTATTAGAAGAAAGCTCTAAAATCTCTAATCCGGTCTTTCCTGGAAGTTTAAGGTCCATAACAATAATATCAAAATGATCCTCGCTAATACGCTTAAGTCCAACAGATCCGTCAAAAACCGATTCTACTTCAAAGCCCCTTTCAGTTAAAAACTTCTCTAACCCCCAGACAAGGCTTTTCTGGTCATCGATTATAAGTATTTTTTTCTTATCTTCGTATGTCACTTATGTTCTCCTGCTATTCATCCAGATCGATCTCAGCATCAAGTAAATCATCTCCACTTTCCGGTACACCCAGAAAATAATCAAAATAACGCGGTATTTTCAGGACCTGTCCGGGATATATGATATCAGGATCTTCAAGTTTCTGTTTATTTGCAGTATATATCTCGATCCATTTATAATTATCTTTATAAATATTATTTCTTCCGGATATTGCCCATAAAGTGTCCCCCGGAATGACTTCATAAAAAATAGGAAATTTTGAATCCATTAAACTTTTTTTCTGAAGCATGTTCATTTTGAGATTATCTGATTTTCTTTTAGCTTCTATCATTTTCACATGAGCATTTGAAGCTTTTATCTTTAATTCTTCAATTTCCTTGTGTGCATTAATAAGATTGTTTTGAAGCATAAAGATCCTTTGCCCAAAATCTCTTTGAAGAGTTTTGACTTCCAATTCCAGTTCTTCGCGCTTTTTTTTCTCTTGCTTGTACTTATCTTCACAATCAACAACTTTCATAAGAAGCTCTTCCCTGCTCATACCATCACTAACAGAAGCTGAAAGCATCTCTCTTTCACTTCTTCCCGAGATCGTTGCTCCTTTTGCAAGATAAGGATTGCTTCCTGACTGCTCATTTGAAAACAATTTGCTTCCTTGCGTTTTTGGCTGATTACTTGAAAAAGGATTATTGAGGTTTTGACATCCGGTGATAGCCGGAAGAGCAAGGATAAAAAACACAACAATAATCTTCTTTAAAGCACTCATTCTTAAACACCTTTTATTTTTTCCTGTAAAAAAGCAATTATTATACCACAGGAGTTAAGTAGCTATTCCAGCTTACCAACAAATTACCTTACATGCTGTGTTTTAAGAAGTTAGAACACCTAAAAGCGCTTAATAAAAGATTTCTTATTTATAAATACTATATATTGTTTAATAAAGGGAATGTGGTAATTATAGACATAAAAAACTCTAAGTTTATCTTGCATTTAACCCTTCTCAAAATTATTATAATACTTTTTTATTATAAAAAGTTGAAAATGCGATTAATTTTTCAAGGAAAATCATGGAATCTAAAAAAAAGATATTATACTGGCTGCCGGCTATATCATATATGGCACTTATTTTTGTCATTTCATCATATCCGGTAAAGGCACCTGTCCTAGAAAAATTATCTGACAAATTAATACATGTTGTTGAATATGCAGTCCTCGTGTATTTGATTGCATTTGCGCTATATAAAACAACGGATAAACCGCGCTTCAAGATAGAGGCTATTGCTATTATTATTACTATTTTATATGGCATAAGTGATGAAATGCATCAGTATTTTGTACCTGAAAGAGTTTTTGATGTACTGGATGCAGCAGCTGATACAATAGGGGCACTTAGTATATTCTTTTTGAGATTCTCAAAAAGAATATGGAAAAGCAAAAAGACAAGCAACAAATAACAAATAGTTCCAAAAAGCAAATTCAAAATATTAAAAAATTCACCACTACAACGGGAGGGAGACAAGCCCCTCCCCTACATACGTTTTACACGGAACGGGCAGGCTCGTTCCCTACACACTTTTACATGATCCGTTTGGGGGAACGGACCCTCATATATTTATTTATTCGTGTTCCTTCGCGTAACTTAGCGGCTCCCCCCTATCGCAGATCCGCCAATCGTTTAGGAGGACATACGTTTTGCTTTTTCCCATTTCCGTGCCCCCTCTGATCCTTTTCATCTGCGTATATCTGCGTCCTATTCTTTTAAATTTTTCATTTTTAACAAAAATAAGTTGCAATTTATTGAATTTCTTATATTATTTTATAACCAAATCAGCGCCTGTAGCTCAGTTGGATAGAGCATCAGATTTCTAATCTGAGGGCCGCAAGTTCGAGTCTTGCCAGGCGCGTTTTTTTCAGCATATTAATCCATTTCGGAGAAATTATGGAAGTAAAAGAAGAATTTTTTGATATTGTTGATACAAATGGTCATGTTACAGGTTTGGCTCCGAGGACAAAATGTCATAATGATCCTTCAATCCTTCATAAAGCTGTTCATTTACTGTTATTTAACGATGCAGGGGATCTTTTTTTACAAAAGCGCTCTAGCTTAAAATCTATTCAACCCGGACGCTGGGATACCTCCGTAGGCGGGCATGTCGCCTCAGGAGAAGAAAATAAAGCAGCACTTTTCCGGGAAGCACAGGAAGAACTTGGGATTTCGCTTAAAAGCCCGCAGTTTTTATATACATATATATGGAAATGCCCCAAAGAGACAGAACTGATAAACACATGGAAAGAAATTGTTGAACAAAATGTAAAGATCAAAATTAATAAAGACGAAATAACAGAAGGAAGATTCTGGAAGATGGATGAGATCCAATATTCCATAAAAAATAACAGTGAGATATTTACTCCTAATTTTATACATGAAATAGAAAGATATAACACTCAATTATCGTAAAAAAGCTGATAAAGGATAATCAATATCATGGTAGAAATAAGACATACAAAAGACTTTGAAGAGTTCTCCTTTGACAGGCAATGCGAGATCGTAAAGCAGGTACCGTTTGTTGAAAAGGCAGAACTGATACTTCGATCTGAATATCCTCAGGCTATTGTTGAACAACTGGGACCTGAAAATTTTTACATTATTGCAAATAGTGCAGATAAAGAGCTTCTTCCTGACCTCCTCACCTTTGCAAATACAGACCAGCTTCTTTTTTATACTGATTTTCAGTGCTTTGAGTATGATCTAGTAAATGAAAAGAAATTTGAGGTATGGATCAAATACCTGCTTGATGCTTCAGATGATAAATTTCTCGAGTGGTTCTTTAACATGGATTTCAATTTTATTGTCACAGCATACAAAAAGCTTTTGCGTATTATAAAGACTACTCCGGAAGAAGTAATGGATGAAGTACTTCAAGACGAACAGTATTTTTCAATCGATTTTTTATATTACATCTGTATTAAGGAATCACATGATTTTGATACTATTAAGCACAGCTTAGAGCTTCTCTTCGAATTCAAAAAATCACTTTATGTAAACCTTATGGAGTGCATTATAGGTGAGATAATAACAGAGACAGAAGAAGAAGCATACTTAAGTCATCTGGAACGTTTAAGTGAATCTGGTTTTCCTGAAAAAGATATTGCTATGAGCATATACACACCATTAACCAGAGAAGAATGGCTTAATGTAGAAAAGAAACATGATAAAGATATATCTCAAGCATTTAAAGCAAATATCTTTGCTCAGGATACAGAATATTTAAAACCAGTAATTCAATCATCTGACTCACTTTTTATTGATGATGTTCTTTCATATATTTTTGATAGAAACTCTGTGTTAAGAGATGAACTTCATGCAGAAATAATGGGAATAACAAACAAGATCCTGGCTCTTTCCATGAAGAAAAATTACGATCTTAATGAACATGAATTAATAAGGGCTCTTAATGAAGCAAAAGGGATATTGAACATTTCGCTCATCCTGCTTACAGATATGAGCATAACAGATTCAGCAGAAATACTTTCGCATTACTGGTTAGAGCATATTTTTAGGAGAGGTTTTTGCGAACTTATTATATATCGTAAAAAAGCGCATTCACTGATCAAAAGATTTAAGCCGGAAAACATTGAAAGTATGCTTTGTTTTTTCTCATCCATTTATGAATGCACTCTTCGAGGACTTATTCGTTTATCTCCGCTTTTTCACGATCCGGAATATTCCGATACTCTTTACAATCTTCGTGGATTCCAAACCCCACGTGACATTGAAATAACCGGGAAAAGATTATCTGCCATAGAAAACATTCTACAGGTATTTTCTTCAATGGAAGATTTTAACGAACTTTTTGGATCGGAATTATCTCTCAACATGCCTGAAGAAGAAATAACACCTCAATCAGTATTATTCACCGGCTTTGCAAATTATACACTATCAAAAACTTTTAGTGCACGCCCATTGGATGTTTCAAGTGTAACAAGTTTCTTTAAAATGGCTTTCACTATTGATAAAAACGGTAAACACAAAATAAATACTAAAACTAAAAAAGAGTTCTTTAACTTTTTTGAAAGTTCATACAAAGAAGAATTACCTTTCGTCTCTTCTCTTCTTGAAGAAAGTTTTAAAAATGCAACAGATGAACTTGAAAGAATTGACCTTTCAAAAGCACCTGACGGGCGTTTTATCCGCTCCTTTTGCTTTTTTGCAAAGTAATTTTATTGCCAAGTAATGCGTCATGCGTTGTGAGTCGTGCGTTCAAGGAGCTTCCTTTGACGTGAACCACGTTCGTGCTAACGTCTCACGTGGCGAAAGCGGAAATTCACACACAGTTCGACAGAGTCTACACTGAGCTTGTCGAAGTGTTCACTATTTTTTATCCTGAGCGTAATCAAATTTTTACCACCCTTTACCACCCCGGAGGTGGTAAAAAAAGGTTATATTACATAACATCCTATATAGCAATTTGTTATATCGAATGTATCAATTTATAATTTACATAAACTACAAGAATACTTAGTTTTCCACCTCCGGGGTGGTATTTTGTTAAGGTTGCCTCGCCGAAGCCCTTTAGCCGCTAAGTTACGCGAAGGAACACGAAGAAAATCTTCTGCGTTTTTTCTGTTAAAGGAAAAAGTAAAACAAAGTAGGGGCGTATGGCAATACGCCCGTGTAAAAACAAAATAAAAGACAACTACTATCAAGCCTACCCTCTCAATGAGACAAAACCTTATCAAACGGTTTTGTCTCATGAATTTTACGAATTCTAATGGCAAATTACCAATTTGTAATATATAATTAAAGTATCAGGAGAGGTGGTTATGGCAATTCAACCTATCAATTCATCTTCAAATTTCATACAAGCATTCCAACAGAATCAGACAGCAAAACAAAACAGCTCAGGAAAAGAAGGTAACATTAAGAAAACATCCAGATATGATAGTCTTGAGATCAGCCTGGAAGGTCTGAATAAATTGTCTAAGCTAAAGAACAAATTTAATTCTAACACTTCTTCTTTAAAAAAGGCCATAAATAATATCAATTCAAAAGCAGGTAATGTTAACCTTGGAGAAGGTGAATCTTTTGTAGCAGATGGAAGAACTGTATATGATACAGGTAGTGGTAAGTCTGGTACATATGGCACATTTAGCATTGGTAAAAGCTTTTCTTTAAATGTTCCCAAAGGTAAGAAATCAAATACCTATTCTTCCCCAATAGATTTTTCGTTATCTGATGACGATGATGATTAAGAAATGATTTAAATATCCCCACCCTCTACTTTTTTACAACGGGAGGAGACAAGCCCTGTCCCTACTACTTTTTCTTTTATCTTTTTTGTTTTTTTTTCTTATCAAAGATAAGAAAACCATCTATCTTCTCTGTGGCAACCATTTTGGCTCACACCGGGTGTGGCCTGTTTTTTAAAATACCTCTACGAAATAAAAACCACCACACCAATAGCCATACAGCAATAGCGATTATACTTATAATTAAAACAACTACAGGCCCTTGGGTTATACAAAGCGGCACTGCTATTGAAGTCCACAATCCCCCTCCCATAAAAGGTTCATGTAAAAGCTGTTTATATCCAAATGCAGAGGTGGCCTTTGTCTCTGCCTCTGGATCAACCACACGCAAAAGCAGCATACCCGTTGCAGTTACACCCATGGATTGTCCCATCTCAGCAATGGCCCTTTCAAACCATGCATCAGGTAAAATTCTTGGTGCCAACCATAATACGCAAAAAACATTCCATACAATTGCTCCTAAGACGATAATAAAAAATGGCAAGAATCCTGAGAAGATCGTCTTAATATTGATCAATGAAATCGCAGAAACTACTAGAAAATCCAAGGCAGTACCAGATATTCTCTGCATTATCTGATGATCCACGACATCAATCTTAATACCCTTAGATAGAAAAAGCTGAAGAATAAGGCCTCCTATCATACAAAGTGGAAAAAGAGGAAAGGATTGTAATATCATTTTTTCTAAAAGAACAGGAAAGACCAGCCCTAAGCTGATCAAAATCTTCTTTAATAATACTCCAATTAAAATTGCAGCTCCTACAATTGCAATATGCAGGGCTAAGCTATCGACAGAACCTGCTTCTACTGTCTGAAATCCTGCAACAGGCCGATTATCCGATCTATAAATTCCACTTTGCTCTTTCGCATTATCTTCTGATGGTCTTAACTTTTGCGTTATTCCTTTTCTTGCTGCCCAATTAATAAGTATCATACCTAATACAATCGCTGAAATAATTCCAACAGTAGCTGAAGCCAGACAAAAGTCTGTCCCCTGAGGCCAGTTTAATAGATCAAAAGTCGGCTTTAATCCAGCAGATGTTCCATGTCCACCCTCAAATCCAACAGGAACAATGACTCCAAAAAATGAAGGGATGGAAAATAAAGGTAATAAAATCAGCAGTGTAATTGTAATTCCAACAGTATACTGTCCCCATGCAACTATTTGGCCATATGCCAACTGCGGTCCACAATTTTTCCAAATCAAAGAGACAGATGGAATTGCAACACCTATAAATAAAGCTGCAAAAACAATATTTATCAAAAAAGAAGGCAGCTTATTCCATCCTAAAGTACATGAATTAGGAATGTACTTTCCTAATATTTGTATTAGAACTAGTCCTATAATCCCTGCAATGACTGAAGATGGAAGATAAATCTTTTGAAAAAGCTTAAAATAAGTCCTAATTACTTTACCAATTATCAAAAGCATACAAAGCGAAGAAAAAGAAATTACAATATCCATTTTACTTCTCCTCCCTCATACGTATTTTCATTATCGTTTCCATGTGCCGACTGTCTCTAAACTTTGCGGAACATATGTTTTACTTTTTCTTTTACACGGAACGGGCAGTCTTGTTCCCTACTTGCTTTTCTTCGTGCTCTTCGTGTCCTTCGTGGTGAGTAGTTTTTATAATATCAGCGACCTGTCTCGCCGAAGCCTTGTGCAAAGGCGGAAGCGCTCCTTCACCTATCACCTAGAACCTATTGCCTATAACCTGATTTTTCACACTAGATATTCTCTTAATATATTTTTTATTTCCAATGGAACTTCTGCAGAAACATATATTCCTTCGGGTTTATATTTTTTTTCACAGATAGAACCAGAATGAAAAATACTTCTTACTTCTTTTGCTTTTTCATGAGGTATCATGAAACGGCAAAATTCCCGCTTCCGGCCTATTAAAGATACGACCTCATCAAGAAGTTTATCTACACACACACCTGTTTTTGCGCTTACTCCAACTGAACCTGAATACTCTCTTAAAGCTCTTTCAAGTATATAATTATTTTTTAGAAGGTCGATTTTATTAAACACCACTATCATAGGCTTTTTTATAACACCAAGCTCTTTTAAAACATCCATTACCGCAATATATTTTTGGGAAAGATCAGGGATAGTGATATCTATCACATGTATTAAAAGGTCTGCAACTACGACTTCTTCTAAAGTAGCCTTAAATGATTCTATTAGATGATGAGGAAGTTTTTTAAGAAATCCTACTGTATCGCTTACTATTGCTCGCTGATTATTGGGAAGTTTTATCTGTCTTGAAAGAGGAGTAAGAGTTGAGAAAAGCTGGTTCTTCACAAAAGCATGTGCTGAAGTTAGTGAGTTAAAAAGAGTTGATTTTCCTGCATTTGTGTATCCTATAAAAGATATCAGTGGAAATCCTTTTCTTATACGGCTTTGTCTTTGTATATCACGGTTGCTTTTAATTTTATCAAGTTCTTTATTGAGTCTTACAATTCTTTCACGTACCCGCCTTCTGTCAACTTCCAACTGCTTCTCTCCGGGACCTCTTGTACCAATTCCCCCTACCTGACGGGAAAGGTGTGTCCAAAGCCGTGTAAGACGCGGCAGCATATATGCTAATTGAGCAAGTTCTATTTGAAGCTTTCCTTCATTTGATCTTGCGCGCTGAGCAAAAATATCGAGGATCAGCTCGGTTCTATCAAGAACCTTCACTTTTAGCATCTCAGAAAGGTTCCTTTCCTGTGCGGGCGTAAGGTCATTATTAAAGACTACCATACCTATTTTTTCATCAAAGATTATCTGTAGAAGTTCTTCAACTTTCCCTTTTCCTATATAATAATTGGGTGTTGGTTTTAGCCTTGTAACTATCATTTTTTTCTGCACATTCCCTCCTGCAGCAATTACAAGCTGGGCAAGTTCTTCTAAAGAATCCTCAACATCAAATTTCTGTGATCCTTTTAAGTGCAGGGTTATCACACATGATCTTTCTTTTTCAATTTTTTTATTTATATCTTTTGTTATTATCATTTTCTATTTCTTTTTATACTCTGGCTTAAAATATCTTCTGCTATTTCGGCAAAATGCCTGTCAGCATCTATCCATATCACATCTTTCATGCCTCTAAACCATGTAAGCTGTCTTTTTGCAAATCTTCTTGTATTTCTTTTTATAAGGTCTATTGCTTCTTCTTTTGATACTTTATTGTTGAAATAGGAAAAGAGTTCTTTATACCCTATAGCCTGCCTTAATGTTGCATGAGAAGATAGCTTTTTATCAAACAATTCTTTTGCTTCCTCTATAAGTCCTTTTTCTATCATCTTATCTACACGGTTTTCTATTCTTTCATATAATTTCCCTCTATCAAAATTAAGACAGAAGATAAGATGTTCTCCTTTTATAAAAGGTTCTTTATTCTCACGGATATCGGAAAACTTCTCTCCTGTTTTTTCCATTACTTCAATAGCCCGGATGATCCTTCTCTTGTCGTGCTCTGATATATTTTCAGCATAAACTGGATCCTTTTTCTTTAATTCCTCATAGAGCTTTTGCAGTCCTTCTTTTTCAATTCTACTATCAAGTTTAGCACGAAGAATATTGTTTCGTGACGGGCCCTCAAACATACCTTCAAACAATGTTTTAAGATATAGCCCTGTTCCTCCTACAAGAAGTACATTTTTATTAAGAGCCTTTATTTTTTTTACGCTTTTCGAAGCCAGAGATAAAAAATCAGCTACACAAAAGACCTTATTCTGCTTTATGGTACCTATCATATGATGGCGTATCTTTTTAAGTTCGGCTTTACCCGGTTTAGCTGTACCAATAGGTATATCTTCATAGACTTGCATGGAATCGCAGGATACTATCTCTGCATCTATTTTACTGGCAAGACAAATCGATGCCTTTGTTTTTCCTGTTGCCGTAGGCCCTGCAATAGCAATTATTGGTAAGTTTCTATAGATATTTCTCATTATTAGAATTTTCTTTTATTTTTTATCTCATAAATATCAAGAGCAAGGTGAAAAAGTTCATCAATAAGTTCACTATATTTTAGTCCGCATTCTGAAAAAAGTTTTGGAAACATACTTATAGAAGTAAATCCCGGAATAGTATTAAGTTCATTTACTATTATTTTATTAGTTTTTTTAATAATAAAAAAATCTACTCTGGCCATTCCCATTGCTTCGACAGCCCTGAAAGCTTCAATAGCTAATTGTTGTATTTTAAGTATCTTCTTATCACTTAAGTCAGCCGGTATGACAAGAGTCGATCCTGTATCTTTATATTTTGCTTTATAAGAATAAAAGCTATCGCCTTTTGGAATTATCTCTCCGGGAACAGAGGCCATAAGATGAAAATTCCCAAGTATAGAACATTCAATTTCTCTTGCATCTACACCTTGTTCTACAATTATTTTATGATCATATAAGAATGCTTCTTTTAATGCTTTTTCTAATTTCTGCATAGTCTTTACTTTTGAAATACCTACTGAAGATCCAAGATTTGCAGGTTTTACAAAAACAGGAAATTTAAGTTTCTTTTTTACCTCTGATTTTATATAAGGATAAGAATCCCCTTGATAAAAAGTTACCCATGGCACAACATTAAGTCCTTTTGCCTTAAAAAGATGTTTCATTATATCTTTGTCCATACCTGCCGAAGAACCAAGCACCCCGCTTCCTACATAAGGTATGTTCATCATCTCAAAAAGCCCCTGAATAGCACCATCTTCCCCAAAAGTACCGTGAAGTACAGGAAAGATAACATCAATTTTTATTTTTTTCTTTTCACGTAACAGAAAAAAACTTGCCATTTCATCTTCAAGCAGAGGTGAACATTTTTGTCCGCTTTTAAGTATCCGTTTTAAAAATGACTGCATGTCTTCTTGTTTTTTACGTTTTGAAATAGGAAGGAACCTCCACCCTCCTTTTTTTGTAATGCCAAATAGAAACAAATGATATTTATCTTTATCTATTTCATTAACAACTGATGATGCTGAAACGATCGATACATCATGTTCCCCTGATCGCCCGCCAAAAACGATCCCTGCTTTTATTCTATTCATAGCGACTCCCCTCAAAATGTTGATATACTGACTCTTTAAGATTTTACATAATTAGTAAAAGCTTTTTTATTTTATAATATATAGCTTCTAATTTCACCGAAAACATAATGATTTATTGTATTATTCTATAAAATATGTTTTTCACTTTTAAATATGTCAACCTGTTTGTTTTATTGACATCTGATCCTGATTATTACACACAGCAAGACTTGTCAACATGCACATAATAGACATTAGCCATTCTATTTAAGCATGTTACAATATATTACCGATTTCTTAACTGGATTTTTATAAGAAATTCAGGGTTTAATTTTTATTGCTTTATACGTATTTTTTCTTTGACATATTATTACATATGTGTTATTATTTTTATGTAAACGTATATATTTTTGTTCTCAGGGGATAATAATGGTCTATTCGAAGGCATACAAAATAAAGAAAAAGAGCGCAAGGTTTAAGATAAACCTACTGCCAGGGCCTGTCCATATACAAGACAAAGTAAAAAAGCATTTCGGAAGAGTTCCTATATCTCACAGAGCAGATAATTTCATAAATGAATTAAACCATGTAAAAGATATGTTCAGGCATATTACATTATGTAAAAATGTTGAAATAGGACTTGGTTCAGGAACTTTTGCAAACGATCTCGTGGCAGGACAGCTAAGTATAATCAACAAACCGGGACTTATTCTTTCTAACGGCGAATTCGGCACACGCCTTATAGACCATGCAAAAAGGTTTAATTTAACTTTCGAATCAGTTAAATCCTCGTGGGGAAAAGAATTTAATTATAAAAAAATCGAACAAAAGATACTTTCCGGTCGGATTCACTGGATATGGTTTGTACATCACGAGACATCAACAGGAATGATAAACGATTTTTCATTACTGCAAAAACTTGCTAAGAAGAACAACGTTCTTTTTTGCGTTGACTGTATTAGCTCCATATGCGCTGTTCCGCTTGATCTTTCAAAAGCAGATTTTGCATCAGGCACAAGCGGAAAAGCAATAGGTTCTTATCCCGGTCTTTCTTTTATTTTTTACCGCAAAGCTTATACTTCTAAAAAGATATCAGTTCCCCGATATCTTGATCTTAATATATATAGAAAAAATAACGGTATACCATTTACATCATCATCTAACCTTCTTTCAGCTCTTAGCAATGCTCTTAAATATTTTATTGACGACTCCAATAGATTTAAAAAGATAAGCATGCAGACTAAATGGATGGTAGATCAGTTAAATGATATTGATATTCCTGTTCTTGTAACAGGCAAATATGCTTCTCCCATTATAACAACCGTTATTCTCACTAAAAAAGTCTCTTCTAAATTAATAGGAGAGCATCTAAAATCACTTGGATATCATGTACATTACAAAAGCAGTTACCTGCAGGAAAACAACTGGATACAGATATCCAGCATGAGTGTTTACTCAAAAAAACATCTTAAACCGATGTTTGACATACTTAAGAAAGCTGTCAAAAGAAAAAAATAGAATAATTATCTTTTATGACACTTATAAAAAAAATAGCTCTTTGCCGTCACTTCCCCATACCAACAATTTCTTCATGGAAATTTCTTTCTACAAATAAATTTAATGATTGGATAGAAAAAAACAAAAGTGTATTGCCGGAAGAAACTGATTCATTTTCTCCGTTAAAAGCCTGGGATAAATGCCTTTCAAGCGATCTTCCGCGAGCAAAAAAAACTGCATCCGTACTTGCAAGCAACACCATTATCGAACACACTGACATTTTACGTGAAGTACCTTTTATTCCTTTTTCATTTCCTTTTATTCTCCCTTTTGGAGCATGGCTTCTTTTAAGCCGCTTAAGATGGCTTCTTATTAAAAATAACAAACTTGAGACAAAACAGGCTTCATTAAAAAGAGCTTCAATTGCAATAGACCTTGTTTTTTCACAAAAAGAAAACAATATTCTTGTTGTTAGTCACGGTTTTTTTATTCACCTGCTTTCAAAGGAACTAAAAAAAAGAGGTTTTGAAGGCTCTCACCCTACCACTCCTGAATACGGAGTACCGTACGTTTTTGAAAAAAAATAGAAGACAGAAAAATCAAAAAAACAATTTTGCCACAGATACACACAGATAAAAACAAATAAAAAACTCATCACGAAAACACGAAAGAGAAAATAAATAAATCAGGTTATAGGCAATAGGTTCTAGGTGTTTATTCTCTTTTGTTTTTTCCTGAATATTGCATCTTTTCTCTTACTTCATACTATCGTCTGCTTTTATATTATAAACAATTTAAACCTTTATTTTATTTTTATTTAAAAACGGCATTTTTAATAAACCAATTATATTCTGCCATTTATCTTCTTTAAGAAATTTTAATCCGTAGACTATAAGAGAAACATCTCTTTCTTTATACGATAAAAACATACGGTCCCAAAAAGAAAAAACGCTTGCGTAATTTGAATCAGTCTCTACTCTTTTTATTGAATGATGAACCCTGTGCATATTTGGTGTTACAAAAACATAACGGACTATTCTATCGATTTTCTCCGGTAAATCAATATTACTATGATGAAAAAGAACATTTGCATGAAATATGACGCTGTATAACGCTATCTGTTCAAGACTTATTCCAATTAATACAAAAAATATTACATTCAGCACAGAAGAAATAATAATTTCAATAGGATGAAATCTGAAAGATGAGCTCATGTCAAGTACCGGGTCACTGTGATGAACTCTGTGAAAAAGCCAAAGAAAATATATATTATGGTTTACTCTATGCCATACATACATCCAAAGGTCAAAAATAATAAACGCTAAGCCAAATGAAAGAAAAGGAAAAAGATCAAAACTCCTAAGAAGACCTAAGGAATGCTTTTCGGCATAATACATTGCAGTTAATAATATAACAATGTTAAAAGCACTTGTAAAAATACCGTTTATTATTGCAAAAAAACCATTTCTTCCTAAATGCAAATAACGGTTTTTAATATCTTTGCGGTATGGAAAGAACGTTTCCATCAAGAAGATAACGGTAATGACTACAACAGCAATTATTCTTTGTGTGTACATAAGTTCACTTTAAGGCTTATTATACCCCACAAAGCAATATGCTGAGAGATAAGAGAAAAGTTTTAGATAGAAAGAAATGGGACGCTGTCCGGCAAGATTAAAAAAGTGGACCGCGTTTTTTTAAACGTTTACGCACATCAAAAAAGATGAAACCTAAATATTACCGCAGTACAACCTAATAAATAACTATTTTAAAAAATACAATAATCAATAAATCAAGCTAACTACGTCCCATAATCTAAGGGACTTCTTAATTAAAGAGCAACTACGTTTGTAGCTTGCTGGCCCTTTGGACCTTCTTTAACTTCAAACTCAACAGACTGGCCTTCTTCTAAAGACTTAAAACCAGCTCCCTGTATTTCGCTATGATGAACGAAAACATCTCCACCGGATTCAAGTGCAATAAAACCATAACCTTTGCTGTTATTGAACCATTTTACTGTTCCTTTTGCCATGATACTAACCTCCTTTTTCAAGTATTTTGTAAGCAAACAAAAAAAAACTGTAAGGCAAGAGAAAAACTATACCTTACAGTTAAAGATTTCTGCTTACTGAAGACTAGAGTATATATTAAATTACTACCTTGTCAACAAAAAAATTTAATAAAATTTTTACCATATTTGCTATCTGTTTAAAAATTCTCCTTATGAGTCTCCTTCCACATGAGTATTCTTAAACCGCTTTTGCCAAGAACTCCAAATATAACATCACCACTAACAGGTTCAAGCTCCGGAGTACTTTTTGGGGTAAGAGTTATTTTCTCACCTTCTCTGTTTGTGACCTCTATAATGGCAACACCATTTTGAGCAGCAACTTCAAGCGCATAACTATCCGATTTGCTGGAATTGTTTTTATTTGTCTCTTCAGGGATAATTAAAAAAACTGTTGAATTATCTGTTTCAATAATATTACCGTCCATATCCTGTATTTCTACTTTTACCGTTAAAGTACCGATGATGCCTTCGGTAGATATCACCACTATTTGACCGAATTTTATAAAAAGATCAGGCGTACTTGAAAGTGTTTTTTCAGGATAGTCTTCGTCTTTTGCATATAGCTTAAAAAGCTCTTCAACAATTCCATATGCCTTGAAGGTATGTTTACCGTTATCTTCATCAACAAAAGTATACTTGTTTTCAATAGCAACTGTCTCAGATGCTATTAAAAGTATTGAACCTTTGTAATTTACTATTGGAGCATTATTATAGTCAATCGCTGTAATAGATATTTCAAACAACTCGTCTATATAGTGAAAATTCCTGTTATCAGGCGGCGCCAATACATCTATCAAAAAATCTTTTGGGATGAACATTATATTTTCACTTGTCCCTATTACATCTTCTTCACCTTGAAGTACTGCTGATATATTTATTTCTCCCCACCTGTTATAGGTTGCTCCATCAAGAGTCCCTAAACCATTTTTAAAGGACTCTATTGTTAAAGATGAAAGAGACCCACCCTGATCAGTCTCAGGGCTAACAAGATCAAATGAAAGCTTAGCGATTCCTGAAAAATTAGGAAGCGCATTTCCGTCCGAGTCAACTGCAGTAACTGTTATATCAAACAGCTCAGATACGATTTTCGTATCTGCTGTATTATCAATTTCTACATTAAGATGATGTACTTTAAATGAAATATTATCACTCACTCCCGATATACTTGGATCATTTGCATCTACAGCATTTATCTTTATAATACCCCAGTCTCTATATGTCACATTTACAACTGCCACACCATTTTGAAAACCGCTTACGCTAAGAGGAGATAAAAGCTTTCTTCCTGTTACAGGATCAACATATTCGACAGCAATATTAACAGTACCGAAATAATCTGTTTTTACTTCATCACCCACAATAGCAGTTATTGTAACAGGGAAAGGAACGCCTGCTACTTGATTCGCACCTGCAGATACGGTTAAATGAACAGCTTTTAGCGGAAGCACAGCAACTGTATTGCTGCCGTCAGAATAGTTAGGGATACCATCATAAGAAAAAGCCGTATAATAATAAGTAAGTCCGTTTGTAAGACCTGTATGAGTAAAACTTCCACTTGTCCCCGGAAGAGCTTTAAAATCACCAACAAGAAGGCCGTCTGCTATTGATGCAGGATAATTATCTGTTCTATACCTAATAACCGTTCCTTCAAAATCAATATCTGATGGATTCTTCCAGCTTAAATACACAACACTGTCTCCCGGTGCAGCCGTAAAATTAAGAGCATCAGATGGAGCATCATTATCAGGAGCTGCAACATCATAATCAACCGCAATTTCATCAATAACAGGAGTCTTTGCTGTATCACCGCCTGCTGAAAAATCGAATCTAAACCTTATTTTATCAATTCCGTCACCAACTGTGACAATTGAACTCAAGTCGAAAGACTCTCCATTAGAAGCAATATTTCCAAGACTTATAAATCCAGTCGCACCACCACCTGACGTATAAGCATCATAAAAGGCCTCTATTGTACCATTTGCTTCAGAATCATTATTATCAACAACAAGAGTTGTCCACCCGTCTACATTATCATTTGGCTGAAAATAATCTGTTGTAACAGATCCCAGACCATTATAAAAAGTAGATGTATATATTTCAAATTCCTCTATCTGAAGTCCTTTATTGTTACCAGGGTCATTACTTTCATCTACCCAAAGCCTCACATAACGACCAGTCTGAGGCGGATCTATCACATCTGTTTTCGGATTTTCAGTATTTCCGTCTATTGTAACGATAGATGTTGCACCATCTTCAAAATCTCCATCGCTCGGATAGATGGAAAGCTCGTACACCTGCAAGCCCTGATCACTGGTGTTAGCAGATGACCTTGTACAATACAACTGAAAGTATTGTTTATTGACAGAAGTAAAATCATCACTGTCAAAACTGAGCTCTGTCTCCGAATTTCCTGTAACACTTACCAGATCTGCGACAGGCCCTTCGTCAAAATGCGTTTCCCGAAGAATGATATTTTTTATAACTATGTTATTGCCGTCATTGGCCGTTGTCATGTTCAGCTTCACATACCTTCCGTTTACCGCAGATGACGCCAGATGCCCGAACTTCATTTCACGGTTCCCGTCTCCGTTTCCCGTAAACGTCTGGTCCCATGTGATCGTCTGTGCCCCATCCTCAAAAAGACCTGAGTATAAAGTTATTTCATTGACCTGCAGTCCATCTTTTTTAGTTCCGTTCTGGCTCGCTGTACAATAAAAACGGAAATATCTGGCTGTAATATCAAAATCATGTGTCTTATTCTCATCTGAGTTTCCGGTAACACTTGTGATATTTGTATAACTCGCATCGTCATCGCTGTACTGCAATTTATAATCTTCGGCGTGCTTTCCGGCTACAAAATCTATTTCTGCTTTTTTAACTGTTTTCTGGCTCCCCATATCCACACGGACCCATTGAGGAGCATCATTAGTCTTTTGATTCGTTTTCCACAGATTGGAATCATTACCGTCAAAAGCCCTATCGCCAGTATTCGGAGATTTTTCCGAACTCTGATCTACGTCACCTGATGCCCAGGTAATAGGAAGAGCTGTATCTGTTGTCGTAGATACCTGGAACTCATAAGCCGTAGCATGCCTTTCATCCTGAAAATGCACTTCAAAATAAACAACGTCTTTGTTTTCGCCAAGATCCAGCATGACCCATTGCGGCATGTCACCCGATGATGTCCATGTGCTGCTCGTCTTAGGTACGCCGTCTCCGTCCACATCATTGACATTATCTGCAGTACCATTATTAGAACTGGCCGATGCCGTGGTACCCGCTGCAATGTTATCGCCTGTTTTAGAATCAGAAACACGGAACTTAAAATCAACTCCGTACAGGTTATTATTAAAAATAACATCTATCTTCTGAATGTCTCTGCTCTCTCCAAGATCTATTTCCAGGTTTTGCGGGAAGATCTCTGTAGGCTCGCCTGTATGCCACTTGGTAGTCTTGGGATCATCATCTACAGCTGCACTCGCATTGTTTGATGTCTGGTTCTGTGAAGAGCTGGCATAGACAGAAGCGCCATCCTGCCCCTCACCAGCGATCACAGCCCAGTTATCACCAAACCCGGTTTCAGAAATCTGTATCTGATACCTTACTGCATGAAAACCTTCCTTATAAGTCAAATTAACTGATGAGATAGAATAGCTTGCTCCAAGATCCACCATTATCCATTGCGGATTACTATTAGTACTTTCATCAGTTGCCCATAAAGTAGCAAAGCTTCCATCAACAGAATTTTCAGCATCATTATTTCCCTGCACACTGCTTGCTGTTACAGTTTTACTTATTCCTACTTCCGTTGTGGAATCTGTTTTTAATTTTGCAACCCCATCTGAAACTTCCAATTTTGCACTGTCATAAGTATAATCTGCAGGCATAGAAAAATCCCATGTGTTTGTAGCTGCAAAAATTATTAGGATATGAATTGAGAAAATAAGAAGACAGGATACTATTAATGTTTTTTTAAATATATTCATAATATATAGCCTTATATATAATAATACTTTATAGCGGATTATAGGTAAAATAATTTATAAATTTATTAAAAATATATAATCCAGCTAAAAGACATAACTAATAACTCGTAATTAAAATACTGTCCTAGTTTTTCTCTATAATCTATTCCAAATAACGTAAAAATTTCATAATTGAAAAATTTTTTTTAATATTCGCCTTTTTAAGTGATTTTATTTAGCTTTAGATAGTATTTATGGCCTACATGATGCATTAAATATATTATTTAATCAAAAAACTCCTCATTTTATCATTTCTTGTTACTTTTCATTACTATTATAACACATTTTATTCCATCACTGCAACAAAATATAACAACTTACAATACGTAAAACGTGTGTAAAAAACACAAGCCATTCTAGCGCAATAGCTTATATTCACTATGTAATTTACTAAATGGTACACAATTTGCGTAATACTTTGTATCAGTAGAAATAAAAAAGATTCATAAACATTTAACTTAAAGGAGAATTAATATGGCCGACAGCAGACATCCTTTTACAAGGACAATGTTGTGCTCCTTGTCAAAACCGCTGGCACTGCTTTTTATAGCTACTTTCTTTTGTACTTTCAGCGCATATGCGCAAGAGCCTGCAACAGGTGACAAAGGTGTACTGGTTGAAGAGTGGAAATATGCATTTGGTTCTATTTGCTACAGGATGACTCACGGACCTTCTCCAGCTGTGGCTGACCTTGGACCGGAAGTCGGTGATGGTGGACCGGATCTGGAGATCGTTACAGGTAATGATGAGTATTGGGCAAATAATCTTGCTGCCGGTGAATTTTACTGCTTCAATTCTACCGGTCAGGTTTTGTGGAAATATAACACAAACAATGATGAGGCCAGAACATCACCTGCAATAGCAGATGTCGATGGTGACGGAGACCTTGAGATCGTCGGTGGTTCGACAAGTGGTAACATGACTCACCTTACCGATCACAATGGTGAAAGGCTTTGGAGGCACACAGCAGGTATGTATGTTCATGCTTCTCCTGCAATCGGTGATCTCTCACCGGGAAGGCCCGGCCTTGAAATAGTATCAGCATCATATACAAGCTTTGTTTACTGCCTTGATAAAGACGGCCAGCTTATCTGGTCATACAGAACAGCAGATGACGGGCCTTTTGATTACTATTACTGGTATTCTTTCTACTCACAAATAGATTCCTCTCCGACTATAGGTGATGTTGATGGTGATGGAGATCAGGACGTGATCATAGGCTCTGACAATGACTATGTCTATTGCTTTGACGGACCTACAGGAAAAGTTAACTGGAAATACAAAACAGGCTATGATGTAAGGTCATCAGCAGCGATTGCAGATATAAACAATGACGGCGTTATGGAAGTATTTATCGGTTCAGCAGATAAAAAGATATACTGCCTCAATGGCTTAACAGGTGAACCTATTTGGATATATACTACCTCCGGTGAAGTAAATTCTTCACCTGCAATAGGTGATGTAGATGCAGACGGTTTTTATGAAGTCATCGTAGGTTCAAATGATCATCAGGTATATTGCCTTAATGCAGCTGATGGAACTCTTGAATGGGCCTTTGCAACAGGCGCACAGGTATGGTCATCTCCTGCATTAGCAGATAGAAACAATTCTACGGCAAATGCAATTGAATGGGGAATGTTTCAGAAAGACGCAAAAAGAAGCGGTTTTTATGGTGATTCAACCGCTGGACTGGATATTTATATTGGTTCTGAAGACAGCTATCTATATCTTTTAGATGGAAAGAACGGAGAGCTGATCGATCGTTTTCTTGCTAATGCCAGAATACGTTCATGCCCTGCTGTTGCAGACGTAGATGGAGATAAAAAACTTGAAGTGATGTTTATCGACTGGTCTGCACCGGGATGGTTATGGGACGGTTCTTCCGGTGATATTTTCTGGTGCCTTGAAGACACAGCTCCTGCAGATACACTTGATCCGGGTAATCTTCCTCCAAGCGGTTCTATTGTTATAAACGGAGGCGATGCTGTAACAACTACTACTGCAGTGACACTTGTCCTTTCGGCTCAAGATGACAGCGCTGTTGCATCTATGTGCTTTAGCATCGACGGCATCAATTTTACTGAATGGGAAGATTATACGGCTCAAAAACCATGGACATTATCTCTTGGAGATGGTGAAAAAACAGCATATGTCAAATACATGGATGATATGGGATTGGAATCCGTTATTTACTCTGATCCTATAATGCTTGATACATCACAAAATCTCCCTGCAGTCCTTGCTTTTAAAGTACGCCCTAAGACACTCAACATGACAAGTCAGGGTAAAAAGATGCTTGCTCAGATCCATATACCGGGAGAATTACCACTTACTGCAGATGATATCGATCTTGCAACAATAAAGATAACTGACAATTACGGTAATGAATATACTGTAGATATACTTCCTGTGGGAGTAGAAGGTCCTGACGGAAGCAACAATGTCGTTATGAAGCTTGACCGCTCTGAAGTATCAGGTTCACTTTTAGAATCCTTAGAAATGGAACTTGGCGATGGAAATAAAGCAGATGTTACCTTTACCGTTACAGGTGATCTTTTTGTAGGAACAACTTTTTCAGGAACATCTACTATTAACCTTATAAACAATGGAAAACAGGGAAAAGGAAAAGGAAAAAAATAATCAGCGTTGATCGGTGACAAAAAGTAACCGCCGTATAAAAGTGCAGTAAAAAATAATTTTCTGCGACAAACGGCGGTTGCTTCATTTAAAAGCAAATTCTATAATGGGATCAATGAAAAGAAAAAATTTTCACATATTGTTGTTCTTATTTTTGTTTTCATCAACTGCAAATATTTATGCGATCACATGGGTAGCAACATTTGATACAAAGGGAACTGCCTGTGATCTTATTGTAAATGGAAATTATGTTTATCTTGCTGATCACAATGACGGCTTAAAGATAATAGATGTTACAGATCACACAAACCCTCAACTTGTGGAGAGTTTTGTAACAGACGGATGGGCGCTTAGCCTTACAATGGATGGTAATTTCGTTTATATTGCAGATTGCAGTAAAGGTCTTTCAATTATTGATTGCACAGACCCAGCTGACCCAGTTCTTACCGGCTCATGGGATACGAGTGGATATGCTTATCAGGTAGCGGTCAATGGAGATTATGCTTATATTGCAAACTCAAAAAACGGATTGGAAATAATAGATATAAGTGATCCAATATCACCTATTTATAAAGGAAGCTATTTGACAGGAGGAAAAAGCAAAGCACTTTATTTAGAGTTTCCTTATGTTTATCTTACCGACGAACAAAACGGATTATATGTAATAGATGTCACATCACCTGATAATCCTTTGCTAATCTCTCAATATGTTCTTAACGGTGCATTGGGTGTGACAAAATCAGGTAATTTACTATACATAGCCGCATCCTCTTCAGGAATTAAAGTATTAGATATATCCGATATATCAACACCTGTTCTTGCAGGAGAATATGATACTTTTAATAAAGCAGTCGATATTGAGATATCAGGAGATTTTGCTTATGTTGCAGATTATGCTGCAGGTCTCCATATATATAATATATCTGATCCAACGGATATAAAGCATACCTCAGGCTACAGTACAAATAATTATGCAAGCGGGCTTGCTGTTATAAATAGTTATGTTTTTATTGCCAATAAAGAAAAAGGTATGGAAGTAGTCTATATAACAAATCAAGACCTTGAAGATCCGGTAGAAGACGATCCCATTGAAGATGAGGATGAGGAAAGCGAAAATGATCCGGAAGAAAATAAAGATGAGTCTAAAAATGAATCAGAAGAAACTAATAATACTGAAACAAATCCTAAAAATGAAAGTGATGATACAGCCACTTCAGCAAATACTTCTGAAAACATTTTAGATAATACAGGCGAGACATCAAGCACTGATAAAGGATCAGCATCTGATAAGGTAAGTAAAGTTTCTTCAGGTGCAATTATAAAAAAAGTCTCAAAAGAAGAAGATAGTCTCTCAAGTATAGATACTTATCCTGTATCAGATAAGACTAAAGCATCAGTATCTTCTATAGCTAAAAACAATCCATCAAAAGAAGACATAATATCTAATAAAAAACATCTTGCTCTGACCAAAAAAAACATGTCTTCTGAAAGTAAAAAAGATATTACTACTAAAAACAACATACCTCAAAAAAATGCAGCACCAAATAATAAAGAACAGTTAAAAACAATAGTAATAAATTCGGCTATATTTAGCGGATTAGGACTTCTCCTGCTTATCTTTATAAAGAAAATCCTGTTGCGTTGAGCAACATTTTCCATTTTACAACGGGCGCAGTCAAGCGGCGCCCCTACTCACTTTTTATTTTCTGCTTTTCTTCGTCGTTTAAATTGTTTTTTATTTTTACGGAGGTTGCCGCGCTTCGCTCGCAATGACGACATTTTACATTTAATATTTTACGTTTTCACAAGGGCGAAAGATTTTTCGCCCCTACAATGTTTTCTTTTTGTGCTTTTACACGGACAGGGGCAAGCCCTGTCCCTATCGCAGATCCGCCATCTTGTTGGGAGGACACACTTTTTATTTTTTACAAGGGCGGTTCACGAACCACCCCTACTACGTTCTTTTTTATCTGTGTTTATCCGTGCTTTGCCCTCTTTTAAAATTCGTGTTAATTAGTGTAATTCGTGGTTAGTTATACAAATATCGCCGGCCTGTCTCGACGAAGCCTTGTGCGTAGTTGGAGGCGAAGGCGGGTGGCTAAATTTTCTTCTTTTGTGTTTTTCTAAAAAAACTTAAAAAAAACTGTAACTTTTTCGGCTTTAGTGCGAATAATAGTTAAAGGCCAAAAAAATCCATGGATAGAACAGACGAACAAATTATGCTTGTGTTTCAATCAGGCGATATAAACGGAGTTGAAATGCTTTTCGAGAGATACAAAATACGTATATTTAATTTCTGCTATCGGATCCTTGGAAACAGGAGTGATGCAGAAGAAGTTGCAGGAGACGTATTTATGTGTCTTGTTTCTCAAAAAAGCACCTTTGATCCTCAAAAGACGTTTTCTACCTGGCTTTATACTATAGCGCGCAATAAATGTATAAGCCGTATCAGAAAACAGAAAAAAATGGTTCTTTTTGGATCTTTTTTTGATAAAGATCCTGAAAAAGGATCAGTTGATATCAAAAACGGCCATAGCACACCAAGTGAATCACTTGTTAAAAAAGAAACATCCGAACATGTTCGTCATGCTATTGCAGGGCTTCCTCCTGAACAAAGAGAAGCAATTACCTTAAAGCAATATCATGATCTTAGCTACTTACAAATAAGTGAAGTCCTTGATTGCTCACTCGAAAAAGTAAAAATACTTATTTTTCGGGCAAAAGAGCAATTAAGGATCGAACTTGCATCCTTCATATTGGAGGAACAAAGATGAATAATGAAAATAAAATTAAAGAATTAATCTCCAGATATATTGATGGAGAAGTGACTTTGGAAGAAAAAGAAACCGTAGAAAGACTAATTAAGGAAGATGCTTCCTTTTTAAAATATTATAAGGAACTAAAAGAACTTGATAAACTCCTTAACACTATCCCGGCTGATAAAACATCGCAAAAATGGGAAAACACGGTTTCCTCCGCTCTTCTTGAGACACATAAAAAGGAGGAATTAGAAATGAACAAAAAAATAAACATTAAAAAAAGCAGAACATCAAATTTAGCTGTAGCAGCTGTCTTTGTGCTATTTGTTTTAGTAACAGCAGTTATTGTTACACCTGTAGTTAAAAGAAGCAGTCAAGCAAGATTAAGCATTGCAAAGAACATAGAAAGAGATAACGAGTATAGACGCGTCATTTCCAAAATTAAAAAAACAGAACCTTCTTCAGGTAAAGGAAAAGAAAGGGAAGAATTTGCTAATTTAAGCGGTTCTGCACTTAAAAATAATATTGGAGATGAAATTGTTAGATCAGGAGCTAAAAAAAAGCACGCGTTAAATGGAGAAAAAGCACAAGGAAAAAGAGAAAGACTTGAAAAGTTAGATCAGCTTTCACTTAAATGTCAAAGAGGAGATACAAGTCTCAAATATAAAGCACCAATGTCAAAAAGCATAACAAAGGGAAAATCATCTCGTCTTACGGAATACAAAGCAGAAGATCTCGAATATGATCTTAGTGACAAATTTGCAGGTGATCCAAAAGCCTGGGCACCTATCGCTTCAATATCAAATGAAGGCATGATGCAGCCTTATGAAGAAAAACAGATCTATAGGGACAATTTTAATACAGAAGAATATGCAAGAGTCTATGAAAATGAATTCATGTATGCAAAAGATAATCCATTATCAACATTTTCAATCGATGTTGATACTGCTTCTTACAGCAATATAAGGCGCTATTTAACAAGCAGCAGGATGCCTCCCGAGGATTCCGTACGTGTTGAAGAGATGATAAATTATTTTACTTATGCATACCCTCAGCCTGATGGAAATGATCCATTCTCAATCACGATAAATGGATCTGTTTGTCCGTGGAATAAAGAAAACCGTATCGTAAAGATAGGTATTCAGGGTAAAAAACTTAACGCTGACGAACTGCCTCCATCTAACCTTGTATTTTTGATGGATGTATCAGGTTCTATGAATAGTCATGACAAACTTCCACTCCTCAAAAAAGCATTTAAGATGCTTGTAAAACAGTTATCAGATGATGAGCGTGTAGCAATAGTCGTATATGCTGGAGCAGCAGGAATGGTTCTTGATTCAACACCTGGAAGCAACAGGCATATGATCCTATCTGCAATTGATAGACTTAATGCAGGAGGTTCTACTGCAGGCGGAGCAGGTATAAAATTAGCTTATAAAATTGCAAAAGATAATTTTATAAAGGGTGGAAATAACCGTGTAATACTTGCAACTGACGGTGATTTTAATATAGGCGTCAGCTCAACAGGCGACCTTACAAGACTTATTGAAGAAAAAAGAGAAGAAGGTATTGCCCTTACAGTGCTTGGTTTTGGTACTGGAAACTTAAAAGATTCCCGTATGGAACAGCTTGCGAACAAAGGAAACGGCAACTATTACTATATAGATACTATCCGTGAGGCAAAAAAAGTACTCGTAAGCGAACTTGGATCAACTCTTTTTACAATTGCAAAAGATGTAAAATTACAGATCGAGTTCAATCCTTCAAAGGTAAAGTCATACCGCCTTGTAGGGTATGAAAACCGTATACTTGCAAAAGAGGATTTTAATGATGATACAAAAGATGCAGGAGAACTCGGTGCAGGTCACACTGTAACAGCTTTTTATGAAATAGTACCGGCTGATTCCAAAGAAGATGTAAGAAAAGCAGATGAGCTTATATACCAGCAGACTAAAGTAGTTACAAGCAATGATGTAATGACTGTTAAACTCCGCTACAAAAAACCTGATGAAGATAAAAGTAAACTTATCAAAAAAGCTATAACTGAAGAAGATATATCATCCGTTTTAAAAGATGATTTTCAGTTTGCAGCATCTGTTGCAGAGTTCGGACTTCTCCTGAAAAATTCTAAATTTAAAGGGACTGCAACTTATGAAAGTATTATAAAAAGCGCAGAAAATTCTAAAGGAAAAGATTCTTTTGGTTACCGTAATGAATTCATTAACCTTGTAAAAAAAGCACAGGCTCTTGATTATCGTGTAGATACCGAACCATCAAAGGGTATTCAGTTCAAAGGAGAATGAAAGATTCTGACACAGAGGACACAGAGAAAAACGCAGGAGACAAGCTTCTGCGTTTTTTCTTTTAAACACAAAAAGAAAACAAAAAAGATACAAGATATACATTTTTACACGGAACGGGCAGGCCAGTTCCCTACTCACTTTTTATATTTTTGCTTTTCTTCGTGCTCTTCGTGGTTAATTTTTTTATGATCTTTATTATGAATATTATAAAAAGATTTATTGTTATTATTATTGATGAAAATAATAACTTTAATAATCCTTATTCTTATGACAACAAACAATTTAAATGCAGATGTAACCTACAAGAAAGCTACCTTTGCAGGAGGCTGTTTCTGGTGCATGGAAGGGCCTTTTGAAAAGATAATTGGGGTAAAAGAAGTCACATCAGGATATGCCGGAGGAACTAAAGAAAACCCAACATACACGCAAGTATCATCCGGTACATCAGGATACACAGAGGCAGTACAAATACTTTATGATCCATCTCGTGTAAATTATGACGATCTTTTAAATGTTTTCTGGCGTTCAATAGATCCTACTGACAAAGGCGGCCAGTTTGCAGATAGAGGTTCCCAATACAGGTCAATCATTTTTCATCATAATGAAGCACAAAAAAAACTTGCAATAAAATCAAAGAAAAAGCTGGAATCATCAGGAACATTTAAAGACATAATAGTTACAGAAATAATATCTTTTACCACATTTTATCCGGCTGAAGACTATCATCAGAATTATTACAAAAAATGCTCAATAAAATATAATCTTTACCGCAAATACTCCGGCCGTGAAGATTTTCTGAAAAAGACTTGGAAAGAATAAAAAAATATGTTTCGTGATTCGTTCAAGATATACTTTTTTACACAGGCGAAGGCTTGTCGGCGCCCCTATCGCAGATCCGCCATCTTGTTGGGAGGACATACTTTTTATATTTTTGCTTTTCTTCGTGCTCTTCGTGGTTAAATAGCTTTTTTCTTTTTATTCCCTATTTTCTTCCCATTTGGTTTTTATTGAATTACTGCATTCAGGACAAAGTCCGTGAGTAAATTCAAGTAAAGAATGATCCTTAAAATAATCTTCCACAGCTTCCCAGTAACCTTTATCATCACGGATCTTTTTACATTTAGAACACATAGGAAGAATTAGCCTTAACATACTTACTTCATTTAATGTTTTCTTAAGCTCTGTATACATCTGGCTGTTATTAACAGCAAGTCCTATTTGCCTTCCTATCATTTCCATAAATTCGATCAAGTCAAGCGTGAACATATCTTTTTTTTTATCATTTAACTGAATCAGCCCTATTATCCTATTTCTGATTCTTATCGGGACAAGCGCTACCGATTCATAACCCATTTCAATACAGGTGTTTCTTGTTTTCCCCTGACGGTCATCTTCTGTGGATTCCTTTAAAAGATCCGAAGTGCAATTGCTCCAGAAACTACCGTGTGAGGTGAAAAATGGCAGGTTCTTATCAAAACGTCCTCTAATAATATTTCCGCACATACATTCAAGTAAATATTTTTTACCATCTGAACTTTTTAGCCTGTTACCATTATCATATGCACAAAGACTGTTTTCCCTTTTTATAAAGGATTCAGAAAATCCGTCATAAACATAATATGGATAATCCATCCCATCATGAAGTCTTATACCTATAGCATCAATATTTGTAAAATTTCTTATATGTTCTATTATGGTTATTAAAACATCTTTTAGTTCTACAAAATTATTTAGTTCAGCACATATTTTTTTTGCAATATTTTCTCTTATTAAAAGTTTTTTAAGGTCAACATTTGAAGATTCCAAAAAAACATCACTAAATTCGTCTTCTGATAATACTATCTCATTATTATTCACATCATCTATTATTCTGCTCGCACGTTCAAATTCATTGGGAAAAAGATCAAAAGGTATATTTTCTTCCCCGCATTGATTTAATACTTTATATCTGGCACAATTTGGATTCTTATTAAAACAATATCTTACCTTAAAACCTTCAGCAAGCGCAGGAAGATGCTTCATCTTTTCATTATAAAAAGAACACTTATCAAGCCGGTCACACCTCTCCATTCTCCCCCCCCTGTCTTTGAATTTTTATTATGCCCTTATATAATAAAAAACTAAAAGAATAGATAATCTGCAAAAAATGCTTTTTAAACATTACCTCAACTAGCATACTCTAGAATGTTACACAAACACATAGTTAAATAGCTGGTGTTGCTTCTTCTATCTTAAGAAGCACAACATCAAAAAATTTCTCAGTTGAAATTATGAATTTCATCTTTTGTGGACCTTCTGGTGTTTGTATATATTGGTAAGCTGTTCTATTTTTCTGATGTTTTCCTGTTGATAGCGTATCCATTACCGTATTTCTTATTGTGCATCCCGTGCAATGCTCTGTATGGCCGCACCCACCTGGAAGTTCAGAATAGACACATTCCATAACATCTCCTCCCAGCTTTCCCTCAATATCAACAAAATCTTTTCCAAGCATTTTTAAAGCTGCTTTATTTCCCGTAGAGACTATAGCTTGATCAATTAAAATAAGTATAGGTTCTTTAAAACTTTCAATTAATTCCCGAAGAGAAAGATCTTTATATACAAGATCGATTTTACAGTCATTACAAATTCCGTGTGTTACTGCATTGGTCTCATCATTTATTATATTTATTTCTTTTTCACACCAAGCGCATTTTTTTTTCATTTGAATACTTTTTTGTTTTTTAATATAAAGTATTTCATATGCTGTTAAAGCTCTATAATTATCTTATATCATCAAATATAGTTAGTCAAGAATAGCTAGTAAAAATAGTCAAAGAGATGAAGGCAGAAGACAGAGGAATTTGCCACAGAGAGCACAGAGAAAAGCGCAGGTTTCAATCTCCCCTGTTTAGATTTGTATAGCAAATCTGTGGGGGAAGAAAACCTTCTGCACTTTTAGGAGGACTCATTTTACACGGACGAAAGATTTTTCGTCCCTACGATGTTTTCTTTTTGTGCTTTTACACGGACAGGGGCAAGCCCTGTCCCTACTCACTTTTATACGGGCAGACACACAGGTCTGCCCCTACATACGTTTATTTCTTACAACGGGAGGAGACCCCCCCTACTATATTTATATGACTTGAATTAATTTTCGTTATATATATAATGAAAAATTATGAAGATTACACCTTTAGTGATTTTTCTTACTATTCTACTTCTTTTTTTCGCGGGTTTAATATTTAACCTTCGTAAAAGAAAAAAGTGCTAAAAGATTATCATTACAAAAAAGTTCTTTTTATTTCTCTTTTATTAGCTGTTTTCCCTGCTTACTTTTATCATTTTTATTGGATTATTAACATTTGCAAAAATGAAATATTCTTTTCATATATTCTTTTATCACCTGTTATAAGTTTTCTTTTGTTTAAAGATGTACTTTCATCATCTTCAACTGAAAAAAAAGAAAGATTAAACATCAAATATTTTATTATTCTCTTTTCTTTTGCGATTTTCTTTTTAATATCAGCATATATATTTGCCCAACAATTCTTTTATACGATATCACTCATTTTTTTAGTCTATAGTTGTGGTTTTTTGTTTTACCCATCTGATACTGCACGAAAATTTTTATTCCCCTGTTTTTTTCTTATATTTCTTTATCCCTTTGAACGGGAATTTTATTTTTTAATACCAAAAATAAATACTATTAATGCCGTGATAACAGCAAATGTCTTTAAAACTCTAGGTTTCAATATTGTTCTGTCTTTAAAAGGGATCTCTGTTAAAGTCTCGGACTTTACTGTTTTACTGGTCGACCGCTGTGCAGGTCTTCATGTGATAATACTTCATCTGATGTTTTTATCTATAATCCCATGGAGATATAGATTTAATATAAAAGGAACTTTTTTGTGGATATTTTGTATACCTGTTGCAGTAACCGCGATCAATACTATAAGAATACTTATATTTACTTTTATTGGTGCAGTAGGAGTTTACGGATTTGGCACAAAAATCGCTCATTTTCTTTTAAGCGTTTTTTATGTTTTAATGCTATTTTTTATTTTTCGCAAAGTCTTTCAGTTGATAATAAAAAAGATTTAGACACGAAGGAACGCAAAATCATGAACCACGTAGGGTTCATGATGAACAAAAAAAAATAAAAGAAAAAGTAAGTCCACCTAACAAGATGGCGGATCTTCGATAGGAAACGGGCCTGCCCGCTCCCTATAAGAAATTAAAAATTTATCCTTCTACGGTAAATCAGCAAAGCTCTCGTTACCTATCACCCATAACCTATGACCTATTGCCTATTACTTTACTTTGCTTTATTGATGAATCATTCAGAAAGTGATAAACTTTTAATATAAGGAAATAATATCTATGATAGTCGGCGAAATAATGACTGCTAATGTAGTAACGATCAATATGGATAGTTCTCTTAGAGATGTCAGTCAGATACTTAGTGAAAAAAAGTTCCATCATCTTCTTGTTGTTAAAGATAAAAAACTTATGGGGGTTATATCAGACCGTGATTTTATTAAATATTTAAGCCCTTTCCTCCATTCTCTTTCAGAACGCGATCAGGACCGGGCGACCCTTAATACAAAAGCACATCAGATAATGACAAGAAATCCTATTACAGTTTTAAGAACAACACCTATTGATGACGCAACTAAATTGCTACTTGACCATAATATTTCCTGTCTGCCTGTAATATCTGATGAAGGAAATATTGAAGGTATTGTTACATGGAAAGATTTTTTGAAATGGAGCTTCTTTTTTAAGATCTGAACAAATTTGACCCTCTTATAAGCATCCTCGTTGCAATTAAAATGATACTATTTACTGGACAGCATAAGTATCTTTAAAACCATATTATAGCGTCTTTGTGCAGCCTCTATTTGTTTTTTGATCTGAAGCTGTTTTGTTGAAAGTTTAGGCAGCCCTCTTACTCCCAAATGCTTACTTGGTATAGATTCTGCCATTAAAACAGTAAGTTCACGTATTGTCCTTTCTATTTCCCCTAAAAGCTCGATCAGATCTTTTATTGGTTTCTCAGACTTATGAATAATAGTAGATGTTTTTCTTGTTGATGTGGAAGCCTTTTTCGTTGCCATACCTATTTCTCCTTTTGTTTAAATTTCATTTATTATATTAAAAATATTTATAAAATTCTTTATTTTTTAATAAATGATTAATAAAATACATTATAGGGATAATTTTTTAAATGAAAAGACCAGTTCATATAAAATTAATTTTTACATATTTTTTTGCTTTACTCTACTTTTTTTCCTCTGCAACATATATCAGCTCTGATGATTGGATCCAGACAGATTGGTCCGGCGGAGACGGACAAAATGAATGGTCTGATGCAACTCAGTTTCAAACTGAGACTAATATTAATTATCAAACCACAGGTGAAATAAATAACGATGTAGAATCATGGCCTGAACCTTCTTTATCCACACAGGAAACAACTTTTCAAGCAGCTAACAGCGAAGCTGTCGGTGTTATTGGTACCGACGGAACTTATCTTTATACAAAATCATGGTCTAGCTATGACGGAAACGATACTGTCATCGCCATAATAGGGACAGGTTACAATGGAACAACAGAAGGCCAGGATTACGGTGATCTTGCAACAGTTAACCGCTCCATGTCAGGTTTTTATCTGGATGGATATTTTTATAATGGCTACACAACTAATGGAAGAAGGCTTCAAAGAGTAAATGTAGGTACAGGAGCTGTTGAAAACACGTCAAATTTTTCTTCCAGACTGATGGCCCGCAACACTGGAGGAAATGCACCAAATAATTATGATCAGCTTCTTGTGACAACAGACGGAACATATATTTACAATGTGGCTTATTCACAAGGCAGCGGGTATGACGGATGGCGCGTAAAAGTCTATGATCCAAGCGATTTCTCTCTTGTGAAGCAGTTTGATAGCGGTGCAGTATCTTACTATACAGATGGCATTTTTGCAGACGGAACATATATTTATTACATAGAATGGGTTAATAATAATAATGCCCGCATCACACGGGCTTCTGCTATAGACGGTACTATTGATGATATATGGACCATCGATCAAGGAACAACAAAAATAATTAACGGGCAGTATGATTGGGTGAACAACAAGGTCTGGCTGGGTGATCTTATGGGGCCGGATATTTACAGGTATCCGGGAGTTGTTTATTTTGAAGACGCTAACCTTATTTCTTCCTATATTGATACAGGAAGTCAGACAACCTTTCAAAACATTTATTTTAACGGGACTGAAACTCTTAATGAAACAAATATAAAGTTTCAAGTAAGAACAGCACCTGACAATGCTGGTTCTCCCGGCCTCTGGACAGACTGGCTAGGATCAACAGATACAACAGATCACTATGAAGGCGGCATACCCGAAGGAGAATCTCTTAATGATTCTCATAATGGACATCAGTGGGTACAATATAAAGCCTTTCTTTCAAGAGAAGCCGCATTTGACGGAAACACTCCTATTTTAAATGATGTTACAATAGATTATTATCCGGCAAGCGACAATCCGCCAAATACGTTTACTCTTCTCTCTCCAACAGATGGCTCCCAACTAACAGACCTCACTCCTATTTTAACTTGGGAGTCTAACGGTGATCCTGACGGCGGAGATTCAGTTACATTCTCATTATGGTACGGGAAAGACAGTTCTTTTGATAGCCGTACAGAAGTATCTGTCGGAGCTCCAGCATCATATGAGATCCCTTCTAATCTTGATGATAATTCAACTTATTACTGGAAAGTAAAAGCAACTGATAATGATGGCGCGATCACTTGGTCTGATAAAACAGGTTTTTTCTACACAAACCTTGCAAACGAATTACCATCTGTTCCAACACTGATCTCACCTCCAGATGGATCTAATATAGTTGATCTTACACCAACGCTAACTCTTAACAATTCCTCAGATAATGATCCGGCAGATACATTGACATATAGTTTTGAAATATATAGAGATGCTGCATTAACCGATCTTGCAACAAGCAAGGCAGGTATTGCAGAAACAGCTTCGGAAACGTCCTGGGAAACAACAGATACTTTGCTTTATAACAGAACATTTTACTGGCAAGCAAGAGCAAACGACGGAACATCTTATGGGCCATGGTCATCAACATTTTCATTTTTTCTAAGCAACGGTTGGATACAAACAGATTGGTCTGGTGGAAGCGGACAGGAAATATGGGCAGATGAAACAATGTATAATACCGCTACTCAGGTAGACGGTTCATTCTATATTGGAAGCCTGATACTCGAAGCTGAAGGATTACCTGAACCATCTTTATCCACACAGGAAACAACTTTTCAAGCAGCTAATAGCGAAGCTGTGGGTGTTATTGGAACTGACGGAACTTATCTTTATACAAAATCATGGTATAGCTATGATGGCAATGATACTGTGGTCGCCATAATAGGGACAGGCTACAATGGAACAACAGAAGGTCAGGACTATGGCGATCTTGCAACAGTAAACCGTTCTATGTCTGGTTTTTATCTGGATGGTTATTTTTACAACGGCTACACTTCTAACGGACAAAACCTTCAAAGAGTCGATGTGAATTCAGGAACAATTGAAAACACATCCAATTTCGGCTCAAGGTTGATGAGGCGTAATACAGGAGGCAACGCACCGGGTAATTACGACCAGCTTATTGTGACAACAGACGGAACATATATTTATAATGTTTCCTATTCTCAGGGAAGCGGATACAACGGATGGCGCGTAAAAGTTTACGATCCCTCCGATTTTTCTCTTGTAAGGCAATTTGACAGCGGTGCAACATCTTACTATACAGATGGTATTTTTGCTGACGGAACGTATATTTACTACATAGAATGGGCTAATAATAATAACGCTAGAATTACCAGAGCAAGCGCTACAGATGGCACTATAAATGATACCTGGGCAATAGATCAAGGTACAACAAAAGTTATTAACGGCCAATATGACTGGGTAAACAACAAGGTCTGGCTGGGTGATCTTATGGGACCGGATATTTACAGGTATCCTGGTTTCACCTTTAAGACAACCGGAACAATAGAATCATCTGTTTTTGATTCCGGTAGTGCAAGTAATTTTTCTCAGATTAGCTGGAACGTTGATCTGCCTATTGGTACTAGTGTTAAATTTCAACTTAGAACAGGAAATACAAAAGATACCTGCCAGTCATCTGACTGGACAGGACCTGACGGGACTACAAGTACTTTTTACACTTCAACCGGAACAGATATATCATCAACTCTTAATGAAAAAAGATGGATACAATATAAAGCTTTTCTTGATACAACATCAAACGCCTACACACCTAAAATTACAGACATCATTATTACCATGTTTCCTGTAGGCGAAAGCCGCCCTGATGTTTTTAATCTACTTACTCCTGTAAAAGGCCAATCACTTAACACACTTTCTCCAACGATCACTTGGGAGGAAGCTACTGATCCGGACGAAGGTGACTGGGTGACATATACTCTCTGGTATTCTGAAAATAGTGATTTTAATTCAAAAACAGAAATAGCGGATATTGCAGGAACATCACAAACTTTGGCAGGGCTTAGTGAAGACACACGATATTACTGGAAAGTAAAGGCTGTTGACTCTTTCGGTGCCGAAACATGGAGCAACCAGACAGACTGGTATTTTCAGGTAAATGCTTCAAACCAAACACCAGGAATGCCTACTCTTTATACTCCTGATGATGGAGAGACTATAACCTTTACTAATCCTGTTTTAAGAATTATTAATGCAACAGATAATGATCCGTATGATGTTCTTTCATATGAATATGAAGTCTACTCAAACAGCGGGCTGACAACACTTATAGATACATCCGGTGTGGTTGCCGAGCAAGCAGGAGGCATAACATCCTATACTGTTGCTGCAACACTCGAGTTTGGTTTAACCTATTGGTGGAGGGCAAGAGCAACAGACGGGTTTGCATACAGCAATTGGACAAGCTCACGTACATTCTCTATTACAAGAAATGGTGTCTGGATGCAGACTGACTGGAGCGGAGGAGACAACCAGATTGAGTGGATAGATAAAACAAAGTATTATGATTCATTAAATACTACTGATGAAATTGCAGGAGAAGTCTCTGTTGCAGCATCCGGTTATCCGCGTCCTTCATCTGCAACTCAGGAAACAACCTTTCCTGCTGCAAACAGCGAGGCAGTAGGTGTTATCGGGTGTGATGGTACATATCTTTATACAAAGTCATGGTATAACTATGACGGAAACGATACTGTAATAGCCCGTATTGGCACCGGTTATGGAGGCACAAATGCCGGTCAGGATTACGGAGATCTTGCAACAGTTAACCGTTCCATGTCAGGATTTTATCTGGATGGATATTTTTATAATGGATACTCACAAAATGGACAAAGGCTTCAAAGGGTAAATGTATCTACAGAAGCAGTTGAAAACACAACCAATTTCGGTTCAAGGTTCATGGCCCGCAACACAGGAAGCAATGCACCCGGCAATTATGATCAGCTTCTTGTAACGACAGACGGAACATATATCTATAATGTAGCCTATTCTCGAGGCAGCGGCTACAACGGATGGCGCGTCAAGGTTTACGATCCCTCCGATCTATCCCTTGTTCGTCAGTTTGACAGCGGCACTTCTTCATACTATACAGATGGTATTTTTGCTGATGGCATATATATATATTACATTGAATGGACTAATAATAATAATTCTAGAATTACACGAGCAAACGCAATAGATGGTACTATAGACGAACAATGGGCGATCGATCAAGGAACAACAAAAGTTATTAACGGCCAATATGACCCAGTAAACAACAAGGTCTGGCTGGGTGATCTTATGGGACCAGATATTTACAGGTATCATGGTAAGACTTTTTTGGGCTCAGGAAGCCTTGAATCAAGCCAGTTTGATACTGGTTCCATGAGTACATATCAGCAGATATTATGGAATGGTATAGAAGACGTTGATCATATTATAAAAGTTCAGCTTCGCGGTGCCGATGATGATAACAGCCCTGTAAACTGGACAGACTGGATGGGTCCTGACGGAACATCTCTAACCTATTACACCAATGGTTCTGGTGAAAATATTAAAGATCTCGATAGTTACCGATGGATACAGTATAAAGTATTTTTTGAAAACACTAATCAGAATTATTCCGGTGTTTTAGAAGAAATAACAATCAGCTATGAAGCAGATGATGATCAGATCGGGCCATCCTTTTCTAATTTTACACCTCCTTATGCAGGAGAGAGTGAACCATTCTATATTGAAGTAACTATAATAGATGCCAGCGGAATTTATGATGATGCAACCGGATCAAGCGGTCAGGGAGTATATCTCATATGGGATAATGACGGCAATTTATTAAATGGTGCCAGTGAAATACAAATGACATCTGTTGGCGGAGACCGATTCCGTTCGGTTATTCAAATAGCGGGTCAAAACGCTGGAGTTAATCTTGTTTACAAGATTTTTGCCTATGATAATGACTTTGATAATAACAATATTAAAGATCGAACAAAGTCTGAAAGTACCGAACAAAAAGTCATTATTGGTGAAAGAAGCTTTTCCGTTGAACCTGATTCCCTTCAGCAAATAGCCGGGCAGCCATTTAAAGCTATCATTACTTCTCAGATAATCATTGATGGTATTTTAACTAAAGATGAAACTTTTGACGGGACTATAAATATTACTCCTAATTATATTCAGCCGGTAAGCGGTGAAGTAGGAATTTCTCCTGAAACTTTTTCAGGATTTAGCGAAGGAATTTTGGAAACAGAACTTAATTATGATGACTGCGGAGATATTAAACTGGAAGTTAAAGATTCAACAAATGATACTGTTACGGGATTTTCTGATACAATAAATTTTTCTCCTTATACAATATCGATCGAAGGTGGGCTCACAAATGATAAATATACTTTTGTTTATGAACCGTTCAGTCTGACTTTTCAGGCAAAAAATTATAAGGGAGAGATTGCACCTAATTTTTCAGGAAATTTAATTTTATCTCTTGAAAGCTCAAACTTATTAACCGGAACGCCTAGATTAAATAAGACAAATGTATCTGTTACAGGAGGAAATTCAGAAATAATAGGTCTTACATGCGATACTTTTGGATCATTTAAGATAAAAACCGAATTTGAAACAGGTATACCTTCGCTTGGAACATTAAATGATAAGACAGATAATATATCTTTTATTGAAAAGGAATTTAATATTGAATTCTCCAATCCTCCTCCTGACAGAAATTTCTTTTATATTAATGAGACTTTCAGGGCAACGGTTACTGCTCTTGATTACAACGGAAACAGGCTGGAGAGCTTCACAGGTGAAGTTAATATTACAGATGGGACTCAAATACTGGAAACATATCTATTCCTTCCCGAAGATGCAGGACAGCATATTATCGCAGTCTCTGTTCCAGAGGAAGGTGTATTCTCAATTAAAGCTACTGATGTGAATTATCCTGAAATAACATCCGTACAAAAAAATATAAATATTTTTTATGGAGCGATCATTGTTAAATCAGCAGACGTACCAGTTGGACAAGCAGAACTTGAAGTTATTGTTGTTGATAGGAGTGGAAATATCATAACGGAAGAAAACAGCCTCAGTTTCCGTATATCTTTTGATGAAGCCAATCCGAATTCAAGTTGCAAACTGCTTTCAAATGAAGAAGATATTCCTGTAAAAAATGGAAAAGCAATAATTACTATTACAAATACAGAATCTGAAGAAGTAACAGTTTCAGCATTGAGCAGTCCTGAACTCGAAAGCGTTCCTGGAGTAGTTAACTTTGGGACGATCGGAGTTAGCGGCATACGTATTCTTTTCTGGCGCGAAAGATAAAATAAAAAACCAGGGAATAGTTAATAGTCAATAGACGATAGATAGACAGAAGCCAGAAAAACCTCAGGTCCCAAACTCAAATAAATTTTAAACCCTCTTCTCCAGTGAATTTGAAAATGCTTCATATATTATTTATTCAATTTTTCAATTTTACCAGGAAAATACTTTTTTATTCTTTTCGTCTGCTCAGGACCAAACCATTCTTTTAAAAGTTTTAACTTATTTTCCCCATTATCAAAATCACCATCCATAATAGCAATGGTCTTAAATATGACCCCTACCCCTTTTTTATCCCGGCCAAAAACAAAATCTCCGTTAAGACTGTTATAAATAACAGTATTTATCTCATCAACATAAAGTTCAGCAGGTTTCTTTATAAATACACCATCATCTTTATAAGTTTTTTTTAAAAAGTTAATAAGATTTATCTTTTCATCTCTGGGCTGAAGTATCCATAAGGTAACTGTGTTTTTCTTATCCAGTTCCTCCTGTTTACTTACGTTTTTAGGAATAACACCTTTTTTTAAAGCAAGGTCTTTTAGATTCTCATCTGTTACTTTTTCAATAATCTCTAATTTAAAATCTTTTTTTGGAACACTTGCATAAATGGAAGATGTAAATAAAATTAATAGTATAAATATAGATCTTTTCATCAAAGCTAAAATATTCATAATAAATCAGGTCACTCCCTATTTAACATTATATGATACTTTTTTTATACTGTTTGCAACATGTTTAATATCATCTTCATCCATATACTGGTTTATGTGAAAAGCAAGAAGATGGTTTTTTAATTTGATCGCTTCAGGAAACTCATCCCAAGAAAATGCAGGATGATAATACATCCACCACTTATAAGGAAAGACATTGAACATATCAAGTGAATTTAGCCATTTATTCCTGTCTTTAACAAGAACAGGCATAACTAAAGGGCATACACCAACGGGAAGGTCGCTGTATAAAGGCTGAACACCCGGAAGATCGTAAATAGCTTCATAAAGCTGTTTATAGTTTTTTCTTCTTAAATTAATTATTCTTTCAGGTTCAGCACTGATCATCAATCCCTTTGACAATCGAGAAATACCTCGATCTTTTATTCTCTCATCAAAATAGCATTCAGGAATAAGCTGGGGAAATTGCGATTCCTTCTCCTTTTTTGACATAGAAGTCTCAGTACCTCTTAGTCTTCTATAAACATTCCTGAGATCTTTATAAAAATGTCCTAAATATTTTCTTCCCCTGCCTCTTAACCAGCTTTTTATAAAAGGACTTGTTGTTTGAACGACAGAACTAAGACGGGGAGCTTTTAATTTTTCAACCGCCTTTAAAGTTTCATCAGGTAAAGAAAGAGCACCTCCATCAGGAACAGGTAATGTTTTCCAAAAACAGTGGATTGCAGCATCACCAGCGCATCCGATGGGACCATGATCGTCTTTACTAAAAAGGGATAAAGCACAATCTTCTATTAGCAAAATACCTCTTTCTTTGCATATTTTCACAAGCTCAGTTAATTCTTGAGGCCAGCCAAAATAATGTATAACATAAATTGCCTTTGTACTCGAACTAATACGCGATAGGATATCTTCAATATCAATATTTGTATTCTCTTTAACACGGTATAAAACAACCTTTGCGCCGCAGAATAATAAAGGGTCTATTTCAGAGCCACAGTTATAACTTGGCGCTAACACCTCATCTCCGGAAGAAAGATTTAAGTGCTTGCATGCAAGGAAAATACTGACTCTGGAAAAATGTGTGTAGATCAATGTCCTGTTTTTGAAATAAGGCCATTCAATAATTTTGTCTTTTCCCTTTAAATAAGCAGATAATATTTTATAAGGACTATACCAGTAATTTGGCCACATATTATTTTTCCTATTATTGTTACCTACTTGCATCCTGCATAAATTATATGCCGGCCTATCTTAAGCAAGCGAAGCAAGTCAAATGAAATAGCGATTCACTATACATTTAATACTACTATACCCGAAAAAGAGTAATAAGTTGAATCAATATTTATTTCCCGGATACATAAAAGAGAGACTTCTCAAAACCATAAGATCAAAAATATTGACTATTTGCTTTTCTTATATACTTCACATATACTATTAGTTATACTTATAATAATATTATGGACATACAACAATTAAAAAGTTTTTTGGAAACGGCAAAAGAAAGAAATTTCTCAAAAGCAGCTCATAATCTATCAAGGACACAGCCTGCAATAAGCCTGCAGGTAAGGTCATTAGAAAAAGAGCTGGATCTTAAGCTTTTTGAACGCCTTGGCCCAAAAAACATAAAACTTACACCAGAAGGAAAAAGTCTTTTTACGCTTATCTCGCCTATTCTTTTTGAGTTCAGCACATTAAAAGAAAGATTTCATGAATCAATTGGAAATTCAGTTAAAAGCAGGTTAAAAATAGTATCAAACACAGCTACTACTAATTGCCTATTACCTGATGTCATAAATATATTTAAAAAAAAATTTCCGGAGACAGAACTAAACATTTTAAACTTGGTAAAAAAAGATATTTTTTCTATTTTAAATAAGGGAGAAGCAGATATAGCCATATCGTCAATATCAACCACTCCTAAAAGTATAGAAAGAACTGTTTTTGCAAGTTTTGACCGTATTCTTGTAACTACAAAAAAGCATCCATTATCAAAAAAGAGCCGCATTACTTTATCAGATCTTGCAAAACACCCTTTCATCCTTACATCTGATGACACTGATATAACAAATGTAATTAAAGATGTTTTTATAAAAAACAACCTGAAATATAAAGTTGTAATGGAAGTGACTGGCGGAAAAACATTAAAAACATATATTGAGATGAATATGGGTATATCTATTCTGAATGAATATTATTTAGCAAAGGAAAATACAAAAGACTTATTTATAAAAAATGCAAGTTCACTATTCGGGAAAGCTGAAATGTCTTTATTAACAAGAAAGAACAGATATCTTTCAAAACAAGGGAGGGAATTTAAAAACATATTGATCTCAGAGGTTAACAAATAATATGTCTGTTAGTTAAACGGGAGAAAAACCAACATGAAAGAAAAAAAGAAATTTCAATTACTATTTGGCAAAAGATCATCAATATTAGTATTAAAGAAAAAAAGAAACATACAATTAAAAGGACTTAATTATTATCAAAAGCGTTCTCTTAAACAGCGACTTATGCTCGATTTATTTTATTTTAATAGTGATAATTAATATTCTTTTCATCTGAAAAACAAAATATCAAGTTTTCTTATCGGGAAACAGATTATCTAGTTTTTCAAGAAGAATATTACAATCTGAACTTTTTATAACAAAATCAGAGCCGCCTACCCTTATAGCATTAAAGATAGTATCCTTATCTGCATTGGCTGTTAAAAAAATAACAGGAATATCTTTTGTCTTTGGATTAGTCTTGATCTTTTTACACGTTTCAAATCCATTTAAATTAGGCATTATAACATCCAGCAAAATAACATCTATATTACTTACCGGTAAACTTTTTAAAGCATCCAAGCCATCTTCAGCGCAGATCACGGTATGACCGTGTTTTTCAAGCTCTTTAGAATATATATGTTTTATAAAAGATTGATCATCGACAAGTAGTATTCTCATATCTTCCCCTCTTTATAAATATTATTACCGCAGAGCCTTTCTTGCAAGGTAATTTAAATTTTCTTTTTAATTTGGGCTATTTAATGTAAATTAATTGTCAATGAAAACTATATTATTAACTGTAATAATTCTTATCTTTTTTACAGGATGCACGACGACAGGTTCAAAAAACTTGCCTGTATCAGAAAAGGTTCAGAATTTTATTGGCCCCCCTAGTTTTCTTAAGGATAAAACCATTGCTGTTTATATTATTTATAATTCTGCAAAAATAACAGGCGGCCATCATGAAGGTATAATGCAGGTAAGACAACCATGGATATTCGGCCTTTCTAAAGATCAAAAAGAGATCCTCTATGGAAATGCCTGCGAGTTTACATCAAATGCCTTTTCATCAGAACTTGCAAGACAGGGACTTCTTGTCTTTTCCCTAAACGACTGGAATGAAAAACAAATAAAAAAGTATGATTATATTCTAACATTAAAGATCGATAAAATATTACTAAACACTTTTGGAAGAGGCACTTTTGAAGGATTTGGATCTGCAGGAGATTATTGGGAATCAAAAGTATCTTTTTCAGAAATAAAGTTAGAAAGCACATCAAAAGATAAAATACTTTTTATCGAAAAAATGGAAACATATGCAAAACTTAAACCCTGTCCGGCAAAGCTTGACTGGTCTTTTTTAACGATAATTAATAAAAGCCTTCAAAATTCCATTAAAACGGAAGGAATAGAAAACACTAAATGCGCAGCTAAAGCCATCTCCATAAGCAATAGTTACTTTAAAAACTGGGAAGCTACTTACCATATGGACGGCTACCTGATAACACCATTTGAACTAGCTTCAAGAAAAGCCGCCTGTGAAATTCTGAAAAAGGTCAAATAGATCTTTCCATGTGTTTATATTTAACATTTATACACTGCTCATACGTTTATTTAGCTTACAATATTATTAATGATTCTTTCTAAGCAGCTGTCATAACAAACAGTTTTTGTGATATTTATTGCTGAAATAATATTTTTTCTTCTTTAAAACACCTCTAGCGCAGTTATAACTATGCATTTTAAAGTTATAACTAAGCAAAGAGCCTAACAGCCTTATAACAGCCGCGTTACAGTTGTACTTATTTTCTAACTTTTTATTTTCCTCACACAACTAAAATGATTTTCCTGCTGTTTTTTTTGCTTTTTCTGTCTAAAATATGTTATAATATATAGTGAATATATTTATATATTTTGCAATAAAATGCATTCTTAAATTCATAAATTTTTATTCAAAATATCAATGTTATTAATTTAACCCTAATTAAAATCAAAATCTTATAATTTCATTTTGTGTATTTAACAAAGATACTGTATTATATTAAATTAATATGAGCCCAAACAGAACAAATGAGATAAAAAGCAAAGAGCGCAGGTCCTTTAAAAGGGTACCTGTATCTTTTCATGTTCATTTTGTGCCTTGTGGAAACAACAGAGAAGAAATTTTAAACGGCGGGTTTTCTGAATATTCATATTCGGAAAATATAAGTACTGAAGGGATTCAAATAGAATTCAAAAACAAACCAAACCTTGAAGATTACATAAAACTTCAGATCACACTACCAAAACAAGTGGTAAAAAAAACCATTAATGTTCTTGGACAGGTCATTTGGTTTCAACATGATGAAACTGATAAAGTATATAAGACAGGTATAAAGTTTGTCGAAATAAAGGCAGATGATAAAAACAAAATAAATGATTTCGTCAAGAAAGGCCTCAAATTATAGTGGAACTCCACTAATCTTATAACCACTGATTTATGCGGTATCCGGTAAAGGAACTTTTTTATGATCGAACAAAATTCAGAAGATCAAGAAAAAGAGCTTTTATCATATCTTGAAAAATTGAAGAGTATGGCTCAAGAAGTTGGAGATACCAGCATCATAAAAATATTAAACAGCCTAAAAAAGACCGCAAAAGATATTGAAAATTCTACAGAATTGCAAAAGAATGATTTTCTATTTAAAGTCGATAAAATGCCTATAAAAGAAAAAAATAAAAAATTAAAAGATGTAATGGGGATGATGGTAACAAGCACAAGCTTCAGGAGAAAAATAATTTATTTTAATACAATTTAAATATGACAGAAATGAACAATAAAAAAATTAAGCCTCCGCTCCGTCTTAAAAAGATGAAATGCCCATGCTGTAATGAGTTTGTCGATGTAGTTCTTCTGCCTGATCTCACTAGCAGGCTTTACTGGCCAAAAAAAAAGGGAAAAGACCAACATATTTCACTCTGGGAATGGAAAAATCCTGCTTTCGAACACATAAACCCTTATTTCTATAGCATAATCTATTGCCCCAAATGTTTTTTTGCAGATTTTCGTGAAGAGTTCATCAAATCAGATATAAATCCGAGCAATAAAGCCAAGATAATACATGATCAGCTTTCAAAAGAAAAAGAGAAAAAAGAAAGCCTTATAAATATTTTTGTAGAAAAGATCACTATTGAAAAAATGGACTTTGAAAAAGCTATTTATATTCATCTTCTTGCTATTGCAATACAAGAACTTTTGCAAGGACCAGAGCCTCAAGAAAATCCTCGCTTCAGTAGAGACTGGAAAAAGCTTGCCAGACTTTATTTAAGGACAGCGTGGCTATTTCGTGAAAAAGATTCAGGCAAAGCAGTTAAAAATTCACAAGAAGGACATTTTTTAGAACTGCGTGAAAAAATACATTTATTTCACAAAAAAGTAGATTCCTTAAAAACTGATATGGAAGATATTATTAACCTTATGAGTTACCAGCAAAATCATGAAAAGCAAAAAAACATTTTCGATAAAAATGTATATCTGGGTTATCAATCCAGCATTAAAGAAAGCATAGGTGTTTATAATAAAATAAAAAAAGCAGCTATAGGACTTAAAGAAAAAAATGAAAGCCACTTTTCTATTGTAAAAGATAAAGTCCCCATGGAAGATGAAAAGATCTATGACTTTAAAGCAAGTCTTAAAAGCTATAACGATTTATGGCCTAATATTCCAACATCTGAAATTGATTGTATGAATATTTCAGCACAATACTTTCAACTTACTGCAGACAACGACAGATATATTTCAAACATAGAAGGCCTTAAAATGCTTGAATTTAGTATAAATATACTTATCAGTAAAGGACTTAAAGAAAAAGTACATCATATTTATAAGGTCTTTTCAAAACGAGCTTCTGATCTAAGAAGCGGATTCATGAAGAAAAAATCATCAGCTAAATCAATGGTGGATACTGAAAATATAGAATCATCACTAAAAAGCATAAATAGCATTATTCAAGATGTGTCATTTGCCTACAAATCTGGCTGATCAATGTTTAAATATTATTTTTATTTCATCTTGCTCTTTATTTCTAAAAGCATAGCATGATAGTAGTTTTTTACATCTTTTTTTAGAGAGTCCATCTTAAGACCGACATCAAATTCTTTTTTTTCCTCAACGCCTGAATCATTTGAATTTACTAGATGAGACCACCTGACTTTTGTATCTATTACAATGTCTACTTTTTTTCCCTTGTATTTACCTGTTGAAAATTCATGAGAAAAAGTAACTTTTACGCTTGTGCCTCTTTTAAGGTTCTCATCAATGCAAATACCGATACCGCCTTTAGAAAGATTGGTAATTGTTATAAACTTTTTATCATTACCTATTTCTGCTTCAGAAATATAGACTTTATTTCTTCTTGGAAATTTGCGGCGCTCTCTTCGATATGTAGCAGTCAGACCACTAAAAAAATTAGTGACAGAACGGAAAAATGATCTATTTTCTTTGTTTTCTTCCAAAAATATTTCACCTCTTATTTATCCTATTATTTTTTTGTGAATTTAGTCAAGAAGTGCTTTAGCCCGCACTTCTCAGCACTTTGAAATATGCAGACTAGAATTTGTAGCTTACACCTGCTAAAAAAGTAAGATCGTTCTTTTCTTTTCCGACTGCAGGCACATTGTTGTATTTATCCTGTGCAACAAGACGAAGATTAAGATGTGAGTTTATTGCAGTCTCAATTCCCAGTTCAAAGTTAAGAAGATAATTTGAAAATTCTTCAAATGAAGGTAAATATTCCAGATATTGCCAGATTCTTGATGTATCGCTAGGTTTATACTCAAATCTTTCATATAACCTTAAAACTAATCTATCATCATCAATACCACCAAGTTTTTCCTTTATATACGACACACCGCCTTCCAGGCCAAGACTAATTTTTTCTGATCGAATAACATATCTACCCATACCAGGCCCCAGATAAAATCGGTAATCTATATCAGATATTTCATTCTGGCTAAGATCCATATTAAAATATACATAGTTTCTTTTATCAAAAAGATATTTATAATCAGCATAACACCTTGAATTCTGAACATTTGTCTCTATCTCTGCCTCACCGTAATTAGTCTCAAAGCCAAACATTATTTCATCTGTAACTCTTCTTTTCTTTGCATAATAACTAATATTTCCAAGGAATGTATTGCTGTTACCATTTGTAAGATTCATGCTAAAAGCAACACTGCTATCCCAATCTGAATTTTCATCAGCATAGCCATACGTACATAAAGATAAAGTAATAACAAATAAGATAAAATATTTTTTCACAATTTACTCCTTAGTTTTTTTTAAGATGCTATTTTATATTTTTTATCACTCAATTCAACAAGAATCTTTACACGGAACGGGCAGGCCCGTTCCCTACACACGCTTTACTTTTTTACACGGGCGCAGTCAAGCGGCGCCCCTACTCACTTTTTATTTTTTGCTTTTCTTCGTGCTTAAATAGCTTTTATCTTTTTTCTTTTTATCTTATTACCATCGACTATGGACTTTTGACTCTCGGCTTTCTTACTTTTTCTTTTATTTTTTTCATCATGAGCCCATATTCATTCTGAATCCTATGTGGTTTAGGACGTGGTTCAAGACTTCGTGCTTTCGTGATAAATGCTTTTTCCCTTCATGGTGAAATTTATAATCATTTGCCGACCTGTCTCGACGAAGCCTTGTGCGTAGTTGGAGGCAAAGGCAGAAGGCTCCTTAACCTATCACCTAGAACCTATTACCTATCACCTTCTTTTTACATCATTTTTTTTAAGTGTAATTAAATGTGAGTTTCTTATAATATAAATAATATGGACATATATAATACATGTCAAAAGTGCGGGGCCACTTTATCTGAAAAACCAGAAATGGGAAGGAACATAGAATGTTCGGAATGTAGTTATATTAATGAATTTGTTTTTGATAAATCAAAGACTTTGGTCCAGCAGTTAAATGCTCTTACAATAGAGATGACCATAGCTGAAGTCGAGCAGGTAGTAAGCACTATAATGACAAAGCTTGGCAAAGATGTGCTTATAAGTCAGAATATCGAAGCAACAGTAAAAATTCCCAGCAATAGAGTTTCCTCTTATTTAGCTTCTACAAAAAGTAAGGACATCAAGCTTCATAATGAAGATAAAAAAAACACAGATTTTACATTATTTGAAAAAATAGGTGAAGGTGGTATGGGTGTAATATACCTTGCCGAGCAGTCATCCCTTAACCGTAAAGTAGCATTAAAAATGACCAAAAGTGGCGTTATGACAGATGCCATGATGGAAAACTTCCTTATTGAAGCCCTTGTTACAAGCGAATTTGATCATCCTAATGTTGTTCCAATACATGATGCAGGAGTTGATGCAGAAGGAAGACTGTTTTACATAATGAAAAGAGTACAGGGCATAACATGGGATTCTCTTCTTCACCCAAAAACAAAAGATGAAAGACTTATAGCGGGAGCATATTCTCTTAGCGACCATATTAACATTCTTAACTCTGTGTGTAATGCTGTTGCTTTTGCACATTCCAAAGATGTCATTCACCGCGATCTTAAACCAGCAAATGTCATGATAGGAAAATTTGGGGAAGTGATCGTACTTGACTGGGGACTTGCTGTCAGCACAGTAGAAAGTGATAAGTTAGTTTCAATTGAAGAACTAAATACATTTGGCGGAACTATCATATACATGGCACCTGAGATGGCAAAGGTACAAAAGTCACAAATAGGAAAACATAGCGATATTTATCTTCTTGGTGCAATTTTATATGAAATAATCACAGGGCACGCTCCTCATACCGGAAATAATTTTAAAGAAGTACTTATTAATGCCCTGCAAAACAAAATAAGGCCACCTGATGAAGGAAAAGATATAGATATGGTTTTAATGGAAACTGCATTAAAAGCTATGTCTCTCAAACCTCTTAAAAGGTTTTTAAGTGTTACTAATTTTCAAAGAGCTCTTAAAAGATATACCAAAGGTAAGACATCTCATATTAAGAGTGTTCGGATTGCAGAAAAAGCCATGGGTTTTTTGCAGCAGGGTGAAAAGACAGGCAACTTTAAATCCATATTAAGATCACAAATACTTTTTAAAATGGCATTACGACTATGGACAGGCAGCAGAGAAGCAGAACTTGGAAAGCAAAGAGGTGAACATCTTATTTTAAAATCTGCTTACGAAAGTGGTGAGATAGATCTTCTTTTCTCTTTCATGAGAGAAAAAAGTCTCCATATTGATTTCAAGCTTCAGGCCGAAAAGGATAAATATATTCTATACCGGCAAAACCATCCTTTTTTATCTGCCATTTTTTCAAAAAATGTCGTTTATCAATTTTTAAACAAACTTGATAGTACACTTATTGCCATATTAAAAAAATTAAACAACTTGTTAAAATTGGTGTTCTTAGCCTTATTAATAGTTTTACCTCTTTTCCTTTATAATATTGGCGCACCTTCATCATATGTCATTTCATTTTCTGTCGTTTCAATATCAGCAGTTGTCCTTGGTGAAATATTCTGGAGAAAAAGTATTCATAAAGAAAAAGGATAATCATACAAAAACATGAAAGATGATATTTTAAAACAAATAGAGCAAAGATCTCTTAATTTAAAAAGCGATACTGTTGAGAAGAACCTATCTGACATCGTAGAAAAATTCAATATCGATCTTTCAAGTATGAAAAGTTCTGACATAACAATAGCAGCTTCCACCAAGAAGCAGCCCGCAAGTGCCACCGCACCTAAAAAAAGAGACATCAAATATTCTGGCTCAAACGAAGATGCAGATTACAGGGTACTTGACCTATTAGAAAAGGGGTCTTTATGCAACACCTATATTGCCGAGCAGATATCTCTTAAAAGAAAAGTAACCATCAAGATGTTGAGAAATGATATTAAACAAAAGGATAACGTTTTTTATCAGTTTATGAGTGAAGCCCGCATAACCGGGGAACTCTCTCACCCTAATATCATACCTGTACACGATGCAGGGACAGATCCTGAAGGCCGTCCTTTTTATATAATGAAAAATCTTCAAGGCATTTTATGGAACAGCCTTCTTCATCCGGAAACACCGGAAGAAAAAAAAGAGGCTGAGAAATACGGTATAAGTGAACATCTTGAAATTCTTGAATCTGTATGTAATGCCATTGCTTTCGCACACTCTAAAGATGTGATCCATCGTGACATAAAACCGTTAAATGTAGTAATAGGAGAGTTTGGTGAAGTTATAGTAATGAATTGGGGGCTTACTGTAAGCGTAGGAGATGATACAAAGAGTAGCAATTCTTTCGAGATTAACTCTTTCGGGGGAACATTTAACTATATGGCTCCAGAAATGGCAAAAGCAGAAACTGTAAATATAGGCAAAAAAAGTGATATTTACTTACTTGGTGCTATTTTATATGAAATACTTACGGGATACTCTCCTCATGAAGCTGATACAGCAAAAGAATCTCTCACAAACGCAATGCAGAACAAAATAAAACCACCCTCAAAAGATCTTATAATAAACAAAGAACTTATGGTCATTGCTTTAAAAGCGATGGAGACAGATACGAATAGAAGATTTTCAAGTGTCATAGATCTTCAAAAACATCTCAGAAGTTACATGGATCATGACGAAAGCAGAGCCCTTACTGAAGAAGCAAAGCAATATTTGGAAAGCTCACAAAAACAAAATGAACAGATAAAATCATTTAATGCAGTTGTACTTCTAGAAGAAGCCCTGGAATTATGGAAAGAAAATTTAGAAGCAAAAGAACTTCTCGAGCAATCAGAAAAGATGAACCGTAAATTTTCAAATGAGTTCAGCAGCTGTCTTGTAAAATTGATAATAAGAGGAGATATTTACAAGATACTTTTAAGACTTATAACTATACCGGCCTATTTTATGTTATTTCTTTTACCGTTCTTCTTTTATTTATATATTATTTGGGCAACACCTCTTTATGAAGTAGGGGTAATAAAGATAAGCGAATTTGATAAATGGGAGGCTAATAAAAGTATTATAATTTCAGAGCATTATCTTAAGAACACATATCTTCTTTTTGACGGCGAAGATATTTATAATATTGAGCTAGGCGATAGTAAGCTAAAAATGAGCGCTCTTAGTGTTTCAAAACTTGTGGATTCTGAAGAAAACGAATATTATTTAGAACAGCGAAAATGGATAGTAAAAAAAGTTGCATATCAGATATATATAGATGAACAATCTGAAGAAGTTGTTGCTTCTGAAGGAAGATATATGCGTGTTATAAACCCTATAACTCTTCTAAAAGTAAAAAAACAGCTTTACGATATGAAATAAAAACATTTGTGTGCTTAAGGAGCGCTTCCGCGCGATTATTAAATTATTTGCCACGGAGATCACAGAGAAAAACGCAGAAAAAAAAACGTAGTAGGGGCGGTTCGTGAACCGCCCTTGTAAAAAAGTAAAAGTATGTCCTTCTAAAAGATTGGCGGATCTTCGATAGTGGGGGTGCTTGTCTATCCTGAGCAATTGACACAGAGCCGAAGAACGCTTCTATTCTTTGTCTCTTTTTTGTTTTCTTTTTTCTTATCAAGGATAAGAAAACCATCTATCTTCTTTGTGTCTCTGTGCCTTTGTGGCATTTTTATATTATCAGGCGGAAGTGCACCTTGAACGCATCACGCACTTCGCATAACGCATTACTTAAATTTACACACGCCTAATTGCCATTAATTATGACATCATGAAATACTTTTATATTATCAGGTGGTGATATTACCCAAAGGCCGTCATAATCAACATCAAAAGAACTACCTTTTACAAGTCTTCCTTTTTGTTTCTCATTTTTTGCCTTTGGATTTGAAAGTTCAATACCAGCAAAATAGCAGACAGCCCTGTGCTTGTTCCCGTATGCCATAAGAGCATGTATTAGAGCATCATTTCTTATCTTACCTTTTTTGGGGTAAACTTGCGTTCTAACAAGAACAAACGAAAAAGAGTCATCTTTCTTTGCTATTATTTGAGGGTTTTTGCTAAAGTCTTTATTTATAGAAATTATCTTATAGCCCTCATTTGTCATCTGAGCACACACAAATGACACACCAAACCTGTGTATTTCAGCAAAATCCATTAATTCTCTATTGTTCATTTTTGCTCCTCTAAAATGTTTTTTAATAGAAAATGATAACAGACATCAAATTCCTTTTTCAAAGTTTTAAACCTTTATCACATAAGTTCATGAAGCCTCAAAGCAAAAATCTCATTTTTACTTTTAAGTTTATTGTACTGTTTATTCAGCTGTTCACTGTCACCTATTGATTTATAAGAAAGGCCCAGATAGAAATAAGCAGCACTTCTTTCAGGATCCAGCTCAATCACTTTTTTATATGATTCTATTGCTTCATCATAATTCTCAAGGTACCTGTATGCATTTCCCATGCAAAGATATGATTCTGCAAAATCAGGTTTTAATGCTATAGCTTGTTTGAACCAATCAATACCTTCTTGGTAAAATGACTGTTTACCAAGATCTATTCCTTTATGCAGATACAGGCCTGCAAGATCATCAGAACTAAATGTAACTTTTCTTGTGACCGGTTCGTTTTTATTTTTTTCATAACTAATAAAAACTACTCCTACTATTATTATAAATAGAGGAAATATTCTCTTAAAATTAAACATAAAAGATCCTATCATAAGACCTCCTTATCAATTACTTAGCACACAATGATTAAAATTATTACTTGAAGATTTGATGTTCTTTTTCAAAACATATCCTTTCCAAAGATGGTAATCACTTCTTCCGGAATAGTTAAAACAGTAATTATCAACTTCAAAATCTCTTACTCCTCTTTCTGATTCGCAAATAGTTTTTCCCATAAAATCAGCTTTTTTTTCTTCTCTAATCCATGAATCATTTTCAACTTTTATAAGCGTCATCTCTTTCTTTGAATTACTTATACTTACAACCTTTGTTGCTTCTCCAATAATTTTCCAGACAAATTCATTTTGGGTCTCATTTGGAAAGATCTTAAGATAATCTATCATCTGCTGTTTGGTATAGAACCCCTTCATAAAATCCCTGCCTCTATAAGTCAGTTGCGCTTTATAAATATTTTTGGTATTCATTTTTTCCCCTTTTCTATTAAATACTATTTAATGGATATTAAATGTCATTAAAAGTGCCATGACTAACTGGAGCCTGACATGCAACATCTAAACTATCTACTTTTACGTTATCGTTATAAGCAACTCCGCCATCTGGGCATAAAAGCATCTTTGGTATGTAAAGATCAGGGTTTCTGCCTTTAGTTGAAGGCATTATGAAATCATTATAAATAGAAACAGTTAAGCTTGTAGGAATGTTAAGGTCCATTGAATACTGCTGCACAGCATTTGCTATTAATCGCATATTATTAAAACATGTATCTTTTCTGGCAACATCTCTAGCCTTTATAAAACCGGGCGCAGCAATTGCTGTAAGAAGCCCTATTATTGCTACTACAATCATCAGTTCAAGTAATGTAAATCCTTTTTGCTTTTTCATTTTTTTCTCCTATTGTTTAAATTAGGTTCCGTTAATTACAACTAAAATCCATTTAAGGAAAATAAAAAGTCCACATAACGTCCTCCCATTTTTCAAGAACATTGTTTTACGATTTGTTATAAAAAGATCAAGGATTTTTTTTCGGAAAAGAACCATTAATTATTTTTTCCGGTTATCGGTTAAATGTTTTTATATATAAAAAAGACAAACTTTTGCTGTATATATAAATTATTTAAACCTTCCCACCCTTCAAAACAAAAAAACAATTCTTATAGGTTTAAGAATTGTTTGAATTATAAAGAAACATTCATTTTTTTGTTTTGTCCTTCAAAGCCGCAATAATTGGCATATTACATATTAATTTTTGTTATGTCAAACCCCAATAAAAGACTTTACATAGTTATTTTTGCGTGAACAAAATAAAGCATAACCCCTAATACTGGCGAGAGTTATGAATAATACCCGAAAGAGTATAATTTAATAGTTGTCAAATATTGGACTGTCAAGTAATTACGTATATATTTGATTAAAAATACTTTAAAAAACACCTATAAGAAGAACGCATCTTATTTTAGTTATAAATACTTTACATTTTAGAAGCCTACTTTTTTGGATTAAACCATTTTATTCATTAGACTTGATAATTTTCAGTAAAATCAGTTATTATAAAAAAATAGAAAGTGAGGATATTTTTGAAGATCAAGATCATATTTTCTACAATTTTTCTGTTAGTTGTATGCGGATGTAAAAAAGCTGAAAGACAGTTTCCTAAAACAAATGCTCAGATAAAACATGAAGGTGTGATGAATGATTATTCATATGCAGGACAAATAACAGAGATCAAAGCTACCACAAGAATTAATGCTCTCCACCAAAACGTAATAATAACAGATTTTAACGGAAAATTTGTCTGGGCAACATATGCAGCACCATGGTGCAAAGCTTGCAGATTTCAGGCACCTATTATAAAGCGTATTGAAAAATCTTTTAAGACTAATACAGTCTTTATAACTATTTTAACAAGTAAAAGCATGAGATATGAGGATATACCTTCTATTGAAACTGCTAAAGATTGGGCAGAAGAAAACAAATTGGATCCTAAAAAAACACTTGCAGCAACTAATCTCTGGAGCATAACGATTCCAAGACATATTTTATATTCACCTGAGGGACAGACTCTTTTCTGGCATACAGGATTTCTTGAAGAAAAAAAAATACGCAATATAATTTCTTCACGCATAATGGAATGGAAAAAGTGGAAAAAAGATAAGACCACTGCAAAGTGGATGCGGCTTAGAAAATAATGAACCTCACGTCCTATATCGTTGATTCTTAAAATATATTTTCGACAGGAGAACCGCGTTTTTGCGTAGCTAAACTCATCTTTTATGTTTTTTACTTATTACGGGGGTTGCTTCGTCACTTAAGTACTTTCGCTCCTCGCAATGACGACATTTTACACGGGCAAATAATTATTCGTCCCTATCGAAGATCCGCCAATCTTTTGGAGGACAGACTTTTTGTTTTTTACAAGGGCGGTTCACGAACCGCCCCTACTACGTTCTTTTTTTTTCGTGTTTTAGCACGGAGCGTTCCTTGACCTATAACCTAATTGCCTATAACCTGATATTTTTTCTCCTGCGTTTTTCTTAGTAAACTCTGTGGCTAAAGGGCTTATTAGTAGTTAGTAATTAGTTCTTAGCTATTAGTAAACCCCTTTCGTGCTTCCTTTTTTTTCGTGTTTTCGTGATTAATTTATAATCTTGCACGAAGTGCACCATGAACGCTTAACGCATAACGCACGACGCATCACCCAATACATTTCATGCATTGCAAGAAATGTATTGTTAATTTACCCTGAATAAAAATAAAATTTATTTTGTTAATGTTTTTAAATAAAAAAGGAGCAAAACATGAATAAATTCTTAATGATCACACTATTTTTTGCAGGTTTTCTTGCCTTTACAAGTGATGTTTTTGCAGAATGTTCTGCCTGTTCACTAAAGGGGGAAGAGATGAAAACAAAAGAAATAGGTCTTTTTGACAAGTTCTTTAATGAGGCTAAAGTTGAAGATGGCGTAAGATTTATAACTTATGATCAGTTTATAAAACTAAGAAATTCTGGAGAAAATTTTGTTCTTTTGGATGTACTTTTAGAAGAAAGTTATAAAAACGGGCATATAGAAGGAGCAAAGTCTTTTCCTATACCTACCATAAACAAGGAAAATGCTGAAAAGCTTCTTACAAAGGATGATAATATAATAGTTTACTGCGGAAGTTTTCAATGCCATGCAAGTACAAACGCAGCAAAAATACTTATCGAGCTAGGATATAAAGTTGTAGATTATAAGGGTGGATTAAAGGAATGGCAGGAAAAAGGGAATAAGTTTGCTAATTAACTAAAAAACAAAAAAGCCCGGAGGTTTATTATAAAACTCCGGGCTTTTTTTATGATCGACTATTTACCTATATTCTTTACAGCTTCTTTTGCAGCAGCTTTTAATCCTTTTTTAGCTAACTCTAAAAGATCCTTAGCCTCGACTGAATTCTTATCCAGAGAAGATAGAATAAATTGAGCTACATCTACAGCCATCTGAAAATCTTCTGATTTTATAAAAGCATTTGCCTGGCCGACTAAATAATCTACTTTTTCCTCTACTGTTTCCATTGATTTCGTATTTTCAATAGCCACCTTGCTTGACGCAGCTTTTTTAGGACCGCATCCAGGAACCATGAGTACCAGACCTAATACAAATATAAGAATTAAACTAAAATATTTATTCACTGTATTCTCCTTTTATTAAACAACTTTATTTTCATATACATGAATATCTGTTTGAGGGAACGGTATACTAATACCATTTTTCTCTAACTGCTCTTTTGCCTTCTCTGTTACGTCAAAACGTACTGCCCAGTAATCCCCCGGTTTCACAAAAGGCCTGCATACAATATTTACACTGCTGTCAGCTAGTTCAGATACAGCAATAACAGGAGCAGGATCTTTTAAGATCCGGGCATCTTCAGTTACTATCTTTTCCAGTATATTCTTAGCTTTCTTCATATCATCATCATAAGAAATACCAAAAACCAAATCTATTCTTCTCTTTTCAATAGCAGAAAAGTTTGTGATCGTTCCACCTGTTATCTGGGCATTTGGTACAATTATTCTGCGGTTATCAGGATGATCAAGCATAGTGTTAAAAATTTGTATCTCTACAACTGAACCAAGTACTCCTCCAGCCTCTATAAAATCGCCTACCTTAAAAGGCTTAAACATAATAAGAATAACACCGGATGCAAAATTAGAAAGTGAACCCTGTAGAGCAAGACCTATGGCAAGACCAGCAGCACCAAGTACTGCAATAAAAGATGTTGTTTGAACACCCAGTTTATTAACAGCAGCAATTACTACAAATGCTAGCAGCCCCATATATACAAGATTTTTTACAAATTTGACAAGCGTACTATCTACCTTGGATTTCACCATGGCCTTTTCAATTAAGTTTGTTATAACGCGAGCTAGCCACTTTCCTACAATGAAAATAACAATAGCAGCAACAAGATCAAGACCGTACTTTGCGACATACCCCATCAACGTTTCACCGACTTTTGCTAAAGTCTCATTCATTCATATCCTCCTTTTTTGACTTTGAACTTGAATTGTAGAACAAAACAGTTTTATTACAAATAGTTTTTTATTTTCTTTTAATTTACAAGTTTATCAAGTGGAGCATGAATATTAGGGAAAACATGAATAAAAATAGACTAGATCTAGTTGCCTTCCAAGAAGCCTTCAGGAGATTCTTTTTCTTTTTTACAATTAAGATGTATTGATATAAGTTTTAATCCTTCATCTGTTTTTTTGGCAAGTATTCTTACCCTGTCACCAAGGTCTAAATAAGAGGTTTTGAGGAATTTTTTATTAACCAATACTTTTTTATCATTTACTATTATAAACTTTCCATCCTTGCATATCTCTACCACAACACCTTTTATTGTCACAAATTTATTTTTTTTTACTTTCGCTTCTTCAGCTAAAACAACAGAAAAAACAGTAAAAAAGAATAAACAAGAAAAAAATATTACTTTTAATTTCATTGTTTTATACCTCTTATACTATTCAGCAGAATAACCTATTTCAATACCACTTACTTCAAAGTCATCGTATTGACCACCGCTTCCTTGTGAAATAAATGTAAGATCGTGGCTTCCTGCTCCAAGAGAATCCGCACTTACTGCAATTATATTGGAACCATTCTGTATGTTTCCAATAGTGTTACCACCTAATGATATAGAATTTTGATCCCAGTCGACCCCCCAACAGTCGTAATGAAGATAAACAAATCCTCCGTTTGCCTGATTTGCATAATCTATCATATCCTGACTCATTTCAAAATTCACATTAAATGAAGTCCCTTCATTCTCTAAACTTCCTCCGCCCAAAGCTGCACTATATATCCCATCACCTATATGATGTCTTACATCGTGTCCCATAACATCTCCTGGATTTGCAAGAGGAGGAGGTGGTGGTTGAGGGGGAGGTTTTTCTATCTCATCGGCAAAGTTACTGAGATCTTTTTCATCAGATTCTTTTCCAACCTTTGCCGTATCAGTTACACCTTTGGCCTCTTTTCCGCCTACGGCATTTCCGGATTTACCAAACTGCTTTCTTATATTATCCCCAAAAAGCACTATAACAAGAATAGCGGCAATAGCGATCAAAGCTACAATAACTATGAACTCGGTCATACCCTGACCTTTTTGGGATGATAAATATAACGATCTTTTTCTCTTTCTAAACATAACAGTCTTCCACAAAAACCGCAACACAACGATACATAATAACATCACAATACAATATATTATATTATAATATATCACACAATAAACATCAAATACTATCTTTCATTTATCTTTTAGGTGATAAAAAAACGCGTGGTTCATACCCAATCAAAGCAATGATGATCCGGTATTGACTTTTTCTATTAATACAATTGAATTTAATTACTTAAGAAATTTTGACTGGTACATCTATTCATCAAGGACAATATCAATAACAGAATTATTACCCCAATTGCCTTCAATATATTTTTGATATTTTTCATACCCAAAACTGATCACTTCTATTTTTTTAATAATTTCAAATTTATAATACCCATGTTCATCTGTTTTGGTACTTTTCTTAAAATAATCTTCACCTGCAATAGATGCACTTGCACGAAAAGCAGGACTTCCATCTTTCATTTTCACATGACCTTCTAGGGTATACATACCTTTATTTTGAAAAACAAGCTCAACAAAAGAATCATTCTTCCATGGGCCTTTCTTTTGTAACTCCTGCCCTGTATCTCTATAAACCATTAAACTTGATATTTCTTTATCTGTCTTTATTGAAAATTTACCTTCAGCATCAGTCATAGCAGTTTTTAAAGTCTTATTTTTCATATCACGAGAAATAACTCTTATCTTTTTAAAAGGATTACCATCAGAATCTTTTACAATACCGGATAGAGTGAACATCTTTGATCTTTCTAAACCAAGATCAACTTTAGTATTTTTTCTCCACGGGCCTTTTTTAGTTATATCCTGTTTATCGCTACGTGTTTTTAAATAAGCTATCTCTTTATTAGAGCAAATTTCAAAATCCCCTTTAGAATATGTATATCCGTAAGCCAACTTTCTATTTTTTGAATCATAAGCAGATACCATTACCCAGCTGGCCGGCTTTCCGTTTAAATTTTTCACATACCCCTGCAAAGTAAACATTCCTTCTTTTGAAATAACAAGATCAACGGTTGTATCATTTATCCAGTTACCCATTTTCCTTAAATAAAAACCGCCGCCTCCTGCTTCAAGTTCTATTGAAGTAACAGGCTCTTTAACTTTAAAGCAAAAAGCTCCGTTTTCATCAGGATTTATTTCACATATTTTCTTGTTTCCTGAAAAGATCCTTATTTGAATACCCCTTCTTCCAACAGGATCAAATTTTCCATCCCATGTTGCGCCTTCATCCATCAGACGCTTCATAAGCACTTTTTCTTTATCTATTATTTTCCCCTTTATTTCAAACCCATCTGCATTAGCATATACAACAGATGTAATAAGAATAAAAATCATTAAGAAACCTAAAACAATCTTCATGCTATCTCCTTTTATTTATAATCTTTTTGCTAATACAAAACCTCCTAGTTTTTTAAAACTAATAATTCTTCCGTCAAGCATTTTAAAAGTATTAGTCTCTACCATCACTTCACACACATTAATCTTAACTCCATTATCATAAATAACTTTAAATTTCCTTATGACTTCTATCTTTGCTTCCCTCTTTGAAAAAACAGCAGGCTTGGCACGAATTATCTTCATTTCTTTAAAATCTTGATAAAGGCCGTCCTTAGCAGCCGAACCTTCTACTACCTGGTAAGGGAAAAGTAATATATAATTTTCTTTAAATTGATAAGTTTTATCTTTATTGGCAACATTCGTACTATTCTTTTTTGCTTTTGGTTTGGCTGTTACGCTGGATGAACTGCTCTTATCCAATTTCTTCATGCAATTTATGCAAAATTCATCATCTTCATAGTTTCTCTTAAAACCGCAAGACTGACAGGTAACATATGCATGAGCAGAAACAGCAAACAGCAAAATGAATAAAAACAATAAAAGTTTTTTCATAAGATCACTCCTTCTTTAAAACTATTTATTTTTTATGCAAGAGCACTATGATCTTTAGCATCTCTTAGGAAAAGAACAGATGTATTTACTGTTTCCGTAATATTTCGTATCCACGAAGTATCAAGGTTTTCAGCAACACCAAAAATATTAATATCTGCTGGCGGTGCAGAAGCAAGCACCTCTTTAAAATCACCCACCATAACTGTTTTTATCGTATCTCTTGGTATACGTGTAAGTTTTCTCAGCTTTTCTAAATACTGAGTAGCTCTTTCCTTTTCTTCTTCTGCCCCAACCACCTGAATAATACGTAAATTCCCATCCCAGTTCTGTTTTATTTGCAATGCAGTTAAAACGGCAAGGTTAAGATTAGGGCTTTTATCTCTTACCCAAAGATTAACTGTCTTTTGTTCTCCAAGACCAACTGTTGGATGAAATTCAAACACCATAATTCCAATATCTTCTTTCTTTTCTTTTTGAAAAAGAGATTCAATAATATGATCCCTGCTGCAGTCAAAACCAAGTTTTAAAAATAAAATATTAGGAGGTAGAAAAGAATCCTTAAGAGCCTGAGTTACAGTTCTTGTTCCTTCAAGGAAATCATGTGATTCCACAAGCATAGGCGTAACAAGTATATTATCTTCCTGCAATGCACTTTTAAGCATATCCAGACCCTGCTCTGTTTTTTTCTTAAGTTTCAGTTTTTCATCTCTCGTCTGAGGAATTCTTGTATCTTCCGCAATACTTAAAAGAGTGACACGTCCATTTGGAAAAACTATATTTTTAATAAATTCTGTCATTCCTATCCAGTCTTTCGGTATTCTTATAGGTATTAACAAATTTGGCTTCCATGTCTTTGGATGATAGGGAAGCTCTGATGCTACTTTTAATGCTTTTTCAGCAATAAAAATGAATAGCCCCTTCCTTACATCAGGCCAGCTTCTTTGTACTTCTTTATGGATCAGTATCATATATATAACTATTATTACGGCTATTGCAATTACACTGAAAACTGGATTAATAAGAAACATTGTTGCAATACAACCTATTCCTCCGAGCAGAGAAAAGAAAAGAGGCACTTTGAATGATGGCCTGAAACTTAAAATACCAATTCCCTGTTCTATAAAAACAGCAATATTAAGCATTCCGTAAGTTATAAGAAAAAACATTGTAAGAAGGACAGCAATTTTATTAAGTGAACCAAGAAAAATAGTTACAAGACAAAGGACTGCCGTCAAAAGTATTGCTTTTGCAGGTTCACCTTTAGAATTAACTTTTGAAAAAAAAGTCGAAAATGGAATTATCCGGTGTTTTCCAAGAGCAAGAAGAGTTCTTGGAGAAGCTACGAACATACTAAGCGCAGAAGAAAGTGTTGCTCCCATAATACCTGCAACAACCAGAAAACGCCAACGCGCAAGATCAGCTATTATTGTAGAATTAGAAATCAGCTGTTGGGAGGTTGCATGAGTCGAAAACCATATAGCTAGAAAGATGTAAACAATAAGACCCAATCCAATGGCCGATAATGTTCCTACAGGAATATTCTTTGATGGTTTTTCAAGCTCTCCCGACATACTGACACCTGCAAGTATTCCTGTTACAGCAGGAAAGAACACAGCAAAAACCTGCCAGAACTTTATATTTCCAATACCCTCACCAAAAAAAGTTGCGGCCTCAATACTGCTTTTACCGAGAAAAGCAGAAACAAGAGAAAGAACAATGATAATTAATATTCCATATTGAAGCTTAAAAGCAAATTTAGCACTCATATATGAAACAGTAAGAAGTAAAAGCCATAAAACAATCGAAACAACAAGAAAATTATGTAAAGGAAACACTGATACCCAGCACTCTGTAAATCCCGTAATATAAAAAGCAACTGAAACTGCCTGTGAAATATAAAGAGGAATTCCGATAGCTCCACCTATTTGATAACCAAGAGATTTTGATATTATCGTATAAGCACCGCCTGCTCCCAGTCGCATATTTGTTGCAATGCTTGAAATTGAAAGACCTGTAAGAAGAGTTATCACGTTACTTAAGATTATTATTAGAAGAGCGCCTTTTAAACCTGTCTGGCCGACAACCCATCCAAGTCTCAGATACATAATAACACCGAGAATACTTAAAAACGTAGGAAGGAAGACACCCTCAAATGTAGAAAATCTTTTCATCTTTAAATTCCCTATATAATTCATTTAAAAAGAAATAGATAATAAGTTTTTATAATAACATTATATGAGAAAAAAACTAAATAGAATTAGATATGCTTACCCTAAGCATATCAGCTGTGCGTTATGCGTTAAAGAATCACAAAAACAAAAATAAAAGCAAAAAATAAAAAGTGTGTAGGGAACGGGCCTGCCCATTCCGTGTAAAAAATTGTGTCTCTAAAAGATTGGCGGATCTGCGATAGGGTCCGTTCACCGAACGGACCGTGTAGAACGTAAAATGTCTGATATTTTGAATTTGTTATTTGGGATTTTTACATCCATTTTTCTATCAGCAGGCTTTACACTTGACCCCTTGATTCCTCGAGTCCTTGAATCCTTTTCCTACTTCTTACTATTTCCTTTTATATTTTCTATTGAAGAACTTATGTAATCTTTAACAAACTTATCATCTTCTTCTTTTAACGCCAATGTCAAAACATCCAGTGATTTTTCTTTAAAATACTCGAGGCCTTGTACAGCATATATTCTGTATTCACGCTTTTCATGTTTTAAAAAACCTGTTAAAACAGGAAATGCTGCAATATCCTTTTTTTTTGCTAAATGAAAAGCTGCCATAATAGATGTTGCCAGATCATCTACATCATTCATCTCTTTTTTCAGTCTTTTTAAAGTTATATTTAAATTTTCATATTTAACTACAGCATCTTCCAGCATATCACGCATAATATAACCCTTATCTTCATCACTAAAAATTGATACTTCATATGTTTCTTTTGTTTCATATGCTCTTTTTAAAACTTCCATATCTTTAGTGTTTTTAATATAGGTACTTATTGCACTCATTGAGGACCATGAAACCCCAAAAACAGGTGATGACCAGTTTTGTTCAAGTATAACAGGTACTCTTTCATCAACAGAATTGCCAAGAGCAAGACAGGCAAACATTTTTATAACAGGATCTTCATCTTTTTCCAGTTTTTCGATCATTTTAAATATCATTTTCCCTTTTTCATTATCTTCCATCAATATACGGTCAAAAGGTTCGTTATAATTAATAATCTTAAAAAGACCGCATAACCTCTCATAGTTATTATCTGACTCAAGATATCCTTTTATTTTTTTTCCTTTTTTCTCAAGATCTGAAATAGTTTTTGCAAGTAGTATAATCTCATCGCCGGACTCTACAAAATCAAGTATTTTTGTAGAATCCAACAATCCTGCAAGTTCACCATAAAGCACATTAAACCTTTTCTTTAATTCTGGAAGAGCATCCTTTGACTCTATATCTGATAATACAGAAACAGCCTTTCGACGAAGTTCCGCATCTTTGCTCTGGAGAAATGGATATATTTTATCTAAGCAATTCTCTGCTTTCATTCGCCCGAGAGCATCAAAAATAATTTCTTTATCAGCTTTTTCATTTTCAAGCAATGCTGCAACTTTTATTGAAGCTAAAGAAGATTCCAAATTTCCTAAAGATTCTATTGAAGCATTGAGTATACGTTTGTCAGGAGACTGAAGTAGTTCTACAAGTTTCTCTTCCGCTAGTTCATGTTTAACATATCCAAGCAAACTAATTATCATAAGCTTTTCAGGTAAAGATGTATTCCCTTCAAGTTTTTGTATAAGGGTTTTTACAATATTTTCCTTATTTTCTGCCTTTTCTAAAAAACCTATAACCCCACCATATGCAGTTAACCTAACGATCAAATTAGGATCTGATATCGCATTTAAAATAGCTTTTCCGGCATTAACTGATGACGGATATCTTCGTCCTAGAGCATGTACGGCCTCTTCTCTTACAACAGATGAAGCATCTTTACAAAGATCAATTAGTGTATCTTCTATCTTTATCTTTTTGTCAACACCGGAAAGTGCATATGCTGCAATAGCTCTTACTTTTGAGGATGGATCATAAAGAAGCTTTTTTATTTTCATCGCTGCTGCATCATTTCCTTCAAGCTCCATTATGTTTGCAACAGCAAGATACCTGATATCACTGTCACTACTATCAAGTTCACGTATATAGTCTTCTAAGGTGTAAGCTGGAATTACAGTTGCAACATACCGCTTTTCAAAAACACTTCTTGTCTTACCGCATCCGTAAAAAGTACTAATTAAGATAAAAATTAAGATGAATTTGCTTTTATTCATAAGTTATCCCCTATTATTTACCTGAATATTCCACTTATTGGCTTCTGTTTTTTTTCGTCCGCAATATCCCAACTCCCGTTTTTTCAACTTTTAGCTTTTTTATAATCTCGCACGGTAGTGCACCATGAACGAACCCCGAACGACGAATAGCTAATCACGTTTTTCTTACATCATCTTCCATAGGCCTAACCCTGTCTCATCATCAAACTCTCTTACAAGTTCTTCACCCATAAACTCTGTAATACAGTATTCTGCGGCAAAAACGTAAGTTCCAGGCATAAGATGCCCGCCAAAGCATTTACCAATTTTGTTTGATAAAGATATATGAGCATGAACAAATATTCCATTGTCTTTAATAGATACATTTCCTGTACAAGCTGTTATCTCCAATGCTTCATTAAAACTTATAGGATCACAGTATTTTTTCGCCAATTGATCATAATACCCGACATTTGCAGAAGTTACAGCCCCTATAAGTGAAAAAGCTCCAGACCTTATATTTTCTTTTTTGCATATTTCAGTCAAAGATTTAAGTATATCCGCACCTTTTTCCAGTCTTCCAATAAAAGTTCGACCCATATTAACAAGCATTTATTCACCTCCTAAAGCTGAATATTTCATAAACACAGCCGAAAAATTTTTATTTTCTTCATGCACAGCAAAATAAACAAAAAAACAGGGAAAAAATTTAGGTTACACTTTGTCACTATCCCTTTTAAAGGAAAAAATATGATTTCGTTTCGGCTGTGCTTACGAGAGCAAGCCGATTGCACCGCATCCGCCTTGTTATCAAACACTTGCAGTATAAGCATACAGCAGCATGTTTGATGCCTTGCGCCTGCGGTACACTTGACTTGTGAAATATTCAGGTCAAGCCTGAATATATTTATTTGTATTTTATATGTTTTATACATATAATACACTTTTTTTATGAGTTTAAAAATGAAGGGGGAAACATGTTTAGAGATAAGATTAAAGTATTGGATTGCACTATAAGAGACGGAGGTTTAATAAATAATCATAATTTTGACGACCGTTTCGTAAGAGAAATTTATAAAGCAATATCTGCATCAGGTGTTGACTACATGGAGATAGGTTATAAAAACTCAAAAGAACTTTTCTCACCAGATGAATACGGTGCATGGAAGTTCTGCGATGATGAAGTGATAAAAAGGATCACAGATGGTATTGAATCTAAAACAAAACTAGCTGTCATGGTAGATATCGGCCGTGTTAATCTAGATGATGTCAAACCCGCCAGTGAAAGCCCTATTGACATGATACGTGTTGCATCTTATGTAAAAGATATTGATAAAGCAATACACATGGTAAACCACTTTGATGAAAAGGGTTATGAAACAACTATTAACATAATGGCTGTCACACGATCTCTTGACAGTGAGCTTAACGAAGCACTTCATCAGATAGAAGAAGAAGCAAAATGCAAAATCATATATGTTGTAGACAGTTTTGGAAATCTTTATCAGGAATCAACTGAATTTCTTGTAAAAAAGTATAAAGAAATACTTAAGAGTAAAGAAATTGGAATTCATGCTCATAATAATCAACAGCTGGCATTTTCCAATACTATAGAAGGCATTATTCATAATGCAAATTATCTTGATGCAACTGTTTACGGTATTGGTCGCGCAGCCGGAAACTGCCCTCTTGAGCTATTGATAGGATTTTTGAAAAACCCTAAATACGATATTCGTCCACTTCTTGACCTTATTTCTAAGGAGTTCATCCCACTAAGAGAAAAGATCGAATGGGGTTACATTATTCCTTATGCATTAACAGGAATTCTTAATGAACATCCAAAATCAGCAATGGCTCTTAGAGGAACGAACAAAAAAGAAGATTACCGTGAATTCTATGAGAGTTTTTCTGCAAGCGATATAGAATAAATAGAATTAGGCAAAAAGACTTAAAGGCACAAAGAAAAAAGAAAAATTAAAGCATAACAATCGTCATTCGGTAAATGTTGTTGATTACAGGATTTGTAATTTTACATTCTTAATTTTTATTATGAATATTGAACGTTTCAAAAAAAAACCAGTAATGGGTATCTTAAGAGGTATAGATGAAGATATAGTAGAACCTCTTATTGAATGTGTAATCGCATCCGGCCTCGAGACTATCGAAATAACAATGAATACAACCAATGCTCCTTTATTAATAAAAAAAGCTATAAAAAGTGCAAAAGACAGTTTGATGATAGGAGCAGGAACAGTTCTTAAGCTTGATGATCTAAAAAAAGCTCTTGATGCTGGTGCAACATTCATTGTTTCTCCTACACTTGTGCCCGAAGTTATAGTGCATTGCTTGGATAACAATATACCTGTTTTTCCTGGAGCATTCACTCCTCAAGAGATATATAATTGCATGAAAGCTGGAGCTACAATGGTAAAAGTATTTCCGTCAAAATTTTGCGGACCTGATTATATAAAAGAGATCAAAGGCCCTTTTCAGGACATCCAACTCATGGCATGCGGCGGAGTTAACAAAGAGACTATAAAAGATTTTTTTTCAAATGGTGCAAGCGCAGTTGCTATAGGCGGAAGTATCTTTAGAAAAGAATGGCTCCAACAAAAAGATTTTTCTTCAATAGAAAACTCCCTTAAAGAACTTTTGAGTAAAATATAAATATCGCCACAGAAAATAAAAAAGCTATTTAGCCACTAAGAAAAACGCCAGAGAAAACACTCAATATTTTTTTCTGTTTGATAGTCAATATATGTGCTAGCATTTATAATATTGAGGGGGCTTTAAATGAAATATTTAAAAAATATAATATCTCTCTGTGTAATTACACTTTGCTTGTCATTCAATTTCGCGAGTGCTGAAGAAAAACAACAAAAAAGCTGGAAATACTTTTCTAATACATCCAAAGGATCAAGATATATAATCAAACAGGCAAGTGTAAAAAGGATCACTTTTTCTGAATCTATTTATGATGGAGCAAGCTCTAAAGTACACATCAGCAAAATGCATGTTGTTGATGTACTTATGAAAATAAGTCCTCTGCATAATGGTGAAAAGACCGCATCACCTGATATATTTAAAGTATATATTTTTGATAAAAAGAAAAAGCATCTAAAAACTCTTACATTATATTATCTTAAACAAGGTGTTCAGTTCGTAAAAGGATTTGATCAGTTTAGATTAAATAAGACATATCGTGTTTATTTTAAGATCGATGACAATTTAAGAGCAAAAATAAAATACGTCCTTGTCATTATGGGAACTATGGGTGAAGAAATAGTATCTTTATTAAGACCTAATGCAAAAATAGAAGACTTTGAGTTCGATGAAAAAGAGATGTAACTATAAGCACCAAGTATCAAATCCCAAATAACAAAAAAACAGCCACAGAGGGCACAGAGTCATGAACCACGTGGGGTTCATGATGAACAAAGAAGTGTAAAAGATAAAAAGTAAAAAAATCGTCATTATCCTTCGACTCATTTCAATCGCTCAGGGTAAACTCTACGCGGCAACCTCTGTAAAAGCAAAATGGAGCCCCACGGACTTACGTCCGTGGCTCCTTTAAACCCGCCTTCGCCCTGCGGGCTTCGGGCGAGGTCAGTCCAGCACAGAATCCTCCTTTGCGACATCTCGCCGAAGCAAAAGACATTTTAGTGCATTCATCCCCGGATTTACATCCGGGGTCTTCTGCGCAGGCGGATAAATTTAAAATAAAAAATTCAAAAAAAACTTAAATTCCAATTTAAGATTGACTATTACTGATCTTATTACTTATCCACAATAGACCTGCCGTTAATATAAGAATAGGCGCCATGACCCAGAACCACAAATAACTGCTAACATAAGTTACCATTTTAAATATACCAAAAGTAGAAAGTGCCTCACCGGTTGGTGCTGAACCACAAAGAATCGTTGTATATTCCCGCCAACCTAAAAAATGTATTATAAAAAAGACTATGCTTCCTAGAATCGCTCTAAGAAGCATCCCTTTGCTTGAGAAAAATGCGGATGTTCTATTCCACCTTTTCATATTTATTGGCCTCCAAACTTTTTGCTTTTTCCCAAAGAGGGCCCACGACTAAACCATATAACAAAACTGCATCACCAACCTGATTGCTTGCTCCATATTTTAATTCACCATTTTTTTCTATTGGAAATCCGGCAAACTGAACAGCAGTCAGTAATTTTTGTAAATATATATCATCATCAAAGGCCCCTGCTGCAACAAAAGCCAGCCCTGAAGATCCAGCACTTATTTCTAAAAAAGGTATAACAGGCCCTGAATCGACATCCGATCCTGTTTTGTAACTGGAAGGCCATTCTTTTGCATAACCAAAATCCATAACATGTCTTGCTAATTCTTCTTTAGCCAATCGATACTGAGTACGGGCAAACACTTCATCCACTAACTGCAGACAATGCGCCGCAAACCATATGCTTGAACCTTCAGGACCTTGATAGATATTACCGTCAACTGAATAGGACGAATAAAGTAAACCCGTTTTAGGTTCTATAAAATTTGCTTTCAAAACTTCCAGCCATTCATTTATAAACTCTACATTTTCCCCTGTCCCTAATATATCTCCTATTTTAATGGATGCAATTGCAGCTGTATTACAAAACAGCCAACATTCATCAGGATAGCTTTCTGCCGAAAGAACAGGACTTTGTTTCATTTGTGAAATCATTAAAGTAATCCGCTTTTCCATCTCTTTTTTATATGTCTGCTTTTCTTCAAGAAGCCTTCTCGCTCCTAACATAAGCGCAATTTCACCATCAATAAAAATACTCCGCTTTTGTTTGGAAAGAAATTCTGAATCACGGGCATAATCCATAAGAAAATAGTACTTTCCTTTTTTTTTCTCCAATTCCAAAGTATCATCAATGACCCTATCAATAGTATTCAGATATTCCTCTGTTTTTGAAGGTTCCATGCAAGCCATATTCGCTAACGATAAAACAAAAAAAGTTCTTCCCATAAAATCCCACTCTGCATTTACGACACGCATTTTAGAAATATCTTTTTCTTTTTTAGAATAATTTTCCCAATTTCGCATTTGTCGTTGTGCTAATAACTGAGTTTTTGGAGCAATCCCCTCCTTTGTTCTATAACTATTTATATCTACTTTAAATAAAAAATTAAGACATGGCAGCCAGATGCTTCCAGCAATAAAGAATAATAAAAAAACAAAAATCACTTTTTTGATTTTTTTCATACTTCCTACACTTTACAGAGTTTACTTTCACGTGACCACGTTGTCACATGGTACGTGACTCACGTGGCGTAACAAAGTTTCCCCGCTGACGACCTTTTAAATTTATAGCAATCAGTTTTCAGAAAAACATATTACAGATCCACCAATTTTTTTTTCATCTTTTACACGGGCGCAGTCCATTCGACTGCGCTCATGATTAAAACAAGCAACACCCCTACGATGTTTTCTTTTTGTGCTTTTACACGGACAGGGGCAAGCCCTGTCCCTACATACGTTTTACTTTTATTTTTTTATCCTAAGCCCTATGTGGTTTAGGACGTGGTTCATTACTTTCGTGTTTTCGTGATAAATTTACTGCCATCCGCTTCCGCAGGAAGCTCCTTGAACGCATTACGCATATCGCACAGCGCAACACAATTCGCTTTTCCTCTATTGACTATGGTCTATGGACTCTCGACTGCTTTATAGCAAAGCCTATTTTCTGAATATTATATTTCCCGTTCCATCATCAATTTCAACCAGTTTCCAACCATCCGATCCATACTTATTGAGAATCGACTCTAGCCAGCCCTTAGCTTGTGAAAGCGGTACAACTTTATAGGTGTAAACCGCAGCCTCTTCAGCATAAGAAAAAGACTTAGAAAAAGAAAAAGCTATGACAAATACTAATAAAAAAACACTTACAATTAATAATCTTATCTTATTTACAGAATTCATATTATCCTCCTTTATTGAATCTTCATTTATATCATGGTTTTAAAAGTTTAAAACCTAAAGTATCATCAGTTACACGCATTGCCGTTGTATCTAAAAGCTCAAAAAGCACTACTTCCATAATATGCCATACTTTTACACCTTTTCTTATGCATCCTGTTACTGTTGACGATTTCCTTCCACATGCAATGTGCATATGAAGTGTGGGATTTCCCTCTTCGTCAGGAAAGATTGTCCCTGTTCCTGATATTTCATGAACATCATCAAGTATCTGTGCCATTGGACGAATAGCTTTTGCGCGCCCTTCTTCAGGCCCAACAATAAGCATACTGCCCTGGTCTGCTCCCCCTAAAATTATCAATGATGCCGCTTTAATAGATTGATCACGGGCAAATTTTTCAATTTCCTCATGCACAACATCACCATCTTCCAGCCTTATTACAAATGTTCTTCCGCATTTTGCCTGTGAAAACTTCATGTTTCCTCCTTTAAATATCTAAGATTGTAAAATAAGCATTTATGATCATTAAAACTGATTGTAATATTTTTGTAGAATAATGAAATAAATTTCTAATGATATAATATTTAAAATAATATAAGATTGTTCTATATATGTATAATAGTTAACCATTAGGTAACTACTTATGAATATCAGCAAAAAACTGATGTTAGGCTATATCGGAATTGCTCTTTTGATAGGCATAGTGGGATATCTTTCTGCCCTATCTTCTCAAAAAATCCTTCAGGAATCTATTGGAGATGCCTCTTCTTCCATAGCTAAGAAAACAATGGAAGATATTGATAAAAACATATATGACATGGTCAAGCACTTTGAGGAATATTGTCATGATCTCAATATGCAAAAAACGATTAAAGCCTCTAATAAAGAATTTGAATCTTTAAATGATATTAATAAATTTATCATTGAAAAAAATCTTGAATGGATCTTTTATAATAAAACCAAAAAAAATGATTTCCTGGAAAACCTGCTAAACAATGATCTCTCGCATGAATTAAGGACTAAGATCGATTTTTATGAGAAAAAAAGCGGGTATAAAGTAATAGGTGAAGTCTTTGTCACAAACAAATACGGGGCAGTTGTAGCACTATAAGCAGGATGATGAAAAATGGTGGCAATGCGCAAAAAAATATGATGTATGTGTTGAAGATGTGAATTTTGATTCCAGCGCAAATATTTATTCTACAGATATAGCAATACGGGTTGATGATAAAAATGATGAATTTGTAGGTATAATTAAGATTGTCTTAAACATTAGCGAGACAATAAACATTATTAAGAATACAAAAGAATCTTCAACTAAATATAAATCAAGGCATTTCACTCTTTTGGATAAAAATGGAAAGTATCTTTATTCCACCAGCGTATACAAATTCTTTCAGAATGCTCCTTATAATTTAAAAAAACAGCTTAAATTAAAATCTAAAGGATCATCAGGATATTTTATTATTGATGGCAATAATAAAGGCCCGAAAAAGCTTTTTGCTTATGCACATTCAAAAGGATATAAAACTTTTAAGGGATTTAACTGGGTTTTATTTATAGACCATGAAACAAAAGAAATATTTAAACCTGTCACAAGGATACGAAACGCTCTTTTATTTATAACATTCATTATTCTTCTATTAGCTTCCTTAATAGATTTTTCCATATCACATTCCATTTCTGTGCCTCTTATAAAGCTTAAAGATGCTGCAATTGAAATAGGTAAAGGTTCTTTACATTCCAAAATAAATATATCATCAAAAGATGAAATAGGAGAACTTGCAATAAGTTTTACCAATATGTCAAAAGCTTTGGAAAAATCAAGAGACGAGCTTTTATTTGCAAAGGAATATACTGAAAACATTTTAAAGTTTATGATAGATACTTTGATCGTAATAGATATGGAAAATAACATCCTTAGTGTTAATAAAGCAACGATAGAACTTCTTGGATATAAAAGCTATGAACTTATAGGAAAACCCTTTTCTGTAATTTTTTCACATGATGATATTCTAAGAGATACTCTTTTTCAAAATATCATGGATAAAGGCTCGATAACTAACAAAGAAGTATTATACAAAACAAAAAATAAACGATTTATCCCAATGCTTCTTTCAGGTTCCATAATAAAGAATAAGCAGGGGGTGTCTACTGGTGTTGTATGTATAGCTAAAGATATTACTGACAGAAAAAAGGCTGAAATAGAACAAAGAAAGTACGAGACACAAATGCAGCATACACAAAAGTTGGAATCCATCGGAATACTTGCAGGAGGAATAGCACATGATTTTAACAATATTCTTACTGCTATTGTTGCAAACATTTCTTTAACAAAGATGTACATATCACCAAAAGAAGAGTCATATGAAACAATTATAGATGCAGAAAAAGCAACACTTCAGGCAAAAACTCTAACAAAGCAGCTGCTTACATTTTCAAAGGGTGGAGTACCAATAAAGAAACTGACTTCTTTAGAAGACTTAATAAAAGATACCGCATCATTTGCTCTTCGTGGTTCACATATAGGATCTGCTCTTTCTATCCCTGATGATCTCTGGTCAGCAGAAATCGATGCCGGACAAATAGGACAGGTGATAAATAACCTTATTATAAATGCTATCCAGTCAATGCAGGAAGGCGGCAAGATCAATATAACTGCTGAAAATATTCACATGGAAGAAAACAGCACAATTCAGATATCAAAAGGAAAATATATAAAAATAAGTATTTCCGATCAGGGAACCGGTATAGAAAAACAAAATCTAAAAAAGATCTTTGACCCGTATTTTTCTACTAAAGAACAGGGAAGCGGCCTCGGGCTTACAACAACATATTATATTATTAAAAACCATATGGGGCATATAAAGGTTGAATCTGAAAAAGACAATGGAACAACTTTTAGTATATATCTCCCTGCAAGTGATAAAAAAGCTTTAAATAAAACAACTTCACATACTCAAATTACTGGAGGAAAAGGTAAAATACTTCTAATGGATGATGAAGAGCCTGTTTTAAAAAGCGTTGGGAAAATGCTCACATTTCTGGGCTATGATGCAACCTTGGCAAAAAATGGAGAAATAGCTATTGATCTTTATAAAAAGACTTTCGAAAACAATGATAAGTTCGATGCTGTTATTATGGATCTTACCATTCCCGGTGGAATGGGTGGAAAAGCAGCAACGAAAAAAATATTAAAGATTGATACCAAAGCAAAAATCATAGTTTCAAGCGGATACTCTAACGATCCTGTAATGGCTGATTACAAGAAATTCGGTTTTTGCGCTATTATGGTTAAACCATATGGTATTAACGAAATAGATCTCATGCTCAAAAAGATAATAAGACAAACATTATAAAAAATAATATAATATATAACAGTTAAAATAAAAAACGGAATAAATATGAAAAAATGTGTTTCAATAAATGATGCTGTGGAAGGAATGATACTGACAAAACCGGTAACTAACGATAAAGGAATGGTCCTTTGCTCAAAAGGTACTTCTCTAAATGAATCCCTTATTAAGCGATTCAAGGAAATGCAAATATCTGTGCTTTATATAGAATCCGGTATTGAGATGACGGAAGAAGAATTTATTCAAGAAAAGGACAAAATAAAAAAACGCTTTTTAAATATAAAATCCGATTCAATTCTTGGAAAGCTGAAAATATCTCTACTAAAAAATTTGGAAGAACAAAAGGAAACTAATAAAGAATGAGCACTGAACTTATTATTGATAAAGATTCTTTCCGCAAAAAAGTTGAGCGTTTAACTAACATCCCGACTCTTCCAAATCTTCTCAGCAAATTTACTGAAATGATAAAAAACCCAAAAACATCTATGGATGCTATTGGAAAGGAACTCAGCAAAGATCAGGTTCTCACAAGTAAACTGTTAAAACTTGTAAATTCCGCTTTCTATGGATTTCCCGGAAGGATAAGCACTGTTTCTCATGCACTTGTTCTTCTTGGATATGATGCTGTAAAGGGCTTGATAATAACATCTAATATTTTTGAAAATCTTTCTTCAGATGCATTTCCCCTATGGCGCCATTCTATAGCATCTTCTCTGGCTGCAAGATCTATTGCAAATGAGCTTTCAATGCAGGATGTAGAAGAATTTGCCGTAGCAGGTCTTTTACATGATATAGGAAAGGTAATTCTTCACATAGAAGCTCCTGAAGAGTACAAACATGTAATAGAAAAAGCACGTACCTCCGGTAGGACTATTTGGGAAACAGAACAGGAAATGCTTGGATTTGATCATGCAAATATTGGTCAATGGATCTGTGAAAAATGGACATTACCTGAAAAACTTATAATTCCAATAGGATCTCATCATGCTGTAAAAGATGCATCTGGCTTTCATATGCGTGTAATGGTCACATCTTTGTCAGACATGATGATCCGAGGTATGGGAGGAGGAGCTGAAGAAGATTTTCCTCTTGAACCTATTGATCCTATTTGCGAAGAAAAGATCCCGTTAACACAGGATCAGATAGATAAAATTGCTGAAAATATCGCACCTGAGATCGGTGCTCTTCAACATCTTGTCCCAGAGGACATGAAGTGAAGCAAAAAATCAAAAAAAAAAGAATACTCTGCCTTCATGAAAAAAAGTACACCTATGACTCTATAAGACAGATACTTGCAAACAAAAATTATTTTGTCTACGATTACTCCGATGCAAAGGAAGCTGTTTCTCACGTTTATAACGAACCTCCAGACATCATCATTGTGTCTACAAAAACTATTGGGTGGGAAGATTTCATGACAACATTAAAAAATGATTCTGCCTATAAACATCTTCCCCTTATACTACTTACAAGAGAAGAAACACTCGACTATCTTTTGTCTATTCCGGAACTTCTTTGTGATGACTTTATATTATTTCCTGTAAGACCAGAAGAAGTACTCTTAAGAATACAGCTTAGAGAATCTTCAGGCTCTTTAAACCTTGACGCGAACCCACTTACAAGACTTCCTGGAAATTACACTATAATGGCCAATATACAAAAAATAATCGGAGTGAAAAAATCCTATGCTCTGTGTTATGTTGATCTTGATAATTTTAAAGCTTTCAATGACCGGTATGGTTTTGCAAGAGGAGATGAAGCTATACGTATGACAGCTAAGATAATTACAAATGTTGTCCGAAGATTAAGCTCAAGAGACAGCTTTGTAGGCCATGTAGGCGGAGATGATTTTTTCTTTATTGTTCCTTCATCAATAGTTAAAGAAACCTGCAAACAAATGATCCAGAACTTTGACATGGTCATTCCTACTCTTATAAACGAAAAAGACCGTATAAGAGGATATATTGAAAGCAAAGATAGAAAAGGCTCTTGCCAGCGTTTTCCGCTTCTTTCAATCTCACTCGCTGTAGTCGACCTTAAAGTAATAAGTATAAAACATCCCGGTGAAGCAAGCGTAATAGCAAGTGAAATAAAAAAAGAAGTAAAAAAACTTACCGGCTCAAATTATATGATCAATCGAAGAGGAACCTCGTAAAAAATTCCAAGTAACAAAAAAGGTGCGCTACAGCGCGATTATTATAAATTTGCCACAAAGTTCACAGATAAAAATATGTAGTGGCACAGCGTGCTGTGCCCGTGTAAATCAAACACCATCATTTCTGAAATAAAATAAAAGAAGTTTCTAAATAACAAAAAAAGATACCTATTAGCAAAACTATGATCTTTTCTGTATTTTTCATAAAAATATCCTTTTTATAATTTTATCATTGCTTTTCTTTTTAGTCCTTAAAAGCTGAAGTTTAGTTCCAAATATGATAAGTATTTTTTCCTATTAAATGGTATTTTTTTCCTATATTTTCACATGATCAAGGTTTCATCTAACATGTAACATGCTTATAATAAGCATATTACATCCATATTGCCATTTAGGCATATCTCTTGCTTCTCATTATTATGTCGGATTTTGTATAAACGAAACTAAAGCGAGAGGAGGTTAATAATGAGTATTGAAGCTATAAGCGGAGGGGATTGCTCTCAATACGAAATGTTTGGTAAAGCAAAATCATTAAATCCGGAAAATCGGCTCGATAAGATGTTCGAAAAACTTATGAGCAAAAAGGATGTTAATAATGACGGCTTTTTAGATTCATCAGAATTTAAGATCCCTGATGATAAATTTGCTAAAATCGATTCTAATGGTGATTCTTTGATCGATCAAAGCGAATTAAAAGAAAAGCTTAAACAAAGAATTGCAATGAGGCAGGAAAAGCTCAAAGCTTTATTAAGTGGTTCTGAATACATGCAGGCTGAAATATCAGGTGAAGCCAAAAAAACTGAATCTTCATCTGAAACAGAAGAAACTTTTGAAGTTGAAATTCCTGATAATGGTATTGATGATGATAAAGATGGAGAAATTGATGAAGATGACGGACTTTCATTAATGTATGATACAAAGAAAGATGACGAAAGTTCTTCAGAATCTAATAATAATTTGTTTGACATACTCGCGTAAAAATCAAACATAAAAAATACCCGGTTGAAAATATCAATAATCAGCCGGGTATTTTTTTATGCTCTGTTATTTAGACTTTGCTTCTAAAAAAGTTTCTATTCTTTTGAAATTTTCTAAATGATCGCCTCGATAATTTTCTTTCATTTCTGTTACACCAAGTTTTTCGAGACAATATAAAAAATATGATAACATATCTCTATTTTCATAAAACCTGGGCTCTAAAAAAAACATTATGTGCTGGTAAAGATGGGCAGCAAGCCCATATTCTTCAATTTCAAAAGCAATATCTGCATATCTCAATATTTGTTTTTTTACCTTATTCATATCGTGAGTTGTTTTAAATATATTTTCAAGATCCATCTGTTTGAATTCCTTGTATTTATTATTTTTAAAATTTTTAGGTGTTTTTTCCTTCTCTTTTTCAGAATCCTTCAAATAATATTTTAATCTCCAATCCAATTCTTTTAAAAAATAATCAGATGCAAATTCCTTATAAGCAAATATCTTTATTATATCTGCCAGCTGTTTTGCCTCAAAAATATAACCGTTTGCCACATATAAATAAACTTGAGCACAAGCTATAAGCTCATTTCCCTCGGCTTGTTCTAAAACACCTTGCCAGAACTCATATTTATTAACAGTCTTACTTTTTATATCAATCTCCTGACTATAATCAATACTCCTTAACATAAACCCTATATTACGAATACCCTCGAACTGCACTTCTGAGGCAAGGCAATATTCTGTTATCACAGGAAGTATAATTTGAACAGCCAATTTTTTTAAAAGCTCTAACTTTTCTGCTTTAGATGCACTCCTAAATAAACTCTTCGAATTTTCTATTCTATTTTCTAATACCGGTTCAAAAGTAATATCTGCATATTTTTCTCTATAAGGAAATCTAAAATAAATTTGAAATGAAAAATCTACAAAAATAACGCGTGGAAGCTTTTTTTTATTTATTTTGTTCAGAAGCTGCGTTTTTAATTGAGGGTTCAGCCTGGGTCTTGATGAAAAGGCAATATCAGCATTACGTTCTCTGTGAAGATCTATTTGTAAAAGAATATCTTGATAATCAAAATTGTTCCTTAATAAAGAGCTTATTTCATTCTCTGTTTTTTTTATCCATTCCATTAAAGATGAAGGATCTTTAATATTTACATCAATTATCTCATAGCCGTTAAGAAAGTTTATTCCTGTTTTTAGAATATTTTCAGAATTTTTATCTTCACAATAGGCAGAAGAATTACAGCTTCCAAAAAAAAGAATTAAAGTTAAATAAATTAATATCTTCTTCATGTTTTTAATTATTAGTATCCAAGTATTCACCTGCAAAAGTAATTACACAAATAAACTCATATAAAGGATGTTCCTGTAAAGCTACTCCGACAAACCTAAAATCACTCCGATAAATATTTATTCTATGCCCTCTTGTGGGAAACCCGTCATCAACGATCATCCATATTACTATCTCACGAGCAGTATTAAAACCATAACAAATATTTTCCCCAACAGCCAGCTTCCACTCCCCAAAACGATTTATCCTTATTCCGGGAAGGCTTTTATCTTTACCCTTATGGCCAGTAATGTTAGTTGAAGATATATCATTTATATGATCTCTTGCACCTTTTGACATACCTGATGAGAACTTTAATGGAGGCATTGAAGATATTTTGTTTAAAAATTTAATAGCTTCATCAACAACCCTTGTCCCTTCTTTTGTAGTAATGATCTTTTTATTAAGCAGCTTTAGACTTTTCCCATCATATTTATTTTTAAATTCCTCTAAAATTAAAACATATTTTTGGGGATCCTTTCTTGCAATATTTATCTCTTTTGCTATTTCTTTACTTAACTTTGTTAAATGGTTATCAGGAATTTTATAATTATCTGAATATCCAAAGACTGGACTGTGCATAAAAATAAAAACATATAAGAAAATAGATTTTATAAACATAAAACAAAATACTTTTTTATCACTTTATTTCTTTTGTGTTTTTGTCTATTAGCTTTGTAATTCATATTATTATTACTTTTATACTATTTTACCATGAAAGATCAATAGGAAGGAAAAGAATTCACCACGAAAAGCACAGAGGGATTAATAGTTAATTGGTTGACTTGTTAAAACGTTAACTGGTTCAAGGAAAGCTCCGCTGATGATTATAAAATAATTAGGAAGACTCACTTTTTACTTTTACACGGGCGGACACAAGGCCCGCCCCTACATACGTTCTACCTTTAATACAGAAAAAACGCAGAAGGTTTTCTTCCCCCACAAATTTGCTATAAAAATCTAAAAAGGGGAGATTGAAACCTGAATTTTTCTCTGTGAACGTGCGATAAGTCCGCCGAAGGAGGACGGCAATTTATATAATTCCAGCGAAGCGTTCCATCAGTCTGGAGTCTTAAATAAGTTCCAATATCCTTTCATAAAGCTTTTCAAAACCATGAGATTTTACAATGTAAGCATCTGCTCCTGCATCAAGCCCTCTCAATATATCATCAGATTGAGATTTTACGCTCATTATGATAATCGGTATTTTTTTTGTTTGATCATCTTCTTTCAGTCTTCTGCAGACTTCAAAACCGTTTATCCCAGGAAGCATTACATCAAGAAGGATTATGTCGGGCAGTTCGTTTTTTGCAAGCTCAATGCCTTTCTCTCCCTTTTCAGCTAAAATAGTTGAAAAACCCTTTTTCTGAAGATCAAACATTAGGATATAACTAAGAGCTTTTGTGTCCTCAATAATAAGAACAACTCTCTCACTTATTTCAATTCCTGCTATTCGTTTCTGTCTTCCGGAAATCTCCTGAATGTTCTTTTTTAATATTTCAAGATCTTTTGGTGCAACATCTATGATCTGCAGACCAGCTCTACACATATCATCGTCATCATTTTCATTCTCATCTATCCAAACAACTTTTGTTTTTAGATTAATTTCTCTGATATGCTCCTTACTTGGACCGCATCTTACGGTAATATCTATCTGTTCACCTTTATGAACCTCTTTAGGGAGCAGTATTCCTGCACCACTTTCAGATATATCAATAATTGTTGAACCAAGTTTTTTTCCGTGCAAAGTAGCACATGCTAAATATTGAACATTATAACGCGGATGCTCTCTTCTATCATTTTGATTTAAATCATTATCATCAGGCATAAGAACTCCCCCGAATTCTTAAATTTGATAAACTCTAATAAAATACAATAATGTTATTCCTCGTCTTTTTGTGAAAGCTCTTGAATATGCTTTGTTAAAATCTCATAATTTTCAACTGATATTTTTATTATCTCAAGACCTACCTTGACAAAGCCTTCCTGATTTTGATCTCCGGTCCATGCAACCATAGCTTTTAAATTTATATTTTTTGGACATTTCTCATTTCCTGCATCAATATTAACATCAAGCATGTCACCTCTATTGACCTTCTCAGATAACATTAAACCTACTCCCATTTCAGATATATCAACGATAGTAGTTCCGACTTTTCTTGTATTTACAGATACAGTCGCATTATATTTTACTCTATAACGCGGACAAGCTCTTTTTTCATTAAAATTTTCGTTTATGTTTTCCTGCATATATCTCCCAGATAAACTAATGATCTTTTTATTTAAGACCTATTCTTTTATAATACTCCCTTTTATTAAAGAGTACAAATAAAAATTGTGATGCGTAATGCGGTGTTATGCATGATAAGTTCATGACGCCTGCAAGAATAAAAGAGTAAATCTGTTTTATCTCCAGGAGCTATTATATTCATTACCAATACTATCCTTGTAAAAGACCTGATCTATCAATACTTTACTGACAGTATATGTTTCCTTAATACCCTCTTTATCATCTATCATCACCTGAAAGTTGCTCCCTGCATGAACATTAAAGACCTTACCTGATCTATTCTCCTTTATTCTGGCATAGAGCTCCCTTGTAATATAGACCTTATTAAGTCTTAACCTTAATCTTTGCATGGTCATATTATCTCTTAATATTATATATGACTTATCAATTTCAACAGGAACACCATATCTTTTTGATCTCTCAATTATTTTTTTTAATTCAATGATCTCATATCCGTGGATAGAATCTCCTACTTCTTTAAAATACGTTTTTCCGGTTTTCCCCTCCCAGTTAAGAGTAAGAGTATAACCTTCTTCCTTTTCGACATAGCCTCTAAATAAAAGTTCCACCGGAAGACGATAAATTTTAATAACCTCAAAATGTGTTTCTTTTGTATTCCTATTTGATTTAGGATCCATAGGATTTGTTCCATGCCTGAATTCTTTAAGATTAGTAAATCCGTCTTTATCAAGATCTTCTTCTGCATCATCTTCATTTTCAGGATCAAGCTTGTAATACTGCTCCCAATAATCCGGCATACCGTCAATGTCTGTATCTGTATCTGGCTGCATTGCACGACATTTTGGACATTTCGTTTCTGCAAAGCCTATCATCTTCCCGCATTGCCAGCATTCCTTTTTATCATCCGGTTCCGGATCAGTCTCTTCTCTTCTATTTGTTATATCTTTCTCTATATCAATTTCAACTTTTTCATCAGGATCAAAGCTTTTAACATACTCTATCTTACCGTCTTCAGTTAAGACACCGATCTCTTCAAGCTCAATAAATTTTATGTTATCAAGATCTGATATTTCATGAGATTTGAATATAAGGATAATTGTACAGACGGTAACAACTATAATAAAGATTATTACAGCATGTCTTTTTCTAAATGAATTGCCCATTATGCACTCCTTATTTATTAATCTATGATATCCATAAAAAGTTGTTTTTTCCACATTTAAAAAATATCATTTTTGTCAATTGATACTCTTTCCTTACATTATTATAAAAAGTGTTAGTCCATAACATGCTTATTACCAGCTAAGTACAAGACTCTTAAAAACATTTTTTAATTTTTCTTAAAGTTTAAGTTTTAAAATCCGATTTTATAGTGGGGTAACACAAAATCGGGAGGTAAATATGGATATTAGAGCACTGGATCCTATGTGGTCCTCGGCAACATTGTTGCCAAAACGTATTTCGACAGACCAATTAGAAAAACCCAAAAACAATAAAGTATCAGATTCTCTTACCCGTTTTTCTGCGGAAGCTTCTATCACACGAACAAAAACCATGAGTTTATCTCTAACTTATGAACCTTTAATTACAGATCAATATATTACAAGTAAAAAGGAAAATGAAGATAACATTGATGAGGATATCAGTAATTCAAAAAGTTCTATTGAAGAGTTAAAAAGTTCTTCTGAAATCACTGAAATTAAAAATGATCCTTTTATGAAGCTTGCAGATGATTTTACAAATCTTTTTTTAACTTCAGGTTTTTCAGAGAATGAAACAAACGATTATGTCGGAAGAATAGTTGATTCCTTGAGAGAAAGCCTTGCAACAGGAATTGAACAAATAGATCTTTCTTTTTCCTCATCCAAAGAGATTAGTTTTAATGATAATTATTCGAAAAGCAATATAATAAGTAATGGATATAGATCAAATAAATCATTTTCAAAGTTTCAGGCACAAAGGGAAATAACAGCTTTGATGTCTGAATCTATAAGTATTTCTATGAATACCAAAACAGGAGAATTAAATATTACCACTGAAAGTGTAAAACAATTATCCGTTAAGGTGAAAGGATCAATGATCAATAAAAATGTTTCAAGATTAAAAGGCCCGGAAAATTTGTTTATGGATCTTCTTTCTTTTGATAAAAAACCTATAAAATCAGATTCGAGACTAAACAACTTCTTTTCTGATAATTTAACAGATGTTAAAGGAATAAATAAAGATAATGAGTTTTTTGCAAAAGATGTTTATCATTTTCTGAATAAACTGCTGAAAAAATTTATGGAAGATAAAAAAGAATCTCAAGATTTCTTCAAATCAATTGTTGAAGTAAAAGAAGTAAAATTTGAATACAGTGAAAAACATGAAGAAATACTGAAATTCACAATGAACATCCTTACTCCTATAAGCGAAAAAGAAGCGGAGGATAATATTCTGATAAGTGAAAAAAATAATGATCCTGAAGCAAAAAATAATGAAGAAAATGTAATTGATATTGAAGCATAAGAAAAAAGGCTTTGAGGTACTAGGTTTTAGGTTCTAGCTAGAACCTAGATCCCAGAACCTATAACCTTCTTTCATGCGCAGCATGAAAACCTTACATGAATTCTTTAAACAGATTGTGAATATACAGAAGCTGTTTTACTGTAGGATCATCAAGAGGTTCATATTTAGCTTTTATATACTCTACAAATTCAGTATCTATTTCTTTTGATGTTTTATTAAGACATTCCAGAAAAAGTGCCAGTTCTTCTTTATCTGAGCGAACACCCTCAGAACATGATCTTTTCATATAAAGGACAACTTCATCAGGGTAAACATTCATTAGGAAAGTAGTGAAAGCCCAACTTTGTGAATAAGCATTTAACATTGCAGGAGCAGACATACCGGGAAAACTTCCTATTTTATAATATGTAAGCACCTCCAGAGGATATACCTCATCATTTCTTATCATTTCCTGAAAAGTGTACAGCCATCTGTCGTTCTGCTGCCCAACAGGGTATGTCTCAGAATAAGTGGCAAGTCCTTCCACTATCCATGAATTGGATGCTTTAACATCATAGTCTTCATTTTCACCTACATATGCAACAAGGTTTTCTATCCATCTTTTTTTCTTTTCTTTATCTCCTGAACCAAAGATCTCTTCTCTTTTTTTTGACATTTTCCTCTTTTTTTCAGATCTAGAGACTTTAACGTTTTGAATACCCCAATTACTGAAAAGTGCATGCGTAAATTCATGCCTTAATGTAGTTATAGTTATATTTCTACAGTCACTTAAAATATAGTTATACATCTGCCAAATTTTATCTTTAATATACTTAGCTTGTCCATCTATGACTATTGCAGAATGACCGTCCCTATAACTGTTTTTTATCATATCAGCTTGAGCATCTATGGAGCGCGTTGTACCTCCTATAAAGAGTTCATATACTATTTTAGAAAAGTTATCACCAAGCACATTAAAAAGGTAGGTGACTTTCTCTTCTGTATGATAATAGCCAAGCACTGCCCAGCCGGGAACACCATCCTCTATCGCATGCATTACAAAATCTTCATAATTATCAAAAATAACAATATAATTCTGGAAAGAGGGTTCTCTACCTTCAAAAACCTCAAAGAATTTAAGATAAAGCTGAGTATAAGTAACACGTATATTTTTTCTGCATTCTTTTACCCAGTTAATATTTGCATCAGTAACAATCGTTACATTTCCTTCTCCGTAGAATTTCATCCCAGGAAAATTTTTCTTTATTTTTTTTTCTATTTCCCTGCTTTCTTTATTGCTAATGGGCTTATAAACAAGATGTTCAACATCATTTATATCTACTTCTGTCTCATATGAACTGCCATCTAAAGAACTTTCGATCACCGCCCTGTTTTTTTTAATATCCTTTATACAGGCATCTAAAACCGATCCGTTTTTAAGCTTTATTACCATAGGATTATTATATTCCCACTCTATTGCTTCACCTTTCCTTTTAACTTTTAATACCTGTGATTTTTCAATTACAAATTCCTGCTCTTTCCAAAGAACAGTAAATTCTGTATCGGTTTCACTTAATAATGGGCCTGATACAACAGTACCGCCGTATTTTAAATATAAAGTAATATATTCCGGTTCTTTCTCTTCTACTTCCAAAAACTCTACATTTTCCATCATATAAGCCTTAATGTCTTCTAAGTGAACTAACATCTTTTCACGGCCTAAAAGTAAAAAAACTCCTCCTATAGCTATTGCACACAGAAAAAAAAGAAACATGAATATTTTCAATAATTTACGCATATATTTAAATCCGCATTTCTAGAATTCAATCTCTTATCAATTTTTTGGTTGTTCCTATAGGGGTAGGATATTTAAAAACTACAATATAGCTTGAAACAATAAAAGTTAAAATTGTAACCAGCTGAATAAGCTGAGAGGCTCTTTTTGTTATATTGCCAAGTTCAAAAGCAAGTAAAGCTATCAATAATGAAAATTCACTTAATTGCCCAAGCCTTACACCAAGTTCATTTGAGAAGTCTTCTTTTTCTCCGGATAAGAAAAAAGCCTTTTTTAATATCCAGGGCTTTACGAGTATAAAAATAACCATTAATATTAGTGCCGGTAAAAAAATATTCTTCATTACAAGTACATCCAGTTTTGCTCCTAATGCAAAAAAGAATAAAACAAGAAAAAAATCTCTGAGAGGTTTCAATTCTTCAGAAATAAAAAACGATATTTTATGCCTTGCCAGCACAACACCTGCAAAAAAAGCTCCTGTTTCATATAAAAGCCCCAGCTTGTAAGAAAGAGTGGCAACACCAAAACACCAGGCAAGGCCTAATATAAATAAAGCTTCATGTATTCTGTTAACATAAGTCATGATCTTTCTTAAAACGTAATACTCGAAAAGGACCAGTAAAAAGATAAGTATACAGAGTTTACCTAATAATAAAATAAAACTTGCAATAGCTGTCTGTCCTAAATTCATTGACCTTATAAAAACAAGTACTCCAATAGCTAAAAGGTCTTGAAGGATAAGAACACTTATACATATGGCCCCCATCCTTTGCTGATGTAATCTTGTCGTAGGAAGCAGCTTAATGGTTAAGATAGTGCTGGAGAACATAAGTGCTAATCCGATACAAAGACTATCTATAAGACTAAAACGAAAAACAAGCGAAAATGAAAATGCTATAATAAAGGAACCTATGCAGTTAGCAAAAGTTACAAACAATGCCTTTTTAAATAATCCGAAGAGTTTTTGAGGGTGCAGGCAAAGCCCTGCAAGAAAAAGAAGTAAAGTAATACCCAGATGAGAGATCATTTCTATAAATTTTGTGTTCTTTACAAATCCCATTCCCCATGGTCCAACGATCATACCACAAAGAATATAAGCAACAATGATAGGCTGTTTCAGTAAAATAGCAAGGAAGCTAAGCAGTGCTGAACAAACAAATAGAATACTAAGATCAGAAATAAAATCTTCCATTATATTTCCTTTTATTATATACAGAAGAATTAAAAATATTAATTGTTCATTTATTATTATTTTATCAAATGTATCTCATTTACCATAATAATTTATTTCCTTTAAATCAGGATTAATAGATGATGGATTAAATAAATCGTATTGTGAAGTGTGTTCATTGAGCATTCCCGCGCGATTATTGTATTTTACCACCCGCCTTCGCCTAGACAAGAAGGCTACAGCGAGGCAGGCAGATAAACACGGATGGACAGGTTTTTAAATACTATTATACAAACAGTTAATTACTGATCTGATGACACCGCGCCGTTGGTGGTCATCAATCACTATTACATATTTTCTTGTCTATGACAGCTGCAAATTATAGGTTCACCAACTTCATTTAAAATATATTTTCCACCACAGGGACATCTTAACTTTTCGCTCTCTTCACCAATATAAGATTTTAACACTTTCATTGATATCTTTGAGCCTAGCCCTGCTCCATATGTAGCCCCAAATCTCATTTTAGCTTTTTCAAGTATTTCTATATTATCCATACATCTTATTCTTTTTCTCTCTTCTCCGATTTTATAAGTAAATACCACACTGATATATATGATCCCAAATGTACAAAGGATTATTAAAGCTTTCTTTTTCATACTTATTCCTCACTGTTATTTATGAAATAAGGTCAAATAATACATAATTAAACTAAATCAATATTAACATAACATAACTTATAAACATGATCTTTTTTTGTTTTTATACTGTTTTTTTTATCTGAGAATAAAAAAATTAATCAAGGCAAGAAGCGTAAGTATAATAGAAAAAATAAGTCCGGTATAGCCCACATGTTTATTACGTAAAAAGCTTACAGTATCAATATCTTTAGTTATAGTCTTTTCAAACTGCTCTTCAATAGTGTTATCAATATCATACCACTTATCAAAAAAATCATTAAATCTTCTACCCCTTTGAGGCATAACAATAAGAATAATCCCATAAATGAATACAAGCCCTAAAAAAAATATCATCATATATTGAAATCCCTGCATCAGCATAATAAAGATAATTACAGGAATTTTCTTATAACTGAACAAAACAGCAAATTTTTCCGTATCCAACTTAAACAAAAAAAAGATAATAATAGTAAAGCTTATAACACATAGGCTTATTCCTGAAAAACGCGAATAAGAAAAAATAGTATCCCTAATATTAAATGTAACTTTATGATTAACTGCTGCTTCAACTTTTTTTACCGAATAAGTATTATTAAAAAACTGACCAAGTTTTTTAAGCATGCTAAGAGAACCTATCATAATAAGAAAAAGGATTATTCCTAGTATTCCTGCTGTTAGAGAAAAATACGCTGAAAAATCTATAAATATTTCAAGAAATGTTTCTTTCATAATATTTTACCAAACATCTCCTTTTCCTATAAACTTGGAAACGGTTCTCTGAAGTTCATCTCCTTCAAAAGGTTTAATAAGATAAGCACAGCCTCCTGCTCTTTTGCCCTCTAAAAGATCTTGTGGCTGGTCTTTCGCTGTCATAAAAACAATAGGTACATCTTTTATATCAGGATCTCCTTTAATTTTTTTACACAGCTCAAATCCATTTGTCCCAGGAAGCATGACATCCAGCAATATTAGATCAGGTTTTTTCGATTTGCAGGATTTTAATGCTTTATCTGCGTTTGAAGCAATATAAGTATCATATCCCAGCTTACTTAACTCGTCACTTACGACCAGTCTTACAAGCCCGGAATCATCAACTATAAGGATTTTTTTCTTGCTCATAATATTATAAAGGATTAATAAATAAATTTTATTATAATTTAATAAAAAATGCTACATATATAACTCTAAAATATTAGATCTCAACCTCTAGCTCTCATTACGTTTAAGATAATTACAAAATTAAACAATGGAAAAAAACAAAAACTTAATATCCATCATTACTGCAATTTTTTAAGATAATTATTTATTTTTCTTCGAAGTCTTTCATTTTGCTCATTATTAGAGTATCTTTTTAGTTCTTCAAGATATTTTTCTGATCCGTTTTTAGCTATTAAATACATCAAATTATAAGCATATCCTTTTACTTTTTCCTGTTCAGATTGAAGAGCTTTTTCCATTATCATTATAAGTTCAGGCTGTTTAAAATCCCACGTACCTGAATAAAGGTTTGAAGAAAGCTTTTTAAGTAAAGTTTTTTCTAAATTTAAATCAGAATTATTATTTTTATAAACATCATTTAAGAGAATAATTGCATCTTTCTTTTTATTTTCTATCTTTAAAATACCGTCAATTGCATCTGATAAATATTTCCCCCTGTCGATATAATCCTTTAGAAACACATAAGCTTTTTCAGGATAAGCATCACTTATGCTGTAAACAAGAGCCCTTTCTAAACTGGAATCTTTCTGATATTCAGGGCTTGTGTGTATTCTTCTTAGAACATCCCAAATCTCTTTTGTCTTTCCTTCAGTCTTAAGCTTTGCAAGAGCGATTCTTTTTATTTTTTTGTCTTCTTCGGGATCCATAGCTATTTCTTCGAGAATGGCTGCGACATCACCCAAGTACTCAGATTTTACTAATTTAAGATCAAGAAGGAAACGTCTCAGACCCTCTCTAGGAATTTTGTGAAAATAATCTACAAAAAGCTTATTTCCATAAGCAGGATCAAGTTTTTTACAAGCTCTTAAATAATTGTTCCTTACCAATTTGTTGCTGTCCATTATAAGATCGCTGTACTTATTAAGATCAGGTTTCTCACCTCTTTGGAAGCTGTTAAAAAACCTGCTTACCAAATAACCGCGCGCTTCTTCAGTAGCAACAGAAGGTAAATTTATATATTCTAAAACCTCTTTTCTTACTTCCACATCATCAAAAGGAACATGCACAAGAGAAGGATAAAGGATACCTTTCTTCCTTGATGAAGCTGCTAAAGCTATTGTGACTTTATAATCTCCAAAAGACGGATTTTTTCTTAAATCAATAAGTATTCTCTTTTTCTTATCGTCAGGAATTCTAAACATGCATTCCTTTGCAGTTTTAGAATGTTCCTTTATTTTATATTTTATAATATAAGAACAAAGTTCATACTGAACATCAGCATCATTACTGCTATTTAAAGAACTTACCTCCTTTTCAAATCTTTCTATATCATTATATCTGAGAGCATCAAGAGTCTTAATATTAAGTTTACCCTCATCAAACAATGGAGCTTCAGGAGTATAGTCAGGATAAGTAGTAAGCTCCTTCATCTTTTGTAATGCATCATAAAGCTCTTTCTTTATTTTCAATCTCTGTTCTTCTTTTTTTTCAGAAAAAACCCAAGGATTATCTGAATCCAGCATCACTTCCTTTGGAGCATCTATTTTTATTCTGACTGTTTCAATTCTATCCCAGCTTGTAGGAGTTCCATCGGAAGACTCCATTTTAAAATCTAATTCTACACCTGTAGGAAGCTCATAATTACTTACCCGCCAGCCGGATCTTTTACCGTTTTTTATTGTAGTCAACTGATTAAAGTCTAAAGTCTTCTCATATATTGTAACTGTTAATTTTTTCCAAACTAATTTGTTTTCATTTCTTGACATAACATCACCAACAGCTGTTTTTTTTAAGTAATCTTCAGGAATCTTTTTAAACAAAGCTAATTCTATTTGGCCGGAATAAACATTAGTCTTGTCAATAATATTTATAAGCAAATAATCTCCAAGAATTCTTTTTCGTTTCTTAATTATTTCTTTCCTTTTCTTTTTAAAAAGACCACGAAGTTCTTTGCTTTTTGCATAATCGATTTTTGTTATTTCATCAAATATTTTCTTTGATATTCTTAGATCTGAAAGCGCTTCTACAAAAGCTTCTTTAAAACTATCGATCTTTTTTAAATAAGAAAGTCTTCTCTCTTTAAGAAAATCATAAATAGATGTATTATCATCAATTTTAAGATAATAACTATTCTTATCAAGACTCTCTACTATCATTAAAGCTTCTGAATAAGTATTATATGAAGCCAAAAAATCTCGGCTTTCTAAAAGAGATTCTGCTTTTTCAAACTGTTTATTTGCAAGATCACATATTTTTATTAACTTTTCAGATTTTATTCTCTCTGCTCGAGTAATATGTTTTTTCTTCTCTTTTTTTAATTTCCCAACATTTTTACTGACTTTTTCTTCCCCAGTAAAAGCACTTTCTACCTGTTCTCTTAATTTTTGTTTATTTTGATTAATTAAAGACATGATACTATAACCAAGAAGTAAAAAAGCTGCAAGTAAAGCAAGTTTTAAATGTTTATTTTCCATTTTTATCCCCGTTTATTTTATCTGATTTTAAATATATTAATTTTTAAATTCTTCCATATATATTATTTTATGATAGACGCTATCTGCTTTATGTCAAGTTTCTAAAAGCTTCTATAATAAACCCGTAGGGTCACAGCGTGCTGTGACCGCTGCCAATGTCCTTTGTGTACGGCCCTAATCAAAACGGGAAAAATGTACGCAAAGAATGGGAAAGTACCTAGCGTTTTATTTTTCTTCCTTTAACAAAAAAAACGCAGACGGTTTTCTCCTGCGTTTTTCTTAGTGGCTAAATTGCTTTTCTTGTTTCTTCGCACACTTCAAACATTATTCTGATATAATTTTTTCGACTGTAGATACGGCCTCATTTGCCTTCATATCCTTTTGGAGAGATTCACCGTTCCAGCAATAAAGGCATAGTTTTTCACGCGGCAATCCAATAGCCTCGACCATATCATCTATAGTCTGATATCTTAATGTCGTTACTTCAATATCTCTTGCTATCCAATCTATCATAGCTTGATATTTATCTGATGTTTCGTCCAAATAAACAGATACATCTTCTATATCGCTTCCTTCTAAAGCTTTTATCGCTTTTCTTGCTGAAAGTTCGTTTATGCTTTTTGTTGAAAGGCAAAACTTGCACGGAAACATTAATGGCGGACATGCAGGCCTTACATGTACTTCTTTTGCTCCACAATTCCATAATTTTTTCACAGTAAAATTCTTAAGCTGAGTTCCCCTTACTATAGAATCCTCACATACAACTATCCTATTTCCATGTATGATATCTTTGATAGCAATAAGCTTCATCCTTGCTATATGATCCCGTGTTTCCTGTGTGGGAGGCGTGTAGCTTCTGCCGTATCCGGGTGTATACTTAACAAGAGGTCTTCTGTATGGTTTTTTTGATTCCATTGCATAGCCTATTGCATGAGCACTTCCTGAATCAGGAACTCCTGAGACCACGTCAACATCTATATCGGTGTCTCTTTTTGCTAAACATCTTCCGCATCTTTCTCTTACAACTTCAGCATTTACACCTTCATAACTCGATGCAGGAAATCCTGTGTATATCCACAAAAATGTACATATCTGATTCATGCCTCTTCCCGGCTTTTTATCCGTAATACCATTTTCGTTTAATAAAACGATCTCTCCCGGCTGAAGATATTTAACAACATCATAATCCAGGTTTGCAAATGCACAAGTCTCACCGGTTACAGCCCATGAACCATCTTTTTTACCAACAACAAGTGGCGTATATCCATGCCTGTCTCTTGCAGCATATATTCCTTCTCTATTTAAGATGAGTAGAGAACAGGACCCTTCAATAAGTTCAAACATTTTTTCTATACCATTTACAAGACTACTTCCCTGACTTATTAATTTAGCTATTAATTCTGTTGTATTAACACCGTCTTTACAGACTTCACTAAAAGATAATCCTTCTTTCATAAGATAGGTAGCAAGTTCTTCCTTGTTCTCGATGAGTCCGGCAGTAACAATACAAAACGGTCCAAATTTAGAGTTCAAATACATAGGCTGTTCGTTTGAATCACTGATGACCCCAATACCTCTGTTACCTTTTATATGTATATAATCTTCATAGAATTTTGATTTAAACTGACTCTGGCTAATATTGTGAATATGCCTGCTAAAGTCATCACCTTCAATTACAGCCATTCCTCCATATTCAGTTCCCATATGTGTATGATAATCTATTCCAAAAAACAGGTCTTTAATACAATCCTGTTTAGATGTTACTCCAAATATTCCGCTCATACGTTTTTCCTCCTCTATGAATTTAATAATATAATTTAATTTATCTCCTGATGATATTCCTGAATCGATTTTACACCTACATCGCCCTGCTTTCTTGCCTGAATACCTTTAGCTGCCGCTAAAGCTGCAGCAGTTGTTGTAATGTAAGGGATCTTATGTTTGATGGCACCTTTACGAATATAAGAATCATCATGCTGGGATTCTTTACCGCTTGGAGTATTGACAACAAGCTGGATCTTTTTATTTGCTATAGCATCAAGTATATGAGGTCTTCCATCCTGTATTTTATATACAAATTCAGAATTTACCTCGTTTTCCGTTAGAAAATTCTTTGTTCCTTCTGTTGCAATAATATTAAAGCCCATATCCTGAAACATTTTTGCAGCATCTAAAACACCGTTTTTATCATTCTTTCCTACTGTAATCAAAACACTACCTTCTGTAGGTAAAGGAGTTTGAGTTCCTTCCTGAGCCTTAAAGAAAGAAAGTCCCGGAGAATCAGCCATTCCAAGGACTTCGCCCGTCGAGCGCATCTCCGGGCCCAGCAAAGGATCAACTTCAGGGAAAAAATAGAACGGGAAGACTGATTCCTTAACACCAAAATGTTTAAACTCTTTTGGTTTCAGCCCAATATCTGATAGTTTTTTACCCAGCATTATCTCGGTTGCATATTTTGCCATTGAAATAGCACAAACTTTTGATACAAGAGGAACGGTTCTTGACGCTCTTGGATTTGCTTCCAAAATGTAAACCGTATCATCAGCTATTGCATACTGTATATTCATCAATCCCACAACACCGAATTCTATTGCTATTTTTCTTGTGTAGTCATAGATAGTATCAATATGTTTTTGAGGAATGTTTACAGGAGGTATTACACATGCCGAGTCACCAGAATGAACGCCAGCCTGTTCTATGTGTTCCATCACTGCAGGTACAAAAGCATCAGTTCCATCAGCAACTGCATCAGCTTCGGCCTCTATCGCATTTTCAAGAAATTTATCAATAAGTATCGGTCGCTCAGGTGAGACATCGACTGCTTTTGCAACATATTCTCTCAGCATTCCTTCATCAAGCACGATTTCCATAGCACGTCCGCCAAGTACAAATGAAGGCCTTACCATAAGAGGATATTTTATTTTTTCTGCGATTGCTAAAGCTTCCTCCATTGTACTTGCCATTCCGGATTCAGGCTGAGGAATTCCAAGCTTTTTCATTTTTTTACGGAAAAGATCACGGTCTTCTGCAAGATCTATAGTATCAACAGTTGTTCCTAGGATTTTAACACCTGCATCACTAAGTTCACGAGCAATATTAAGAGGTGTCTGGCCACCGAACTGGACGATTACTCCTTCCGGCTTTTCTTTTTCATAAATACTTAATACATCTTCTACTGTCAATGGTTCAAAATACAGCTTATCTGAAGTATCATAATCCGTAGAAACTGTCTCAGGATTACAGTTAACCATGATAGATTCATACCCTGCTTCACGAATAGCAAATGCAGCATGGACACAACAATAATCAAATTCAATACCCTGTCCAATGCGGTTAGGTCCCCCGCCAAGTACCATTATTTTTTTGTTATTACTAACAGGGACCTTATCATCATCCCTATTATAAGTAGAATAATAGTATGCAGCATCTTTTACACCACTTACAGGTACTGCATCCCATACTTCACAAACACCTATTTTTTTGCGTTTTTCACGCATGTCTTTTTCAGTAACACCCAAAAGCAATGCCAAATACCTATCTGCAAATCCGTCTTTCTTAGCCTTCCTTAAAATATCATCCGGAAGATCTTTACCTTTAAAGCTTATAATCTCTTTTTCAAGATCAACCAATTCTTTCATCTGTTCTATGAACCACTCTTTAATATATGTCTTTTCATGAAGCGTTTTAATACTCGCACCTTTTCGGAGTGCTTCATACATTATGAACTGCCTGTCACTTGTAGGATATGCAAGCATTTTCATAAGCTCTTCTAATGATCTTTTATTAAAATCTTTTCTAAATCCAAGTCCATAATATCCCTGTTCAAGTGAACGTATTGATTTTTGAAGTGATTCCTTATAAGTTTTACCAAGGCTCATTACTTCACCTACAGCGCGCATCTGTGTACCAAGTTTATCTTCAACACCTTTAAATTTTTCAAACGCCCATCTTGCAAATTTAACAACTATATAATCGCCCGACGGTGTATATTTATCCAAAGTCCCATCTCTCCAGTAAGGAATCTCGTCCATCGTAAGTCCGCCTGCTAAAAGAGAAGATACTAAAGCAATAGGCAATCCTGTTGCTTTTGATGCGAGAGCAGATGAGCGCGATGTGCGAGGATTTATTTCAATAATAACCACACGGCCTGTTTTTGGATCATGCGCAAACTGCACATTTGTGCCTCCGATGACTTCAATTGCTTCAACTACTTTGTAAGAATAGTCCTGAAGTCGTTTCTGTAACTCAGGAGAGATCGTTAACATCGGAGCAGTACAATAAGAATCTCCGGTATGAACTCCCATAGCATCTACATTTTCAATAAAACAAACTGTTATCATCTTATTGTTTGCATCACGTACAACTTCTAATTCAAGTTCTTCCCAGCCCATGACAGATTCTTCAACAAGGATCTGATGAACAAAACTTGCTTCCAATCCACGTGTTGCAATAGCACGTAATTCTTCTATGTTATATACAAAACCGCCTCCGGTTCCGCCCATAGTATATGCTGGCCTTACAACAAGCGGATAACCTATCTCTTCTGCTGCTTTTTCAGCATCTTCTACAGAATTAACACACCTGCTCCTCGGCATATCAATGCCAAGGCGTGTCATTGTATTCTTAAAAGCAGTACGATCCTCTCCTCTTTCAATAGCATCAATATTAACACCTATTATTTTTACTCCGTATTTTTCAAGTATTCCTGCGCTATGTAATTGAGAAGATAAGTTTAGACCGGTTTGACCTCCAAGGTTTGGTAAAAGCGCATCCGGTCTTTCTTTTGCAATTATTTTTTCAATAGTTTCTATGTTCAATGGTTCTATATAAGTTGAATCAGCTGTTCCCGGATCTGTCATAATGGTCGCAGGATTCGAGTTAACAAGAACTATTTCGTATCCAAGAGAACGAAGCGCTTTACACGCCTGAGTTCCTGAATAGTCAAATTCACACGCCTGACCAATAATAATAGGTCCTGAACCGATTATTAGAACTTTATTTATACCTTCTATCTTCCCCATAAAGCGACCTTCCTTTCTGATATTATGATTAAATATTTAATTGTTTATATAATTGAATAATTTTTAAATATGAATTGGATTGATATTTTTGATTAAGTGTTTCATTCCCCCTTTATTAACAGACAAAAAAAAAGCAATTCTTATAAAAGAATTGCTTTAAAATTAATATTGTTTTCTATATTTATGTATTTGCAGAACAAACATTCAAACACCTTTAGAGTTGCGTTCGATAATAATACTCTCATAAATAATTTTCGTCAAGAAAGGCTTTTATAATAAAAACGTGATGCGTTAATCGAGCACTAATGTGCACATAATAGTAAAAAAAAGAAACATGATTGCATCAGCATGAAAGCCATACTTTAACGCCCTAACAAGCTAGAACTCATCATATTACAGACAATTCACGCAAAGTCGAGAGTCAATAGTCCATAGCCAGAAAGAAAGTTATAAGCTACAAATTTAATACACCTAAATCACTACCACATTGAATGTTACACACTTTCCTGGCAAATAAACATATGTTATTGACACATTTCGTCTATAAATGTAAAATTATAATTCAAAAATGTAAGGGGGCCTTTAATGAGAAATAAGTTACTTTATTTATTAATAATATTTTCAACTTTTTTTGTCTCAAATATTTATGCTCAAGAGATAAATCATAATGGAGAAAAGTGGTCAAGAATAACTGCAGCCGAACTAGATACAAACCCTGATGCATTAAAATATAAAAAAGTTTATCTTATTGTAGAGAATATTCACACTTCAAATAACCGCAGTTCTCTTCTTGGTAAAAGTTATTTCAGTTTTTCTACACATAATAAAAACAGTTCTCTTAAGCTCTGGGTAAGCAGAAGTAAAAAAAAGGTTCTTGATCTTCTTTATAACTTCACATCCCGCGAATATAGATTAAAGCTCTTTTTAGAAGTTAAAAGAAAAAGAAGAAATGCTTATGCGGGTTATGAGTATTTTGTAATCATAAAAGACTGCATCAAAACCAATTAAGCAAGCAAGAATAATGCATCTACTTCGTTACGCTCCCTGCGACTTCTTTGTCGTATGAAAAAATACGACTTCATCAGTTCTCAGTCGCACGCCTTGATGCTGCATTATCATTGCTCGCTTAATAACACAAATTTATTTTTTTATGTGTTTGTTAGAAATTCTCTTTGTATCTATAGTGGCCTGTAATTTTCCAATTGAACAATACATCTTCAAGTTGTGGACCCGCTCCAATATTGTGGACAACAAAGTAGTGTGACTTTTCTTTTTTTGTTGATACGATGCCAATGTGAGCAACCCCGCCGCCAAGATCCCAAGTAACAATATCTCCCGGAAAATAAATATTTCCTTCAGGCGACTTCTCAAGCACTGTCCCATGTCGTTTGAAGAAAGTCATAAGATTAGGAACACGTCGATGATCAATATTGGGATCGGGTTTCATTAACCGCCACATTTTAGGATATTTCATGAAATTTGCTTTCATATCTTCATGCACTTTTACCTGAAGATCTATTCCTAATTTCCGATAGGATCTAATAACGACATCAGTACACACTCCTGTATCCATAGGCACATCTCCTCCAGGATAAGCTATTTTTACGTATGCAGGATTATATCTTATGGAATGCTTTGTTCTGCCTTCAGCAGCTTTTGCTAACTTAATAAAAAAATCGTTTTCATCAAGTTGTTCAGAACTTTTATTATTTTTGACAATTTTGGATGGTGTGTATGTGATCTCATTCTGGCGAATAAATCCCTGTTTAGTGAATGTTGATAAATATGCAATTAGCACAAAACATATACCAATAGTTAAAATAAGAATAATACGAATAATTGATTTATTTATTTTCATTATTAATTTCTTAATTAGTGCTGAAAACTTAAAATTCATTCGACTCGGTTTTAAAAGCGTTATTGTGCAGCTATTACGTCTGCCCGACCTTTAGACAAAAGTCAGACCTAATAGGAATATCAATGCAAAACAGAAACTCCTTGGCCATTATATTATTGGCAGTTGCTATAACATTATCTAGTACAATAAATTTGGAGTTCATAAGAACCCCGTTAATTAAGCTAAGCAGGAAAATGAAACCTGCAACTCTTGCAGCTTTACATTGAGATATATCTTCATTATGGTTTGTCATTTTATTTCCGTCTTCCCATTATCCTCAATATTCGCAGAAATAGATTGATTATGTCCATATAGAGCGAAGCAGCACTATCGATTGCATTGTCGATTGTCTTCGGTATTCTGTTTGCTCTACCCCAATCATACCCCACATAACCACAGAAGATGAGAACAACAATCCAATCAATAATTCCATGGTGGATCTTCAAGATAAACACCTCGATCAGCTCGACAATTATGACAACCATCAGGGCAATTGTTAATGCTCCGGAGATTTTTTTGAAGAACATAGGAAAAAGAGAACCGAGAATCATCATTACAAATGTCACCAGTCCAGTAACCCGTATTGCATCAAGAACCAGAGAGGGATCATATTGATGAACTACCAGATTTATGATCAATCCAAAGGGGACAACTACGAAGTTGTATCCGATAAAACTGACAAGAGGGACTTCCGATTTTGTAAAAAGATAAATCCCGAAGAAACAAGAAGCAAAATACCCTATAAAGAACACCCAGGGATTGATGCTTGCGACTGACTCATAAGGAATGGTCTTGACCATATACCAATTGACCAGGAATCCCCAACAAAGGACTAAACCTATCACAAGATTGTAGACGTTTGAACTTATTCGTCGTCCATGCGACTCATGCTCTGATCTCTCAAAAACAGTATTTTTCATTCATACTCCTTATTTTTCATCCATATTTTACCTTAATAAAAGTTTATTAATCTTACAAATATCATGCATATACCGTCTACTGTTTTCTTTCAGATAACAAAGATGTGAGGGCTTTGCAAGGCATGCGAAGCGAGAATGAGGAAGGCGTATTAACTCATACGCCAACGAATACTTGACTGAAGTGCAACAAAAACAAAACATAACCAAAAAAATAATTAAGCGGACAAGTATAATGCAGATTCAAGGCTTGCAACCGAGGACCGATGAAGTCGTATTTTTTCATACGACTAAGAGGCCGCAGGGAGCGTAACGAAGAAAATGCGTTATACTTGTCCGCTTAAATTTACCAGAAGCGCAATTTTTCTAGATACCGATAAGACTTACTAATATCCTCAGCACCAAAAGCACGTGTTATAGTAAGTCCTATTCCCCAATCTGGACTACCGTCAGAGAGTCCTGCAACTGTATATCCCATTAATTTATAATTAGAGGAAAGTTTATATGTAGCAAAAGCAGTAAGTTCATTCATCTCTGAGCCGCTATCAGTTGTTTTTTCACGGTAGTCATGCATTAATCCTGCGCTTAATTCCGAACTAAAGCGATGAGACAAACCTATACTTGTATAAAAAGCATTGTCAAGATCATAGGCGGCAGGATCACCATAAAACTTATATCCGAGTGTACCAAAGAGTACATTTTCATCAAAAGTTTTTGCAAGATCAACTTCTAGAGCATAATCAGTTTCACCTGTACCAAGACCTTTATCTTCATCAGCTGTTCCTAACTTTACTTTTGCATTAATATCAACCATTGGACTATTTTCTGTCTCTTCTAATAAATAATAAGAAAATGCTGCAACGATATCACCAAGACCGCTTTCTGTTTCTTCACTTGTTAATAAGGAATCGCCACTTACTATAACCTGTCCTCCGCTTGTAACAACGGTATCTTCACTCTTAATACGAAGGTATGGTATAGTAACTTTAATAGAATACTTTTCATCTAAATATTTTCCAGTAAAGGGAATATATAGTATAGTTGTATCACTATTTCCACCGTAATCTCCTGAGCTGTAATCAAATCCTGTTGTAAATTTAAATTCCTGAGAATCAGAACAACTTGCTTCATCAGCAATCAAAAAGAAAATAGAAAAAACAATAATACAAATAGATATAGTGATACTTCTCATTTTAATGGTCTCCGATATTTTGCTTTAAATTAAATAATTATCTGTTGCCTTTTTCCGGCTTCTCAGGCTTAGCTGGTTTAGCTGGCTTTTCAGGTTTTGTTGGTTTTTCTGGTTTAACCGGTTTTTCTGGTTTCTCCACTTTCTCAGGCTTAGCTGGCTTTTCCGGTTTCTCTGGCTTTTCAGGTTTCTCTGCTTTCTCAGCTTTCTCTATCTTCTGGATCTTCTCCATTTTTTCTACAGATGGATCTTCTGGTACTTCAGGATCCTCTGGTGTTTCAGGATCTTCTGGTGTTTCAGGATCTTCAGGGTCTTCTGTTCCACCCTTTCTTTCTAATTTTTCCTGATTTTTTTCTTCTTTACGCTCACGGTTTCTCTCTAATTTCTGCAGAGCATTTTGAAGACCAGGATTATTAGGATCCTGCTCAAGCTTTTGTTCTTTATCTGCAATAGCATTATCAAGCCCTGTTAATTTACCTGTTTCACCATCACCTGGATCTGCTGGATCTTCAGGGTCTTCAGGGTCACCTGGGTCTTCCACAACGGGATCTGTTGGCTCAGGCGTATCTTCTGCCAATACAAAAGTATTAAAGCTAACGACTAACATAAGTGATACAAAAAAATATAAAAAATGTTTTACAGATATTTTCATAATACTCCTCCTGTGAGTTATTATTTTAAACAAGTTTTAATAGTTTTCAACCTAAAAAAAAACACTGATATTTTAGATTAGCAACAATCATTCCATTAAAGCTAAAAATCAGCTTTTTACTTCAAGCATAACGCGCTATACCGCAAGCATTTAAAACGTAACTCAAAAAAAAGAAACTGGATAAATAATTACTCTAAATTTTCTTAAAAATAAATTACAAATCGTTACACCTTTTTTGTTACAAAGTATTGCAGGTAAAGCGAACGTTAAAGTGTTACAAGGTTATGGCGTTACAGGGTTCAAGGAATGCTTCGCTGATATAAAGAAAAAGCAAGATAGTCAATAGTCGATAGACCATAGAAAGAAAAAAAGGGAAGAAGGAACGGAAAAGAAATTAAAAGTTTAGCCACAGCAGACAATGCATAGTTATTTTTCTTTTCTTTTTTTAAACATATTCAAAATCAAATAAAATGGCAATAATAGAAAACCAAATATTACTTTAATCCAAAATTGAATCCAAAATATAAACCATTCTCCTAAAAGAGATATTATTTTTATAAAAGATGGCTTCCATGCTTTGCGTGTGTGCTCATAATATTGTATTTTATTTCCATCCCATTCAACTGATATTTCAGGTCTGCTAAAAATACAACTGAATCTTGGCATTTTTAAGCCCATATGACTTGCTAAAGGTTCAAAAATATATTGCTTTTCTTTATCAGTCACTGTTAGCCAAGCATGCCCACTACCATATTTACCTGAATAGCCGACAACAAACCTACAGGAGTAGCCCATCTTAATCAACTGCCTCCAAGTCCATAACGCAAAATCTTCACAGTCTCCTTTTTTCACTTTTTCAAATTCATCTGGAGGCATCCAGTAATCTTTTTGATTAAATTGTTCTTCATCCGAAACATATTCACATTTATCGACAAATCTCCTGATATCTTCAAATGAATCACATTTCTCTTTTAACTCAACCCTTAGAAACATTTCCATAGGAAATGTTGGTCTAAATATTCTATGTTTTCCCTTAGTAGGTTTAAATATCTTTTTTCCAGCGTAATCATACAAATCAGGTATAATTTCAGCTAACATAATTTTGAGTTCCTAACGATTTAAGTTCCCTTCGACTTTAGTTTATCATGAGCGTAGTCGAATGGTTCAGGACTACAACTAGTTAGACGGCATACCTTTTGTGCTTTGTAATTTATGCCAAAGATTAACTAAACCTTTTGAACCAATAAATAAATATAAACCAATTATTAATTTGAGTGATAGACCAAAAAAATGAGTTCTTGTTGATAAAGTAATATTTACTGTCTTAGCCAATTCACTATTCTCTTTTGAAAATGAATAATAAGCCAAAGTTTGTATAAAACTGGGTATCGTAGATGCTAAAACCCAAACACCAATTATAGAAAAAGCTAATACCTGTATTTCTTTTGAGTTAATAGGATTACTTTTCTCATTAGACTCTGAGGCAAGTATTTTTTTACTTAAGCTAGGTGTTTTAAAAAGTAAAACATATATTAAATAAATAAAAAGCACTAATGGTATTAAAGCAAAAAATATTGCATATAAAAGGCCTTCAATTGTATTAGTTCTGATAACAGTGAAAAGACTACCTATAAGAAAATTGCTTTTTGTGATCAATTGAATAATGCCATATATTCCTGTTATTTTAAGTGAAAGTGTAACTATTTCATCTTTATTCATTAATCCCCCTTTAGCCTTTAATCAATCCTTTTTACATTTCAAGGACTGACCCTTATCTTTCCGTTAGGAATCAAATGGTTTATTATATCTCTTATAATAGAACTCTTTTACTTCTTTTGAGGCATTAGGCTCAATATAATTCCACGTTACATCTATCTTAGTACCATTCCAATCGTATTTATAATACTCTGGAATTCCTTTTCTTCCCTTCCAAATGGCAAATCTTCCGATTGGTTGTAAAAGCTGCCTTCTTAATTTTTCAGGGAAATGTGTATTTTTAGCAAGTTCTAAATTTTCTCCTAATATTTCTTTTGATATAATAAAACCTTCATTTTTTCTATGACAGTATTCTATTAATACATGTTTTGCTTTATATAATAGATTTTCTATTGTATCAAATATTATACACGCATGCCCACTTTCAGAATTCATAATCTTATTCATAAAAATAACTAATTCATCTTCTCTTTCTATTGTTTTTCTTTTTTTTATAAATATAATAATTTCCTTTTTAACTTGTTTATCCTTTATTGCAATTTCATATTCTCTAACTGTTGGTTCTGAGTATTCTTTGTCAAAAACACCAAAATAAATATCACTTTTTAGAACCCATTCCTCTGTAAGATGATTAACCGTTTCTCTTCTTCCAGATAAATCAATTTCAAAGGTCTTTGCAATGAATAATTTCGAAAGCACTTCATCATTAATGTTAACTAAATCACGAAGTTGATCTCTTTCACTTTGCAATTCATTCTGTTTAGAACTAATAAAAATTATTTTTTTCTGTCTCTTCATGTTTTTCTAACTACCATTTATATATAATTCTTCATCCATATTACCAAATCTGACAGTATAGTGTCATTAAACAAACAAGTATACTGCAGACAGAAAAGGAAAAAGAAAAAGCATGAGAAAGTAAGACATAAACCACATAGGGTTCAGGATAAATGGGATTTATGATAAACGAACAAATAAAACAAAAAACGCAGAAAATAACTTCTTAAGTTTTTTATGTTATTTCTAATTTCGAGGCCTGATCCCTATGTCTCTGTCAAGGGCTGACCCCTTTTGTTTTCTTTTGTTTTGCGTCAGTCGATGCAGGTGTATCAGGAAATACTACTCTGCCAACAGAACTAATAATGACTTTTCTACACCTAGTCGCAAATCTAGCATCTTTTTTATTTGATAAGTAGCGTGCAACCATAAAAAGATCTGGCGTAAATGCAAGAGCCGTTGAACTCCTTTTTGCAGCACTAATGCATTTAGTAGTAAAAGGATCAGCTCTGTCAACAAGTGGTTCGAGTCTATATGCGTTTCCAAATAATACCGCTTTGGCTGGTTGACTAACCTCTTCTCTTTCTAGATCTTCATGTATATTCATTTCTAACTGTCGAAGCTTGTCAATATTGATTGCTTTATTATCCTTGCCTTCCGCCTCACCTATGAGGCGACCTTCAGTCGACTCGAATACAACATCAAACTCAGATTCACTATCTTTATAATGCTTTGCCTTAAATCCGAGAATTATAAGCGCATCTATGACGGCATATTCGAGCGGTTTTCCTTTTTCAAACAAAAGATTTCTTAATCGACTTAGGTCTCTTAATTTATCAAGAAGGCAATCTTTTGTTTTTTGAATTTTTTCAAGAGCTTCCTCTGTTTTCAAAAGCTCGGAGTTAATACTTGTTTCCTTCATTAACTCATAATCCAATGTTTTAGTCCATTCTGGCTCAGGTGTAGACTGACCTTCAGTCTTTAATGCCTTATCCAATGACACCACTGCTTTTAACATACGGGAAGCAAAATTCACAGCCGCTTCGCTCCAAACTTGATCTTCATCCTCTTCTTCAAAATATTCATCTTTACAAAAATCTATATCAGGAACAAGCAAAAGTGCGCCATTTGAATTTTTACTTTTGTATATTGCCCCTACAGGCTTATTGCCATTCTTAGTTGTAATTGAAGCAGGAATATTTTCACCAGTAAGGATAAGTTTATATTGAGAGTCCTCTTCGAATTCTTTCCAGTACGAAGCAAGTAACTCAGCACCTCGAGGAGCAAGCTTCATAGCGCTACCTTTTGTCTTAACAGGATTGATATCGGCAGGAATACAACGATAATTATTGTACTCTTTAACAAATTTAGTGGTTTGTTGATTCCTTCCTGTTCCTGAGTATTCGCGTTTGCCGGAATCAATGAAAACTTCATACAGATCAGCAAGAAATACGATTACTGTCTTTCCTGTTTCAACAGCATCTTTTATTTCTCGACGCCAATGCTCCGAGTGCTCTTTCAAACTAAAGGAACTTCTATCTGACAGACTCGGCTTGCCTTTATAAGAATTCTCATAGTCTACTAAATCATAAATTTCAGGCTTAAAAAGAATTATATCCCAATCCAAAAGAGAAGTATCAGAAGTAAAATTGCAGTATTCAATATGATCTATTGCCAACTCCGATCCAATAGAAAGAATTTTTTTCTTAGCCATGTCTTTAATTTATATCCTTTCTCTATTTTTCATTTACTACTGATGTGTTTTTCTAAAAGGTAAAAAAATAAATATTTTTTCTACATTAGCTTTGTATCCTTGTTCAGTTTTCTCAATTAAACCCATATTAATAGTTTCTTTTAAGTCTCTTTTCAATGTCAATTCTGTCTTTTTTCTGTATGCATTAAATAGATAATGATTTTTGCTCATTATTTCTTCTTCCTTTACAGATTCAAATAAACTCTTAGATATTTCTAAAACAAGAGTTCTTCTTCTTTTATTTGTCGTGTCATGTTGTTTACTATCCCTAAACTTTTCGTATACATAACTTTCCCAAGAAATTTGATATATATGTGCATAAATATATTCTAAATGCTCCTTAAGTCCGTCTAAAAAACCCTGTATGGCATATTCTATAAATATTGAAGGATCCTTATATTTTCCAGCAGAATCAAGTTTTTGATAATAAACAATTCTTGTTGCATTATAATGATTACTCAATAAATTTGTTGCAGGTGAAGGAACTCCTGAATCAAGCAATATCATATATTCCAATATTCGAGCTAATCTTCCATTTCCATCTCCAAAAGGGTGTATCCATGCCATATATAAATGAGCCATAATAGCTTTAATTATACTATTAGCTATCGGAGTGTCGGGATACATATCAAAATAATCACTATTAAGCCAATCACAATATTTTTCTAATAATTCATTAACATCTTTACTTTCAGGAGCTTTATAAGTACCCACTCCAACATTAAGGTTGCGGAGTTTCCCTATAGTAACACTCTCCTCTACAGGAACATCTTTTAAAATTGTTGCATTATATCTCTCTAATTCTTCTATAGTTATTTTAATACCCTTTCCAGAACCTATTTTTTTCATAACTTCATTGCAAATAGTAATAATATTTTCTACTTCTTGACCTAAATATTGCTTTGATGGTGGTAATTGCAATTTTCCATCTATTTTCTGGCGTACTTGTTCTTCAGTTAGGGTATTACCTTCTATAGCTGTAGTTGCATGTACACCTTTTGTTAAATAGACTTTATGCATTTCTTCTACGACTTTTGGATTTGTAGGAACATTTGCTATATGCTCACACTTGGAACAGCATTCCCCCAATTGCATCCAGATTTTGGATTTAAGAGGGTTTTTAATGAAATTTAGTTTAAAGGTAATCCATGGATAGATTGCCATCTTGTTTTCCTTTTTGATCTGTATCTTGATTCATATTTTGCCAACTATAAGTTACTAATATAACGCTATTAACATATATTTTGTCGTATCTTTTGCATAATTTTATATTAGAACATTATAATCGTATTGTCAACTATATTTTTTCTTTAATATTAAATGTTTCTAGATGCGAATTAAAAAAAATCAGCGCTTGTCTATCCGCCTTCGACGGGAAATGTGAAATAAAACCTCTTATGTTTCTATCTATATTTGCCTTATCAAACTTAATTAAGCGAGTAAGAATGCTGTAGATGCAAGGCGCACGAAGCGAGTGTGAGAAAGGTGTATTACTTCATACACCGACGAATACGAGTCTGAAGTGGAACGCAGCAGATGCAGTATTCTTGCTCGCTTAATCTTTTTCACGCCAGAAGCGTATGCGTATGCCACTATCCCCAATAGTCCCATAAAGAACTTTACCGGGAGAGACTTCCATTAAAGGTTCGGATTCTCCTTTAATATCAACTGTTTCAGCCTCACTATCTAATACCTCTATTGTGATTTTGCCCTCGTTAAAAGTAATGCTTTCTCCTTCTACATCAATTGAAGCAGTATTATTAGGATTAGATTCGGTAAGGGTTATTTTTAATTGAGTAGAAGAATCTTCAGTAATGATATTTTCTTCTTTATCTACAATAAATATATCAACCGGAAGAATTCCAACAGGCCCTTCATTTGAACCTATTATTATCTTACCGAACTTAATAATAATAGTATCACTTTTTCCGATAACAGTTGCATCAAATAGATCAGCAAAAAGTATTTTATACTCACCGTCTGTTGTACCTGCAAGTTCAAATGTATGTATGCCGCTATCAGAGGGAAGAAAAGTATATGTCGATTCCAGGCCAAAAATCGATGTACCTGTTATTTGTATTGTACCTGTATAATTTTCTATTATGTTATCAAGAAAGGAACGAACGCTTAATGTAAGTTCAAATGTTTCATTTTCATAATAAAAACTGCGTTCTTTTGGAGGTGTCTGAACAAAAACATCAAAGTACTGCGGAGCAAATGTTATATTTTCAGTTGTTGCTACCAATCTTGTATCAACAGGATCAGTTACCTTAATCGTTATAATACCCCATTTATCATAGACAAGATCAGTAATAGTACCCACACCTTCAGTGAAACTACTTAGACTAACAGGTGTAAGAGTTCCACCCTGATCATTTGAAGGAGTAATATAATTTATTGATAGATTAACTGGTCCTGAATAATTTTTTGTAACATTTCCTAAAGAGTTAAGGGCTGAAACGGTCAAAGTAAACGGCGCATCGACTTTTTGCTGAAAAGTAGTTTCAACTGTTATACTAGCAGGTACAAAAGTTATATTAGAACTTGTGCCTGTTTTATTGGCATCAATAGTATCTGTCGCTGTTAAAGTTATAGTACCTGCTTCCGGATAATAAGGATTTATAGATGCAACGCCGTTTAAAAATCCTGATACTGTAGTTACTGAGAGTAGATCTGTGCCGGTAGGCGGTGAAACATAATTAATAGTAAGCTCTACTGTGCCGTTATAACCTTGAACAATATTATTGTCATCATCAACAGCACTGATAATAAGAGTAAAAGGTGTTCCTGCAATTATTGGCTGAGCATCACTTACATCAAGCCTGAATCCGGCTGAAAGAGGAAGAATAGTTATATTCTGGCTTGCATCATCCCATCCCTTGCTTGGGTATTCATATGCTCTTAAACTAAAAGTACCCGGTGTATCATCTTTATAATAAAAACTTATTTCACTTTCCCCTGCAGGTATTGTTATATTTGTTACCCTAATCCATGGAGAAACATTTAAAGAAAACTCACCTGATATAGAAGATGTTATAAGGCGTATTTCAGTATCGGTTGATACAGGTGTTTCAAATCCATCTGCATCTAATGTTTGTATTGTTATTACAGATGAAGCCTGACCTGCAAATATTGTTTGAGAAAGTGTTTTAAAGACTATCTCGTGAATAGGTTTTTCTTCCGCACCTGTCGTACCCATATCAATATTGACATCAGCATACTTTCTAAGAGGAATAAAACCCTCCCGTGAAAAAGCTACGTAATCAGCCGTCTCATTAGTGTGGCTTCTTTCACTATCACTTACACGGTCCTCTTCTACATGCAGTCCGAAGGCAGATGCGCTTAAAGAACATCTCATACACCATCCCCCGTCTGTACCGTGGCGAGTTGTTATATCCGAAATAAATATTGGAACTGTTGCAAAAGCTTGCCTGAAATTCGTCGAATAGCATCCATTTTGATGGCCTCTTATTCGGTTTCCTGTAAAACCTGTCTCGATAGTCGTAAGATAATTAGTTATGTTTAAATTGTTTTCCAGAGCAATCCAACTTAAATATTCGGGATCATGCACATAACGCGCTTCAGCCACTTCCATTCCAAGCTGAAAATTATTCTGGTTCTGGGTCCTTATATGATCAGTACACCAGCGTTTATCTGTTGTGGTAAGAACCTGAGAAAAAATGACCGGGTTAGCACTTATAAATGATGAAAATTCTGCATCAAAACTAATTGAGTCATAGTCGTTATTACCGCCACTGTGTTTTCCAAGAGAGCCGCTTATTTGAGTGTTTTTAGCTTCTATTATATGTCCTGTAGCATCTATCGTCTCATGAAGGCCGTTCTCTGTTATCCAGTAATGGACTTCTCTTGGATTTGTTATCACGCCGCCATTTAATGAACTGTCGCCTGGGTTTTGAAGTTTTATATCAAAAGAAGTTGTACCGGTTGCGACTATTCTTGTTGATGCAGCAAACCAGTTTCCGCCTGCACATGATGAAAACGCAACTATTACAGGATTTGTATAAATGCCTTGTAAATTTACAGTTTGTGATGGCGTATCACTTAAATTCTCTACTTTTCCGACTTCTGAATTTACCATTGTAGCTACCATATTACTTGCATCAGCAAGATCAGGATTACCATAATAAAGATAAATAGTCTTTTTTGAGTTTGATGGTATCACAGGTACTTTAACCCATATCCTCGTTGATGCAGTATTGATACCTGATTCTATCCAATGATTTAAACGCGTAATTTTATCTGAATCAGTCAAACGTATATCTGAGCCATCTGCATTCATCTTACCCTCTGCAATAAGAGTTGCAGTATCCATTATTATCAGCACCTGAAATTCTGTAAGCTCGGGATTACCGGTATTATCTATCTCAATAGATAAGCGGTATTTTCCATATACTTCAACATCATCAATACTAAGACTAAGTGTTGCATCAACTAATTCTAATGACGGATCCTCAGATGCAGTAATTGTAGGGCTTCCAATTTTTCCATCTTTATAATAAAAAGTTACGGAGCTTGAACCATTTGCTATTGTAACTGATGAAATAGATGAAAAAGGCGCACTCCCAAAGCTAAATTCTCCGCTGTTCGACGTTGTTAAAAGGTTAACAATTATATCGGTCGATGCTGTAACAGCATTACCGAAAGCATCTTCAAGTGTAAGTGTTATCTCATCACTTACCCTGTCAACAAAAACAGAGCTACTCGCAATAGAAAGTCCAAGTCTTGCCGCAGGAAATTGTATTGAACTTACAGGCGGTATTGCACCGGTATCACCAACTTCATCTCTTACATCTTTTCGAAGTGGGAAAGCACCCGAGTTTTCAAAAGCAAAATAACTTGCAGTTTCATTTGTATGACTTCTTTCACTATCACGCTCCTGATCTTCTTCTACATGAGATCCAAACTGATCCTTACTATTTGAACAGATAACAGCCCAGCCTCCGTCACCACCATTACGTGTGCGAAGATCTACATTAGTAAAAGGAGTAACTGAATAATCCTGATCATAAATAGTCGAATAGCATCCGTTATCATGCCCTGCAATATTCCCTGTTATACCGGATTCAAAAAAATAATCTCCTATTGATCCCGCCATACTATCTTCCATTGCAATCCATCCCATATCTTCTGCGGCATGAGGATCTGCAGAATAATTTATCTCTCCAACTTCTAAAGCTATTTGAAAATCATCTGTTGCAATATTACGAATATGGTCAGTTACAAAACGCGAATCATTATATGACTGCACCATTGCTAGAACAACAGGAGCGCTTGAATAATAATCTTTTTTAGGTGGTGGTGTTTGCGGTAAGTTTACTGTATTATATGAATCAGATACTCCATCATAATTTCCAACAGTATTTGCAAGATCATCTATTACATCAGCATCAACTCTGTGTCCTGCTACAGTTGTTCCCGTGACTGTAGCACCAGTACCTTTTTCTACAACAATATAATTTATTTTCCTTGAAGGCAGGCTTGTGCCACCCGGATGGATAAGAAAAATATCTACACTTGTAGAACCTAGATTTCTTATTCTTGGTGCTGCTTCCTCTTCACCTGCACCGCTTCCCTGTTCTTCATGTGTTGCTACAAATACAGGGTTTGTATAACTCTTTTTAAAAATAATAGTATCCCAGGTTCCTCCAACTGTAATAGCTCCTGCTTCAGCTGATATCATAGTGCTTGAAATAGAACTTTTTGGTTTTGCGTCAGGGTTTCCGTAATTGAGAGTTATCTTTTTGTCTCCGTTTGGAACTGATGGGACTTCTACCCATATTCTTGTCTCCGAAGTATTAATACCTGATTCTATCCAATAATCAAGAAGTGTGGTCCCGTTTGAATCCAAAAATCTAATATCACTTCCATCTGATTTCATAGACCCTAATGCAATAAGAGTAGCAGTGTCCACTGTAACAAGGACCTGATAATTTGTCAGAGTCTCGGTTGAAGTTATTGTTACTTCTGAATTATTAAGTCCTGCAACAAAAGTCTCTGTTGTTGTAATGCTAGCGATAGCATCTACCCAGTTTTTACTCGCCGTCTCTTCAGCAGCAGTTAAAACAGCACTGCAAATAGTATTGTCCCTGTAATAAAAAGTTGCCGTGCTGCTGCCATTAGGAATAGATACCGAAGTTACTATACTTCCAAAACCAGAATTTGTACTGAACTCGCCGGTCTCCGAATCACTTCCAAGATCAATAACTATAGGACTGCCCGTATTATTTACTGAAGGAGCACCAAAATGGCTTTGTATTTGAACAGTTATTGCTGATGAAGCTGATCCTGCAGATATTGTCTGAGGAAGATTAGTAAAAACAAGTTTTTTTCTTGTCTGGTCTACAGATACCGAAAGTCCGGTTGCAAATTTAGCAAGGGGAAGTGTTCCTGTAGATCCAAAAGCAACAAAACTGATATCTTCCGTCGTGTGAGCATGCTCAGCATCAGCAACATCATCCTCCTCAACATGAAGCCCGATTAAAGCAGTCGTAAGATTACAAACAGCCGCCCATCCACCATCAGTGCCGTCCCGCTTGCGAAGGTCAGCAATGGCATAGGGAGCAGAAGAAAAAGCTGTCGAAAAATTCGTTGCAGTACAACCGTTGTCATGCCCTGTTATACGATCGCCTGTTGTATTAAAATCATATTCAATGTTGTTCATATTACCGCTTTTTGCTGTTTCAATACCGATCCAGCCCATATCTTCATTTTTATTGATATTGCTGCCCGCCGCACAAATCTCCATGGCGACCTGGAACTGGCTGGTGGTAACAGTCCTTACATGATCGGTCACCCAATCATTATTCTCAGTTGTCTGAAGTTGGGCCAAAATGACCGGAGCAGCAGAATAACTCTGAGTCAGGCTTATCGTTTTCCATTTGTCGGAAACCGTTGTACCTACAAGCTCGGTTTTTTTGATACCAAAAACATCGGCTTCTATTTTGCTTTCATCTGCAAGGATCCAAGCACCTTCTTCAACAACAATATAATCGACTCTCCGGTTTGTAAATGCATCACCTTCCGGATTTTCCAGTTTGATGTCAAAGCTATTCGCACCAACATTGCGCAAACTGCAAGATACTTCCTGGCCGGTTGACAGATCAAAATGGACAGGAACTACAACAGGGTTATTGTAAGCATTGACAAAATTGGTCGTAATCCATCCGCTACCAAGAACAGCAATTGTTCCGACCTCGCCAAATTCTTCCATTGTGGCCGACATATCACTTGCAGATGTTGCGGAAGGATTTCCAAAATACATATAAATATCTTTTGAAGCATTTTTTGTAATACTAGGAACATTTACCCAAATGCGGGTTGTGGTAGTATTAAGCGTTCCTGGATCTATCCAGTAATCAAGATTTGTGGAATCATCTGAATCCAAAAACCGTATATCATCTCCATCTGACTGCATTTCACCGTCATTTATCAATGACTGTGTATCAATTGTGACAAGAATTTGCTGATCACTATAAGTTGTATTTGTAGAATTTGTAATCGTTACAACAATGACATTCGAATACCCTGCAAGAGAAGCAAAAACAGATGTAGATATGGAAAGAATAAGAACAATAAACAAAAAATATGACAAATATTTTTTTAGATTTATCGGCATTTTCTGCAATTATTAAAGGTTTTTAATTTATATTATATTATAGCATATTATAAAACATAAATGCAACTGTTTGACAACTAAACAGTTAGCATAAGTTATTGATACTCAGTCAGTGGTTTCGTTTCTGTTCGAGATACTGTGAATTAACTTTCTTAGGCTTTACAAATATATAAAAGGTCAGAAGGAAGAGGGAGAGAAAAAAATTAAAAGTTTAAAGTGCCTAAAGTACTTAAAGTTATGGAACGCTTACGCTGATATTATAATAATTGGACACAGATTTAAGAGATCAGAGGGGTTTGGACGGAGAAGAATAGAAAAAAAAGTGTTGAGTGCTGAATGCTAAGTGTTGAGTTATGGAGCACTATCGTGCGATATAATAAAAAAAGCAAAAGAAAAACCTATTTAGCCACAAATATTCATGCTTCGCATGAAAGTTGTGAGTTTTGAGTGATGAGTTAAAGGAACTTCCTACGTAAGCAGATGATTATAAATTTCACCACGAAGAACACGAAGAAAAAACGCAGGTTTCAATCCCCACGTTTAGATTTGTATAACAAATCTGTGAAGGAATAAACCCTTTTTAAGTTTTTTCGATCAAATGGAACAGATTATTATATTATTTAAATTTTAATTAGGCTTACAAAGAGTATGCAGATACGAGACGCACAATTATAAAAGTCGTGCGTTTTGCGTGATGCCCTTCGACAAGCTCAGGGTAGACTGTTGAGCGTTCAAGGAGCCTTCGGCAATATTAAGGATTAAGCGAGTAAGAATGCTGTCCTCCACAAAGCGCTGGCGGATCTTCGATAGATACGAGGCGTGTGACCTGAAAACGATGCAGGCGTATCTTTTGTAAACATATTTCTTAAGCTTACAAATATCATGCAGATACGAGGCTTGCGACTGAGGACTGATGAAGTCATATTTTTTCATATAACGAAGAAGCCGCAGGGAGCATAACGAAGAAGATGCGTACTCTTTGTAAGCCTACTGTTTTGCAGATAGGATCTTACTGCTCCTAAAATCATGCCCGAAAACCCCATGGGTCAAATGCTTTAATAATATCTGCAATTCGTGAAATTGATTATTTGATAGCTTTATTTTAGAGAAAAGAGATCTTAATCTTTTTGGAGTTATATTGTCCTTCATAAGAGTGCTTATAAAGCTACAGATTTCAAGTGAGATCAAAATGTTTTTTTTACCTTGAGAGCATTTTCTACAACAAAAACTCATATCTGAAATAAGAAAATATGTTTCAGGGGTTTTTATGCCGCATACGGCACATTCATCCGGACTGGATAAAAAGCCAAGTATTTTAAGGGCGATTATTTCATGTGCATAAGCTGTTGCAAAAAGTAATGATAGTTCATCATCTACTTCTACTATTAGATCTTTTAGAGAAATAAAAAGTTTGTATATCGCATTGTGTTCTCGAAGAGTATCAGTTGTAACATTCAGCATAAATTCTATGAAGTATTGAAGAGACGCTAGATGATTAAAATTTTTCACTCTTGGTACTGATAAAAGATTTATCTCTTTTACCATCATCATACTATTTTTTCTAGTATTAAAAAAAACCAGTTCAACCTCTGTTCCCGGAGATACAGGCATAGTAATGTATGCCTTGTTTTTGAAGAATCCTTTTAATGAAGCGATAATGCGTCCGAACTCTTCTGTATGAAAAATAAATCTCATACTCGTTGAACGAAGAGGCTCGCTTTTAAGGATTATAGCATTTGATCTGTAAAAAGATGTGTCTGTCATCTGTGAACTTTAATAAATTTTATATTAGATATTTAATAAGCGATGTTGCAAGCCCAAGATAAATAAGAAGTCCTGTTATATCATTGGCAGTAGTAACAAAAGGTCCGGAAGAAATTGCCGGATCTATATTAAGCTTTTTAAAAGTAATAGGTGTAAGACACCCCATCATAGCTGCCACAAGAATCGCAAAGAACATTGAGCTACCAACTATTAATCCCAACAATGGATTGTTTCCAACAATATAAGCAACAACACCAACAATACTGCCGCAAGCAACACCCATTATCAGACCAACACGTAATTCTCTAAAAAGAACGGACCACACCTCATTAAGTTCAATATGTCCTGTAGCAAGTCCGCGAACAACAATAGTCGATGATTGAATACCTATATTACCACCCATAGCTGTGATCGCCGGTATAAAAAAAACAAGCATTAGGACCTTATCAAGAGTAAGCCTGAAGCTCATTAAGATTAAAGCAGAACAAAGCGTCCCCATAAGAGTTGTAAGTAGCCATGGAAGCCGTATGCCTGCAACTTTAAAAACAGATTTTTGCCACAATTCTTCATCATCCGTACCAACCATCCGATAAATATCTTCCGTCGCCTCTTCCTGAATAACATCTATTACATCATCAACTGTAATACGTCCTACCATACGGTTTTCTTTATCTACTACAGGAAGAGTAACAAGGTCATATTTGATAAATATCCGGGAAACTTCTTCCTGATCTATTTCCGGCTGCACTGATATGATCTCTTTTATCATCACTTCCTTAAGTGTTTTTTTGTAATGCTTGATAAGAAGATCTCTTAACGCAAGATAACCTACAAGATATCCCTTATCATCTACAACAAAAATGTTTATATATGAATAAATACGCGCCTCTTGGGGAAGAATTTCCTGTCTTACAATATTTATAGTCTCTTTTATGGTCTTACCCTGGTTCACCGCAAGATATTCATGATCCATCAGACCGCCCGCAGTATCTTCCGGATACTGAAGGAGCTCTTCTACCTCAACTTGTACTTCAGATTCAGCAAGACTTAAGATAGCTGCTCTCTTTTTTTCAGGAAAAATATTTAAGATATCCGCTGCCTCGTCACTTTCTATTGCAGATATTATAGTCGCTATCTTTTCCTCCGTTAGATGCTCAAGGATATCCCGCTCTACACCTGCTTCCATAATGCCAAGATGTGACAGAACAAGACCGGAAATTTGCGGATCTGATATAAGTAAGAATACTTTAAGGGAATCGATCGGAGCTATATCTTTAAGTGTTTCTGCAATGTCGGCAGGATGCATGGCCTCCAACATATTTTTGAGAGAATCATAATCTTTTCCTTCAAGCTTTTGCTCAAAGATTTCGACATAATTTTTTTCCTGCTGTTCCATGGCACACCAGATAACTTTTTGAATATTAAATAAAATCTTATGAACTGCATTTTCACGTATTTTTATTCTCTCATAGGTAAAAGTTATGGGCAAGGGAAAAGAGCATATATCGTCGTTCGTGATTCGTCATTCGGGGTTCGTTAATGGAGGCACCTTTGGCAGCAAAGGATCTAGTAATTTTCCTCGTCTTATTACACGAAAACTGATTATATTATTCCATGTCATGGCACGAGCTCTCCACCTTTTAGAAGTAGTAACATCATCTTTTTCAGAAAACCAGCATCCACCTCTTAAAGCCCTATATGAGCCAATAACAGGTCCTTTTGGGTTTTTTGACATATTCACAACTCCAGTGTAATCCCTCATATACCAGTTTTCACACCATTCCCACGTATTTGCGCAAACATCAAATATCATCCATTCATTCCCTTCATAAACATCAACACTTGTTGTATCAAGAATATTTGCTTCCATAGAGTTGCATTTATCATGATCAAATTCGTTTCCCCATGAGTAAACATTATCATCTTTTCCTGCTTTTGCAGCATATTCCCATTCAAATTCCGTAGGAAGTTCACCTCCTACCCATTCACAAAATGCAAGTGCATCTCTATACGATACCTGTACTACAGGATGATTAGATTTATCTTCTATACCGCTGTCAACACCAAAAGGATGACGCCAGTTAGCCTTTTTAACTTTTTTGTATCCACCTCTTTTGAAGGAATAGCTCCCTTTTTTAAATGATTCAACATGCTCATACCATTTAGATTGCGATATTACCCATCCATATCCCATTTTTTCTGCATCCGTAACATAATTTGTCTTTTCGACAAACTGCTGAAAAAGTTCATTTACAATAGGATACTTTCCAATATAAAACTCATCTAACAAAACCTTCTTTCTCGGGAGTTCATTTTTTATTTTTCTTTCGTTTCCAAGCAAAATTGAACCACTTTTTGAGTTCACAAGTTTTGCATAAGAGCGTTTCATCTCATCAAAATCAGCACCAATAGCTTTTTTAAGAAAGTTGACTTCTTCTTCCGGAGAAATTGCATCTATTCCAAGAGTCTGCTCCTTTTTATCTGTTTCTTCTTTTGTAGAAAGATCTCCCGCCTGTGTCCCGGCATTTTTTTCCAGTCTGTCAATTTCTTCATAAACAGATTCACCATTTTTTTCCTGCTGATTCATTTCTTTTAACTGATCTGCAAGCTTTTCAAGTTCTTCCTTCATTTTTTCAAGCTGATCTTTTAATTCTTTTTTTTCTTTCTTAAGCCTTTCCCGTTCTTCATCAAGACGCTTAATAGCTTCTTCTGTTTCCTTTTGTTTTTGAACATCATTTTGCTGTTCAAATTCATCTTTTAACTTTTCCAGCTCTTCCTGTTTATTTTCAATATCTTTTTCACGCTTTTTTATATCATCTTCACGCTTTTCCATATCCTTCATTTTATCTTTAAGATCTTTTTCACGGCTTTCTAAGTCTTTTTTCTGTTCTCTTATTTCTTCCAGTTCTTTTTTTATATCTTCAATCTGCCTTCTTTCAGATTCATCTTTTATAGGTTTGTGTTTTACATCCGGAGGCTTTGAATCATCATCTTTTCTTTTATTTTCATCCTTACTTTCTTCTTTCTTATCTTCACCTTTCTCTTCATCCCTCTTTTTCTTTTCCTCTTCTTTTTTCTTTTTTTCTTCAAGAGATATATCTTCCTCTTCTACAGCAAGATCAAGGAACATATCTCTGTCCATCATCTCTGCTCCTTTGGCATCAAGATATGCAGCCTGAACATCCCGCGGTTTTACTGACATCTCATTTTCATTATCTTTTTTTGATTTCGCCAGAATATCATCAGCTTTATCTGTTTCATTAAGGTTATCAGGCTTCTCTTCCTGCTCTTGAGGAATAGAGGTTTCTTCTTTATCATCCTTTGCTGAACTTATTAAATTTTCCATTTCCTGAAGGGTCTGCTCAACACCGTTATCTTTAAAAAGTTCTCCTTTAGCATCAGGATTTTCATCCACTGAAAGGCCGGGACTTTGTTTTTGTATTTTTGTCTCAACTTTGCTCAAATACATTCTTAAAGCATTTATTTTGATGCTTAACTGTTCAATAATATCTTCTTTTACAGCATCTATAACACCAAACCTGTTACCACGAATTATTCTTATACCTTTGGGGTTTTTACCTTTTTTATGCATCTGTTTCAGCAAACGGTTCACGCCGGATTTTAATGCTGAAAATGATTTCTTGAATTTTTTTATCTCTTTATCAGTAAAAGCTTTTTTCTTGCCCCAAATAGCATGTATCAGTTCATCGGCAGGAATAGAAGTCTTTTTTTCTAGATCTGAATTGACCTTGTAGTATTTTCGGAGTTCTTTTAACAAAAGATCTCTATGAGAACCTGTCCTTGACGGAAAGTTTTTTATAACATCATCAAAATCATTTAAATTAAAAAAATCGGAAAGACGCATAAAGTAATTATATCCTTGTCTTATTTTTTTAGCCGTTAAACGAAAAAGACCTCCTTACCCATTAGGGAAAAGAAGTCTTTTAAGATCAAAAATGGGCTCCATGGCCTAATCTAAAATTTGATATTATTGTTCTTTAAAAAATCAAAATCATTATCATTCCAAGAATCATCAAACGAAACGTCTTCAGAAGAAAGCCTTTCTTTAAGAAATTCATCAAAAATATTTAAAAAGTCATGTGCATCTTTATCTACAAGAAAAGTAAACAGAAACATATGCATATCTTTTTCATCTTTTTTTAGGATGTTTTTAAGCTTTTGAAACTCTGAAGAATCAACTATAGCTTTATTTAGGACAGACTGCAGCTTCTGGATGTATTGTTTTATCTTTTTTTCTCTATCCATGGTTTAATTCCCTTATTTTATTATACAATATCTGTGTAATTAATAATCGCGCTTTTTACTATAAAACTTTATAGTTTTTATTTAATTTCCTTTAAAACACCAGGATTAAAAGATAAAACCATCTTTTTGTCAATCCAATTCTTTGCCTCTAGTGGTGTAACTCTCCAATATGTCGGACAAGAAGAAAGAAGCTCCACAATAGAAAGTCCGGCGCATTTTAACTGCATTTGAAAAGCTTTAAGTATCATCTGACGTGATTTTTTTATTTCTGCTACACTTGTGATCAGTCCCCGTGCAGCATAACATACACCATCCAAAGAGCTTAAAATCTCTGTTATTTTTAAAGGATATCCATCATTTTTCGGCGTTCTACCATTTGGGGTTGTGGTAGTTTTTTGTCCAGTGAGCGTTGTAGGAGCCATCTGTCCTCCTGTCATGCCATAAACTCCATTATTCACAAAAATTATTGTAATATTTTCTCCTCTGTTCGCAGCATGAAGTGTCTCTGCCGTTCCTATCGCAGCAAGGTCACCATCTCCCTGATAGGTAAATACAACGTGATTGGGAAGAGAACGCTTTATTCCTGTTGCAACAGCAGGAGTTCTTCCATGAGGTGATTCTGTAGAATCAAAATTAAAATATTCATAAGCAATACAGGCACATCCCACAGGAACAACACCAATTGTCCTTTCTCTCACCCCTAGTGTATCTATAACCTCAGCTATAAGACGGTGAACTATTCCATGGCCGCAACCCGGACAATAGTGGGTGCGAACCGGCTTTAAACTGACAGGTCTTTTAAAAAGAAACTTTTTTTTAGTTTTTGTTTCCATATATCACCATTATAATAGATAACATTAAAAAAAACTTAATTATTTTAATAATTTTAAATACATACATTTTATTATGAATAAAAGAAAAACAAGATCACATTATTTTTTTAAGCTATTTTGCTTTTTTTGTGCTGGATTATTCTTTTTTCAGATTTCCTGTTCTAAAAAACCGATTGAAAAAAAAGATGCTTTAGATAACCTAAAGGATATGTGTTTCAAAAAATATGGGTTTATTGTAACAGTTGACCAAAAAGATAAACATTTAATTTTTTTGACTTTTACAGAACATCCTTTTAACTCTGATGAAGAGAATCAGAGAGTCAGCGAAATAACACGTGTTCTTCAGTACTCACTTTCAAAGATTGAAGATAAAATAGAATTTTGTCATATAATAACACGTGACACCATTAGCGGACTGGAAAAGAAATACGTTTATAAAATTGATGACTTAAAAAAATACTCACTGTCGCTTATTGATAAAAAGGAATTCAAGAAAAGAACTCTCTACAATATTGATAATAATATATATCTACTAGGCAAAAAACGTCTTGAGTTCTTTTTTGAAAGCCTCCCGTCACAAACACTTGATGATATATTAAGGATCAATCCGCAAATAAGCCTGAAAATATTTTCAAAGGAATTATTAGATCATCTTCTTGAATCCAGCATGAAAAGATACATGACTTATGAGATCCTTGAACAAAAGACTAAAGCTGTCTCACAAAACAGAATGCTTTTTTACTGCAAAGTAAAACACTCTTTTGAAAAGAAGAGTACGTTTCTGAAAAGTTCTTTCACATATCCTAACGGATCTATAATTAATTTTATTATAGGTATTAACAATGCATCCTATTTAAGTGTGCGAATATCTAATATTTATACTTTCAATAATAACATCTCGGATTCCAAAGAGATCCCGGATTCGATAAAGGGACAACCTCACCCTGACCTTTGGCGTCAACAGGATTTTTACATAAGTTCTTTTGAAAATCACGATTTTTTTGCTCACTTAATAGCTCAAAGAGTAACAACTGATCTGTTAAACACCATTCATAGAAAAGGAAAACGATCAGAGATAAAAAGTATAGAAGGCTCTTTTAAAATCAATTCTGATAAAAAAAGCCTGATATTTCTCTTCAGGCCAAATGGTAGGTCTTCTGGTGATATAACGTTTAAAAATGTCAACGAGATGTGCATTGAAAACACTAAAACGATATGCAAAATATATGACTTTTATGATTTTGATACCATAGAATTAATGCTTCCGGAAAGAGGTATTTTTAAATCTATAAGAAAAGAAGATCTTTAAATATAAATAAATTAAAACTTTTGATATTTGGTTTTTCGAGCATTTCTATTATAATCATAGAAAAATCCAATAATTGGTTATTATGAGACGGTTCAAAAGAACATACTATTTTTCATTACTTACGATCCTTTTGGATCTTTTAAGTCTTTTTATTTCGTTTACACTTACTTTTTATCTTAGGTTTTATACTGCCTTTGATGTTTCAAGAGGTATACCAACTTTTAAAAGTTATCTTACTGTTCTACCTCTTCTTTTAATATCTTTTATTATTGTCTTTAAGTCATTCAATCTCTATAAAGAAAGACGTTTTTTTGAAATAAATATCCGTACAGAAACAACTTTTAAGGCTTTCCTGCTCTCCATACTAGTAGTACTTCTTATTTATTATTTTTATCGTGGAGAAACTTATTCCAGACTTTTTCTTGCTCTTTTTACCCCTATTGGATTTACCCTGCTTCTTATGTTTCGCTATTCTGAGATAAAACTGGAAATATTGTTACAAAAAAAATATTTAAGAAAGAGTAAGATCCTTATTTTTGGTACAGGCGATGATGTTAAAAAACTTGAGAACTCGTTTAAAAAAGACTTTTCTTGGGGTTTTAGCAGTATAGAATCCATTGATTCCGAAAAAATTTTTCAAGGTGATAAAACAACTGATCCCCTGGAATCTGTCTTCAAAAAATGTAAGGAAAATAACATAAATGAAATAATTGTCATCTCGCGCAATATTACTCATGAACAAATGGTAAACATAATACTTGAATGCGAAAAGAACATGATATCCTTTCATATTGCGCCTGATATCTTTAATATAATCACCACTAATGTAAATATCATTAATATAGACGGTATTTCTCTTCTTGAATTAAAAAGAAGCCCTCTTGAACAGCTTCATAACCGCTTAATTAAAAGGATCATGGATTTAACAGGTTCATTTTTCGGCATTATACTGCTTTCTCCTTTTATGTTTTTTGTTGCTGTATTGATAAAAAAAGATTCTGAAGGGAATATTTTTTACAAACAAAAGCGATGCGGAGAAGATGGAAAGGATTTCACTCTTCTAAAATTCCGAACAATGTATACTGAAGCAGAATCAGATACAGGACCTGTTTTTGCTTCAAAAGATGATCCTAGGAGGACTAAAATAGGGAAATGGCTCCGTTCAAAGAATTTGGATGAACTGCCTCAGCTTTTTAATGTATTTATCGGCGATATGTCGCTTGTCGGGCCTCGTCCTGAAAGGCCTCATTTTGTAGAAAAATTCAAAGAAGATATTCCTAGGTATATGGCACGCCATCTCGTAAAATCAGGTATTACTGGTTGGGCCCAAATTCACGGGCTTAGGGGTAATACTTCTATTGAAGAAAGAATAAAGTATGATCTTTTCTATATTGAGAACTGGTCAATACTCCTTGATATCCGCATACTCTTTTTATCATTTTTTTCAAAAAAGAACGCATATTGATTAAAAGAGGACAGAAGGTAGAAAACAGACGACAGAAAAGCAAAAGAGAAATGGGACGCAGATTTACAGGATAAAAAAGGATCAGAGTTTTTTTACTAACAACTAAAAACTAACTACTAACAACGGCGAAGCTAATTATCTACAGAGTTACACAGAAATTCACGGATATGCACTTGTTTTACTTCTATCCTTCGACTCGTTTCACTCGCTCAGGATTAATTTGCACTGCGATTTATGTTTGCTCCGCTACAAGTAAGTAACGTCGCCACTACGTGGTTCACTCCATAAATCACGTGCTCATTAATTTAACTTTTTACTTTATACAAAATTACATTTATGATATAAAAATAATCTTAATTTCACCAAAATGATATTATGATATTTTCCAGATCAAAATTTAAAGGCGGCATTCATCCGAAAGATCATAAAGAAATTTCGAGAGGAAGCTCTATACTCACATCATCTCCCGGTGAAGAGGTAGTAATACCGCTTACCCAGCATATTGGAGCACCTGCAACAGTAACTGTGAAAAAGGGCGATCATCTCAATGTTGGCGATATTATCGGTACCCCATCAGGTTTTGTCTCTTCCTTTATCCATTCCAGCGTAACAGGTACTGTAAAAGATATAGATATTTTTCCTCATTCTTCCGGCAAGAAAATACTTTCTGTTGTAATAACCCCTGATAAAGATGCAGAAATAAAAGGATCAGATAATAAAGAAGACATCTCTATCGAAAATATATCTTCCAAAGATATTATTGACAATATACAGAAAGCAGGAATCGTCGGAATGGGAGGAGCATCATTTCCAACTCATGTAAAGTTATTGCCTCCAAAAGGAAAAAAAATTGATACTCTGATAATAAACGCCGCAGAATGCGAACCTTATCTGACTGCAGATGAAACACTTATAATTAACAACATTGACGGCATAAAATTAGGAGCTAAATTAATTCAAAAAGCTGTAAATGCAAAAAAAATTATTATTGCTATTGAAGATAACAAACCTAATGCTATCGAAAAGTTAAAAAACGCTTCTTTATCAGATGCTGGAATAGAACTAAATATACTTCCAACACGTTATCCTCAGGGTGGAGAAAAGCAGCTTATAGAGGCTGTATTAAATAAACAGGTCCCTTCAGGCGGCCTTCCTATGGATACAAGTACACTTGTTCAAAATATAGCCACTTCTTTTGCAGTATATGAGGCAATATATTATAAAAAACCTCTTATAGAACGCCTAACAACTGTAACAGGAGATTCATTAAAAAAACCTGGGACTTATAAAGTAAAAATAGGTACAAAACTTAAAGATATTCTTAGAGAAGCCGGATATGATGAAAGTTCAGGGTCTTTAGTGATCATGGGAGGACCAATGATGGGCAGTCCTGTCTTGGATCTTGAAACCCCTGTTATAAAAGCTACTTCCGGTATTCTTGTGCTTGATAAAATTCCCATGGAACAGGAGTATCCGTGTATTCGATGCGGGCGCTGCATCTTTTACTGCCCTATAGGACTATCTACTACGGAAATTCCTTCGGCATATAATAATAATGATATTAAACAATTACAAGATCTCCATGTTATGGATTGTATCGAGTGCGGGTGTTGTTCATATATTTGTCCTGCTGGGATACCTCTTGTACATTATTTAAAACTTGCAAAAGTTGAGATAAGAAAAAATGCCAGAAAACAATGAAATAAAAAATATAAAGGTTATTAAAGGAGCACCGTTCCTTAAAGCTAAAGACACTGTTCCCCGTATAATGTGGGATGTAAGTCTTGCTCTTTTACCTGCTATTCTAGCATCAGTTTATTTTTTTGGATTATCTGCAGCATTTGTCATCTTAAATGCAATAATATCTTGTGTTATCTTTGATTTTATTTGTCTTAAAGCACGAAATAACAAGAAGATCAATTACGGATCATCTTTTGACGGAAGTGCTGTTGTTACAGGTATCCTGCTTTCTTTTAACCTCCCATCTACTGTACCATGGTGGCTTGTAACTATATCAAGTGCTGTTGCTATAATAATAACGAAACATTTTTTCGGTGGCCTTGGCAGAAATATTTTCAATCCTGCTCTTGCAGG
>JAGLFH010000013.1 GCA_023144635.1 Candidatus Auribacterota bacterium | reverse complement strand
TACCTGCAGGACGTATTTTTGCTATGCACGCATGGCCTGATTTTATGAGCGCTAGCTGGATCCCTCCAAGAACTGTATGGAATTCGGCAGGAATAAATTTACCATGGACCTCTATTGATAACAGCGCTGTATTAAAAGCATTTAATACTTATGCAACGCCTCTTCATGATATGAAAGAGGGATTAGCGTCAAAACTACCTTCTTTAACAAATATGTTTTTAGGTAATATAGGGGGATGTCTTGGAGAAACAAGCGCAGCAGCGCTTCTTTTGGGCGCAATATATCTTCTTATAAGAAAGCGGATAACACTTATTATTCCTCTTACATATATTGGTACTGTAGGACTTCTTACCTGGGTATTTGCAGGAGATCAGTTCTTTACAGGAGCATTTATGTACCATATTTTAGGAGGAGGTCTTATTTTAGGCGCCTGTTTTATGGCAACCGATATGATCACATCTCCTTATACTCCCAAGGGACAGCTTATTTTTGCGGCTTCAGCAGGAGTACTTACAACACTTATAAGATTAAAAGGCGGTTTTCCTGAAGGAGTATCTTATTCAATATTCTTCATGAACGCTCTTGTACCTCTTATTGACAGATATACAAAAAGACGCATTTACGGCTGTTTTAAAAGGAAAAAAAATGTCTGAAGTAAAGAAAAAAGAAAACGGTATACTGCTTTCTTCAATAACACTTTTTGTTATCACGGCAGCGGCAGCTTTTCTTTTGTCTGTTGTCTTTACAAAAACCAAAGATAAAATATATGAAACAGAACAAAATAAAAAAATAAGATCATATGAAATAATATTTCCTAAAAGTAATTTTGGAAAAGAAAAAATAAATGATGGACAGACATTTGTTGAAGTAAAAAATAATGATAAAGAACTCATTGGTTATATAATTTTTGCAGAAGGAAAAGGCTACTCAAGTACAATAAAAATAGCATACGGTATTGACTTAAGATCAAAACTTATTGGCATCAAAGTCATATCACAGCAAGAGACACCTGGTCTTGGCGCAAGATGTGAAGAAATAAAGGCAACTTCTACTTTAATAACAAGCATTAAGGATCTTTTCAAAAAAGAAAAAACTAAAAAGGAAAAACCCGGAAAACCATGGTTTCAAGAACAATATAACGGGCTTACAATTGATGACTTGTGGCTTAAAAAAGAAAAAGATACGGGTCATATTGATTCAATCACAGGTGCAACCATAACATCAGATGCTATTACAAAAGCAATACGTGAAAGTCTTGAAAAATTTTTGAAAGGACAAAAAGAAGAATTGCAAAATTAAATATCATGAAAAACAATAGAATCAATATTTTTATGGACGGTATTTTTAAAAACAATCCTGTTTTTATAATACTTCTCGGACTTTGTCCAACCCTTGCTGTTTCTTCATCTCTAAAAAATGCGCTTGGTATGGGGTGCGCTGCAACATTTGTCCTCATAAGTTCAAATATAATAATATCTTTAAACCGTAAGATAATACCTGCAAATGTCAGGATTCCTGCTTATATAACAGTTATTGCTACATTTGTAACAATAGTAGAACTGGTTATGAAAGCATATTTTCCAGCACTTAATGAAAAACTTGGTATTTTTATACCTCTAATAGTAGTAAATTGTATAATTCTTGGGCGGGCAGAAGCTTTTGCATCAAAGAACAATGTACTTGATTCTATTCTTGACGGTATAGGGAGCGGTACTGGTTTTACTTTAGCTCTATTGCTCATTGCTTTTGTAAGGGAATTACTTGGAAACGGATCATTATGGGATATTCCTGTTTCATCAGGATTTAAGCCTATGCTTGTTTTTATACTCCCTGCAGGTGCTTTTTTCACATTAGGAATATTGCTGGCATTTTTTAATTACATGAGAGAGAGGAATAAATTATGAGTATTGGTTTATTCTTTCAAATGCTTATTATCTCAGTCTTTGTAAACAACTTTGTTCTTTCGCAATTTCTCGGCATATGTCCTTACATGGGAGTCTCAAAAAGACTTGATTCTGCAATCGGAATGGGTGCTGCTGTTATTTTTGTTATGACACTTGCTTCTGCAATAGCATGGATACTTGAATCATATTTTCTGCTTCCATCTCCAAACAATATATGGTTCATGCTTTTTGGAGATGGTAATAATTATTCTGCATTTGATTTTACATATCTTCGAACCATTGTCTTTATACTTTCAATAGCAGCTCTTGTTCAGCTTGTTGAGACATTTATGAAAAAATTCACTCCGGCAATGTATGAACTTCTCGGTATATATCTTCCGCTTATAACCACAAATTGCGCTATTCTCGGTGTTGTGCTGCTAAATGTAAAAACATTTACATCAGGTGAAGGAAGGTTATTAAAATATTTGACCAATGCGCTTGGAGCCGGACTTGGTTTTACACTGGCTATTGTAATAATGGCAGGTATCCGTGAAAGAATGGATGAAGTCATCCAATACATACCTAAGCCTTTAAGAGGTTCTGCCCTTACTTTTATAATAGCAGGATTATTATCATTAGCATTTATGGGCTTTGTCGGATTCTAAGGTTCAATTGTTAAATTTTTCTTTTTCAATAGCCACAAAAATAATCGACTCTATGGAAAGAAGAAAAAAAATATTAATAGATAAAACTTTTCAGATAAGATTAACTGTATATATTGTAATTTTTTCTGTTCTGGTTTCTATACTTCTTGGTTCTATTGCATATCTTTATGATAACCTTTTTCATGTTTATTTTAACGCTACTGACGGGCATATGATGAGTGAACTTGTAAAAAAGCTTACTACGTTTAATCCAGAATCTTTTGTAAGAACAATTATTTTCATCATCTGTTTTTCGCTCTTCATTACTCTTTTTGGTTTACGCCAATCTCACAGAATAGCAGGGCCTATTCAAAAGATCAGATCTGCTCTTTTATCTATAAGCGAGAACCGTTTTGACCGTGAGATAGCATTCAGAGAGCAGGATTATTTCCCCATGCTGGCAAAAGATCTTAATAACACTTTAAAAACTTTAAAAAGTAAAAAGAAAGATTCTCTTAACTTACTACATGATATACTTCTGGCACTTCAGGATATTAAAAATAACTTTATAGATGACAGAAAAACAACTGAAAAAATAGAAGAATTAATAGAAAAAACTGAAAAAGCTGTTAAACTATACAGTTCATAATATATATAGTCCGTATGCAATTAAAATCAGGAGTACATAAAATGAATGGTCCTACTATTATTGACGGAAAAGCACTCTCAAACAAAATAAAAGAAAATATAAGAACAGAAACAGAAAACTTTAAAAAGCAAACAGGTAAAGTTCCGGGATTAACTGTTGTTATCATAGGTAATGACCCTGCATCTCAGACATATGTAGCTATGAAAGAAAAAGCATGTCAATATGTAGGTTTTTCATCCTCCGTTATCCGCCTTAAGGCTGATACAACAGAAACTGAACTGCTTGAATGTGTTAAAAAGCTTAATGAAGATAATGATGTCAATGGTATTCTTGTACAGCTTCCATTACCAAAAAACATTAATGAAGATACGGTTATAAATAATATTTCCGTAGAAAAAGATGTAGATGGCTTTCATCCGTTTAATGTTGGAAAACTTCTAATAGGAAAACCAACCTTTGTGTCGTGTACTCCTTATGGAATAATAAAACTTCTTGAAGAATACGGCATATCAACAGAGGGTAAACATGCTGTTATCATAGGGCGCAGTAATATTGTAGGTAAACCTATTGCTGCTCTTTTAATGCAAAAAAGTAAAACAGGCAATGCAACAGTTACAATAGCTCATTCAAGAACTAAAAATATTCCTGAACTTACACGTCAGGCAGATATACTTATAGCAGCGATCGGAAAACCTGATTTTGTAACTTCTGATATGGTTAAAGATGGAGCTGTTGTTATAGATGTTGGCATCAACCGCGTGGATGATGAATCAGCAAAACGTGGATACCGCCTTGTAGGTGATGTAGATTTTGATGCTGTTAAAGATAAAGCATCTGCCATAACACCGGTTCCCGGAGGAGTCGGCCCTATGACCATAGCTATGCTACTTGAAAACACACTCCTTTCTTTTAAAAAAGCTAATGACTTGATATAAAATAAAAAACGTGATTCCCTTCGACTCGCTTCGCTTGCTCAGGACAAGCGTTGTTCGCAAATGGTGCACTTCGTGCGATAAGCAGATAACGCCTCAACTAGCTTTGATGTTACGTTTACATGGTGCAAGCAAGCCTGAACCCTACTCACTTCTTACTTTCCTCTTGCGGCTAACTTACTCTTTTTCTTTAAAAACCTCAAAAATCCTCTTGACTTTGACCTGCCTTTAGTTTATACCGTTAATAGTTAATTACATTAACTATTAGGAAGGTTAAGTTATGAGTAAAGATATATCTGCTTTTTCAGAAGAGGCAATGCGCAACATCATTGATATTCACAGAAGTCTAATGAAAACGCGCATGAGCTTTAAGGGTATGGATAATATAACTATTCCTCAAATGGCATCGTTAGCACTTATTGAAGCATCGACAAGTTTACGAATGAAAGATATAGCAAAAGGTCTTTCCATAACACTTCCTGCTGCAACAGGCATGATAGAAAGGCTTTATAAAACAGGTTTGGTAAAAAGAGTAGCCGATGAAAAGGACAGAAGAGTTATAAATATCCTTTTAACAGAAAAAGGTAAAGATATTTTTAAAAAAATACAGTTTATCAAAAAAAAGACATTTGAATTGATATTTAGCAGGCTTTCTGAAAAAGACAGGTCAGATTATATAAGAATACTAAAAAAAGCAAGAGATATCGTTGTTAATGAAAAAACTTTAATAATTGAGGACTTACCATGAAAAATTTACGTTTTGTTGTTCTGTTTTTGTTTATTTCTTTACTTATTATCAAGCAGTCTTATGCAGATACTATTGATTTAAATACAGCAATAGATAAAACTATAGAAAATTCTTGGAGCATAAAAAATTCTGTTCTGGAAACACAAATAGCGAGAGATAAATTAGAAACAGCAAAAGATGTCTATATGCCTTTCTTTACTTCCGCTATCCAGCACACTTACTCAGAAACAGGAGCAACTGTAATTTCACAAGTTCCTTCCACTGAAACAAAACAGGATGAATGGAATAACTCTATAAGTAAAATGTTTGAAAACGGCTTTTCGGGAAGTATAGGTGTTAATCTTACTAAGACCGACACAAGCGTTCCTTCTTTAGGAAACCTTGATGATAATAGAGAGAACCTTATTTTTTCACTCTCATACCCTCTAATGAAAAACAGATCCGGACGCAGTCTCAAAAATCCGATAGAAATAGCAGAATTTAACGAAAATATATCCCGACTCCAATATGAACATCTGATCGAAGGTCAAATTTTATCAACTATTATATCTTTTTATCAGGTATGTCTTTTACTTGAAGATAAAAAAACTGTTATGGCCAATCTTGAAGGAGCAGAATCTGTTGTCAAAACAATGAAACATAAATATGAAATAGGTACATCTGAAGAAAAAGATTATTTGCGTTCTCAGGCATCTGTATCTGCACAGAATACAAGGCTAATAGCTGTAAATAATCTACTTGCAAAAAGCAAGATCAATCTTTTAAGGGTTATGGGAGAAAAAGATATCAGCCGTGATTTTGATATAAGCTATAATCTTACAACATCACTTACTCCAATCGAGAACAAAAGGGAAGTTGTTCTTGAATCATATCCTCAAAGGAAAGACATTAAACAATTACAACACCAGATAGAAATATCTAAAAAAAACATTACAATCGAAGAAGACAAAAACACACCAAATCTTGATATAAGCACATCTTATGCAACTGACGGCTTGGGAGGCAACAATACATTTGCTGAATCAGAGACACCGGGATGGCTCATTGGACTTACTTTTAAAAAAACGTTTGGTGGAAAATCAAGGATATCAGAAAGCATCAAACAAAAAGAAAAGCTAGAAAACATACTGGAAGATTTCAAGGATACAATAGAAGAAGAAGTCCTTTTAGCAATTGAAGACGTAAACTTTCTTTTAAAATCCTTAAATGAAGCAGAAAAACTTAAAAATATACAGACAAAACGCCTTTCTGAAGAAGAAAAGGATTTCAATCTTGGAAGAACATCTGTAAGAGATATTGAAGAGGCAAGAAATGATCTTACTTCAGCTCAGCTTGTGCTGGCACAGGCAAAAATAAATGTCATCCGGGCTTATGCAAAACTTCTTTTTGTAAACGGTGAGTTAAATGAAAACTTTCATATGAGGTTAAGATAGCCGTAGCAAAGAGCGAAACCACGAAGGGTCAAAAAAGTTGTTAGTTGCTAGTTTTTGTTAGCCCGTATTTCTTGCAGCATAAGATCCACAAGTAATTTGACAAACCAATTTAGGGTAAGTAATTAAAATTTAATTGAGAAAATTATATACTTTATAAATTGTTGTAAAAAAAATAACAGTTAAAATATTTATAAAATTTATCGGAGATTGATCATTATGCAAGCTATAGTAAGATTTTTTTTAAAACAACGCTTAATGGTAAACCTTATTACTATCTTTGTTATTATTGTCGGCTCCATGGTCGCAATGAACATGCGACGCACTGCTTTTCCTGATATAGATATGGGGTACGTGACTATTTCTACCATATATGAAGGCGCATCAGCCTTAGAAATAGAACAGCTTGTAACAGATAAGTTAGAAGACGCTATTGAAAATGTTGACGGCATTAAACATTTTTTTTCTTCATCCTTTCAGAACCGGTCGGAAATTTTTGTGGAAGTAGAAATCGATTCAGATACAGCAAAAGTTATGGAAGATATAAAAAACGAGATCACTGTTCTCAGAGATCTCCCTGAAGATGCGGAAGATGCAGAAGTCAAAGAGCTCAATATGACAGAACGTGCTCTTCTCGGTATCGCTATTTGGGGACCAGATGAACTTACATTAAGATCATATGCCGATGAGCTGGAAACACGCATCGAAGAGATCCCCGGCGTATCAAAAGTTGAAAAAGGTGGATACAGAGACAGGGAAATCCAAGTAGAAGTAGATCTCGAAAAACTGGAAGAAAATAGACTTACCATAAGTGATGTTGTAACTGCTATTGAAACTTCATCAAAAAACATTCCTTCAGGCTCAATCGACGGTAAAGAAAAAGAGATCCTTATCCGTACTATCGGGGAAGCTAGAAGTGCTGAAGCTGTTAGCAACATTTTTTTAAGGGTCAATGACGCAGGAAAAGCCATTACGGTAAAAGATGTTGCAAAAGTCCTCGACTCATTTGAAGATGTGATGACAACATATCGTGCTGACGGGCATCCGGCTATAAATCTTAATATAAAAATGAAAAAAAGCGGAGATGCTATTAATATCAGCCGTAACATGTGGAAAACTTTAAATGAATTCAAAGAAGAATTTCCAGATGTCAACTACACCAAAGGCCTTGACTTTTCTTTCTTCATCCAGCGCCGATTAAATGTCCTGAAAGCAAATGGTATTCTTGGCCTTACTTTTGTTGTTATACTTCTCCTTCTCTTTTTAAACTGGAGAATAGCCCTTTGCACGGCATTAGGCATACCGATTGCTTTTTTAGGAGCTATGTTTATCCTGCAGGGAATGGGAATGTCTATCAATATGCTTTCCATGCTGGGGCTTATCATTGTTCTTGGCATGCTTGTTGATGACGCTATCGTTGTGGCGGAAAACATTTATCAAAAACTTGAGCAAGGCATGGATAAAAGAAAAGCCGCAATGGAAGGAACCCTGGAAGTCATCGCACCTGTTTCAGGAACCATTATTACGACCATGGCAGCCTTTCTTCCACTTCTTTTAATGGCGGGAATAATGGGAAAATTCATGAGGGTAGTCCCCATTGTTGTCATAGCAGCGCTTGCCATGTCATGGCTGGAAAGTATGTTCATACTCCCCTCCCACATTATCGATCTGGCTGGCAAAGGAAAGATTACAAAAAAGTTCAACTGGTTTAAGCATTTCAAAAACTTTTATGGACGTTTTTTGAAAATTGCTCTTAAAATGAGATATCTCGTGCTTCTATCTCTCATTTTTTTACTTGGATTTTCCATTTATCTCATGCGCTCTGAAGCAGATAAATTCGAGATGTTCCCTAAACAGCTAATAGATACAGTATTCATGAAAATGGAAGCACATGAAGGAACAAGCCGTGAAAAAATGTCTGAGATCATTAAAAACGTTGAGAAAAAAATTCTGAGCGTCATGTATGAAAACACTGAAAAAGACAAGAACGGAAACATCATACCTATGGAAATCCGCTCGCTCATCATCGAACACGGCTCCAGCAAAGAAAGCGGCCTCGATCCGCATGGTGGACAGGGTGATGAATATGCATTCGGAAGAATAGAAATGACCGGTCAAAAATTCAGAGAGAGAAAGGGTTTACGCATGGCTGAAGAGATCATGGACACCCTTCGCGAAAAAACAAAAGATATTGCCGGATTAAAGGAAGTAGCATTTGAAACGCATAAACCGGGCCCACCGTCTGGTAAACCACTTGCTCTTGAGATCAAAGGCAAAAACTTCGAAAATATGTCTTATGTTGCAGGTAAAATAGAAGACTATTTAAAGTCTATTCCTCAGGTTGAAATAATAGATAAAAAAACAGGTCTTAAAAAGACAGCATCTGTTGTTCATGATATAAAAAATGAGATAGCTGTAGAAAAAGATGAGATTTCCGTTATTGTTGACAAAAAAAGAGCATCTGAGGCTGACATTAACACAATCCAAATTGCTGCAAGTATCCGTCAGGCATTTACAGGAAGAACAGCAGCAACAATAAATCTCAATGGTGAAGAAATTGAAATAATTGTTCGGCTTAATAAGGAAGCACGAAAACTGGAAGCTAATTTAAAAAACATTAAGATCTCAAACAAAAAAAATCTGAGGATCCCATTAACATCAGTAGCTAAAATAAAAAGGACCAAGGGTATTTCGGCTATCTTTCACAGAGATGGATTAAGAGTGACTTATCTTAGCGGTGAAGTACTGACAGATGTTATAAAACCTGTTGCTCTGACAAAAGCTATTGAAAAGAAGCTCCTGCAGAGAAAAGAAAAAATAAAAGCGCCCAATGCTTTCCAGAAGATCATGAAAAAGTTCTTCAAGAAACCGGCTTCAACATTTACTTTGCCTGATGCAGAACCTATTGATATGCCTGAAGATGTTACCGTATCAACAGGAGGAGAGGCGGAAATGGCTGATGAAGCTATAGATTCAATGAAAAGAATAACGATAGCTGCTATTCTTTTGATTTTCTTCATTCTTGCTATTACCTTTAATTCCATGCGGCTTCCCCTTCTTGTCATGGCTGCTATCCCATTTGGAGCTATCGGTATTATTCTTGCGTTTTATCTACATGGTGAGCCATATTCCTTTCTTATGCTTATCGGAGCCATAGGAATGACAGGCGTTGTTGTCAATGATTCCATTGTTCTTGTGGATTTCACAAAAAGGAAAAGAGAACATGGGATGGGACCAAATGAATCGATAATTGAAGCAGGTATGGAACGCCTGAGGCCGGTAATACTGACCTCGATTACAACATTAGGCGGCCTTGCACCAACTGCCTATCAAATAGGAACCGGTGACCCTTTCCTTGTACCAATTGCTCTTGCAATCGGCTGGGGCCTTGCATTTGCAACTTTACTTACTCTGATTGCGATCCCGTGCCTCTATAGCATTATGGATGATATATTAGGCCCCTTCCCTAAAAAGAAGGAAAATGAATATGAATGGGAGTAAGAATATGGCAGAAAGACCATAGTCCATGGTCGATAGCCAGAAGACAGAAAAAGTTTAAAATATAAAATGTCGTCACGGGAGCAAACCCCGTACAAAAGAGAGAAACACAGATACAGAATACAAGGGAAAAGACAGACGATGGATGATAGACATGGTATATTTTAAAAACAAAAAAAAGGTTCTGAGTGTGGGATCTTGCTTTTTAAAATTATTGCGCGTTCCTGTCTCGCCGAAGCCTTGTGCGAAGGCGGATGCGCTCCCCATTGACTCATAACGCATAACTCACTACACATTACGTCTTTATTAGCCACAAAGGAGGCATAAATATGTACAAGATAAGATCATTTAAAAAGTTGATATCTCGGGTAATGCTTTTAGTATTTATTTTTGTTTTATCTGAATCCTTCATCTTTACCAAACAAAGTTATGGTAAAAATGTAACATATAAAGGCTTTACATGGATTAAAATAAAAGCGTCTGCTTTAGATAAAAATATTAGTAAATTAGTAAATAAAAATATATGTTTTATCGTTGAAACTTTACAGGCTTCAAGCATTCAAGACGAAAAACTAGAAAAAGATTACTCTTTTTTTTGGGCAAGTACAGGTAGTAACGGCCTAATGATAGGAGCAAAAAGAAAGAAAAAAAGAGTTATTGACCTTTTAAATAAATTTTCTAAAAAGGGCAAATATAAATTGAGAATATTTGGAAAAGTCAAAAGGAAGAGACCTATTCCCGGATCCAGCAGTGGTGAGTATTATATTATCCTCAAAAACTGTATTAAGGTCAAATAGATAATAGCCTATGGTTGATAAGTCAAGAGTCCATGGAAAGCAGAAGATTGATTTGTTATTTGGAATTTTCAGTTAATGCTGGAGACGAAAGATTACTCAAGCCTTAAAATTGCACACCCATTACCACCGTTCTTTTTGACTTTATGTAATAGCAATGTGCTTGCAGAGTCTATGAATTGATCTAGCTGAGACATGACATCTCTTGTTTTTATTTTACCATATACTCCGCCAATGCTTACTGTAACACCATCATTGATAATGTTTTTAGAAATTGATTTCTTTTCAATATTTTCTCTAAATCTTTCTGCAATATCAAGAAGCATTTTCTTATCAATAAAAGGTATAAATACTACAAATTCACCACCGCTGTATCTGCAAAAAACATCACATTTACGGCAAAGGTGATCAAGTTGTGCCGTTACAAAACGGATTACTTTATCTCCAGTATTTGGGTTATATTTTTCATTGATTCCTTTCAAATTATCAATATCGATCACAAGTGTAGCAAAAACCTTTTTTTCCCTTGCTAAAAGCTCAAGCCAAGGAGTTACCTTATGCAAAAAACCCTGTCTGTTAAGTACGCCTGTTAATGTATCTTTAAGGCTGCCTTCTGAAATACGCATTGTTCTTTCCCATAATCTATTCAGCATTTCTCCTAAAAGATCAAGCATGGAATTTTTGTTCGCAGCATTGTTTATTATTTTTACAAATCTTGATATATGGGCTTCATATTCCATGAAAGGTGATGTTTTAATCTTAGGAAGTTCCATTCTGTAAAATACAGTAAATGCATCATGAATAAGAAAAAATTCAGCATAATAAGCAGCAATAAAATGATCTTGCAGATCTGTTTTTTTAATAGATTCTGATAAAATATTATTCATTTTCAAATTTATCTTTTGAAGATCTTCATAAATTTTAAAAGGTTTACTAAATATTTGAGGAACTATTCCCTGTTTAGTAAAAACAAGGACTTTATGAAGATAGTTCATGTGAGATTCTTTATGAATTACAAGGGAACGCCAAAATTCTTTAAGTTTATTATCCTGAGGACGTTTTGCAAGATCAGAGTAAAAACTTTTAACTCTTTTTTGCAAGTCTATACATTGGATAACTATTTCTACAAGAATATCGTTCATTAGCATTCCTTTTAACAAAAGATATTTTAACTTGTCTTACCAAAAAGGACAAGCAATATTAGTCATTAGCTCTTAGCTGTTAGCCATTAGCAAAAGAAACAAGAGAAAAAAGCACAAAGATAAAAACTATGCCGACCTGCCTGCCAGTATAAAAAGTAAACGCAAGGCGTCGTCATTGCGAGGAGCGAAAGAATTTGAGCGACGCGGCAACCCTAGTAAGAAGTAAAAATAGGTGTAAATAGGAGCAGTTTGCTTTTAATCCTGAGTTAAATCAAAGGGTTTATTACATGACAACGCTTTACTCATTAAATTTCTTACTTAATCTTTAAAAACTCTTCTTAAATAAACCAGAGTTCTTTCAGAACTTATTGGTTTTGTCTTAAGGATAAGTCCAAAAATATTTTTCACGCTTGTTTCTCCCGATATCCTTAGAAGCCCAATCAAATAGTCTATAGAAGAAATATCAAATTTCTTATAAATTATAACTGCATAGTTTCTTGCAGTAATTGTTATTTTCCTTCCGTATTTACCTTCAAGCGCTTTATATTTCACATAAAATTCATTTTTATCATAAAGCTCATTATAATGAAAACTTATAATACTTTGTTTTTCATCCTTTAGATTAGGCTCTACATATCTAAGATCCATGATATTATTTCTACAAAGTTCTAAGATACCATTATTAACAGTCCAATAACTTATTTTATACTTATCACATATACCTGTCCTAGCAGATTTCCAATCATACACTTTTTTTCTAAAAGAGATCTCATTGTAATTTAAAAGAAGCATTATTTTAGCATGAAAAGGAAGACTTTTGTTCCATCCATATTCCCAGTATGTTTTAGGCATCCAAATTTCTGATTCACCTGGATTCTTCATTATTTTAATAGTGACTTTCTTATTTTTGTTTGATATTTCTATTACATTATAAGTTTTTTCTAATTTTTTCAGTAAACGCGTGATCTTTCGTCTTCGCATCTTTCTTTTTATGCGTTTAGAAATACCGGAGCTTTCAGCTAATTTTTTAAAATCAGTATCTACTATTTTACCGTCAAAATCCCTGATCAAGCTTAAATATACATCAAGAGACTTTTCATCATTTTTATCAAGCATCTTTCTTAAAGCCCCGCTTCTTTTAAAAAAAGACGCAGGAATATATGCAAAGTTTTCATTCCTTTCCTGAAAAGGATCTGAAATCGTAGGAATAGATACAATTTCCTGGAAAAGAGTTTTTGCTTTTGCAGTTGAATGCACTAAAAAAACGGTCTCAAAATTATTTTTTATACTATCTGACCAGACAATACTGCCACCTAAAATTATTTCTTTATCTATAATAACGATCCTGTTATTTATATGAGCTGAAGGATAATCAAAAAAAGTATTGATCTTTGCTTTTTTTAAAAAATCTACAGCTCTGTATAAGCTGCCACCCTGAATTATATCTTTTACAGAACTATAATCAAGGTAAACACTTACATCAACTCCTCGATTTTTCGCATGCGCAAGAGTTCTCAATATTTTTAAAACATCTGAATTTTTTTCTTCCCAGCTAATGACAGGCATACTTACAAGAACAGAATGTTGTGAATTTTTTATAAGACTATCAAGTTTTATAAAATAATTGTCGTGATTTAAAAACTCCGTCTCAGCTTTTAAAGGAGAAACAAAAACATAAAATAAAAGGAAAACAATAAAAAATATTTTAATTGTTTTTTTTGTTATCATATTTAATAAATTCCTATTTAGTATTCAGTATGTAATAAAACTTAATCATGGTAAAGTTTTTTTAGTATATAAAACAAATATATTTTTTTTTATTATATGCAATGTTAAGATATAATTATAATAAAAGAAAAAAAGGGAAAAATGGCATCTATAAACGGTATAAACATATTCAAAAAGCCACATATTAAAAGTCCTATAATGATAGCAGGATGGCCAGGAATGGGGGCTGTTGCAACTCAAGCTATTGATTATGTAAGGCAACAACTTAAAGCAGAACTGTTTGCAGAAATAGATACACGGGACTTTATGCAGCCTCATTCTGTTGTGGTATCAGAAGGTGTAGGAAAGTTTCCGAATGTCCCCAGAATTCTTTTGTTTTATTCTGAAAAAGCAAATCTTATCATCTGCGAGGGTGAAGAGCAATTTTCCGGAAAATCTGCTTTAACGATCGCAGGAAGACTTCTTGAATTAGCAAAAAATCTCAAGGTAAAGAAAATTTTTACTGGCGCAGCTTTTGTACAGCATATGAATCATCGAGATAAACCTATGGTGTATACTGTTGCTAACAACCAAGATTTACGTGAATGGCTGGTACATGAAAAAGGTATGAAGACTTTAAAAAGAGGTCAGATCTCCGGCCTTAACGGCTCCATTCTTGGTTTTGCTGCTCAGGAAAAGATAGATGCAGCATGTTTTTTATCAACAATACCTATTTATGCTGTTAATCTTCCTAATCCGAAAGCAGCAAAAAGCATTGTTGATGAATGGCAAAAAGTAATCGGTTTTTCAGTTTCTCTTAAAGGTTTTGATAGAGCTATAAAAGAAACAGATAAAACTCTTGAAATGGTAGAAGATCAACTTAAAAAACTATCTTTTGGTGGAATCTATGAAGATTCTGATGATAAAGAAGAAAACATTCAAACAGAAAACACAAATGAAGTCCCGCCTCAGATAAGAGGAAAGATTGAACATCTTTTTGAATCTGCAAAAAAAGATAAAAGGATAGCTCACCGCTTAAAAGAAGAATTAGACAGATGGATGCTTTTCAAGGAATACGAAGACCGCTTTCTGGATCTTTTCAGCGATAGCCAGTAAATCTCAGACTCAAGACGCCAGACACAAGACACCAGGTTAATATAAAACCTATAAAATCGTTGTGCGTTATGCGTGATTCGTCGTTCGAGAAATCGTGAATGGAACGCTTCGCTTACATTATAATACATCATCCAAAGTGTCCATGGACCTTCTTCCGGCAAATTTTCTTTTACTTTTACACGGACAGGGGCAAGCCCTATCCCTACTACCTTTTACGTTTTATGTTTTACAAGGGCGGTTCGCGAACCACCCCTACATACTTTCTTTTTTATCTGCATCCAATTCTATAATATCGCGCATACTTAGTCTCGCCATAGCTTTCCTGTCCTGAACCATAGAATAACTCCTACAGAAATATTTAGAAAAATTATGTTTTATCGGTATTTAACTACGATATTAACATTTATCACTTATCAATAACACTATTTCGTGTATGTTTTTAGGTTCTTAACAATATAGCATAACATATTTTAAAGTCACAACCAACTACTCTGCTTGATATTACATCATTTGTTTAATTTTACCACAGGTAAACAAAATATCAAGCATTGACATTAATTTATTTATACGTTATATTGTTTTAAGTAATACTTTACTCAATAAGGATGAAACAGTTATGAAAGTAAAGCACAACATTTGTTTTCTTCTAGTAATTCTCTTCTCAATGACTATGTTCACGCCTTTTCTTTATGCAAAAGAAAATAATAAACAAGTATACAAAAAAATATATTTCTCAAGCAAAAAGATCAAGAACAAGACAGACAATATGTCAAATAATATTTCATTGAGTACAGACACAAACGAGATAATAGAAATCTCTTTTTATGAATTTCATAAATTGACAATGCAATTTCATAAAGCTGCTAAAAACGTCAACAAAGATTATTACAAAAAAATAAGGACAAATTTTTATAATCTGTATGTCTCTTTTAAAGAACTAAAATATATATGCGAGAACACAAATGTAAACAATAAAGTATTAGATTCTTTTTCAAATATCCAAAATGATTTTGATTCTCTAACCAACTATCTTCTTAAATGCCGCATTATAAAAAAAGCTCACCTTAAAGAACTCTATTCTTGCACTATTTATCAAGGAAAACACGGAAAGATAAGAGAAGTAAGGGATGAACTCCCTTAACCTAATTGTTTCATAAATACAACCTAAAATAAGTTAGATTTTTTACTATATCTAAACAATGAAGAATAAGATTTCAGAAATCAACTTATAGCCTATTGCTATGCTTTTGCAAGAAGGAAGGAAAAATATTATTTAGGCTGTATTTACCTTAAGGCAAACCTATTACAGAGCATCTGCTGCGTTATCAATCATTTGCAGTATAAGCATACAGCTTCATGTTTGATGCCTTGCATCTACGTCTACACTAGCTTTGTGAAACAATCAGGTTAACCTGCATATTTTGTGCAACGCTTTGACCCTCAAACAATTTTATAGAATTTCAGCAAAAATGAATTAAAAGCTATTTTAAAGCTTTAGCTACTTCATAAAAACATCCGAAAGATCTTTATAACTTTTCTGCAACAGGTTAATAATAAAGAAAAAAGAACACAGCATAAATACAATTGGTATAAGTTAACTTTTATTAGGAGGACTACATTTATTTTTTTCTTTTCTTTGTGTCTCCTTCGACTTCATCTACACTGAGTTTGTCAAAGTGCTTAAGATGAAATATGGTGAGTAAAATCGAACCATTTTTGCCGTGCAATAAGTCCTTGAGGGGAGGAGATGCTAAATTCTTTTTTATTCAAAAAGTGCCTTTAAGATCTTTTCGGCTTTTTTTATTAATGAGGCATCGTGGGAAACAATGGCATCGCCTTTTGCTATAAGAAAAACACCGTCTTTTATCTTTATTCTCTCATAGGAAAAATCAATAAAATCCTGTTGGCGAAGGATATCATCTATTTTTTCAGAGAATATCTCGGCTTCGCTTATGCTGAAAAAATCTATTAATTTCTGTAGATTTTTTCCGTAAGGAAGTTTCTTTCCGTTTTCCCAGCTTGATATGGTACTTACAGAAACATCAAGCTTTTCTGCAACCTGCTTCTGGTTATATCCGGCAAAAGTCCGGAGTTTTTTAAGATTTTTCCCAAATTTCATTTTTTTACCATCTTGGCTATAAATGGCAGATTTCTATACTTACCTGCAAAATCAAGGCCGTATCCTATAACAAAAGTATCAGGAATTTTAAATCCTACATAATCCAGTTTCACAAGATTCTTCTTGTTTCTTTTTCTTATTTTTTTAAGAAGCACACAAACCTTTATATCAGCAGGCTTGAGCGTTTTCAGATACTTAACAGCATTAGATAAAGTTTTTCCCGAATCGCACATGTCATCTATAACAAGAAGGTGTTTCCCTTTGACATCATCTGTTATCTTAAAATGCCAGACAAGCTTTCTTGAAGTCATGGAAGCTCCGTATGACTCCACTTTCATAAAATCAATATATGAATCTACTTTGAATGACCGAAGAAGGTCTGCTGCAAAAATAAAACTTCCCTTTAAAAGCACCAAAGCACACAATTCCTTACCTTTGTAGGCTTTATTTATTTCAGCAGCTATTTCTTTAACACGTTTTTTTATTTCTTTGGATGAAATAAGGGTCTTGCCAATTTTGTATTCTTCCTGTTTAAGCATATATTAGCCCTTTATATTATTTTTTGTTTTTTTGAAAAGATTCTAATTTTTTCCTGAGTATGTCATTATCACTTTTCTTCTCCAAGCTCTTTTTCCAATATTCAATAGCTTTTTCCGGACTTGCAAGTTTTTCATAAACATCACCCAGATGTTCAAGAACAATCGGATCTTCAGGTAAAGTATCACCTGCTTTTTTTAAATATTCCTGAGCTTTTTCATATTTACCCATCTTGAATAAGACCCATCCCATAGAATCAAGATAAGCACCGCTTTCAGGTTTTTTCTCCAAAGCTTTTTCTATTAATAGTAGAGCTTTTTCAAGCTCTAGACCATTTTCAGCATAAAAGTATCCAAGATAATTTAATACTTCTGCATCATCAGGTGCAATAGTATGAGCCTGTTCAAGAATACGTTTGGCTTGCTCTTTTTTCTTTATAAGTTCATACATATAAGCAAGCTGCAAATGCGCATCTACATCTCTGGGGTTTTTTTCTATGGCCTTTTCAAAATATATCGTTGCCTGCCCAAGATCTTTTTTAGCAGCATAAAGCCTTCCCATAAGATAAAAAACATCCGCAGTCTTTACATTGTTCTTTATAGCTTTTTTTAAGGTTTCTATACCATCTTCTATTTTCCCGAGATGATACTCAAGTAAAGCTGCCTGAACATAATAGACAAAGTTCTCTATATCCAGCTCGATCAATGTCTTATATACTGAAAGAGCTTCATCTAATTTACCTATTTGCTGGTAAAGTGTAGCAATCTTTAAGAACAACGATTTATTTAAAGGATAAAGTCTTAGTACCTCATTATATTTTGAGATAGCATTATCATAATCCTTTACTGTTTCATATAGCTTTGCAATAGCCATATGAAGCTCTATCCACTCAGGTTTTAAAGTAGAAGCTTTTTCCATCACCTCTAGTGCTTTTTTATGGTTCCCTGATTTGACATAGAGCATGCCTGCCTGAAAAAGTATTATAGGATTATCCGGCTTTAGCTTAAGAGCCTCTTCAAGCATGGGAATAGCTTTTTCGTTTCTGTCTGTTGTTATATATAGTTGTGCAAGGCTGATATAAATTGAAAAATCGTCTTCCCCACATTCAATAGCTTTCAAAAATGATTTTTCTGCAGACTCATAATTCTTCTGCATAATATCTATTTGACCTTTAAGTACATATGCTTCCGTTGATTCAGGATTTATCTTTATGATCTCCTCAAACTGCTTAACGGCATCATCAAGCCTGCCTTCACGTAAAAGAATATCCATATATTTTACATGCATGTACTCTGTGCTGTCATACTCAAGTGCCTGAAGATATATCTTTTCAGCTTCTTCAAGATTACCTTCATTTTCGTAAATGGCACCCTGAATGAACAGAGCATATGCGCTAGACTTTTTTGAAATAGCCTCGTCTTGATCCAGCACCTTTAGCTGATCTATAGGACCGCAAAGGCTCACCCCATAAAAAAGGAACACTAGAGCTAAAACAAGGAATATTCTCTTCTTAATAATAGCAGACCTCCTGTTTTAAAGGCTTTAAACCATTAAGACGGTCTTACCTTATGACGATTTTTTCTAAGTCTTTTTCTTCTTTTATGTTGAGCTATTTTTCTCTTTCTTTTCTTGCGTCCGCAAGGCATTGGATTCCTCCTTTCAAAAAAAAGTTCTTTAGCATCTAGTAGATCAAAGCTGCATAAATATTATACCTTTTATTTTTAGCAATTTCTATCTACCAACTACTAATACAATACTCTAAATTTCACTTATTAGTTATATTATTACCTTATTCAAAGGATATTCTATAATACCCTCTGCTCCAGCTTTTTTTAGTTCAGGAATCATTTTTCTTACAAATTCTTCCTCGATTATGGTCTCAACCGCAACCCACCCGTCTTCACTAAGAGCAGAAATCGTAGGCTTTTTTAAAGCAGGAAGTATTTTTAAAATTGTTGAAAGGTCTTTCTTAGCAATGTTCAACTTTATTCCAACTTTTTTCTCAGCAGCTAAAGCACCGACAAGAAGTATTGCAATGGATTCTACCTTTTTCTTTTTCCAATCTTCTTTATATGAATCTTTATTCATTATCAGCTTGGTCGTTGAAGATAATACTGTATCTATTATTTTTAAATTATTTGCACGAAGAGATGATCCGGTCTCTGTAAGCTCTACTATCGCATCAGCAAGTTCAGGAGGTTTTATCTCCGTCGCCCCCCACGAAAACTCAACCTCAGCTTTTATCTTCTTTTTCTTTAAATATTTTTTTGTCATATTCACAGCTTCTGTTGCTATTTTTTTTCCTTGAAGATCCTCAGGCTTTTTTATCTTTGAATTCTCCGGTACAGCCAGCACCCACCGAACTGGCCTCATTCCCTGCTTTGCATATATCAGATCAGCCATCTCAATAACACGCGCGTTATTCTCCTCAATCCAGTCTTTTCCTGTTATTCCGGCATCAAGAGCACCATCTTCAACATAACGAGCCATTTCCTGAGCACGAATAAGAATTATCTCAATTTCATCATCATCAATAAAAGGCTTATATGAACGGGATGAGCCGGATATTTTAAACCCTGCTTTCTTCATCATTTTATATGTTGCTTCCTGAAGGCTTCCCTTTGGCAGCCCGAAAATCAATTTTTTCATATATTTCCTCCCTTTAAGATCACTCTTCTTTTTTCAAGAGTAACTCTTCCAAGCGCAATTGCCTCAATTACTTTTGGATACACATCATGTTCCTCAACCTGTATATTCTCATGAATAGTCTTATTTGTATCATCACTTAATATTTCGACAACTCGCTGTGCAATGATAGGTCCTGTATCAATACCGCTATCAACAATATGAACAGTACAGCCAGTTACTTTTACCCCATAATCATACGCTTGCTGCCACGATTTCAGCCCCCTAAAAGAAGGGAGAAGTGCCGGATGAATATTTATAACACGCCCCGGAAAAGCTAGAAGCAGATCATCCTTTACTATCCGCATAAATCCCGCAAGAACAACAAGTTCTGTGTCATAATCCTTTAAATAATCAACATATTTGATCTCTGCTTCACTATCAAGCTTTGTCTTATAAGCAGTGCACGGTATCAAAACAGCCGGAATATTCCTTTTACGCGCTCTCTCAATTATATATGCGTTCGGTATATCACTTATTACACATACTATTTCAGCTATATTTTTTTTGTCCTCTTGAGAAAAATACTCCGCTATAGATTCAAAATTTGTACCTGATCCTGATCCCAATACAGCTACTTTCAACGCCATAAAACACACCTTTTTTCAAGTGAGGCGGTATTTTATCACCTATATAACAGCTTGTCAATCGGATACACATGTAAAAAACAGAGGACAGAATACAGAGGACAGAATACAGGACTAAAAAACTAAAAAATTCAAAAAGCTAAGACAAAGAACTAACACGTGTCTTGTAATTGTAAAATATTGGATAATAAATGATAAATTTTGGCTACAGGTGAAATCCCAAAAAGCACTAAACGCCTTAACTCTTTACTTAGCATAAACTTAAAGAAAATACCATTATTTATTTTCTGTTTCTCTTGCATGCCTTTCTATAATAAACTTAGCAAAAGTATTCTGTAACTTCACATTCTAAATTTTATCTCCCTTTTTGCTTCACTCCTCAGCCCCCTGTCTTTATCCTAATCTTTTCCTCTTGTGCCTTGTGCTTTTGTTTTTTCGTCCCTCGTCCTTCATCCCTCGTCTTTTTTCTATTTTCTATCAGCGTAGCGTTTTTAATCCTGAGCTTGTCGAAGGACCTTGAACCCTGTAACTTTTTAACCCTTTAAAGCTTTATCCTCTTTTTCTGCTTTCTGTCTTCTACCCTCTAACTTCTCTCTTCTATTTATTACTACATCATTCCGCAGGAGTTGCCATGCGGACAAGTCGAACAGTTTCCTTGCATCTGAGATAAAGATGTTTTCTCTTTACCAACACCAAAACTGGCAAAAGTCTTTTTTATGCTTTTACTTCCACATGTTGGACACACTTTTTTTGCCTTCTCTTTTGTAACCCCTTCTAAAAGATCAAACTCCTTGCTGCATTTATTACAAATATATGTGTATATGGGCATCAGCTTCCTCCATTTTTATAATTAAAACTTATAAAAAATATAATGTTATATCTCTTTTGTCAATACTCTAAAAGATATTTAAATATAATGTCTTTTATATTATTATATTAACATTAAATTATTGAGGTAACATTGGCAAAAAACATTTCAAATACTTACTGCAGTATTCATTCCTTACGGGAAGGGTCAGGAATATGCATAAAATGTCATAATCCCTTCTGCAGCGAATGTTTAACCCGTTTTGACGGGATCAATTACTGTAAAGAATGCCTTGAAAAGATCACATCAAAAGAAAGCAAAAAAAGGTTTTCTTCATCATTTTTAAAAACTTTTTTTCTTATTCTATTCAGTTTTTGTATATTTCTTCTTACTTTTTATTTAGCAGGTAAAATTGCATTAGAAAACATCTCAGAAAAACAGATTGAAGAAACCACAGATAAAAAGGATTAAGAATGTCTTTTCTCTATGTAATATTGTTATTACTGGTTTTTTCAATTATATTTTTACTTATATACAGATCCCTTGCCGAAATTTGCAATATCTATGATAAAGCTTTTCAGGTCATTAAAAGTGACATAGTCGGACAAATCACACCATATCTTCTTTTTTCATCACCTTTTTGGATAGGCATATTTTATTTTTTTTCAAAGATCTCAAGGTTTTCAAGCTCAAGCCATGAACAATTCTTATTTATTTCGATCATGGCTTGCGTCTTATCAGGAGCTTTATATTTATCAATGGCCGGAAAAGTAATATTAACTGCTGTTACTGCACTTAATATTATGGGGCAAAAAGCTCAAGGACAGGGAATAATGCCTATTATAAAAGGTAAGGTTTTAGATGGCATCGCAGTATGTTCTCTTTTCTTTTCATTAGGATTTATTACCATTTATTTTATAATTCCTCCCGTACTTTTTTATATATGCGCAGGTCTTTCAATTCCAATAATTCTGCTTGAAGAAGAAAAAACAACAAAACCTGTAAGAGAAACATTTTCAACACTATTTAGAAATCTTTTTTTTCTTATCAGGCTTTCACTTGCAGGTTTTTTAATAATGGCCCTGCTTTTTATCAATATTGTCACCGGCTTATATTTTATTGTTGGCGTTCTAGGATTTTTTCATATTATTGATTCTCATTCATTCGCTTTGAAGCTTTCATCACCACGTTTTATATTTTTTTGTTCGATAATCACACTTATGTTTTTTGATTTTTTCTGGACTATAGTGCATACGGTATATTTTTTTCATCATTCAGCAAACCGCTCAGGAAAAGATCTCATAATAAAACTTGAGAACCTTACAGAAAATGAAAAACAGATATAAAATACTTATACTTTTATTTATAGTATTCTCCTTCCTGCATCCGTTATTCGGTGAGGACAGGATACCTCGCAATAAAGCTAATAACATTGAGACCGATGAAGCCCGCTCTATCGTAAGAGAAATACTAAGAAAACCTGAATTTCTGAACTTAGACCATGAGGAGAACAAAGAGGAAAAAACAATTGCTTCTTTTGTCGAATGGTTGAAAGACAAAAAAGAAGCTCTTGGTGCATATATTTATGAAAAGATCGGTAAAGATATAGAAAATATAATTAAAAAGATAAAAGATTTCTTTAGAAAAAAAGATCTTGAAAAGCCTCCGTCATTTAAGGACTTTTTCTCGGAATATGCTTTATTCTTTTTGATCATATTCATTATTCTTGCAATTTTAGTATTTTTCTTCTTTTTCATAAAAAAGAAGAAAAATACTAATTTAAATAAAACCCAAATATCTTCTTTTACACTTCTTGATGAGAACAAAATAAAACCTACTGACTATTCATATGACGAATGGCATAAAATGGCCTATGAATTCTCCTCTAAAGATCAATACCTTGAAGCATTAAGAGCTCTTTATTTATCTCTTTTAAGTTTTCTTCACAGAAAAAGGATAATAATTTATGACAGGAACAAGACTAATTGGGAATATTATTCAATTATAAACAGAAAAAAACTTGGGCTTGAAAAAGAGTTTAAAGAGATAATCCAGCAGTATGAGAAAAACTGGTACGGAAAATTTCCGTGTTATAAAGATGATTTTGCGTTGTGTGATAGAAACATAGAAACCATTAAAAAAAGCATGTCTGCAACTAAAAATGAAAACAGTTAAAATAATAATAATAATATTACTTCTTGCAATTTTTTCTTTTGTTGCTTTAAAAGAAATTGAGTGGTCGCATAAGCGTGGTGATATTTATCCTGAATATTCGACCTTTAGGAGTGATTCCCATGGAACAAGAGCCTTTTATCTTATGCTTTCAAATCTTGGATTTCAGGTAAAAAGGATAGAAAAGGAACTCTGGGAGGAAAAAAAATGTTCTCTTGTTTTTATCATAGAGCCAAAAACTCCTCTTCTAAAAAGCTGGTCAAATTCTTCATGCAGTTCATGTGATTTTCCAGTTTCTGATGAAGAAAGCTCTTGTGATGAAAAAAAAGAGGACGCAAGCAGCGATACAGATTCAAAGGAAAAGACAGAAGATACGGATCTAGAAAAACAGAATAAAATAAGACAGGAGATATATGAAAGGCTCTATAATAAACACAAACAAAAATATATACGCTATCTCGAAAATGGCAACACTGTTGTTTTTTTAACTGATAATACTTTTGAAGAATTTTTAAATATTTTTGATATAAAACTTGTAGAAGAAAAGACCATAAAAGAGAAAAAATCTGCAAAAGAGGACAAAAACAAGGAAGAAGAAGACAAACCTTTAATTGAAGCACAGGAAAACATACTTACAAAAAACACTTCCAAAATTTCACATCATTCACACACAAGTATAGAATCTGATAAAAAAGGATCTTTTACTGAATTATATTTAAACGATTGTTTGCCTATTGCCGTTCACAAAAACGTCGGCAAAGGTCATCTAATAGTAATTAGTGCCCCGAGCATTATATTAAACAGCCATATACTCGAAAATGATAATCTGAGATTTCTTTTAAACATCATAGAGAGTTACGGGAAAAAAGGCATAATCGGTTTTGATGAATACCATAATGGCTTTGAATTACATGAAGACTTTACTAATCTTATGATGAAGTATGACATGGAATTATTTATTATACATGTTTTCTTATTCTTTATTATTTTCATTTGGTATTCTTCATCCCGTTTTGGAAATCCGAAAAAAACAGAAGAGACGTTAAGACTTCACTATGATGAGCTGCTTTCTGCAACAGCACATATTTATAAAAGGAATACACCCCGAGCAAACGCAGCACTTGTTTTCGCAAAATATACTCTTGAAGAGCTGGAAACAAAAGGAAAAAACACACCAAACACAAAGGAAAGTCTTTTAAAAATATTTCCTTACTGGATGAAGGATCATCTTTCATTATCCGCACTTAAATGTTTTGAAATAAAGCTGAACAAAAAGCTCAGTCGTCTTGAATTTAAATCGATAATAAAAAAAATAGATACTTTCAGAAAGGAGAATATCAATGGATAATAATGTAACAGACATGCTTAATGAAACAATAGAACAACTTCAAAAGATAAAAGAGGAAATACAAAAAGTTGTTATCGGAAATGGAGAAACAATAGAAGATGTCATCATAGCTCTGATAACAGGCGGGCACGTTCTAATAGAAGGCGTTCCGGGAATTGCCAAAACACTTCTTGTGAAAACTCTTGCTCATATTTGTCAGGTATCGTTCAAACGAATTCAGTTCACACCCGATCTTATGCCGTCTGACATAATAGGTACCAATGTCTTTAATATGAAAGAAAACACCTTTAATCTTGAGAAAGGACCTGTGTTCACAGATTTTCTTCTTGCTGATGAAATAAACAGGACACCGGCTAAAACACAATCAGCGCTTCTGGAAGTAATGCAGGAAAAGCAGGTGACAATAGACGGCATATCTCACAAGATGTCCCCTATTTTTTCTGTTTTTGCAACTCAGAACCCTATTGAGCAGGAAGGAACATATGAACTTCCGGAAGCACAAAGAGACCGTTTTCTTATGAAAATCCTCATAACTTATCCAGAATATGAAGAAGAAAAAATAATAATATCAAAAACTAACGAGGGTAGAGATTTTATGGACATGTCCACCTCAGGTACTGAAAAGATCCTGAACGAAGAAATAATCTTAAATATACGAAAAAAGCTTACCAGTGTAACTGTATCAAGCGAATTGCAGGAATACATAATAAAAATAGTCCGTGCAACAAGAGAATCAGATAGTACCATTCTCGGCGCAAGCCCCAGAGCTTTAATAAGCCTTCTCGGCTCTGCAAAAGGTGCCGCTCTTTTTAAACAAAGGACTTTTGTTACTCCGGATGATATAAAGAAAATGAGTTATCCAGTTTTAAGACACCGGATCATACTGAAGCCTGAAGCAGAAATAGAAGGTTTAAAGGAAGATGATATAATATCATCAATATTAAACGATATCGAGGTACCGCGTTGAGGCCTACAAGATTAAGCGTTTTTTTGTTTTCTATTTTAACGGTCAGTTCTTTTTTAAGCATACTGCGTCCGATATTGATCATACCTGTAATCGCAGCAGATATTTTGCTTTTTTTAATAATGATATTTGAGCATACTTTTTTTCTTAAAAAAAGTTCTGTAACAATTCATAGGAAAATACCCAAAAAACTATCTATTGCTCAAAAAAACAGCATAATATTAATGATCAACAATTTTTCTTCCAAAAAGCTTAAGATATCAGTAAAAGATTCTGTACCTGATACTTTTTCTTGTATGGAAAATAATGTGACTATTACTTTAAAACCATTTACAAGAAAAAAGATTGAATATTCTGTAATTCCGGAAAAACGAGGGGAATTTTTCTTCGGAGATATTTTTGTAAGAATTAGATTTGAGAACGGATTTTCTGTCCGATCTTTTATGATACCAGGCAAAGCACGAGCTAGAATATATCCTAATCTTTTGGGCATAGGTAAATATGAAAAAGTAGCACGGGCAAAACATCTTGCAAATTACGGCATACACACATTTCGCTTAAGAGGCAGCGGTAGAGAGTTCGAAAAGCTTAAAGAATATCAAAAAGATGATGAATACCGCTCGATCAGCTGGAAAGCAACAGCAAAAAAAGGATATCCAATAGTAAAGGAATTTCAGATAGAAAAAAGCCAGAATGTTCTTGTTTGCTTAAATTGCGGAAGATCTATGATAGGTTCTGCAGGAAAATATCCGAAGTTTGAATATGCTCTTAATGCAACCCTTATGCTAAGTTATCTTTGCCAGCGCTTTGGAGATAAAGTAGGGCTTTGTCTTTTTGCAGAGAACATAAAAAATTTTATTCCAATAAAACATGGAAAAAGCCAAATAAACCGTATTATAGAGACCTTATATAAAGTCGAACCCGGAATGATCTTTGTAGATTATATTGAACTGGTAAAATATCTTGCTCTAAAAAATATTAAACGTTCCTTAATAATAATCTTTACGGATCTTTTCGATGAAGAACAATCACGCCATATACTCGCAAGCATTCCTTTGCTTCGTCCAAGACACGTAGTGCTTTGCGTATCCCTTAAAGACAGCGCTTTAAGAGAAAGACTGCATGCAGATATTTCGACAACAGATGATACTTTTAAATATATCGCTTCATATGAACTTAGCAAAGAACGCGATCTTATGGCAAAAAAACTGATAGATAAAGGCATACTTGTGCTTGATGAAGAAGCGAACAATTTAAGCGTTTCTTTGATCAATAAATATATTGATATTAAAAGCAGACATATCCTTTAATCTGCATGTTTCGCAAATAGGTTATTTTTTTTGCGCAACATGCAGATTAATACATATTTCATAAATCATTTGTTTACCTAACCTTGATTGATCAAATTACTTAATATTTCAAAGCGCTGAAAAATAGGCAGATTATATGACTTACAATATTATCCTAATATAATTTTTTAAAGAAAAAATTAAAAGAGTACTTTAATCCTCAAATGTTCAATCGCTGTTAAATTTTTTTACAACATAACCTCCCTTAATGGTGATAGTTACGATTTTATTTAATATATTTCTATTAACTGAAAATTATTATGGATTTCTTAAAAAAAGCTTGACTTTAATTTAAAAAAGAATTACTTTTGCTTTCTGATTTATTGTTAATGGGCCAAAATTCAAATTAAATAAGGAGAAATTTAAAATGGCTACAAAAAGAACAACAGCAGTAAGAAAAACAAAGAAAAAAGCCGTTGTAAAAACTGTTAAAAAAGCTGCAGTAGCAGTAAAAAAAACAGTTCAAAAGACAGCTCAAAAGAATATAACTTTAACACAGGGTCAGCTCGCAAAACTTATAGAAGAAAGAGCTTACGAGCTTTACTGTGAAAGAGGATGTTCCCATGGTGATAATCAGCACGATTGGTATATAGCAGAAAAAGAAGTCCTTAAAAAATCTAAAATAAAGAATTAATATAGTTCTATATTTTAATTTAGATAATTTGAAAAATTGTTTGAACCCGGAAATCATGGCGCATATTATTTATTTAATAAAATATGCGTCATGATTTGTTTTCTAGCTCGTTTTTCGTCATGTGTGATGCGTCTTTCGTTCATGGAGCACTTCCGCGCGATATTATAAAATTGGACGCAGATTTTCGCAGATTAAAAAGATCAGAGGATTTCTCAGGTTATAGTTTTTAAATTCTGGCTAATAACTAACAACTGCAAAGCTATTTAGCCACAAATAAAAGAGTAATGTAAGTAGGGGCGGTGCTTGCCTCCGCCCGTGTAAAAGTAGAAAGTCATCATTTCAGAAAGTCCTTCGACTCATTAATTTTAAATTTTCTTATCAAATCTGATCGTACTTCTTCTCTCTAGTAAGATTCTGAGCTTTTTCTATTTTTTCCAGAAGATCATGTATAAATATACTCCGTTTTTTACGATTTACCTTAAGGATCACCCTTATTGTATATTTATTGCTGCATATAAACATAATCTCCAATTTTCTGATAAAAGCCCTGTAAATTACATATGCACCTATTAAAGTCGCTATTCCGGCAGGAATAAACTGCCAAACGCCCTCGGACACAAATGCAATAATAATAAATATAACAGCAAAGCATAAGAAAAACAGTACTTCCCAAAATATCCTTTTATGAAGGGTTATATAACCGATCTCTTCATAAAATGCACGCTGTGAATCTATTGTATATCCCGCTAAAACTTCTTTTTCTAAAAATTCATCTTCAAGAAATACTTTGTTTCTGGCATGCACTCCGGAATATTTTAAATACGGTTTTTTTTTCATGCCCAATTGTTCCTTTAAAATTTGTCCATTATCATAAAGGTTAAAAGACCTAAACAGATCAAAATATAGATAGAGGCCATTACAATTCCTGCAATTAAATATCCCTTTCCTCTTTTTTCAGGATCTTTTTTTATCTGATAATGCCCGTATATGCCAAATACAATTGTAAGAGGAGCTATTATAACGCCCATATAACATGTAAGATAGCTCAAGATAGATAATCCAAAAACAAGCCTTCCCCAATCGAAAAAAATTGTTTTAGTGGTTTTAAGAGTACCCTCATCTTCCATACGATCAAAACATTTTGGACAAAGATTTTTTTTCTCTATTTCAACAAGGCATACAGGGCATATAAAGCTTCCACATCTTTCACACACATGATCGGCCCTATTCTCAGGGTGCATATAACACTTAGCATCTTTTTTACCTTCAATAGACATAGCCGCAGCAGCAGCTACGACTACTTCTTTATTAACAGGAGAAAAAATAAATGCATCAAAAACATGCTTGCAAATATGACATATCGTATTACCGCTATGATCAACATCTATTTCTCTTTTACAATGTGGACACAATATAACCATAAAACTTTTTTATTACCTTTCTTTATAAATGACATATGTTGAACACATCCTATCATGCATTGATTTTTTTTCCTCATCAAACCCTGCCATAATACATCCTATTTCAAGTATAATCTGTGACAAGAAAAAAGCCCAGTATCTTGCAAATGCTTTTAAGTAACTTATTTGTGTTCCATCCTGATTTATTACTTTTATTCTGCATACCATCTTACCAAGACTCTGTCCATATTTACCGTGTAAATAAGTGTAATAAAAAGTAATTATTCCATAACTTAATATCATCAATAATACAAACAATCCAAAAAATAACGGTGTTAAATTTTTTTGTTCAGAGATATAATCAATAGAAAATAAACTTTTTAAAACAATTGGAAAGCCCAATTGCAAAACAAGACCAGGTATCCATAAAGCAAGATTGTCTATTATCACAGCTACTAATCTTATCCAGAACCCTGCAAAACGGTATTCACCTAATGAACCTGTCTGAAGATCACGTAAATACTCTGATTTACAGGATGCACAGATTATCTGGCCTTTCACTTCTATAAGACAGTTGCTGCAAAAGTCCTTCTGACATCTGGAACATTTTTTCGTCTCTGTTATCATCGGATGATTTGTACAAGCCCTGTTCTGATCAGAACTTAAAATACCTCCTTTACATTCCCCGCAGACAAGTGCACCGTCACTTAGTGTAAGACAATCTTTACAAAAATCTCTCTGACATCTGGAACATTTCTTCGTATCTGTTATCATGGGATGATTAGGACAATTCATATAACCTTCCTTTTATATTGGTTTACCTATTAAAATATATGTGATGTTCTTAATAAATTTTTCAGGGCTTAGGAATTCAGGCCTCTCAAGGCCTATTTTCTTTTGAAAATAATCAGCAAATTCCGAAAATATCTGCAACCGCATATGAGGACTTAAAGAATCAGCACGAAGAAGAAGATCTATCAAAAGTTCCTTTTCCTCAATGCTTATCCTTCTTAATATCTTATTTCGATAAATTTTATCCTGACTAAGTGTATTATAAGATTCCCATTCTCTAAAAGCTCTTATGTTAAGCTGCTTCCTCGGCTCTTTTATAACAATAGTACCTGCTATCATATCACCTAATCTTTGAGAATTATTTGATAAAAGATAACTCACACCTGCTGTAAGGTATCCAAAAGGCAACTGATCCATTATCCTGAAAAGATTTCTTATTATTAGTTGAAATATCGAAGGCCTTAACCCTTTTTCACTTATAACTCTTAATTTCATAATTTTTTTCCCTATACTCTGCCCTTTCATTAACCACTCAAAAAAAATAAAGTAACAGGTATTTAACAGGAAAAAAACAATAATAAAAAAGGCATTTGCAATATCAGATGATATCCATTTTATGAAATAAAAAATTCTATATAATGAAATAGTTAAAATAATAATAACTGTAGTATCCACCAATAGGGCTATTATGCGTGAAGCCAGCCCTGAAAGTTCATACAGAAAAGTAATATTTTCAGATGTTTTTACACTGTAATGCATAGTTTTACATATTTAATTTATGTTTTTAAGAAAATATGTGAAAATGCTATTATATCTTTAAAAGTATATCATAAAATCATACTATTATAGAAATAAATCATTGATTAAAAACAATATTTTACATGTTAATATCTAACATTTTTTTATCTTATGAATATTGAAACTTTTATTCAAAACAGGAAAAGCTATTGGAACGAGCTGGAAGATATTCTAAAGATCATTGAAGATAAAGGTTTAAAACCATTATCTCATGTTTATGTAAGACGGTTTATTTCCCTTTACCGCAGTGTTTCATCTGACCTTAATAAAGCACAGACATATACTGCAAACGCACAGCTGATAACTTATCTTCACAGCCTTATAGCAAGATCATATATACATATTTACAAAGAAGAAAATCCTCCTATAGCAAAAAGCATAAAGATCTTCTTCGCCTCTGATTATCCGGCGTCCCTTAGAAAACACTGGAAGCCTATGATGATATCTCTTGTTATCTTTTTGTGCGGTATCTTATTCGGGGCTCTTTCTTTTTTAAATGACAGTGATGCCAAAAACATTCTAATCTCGAAAGAGCATTTGATTGAGACTCCTTCCGATAGAGTTGAGCGAATAGAGCAAAATAACGGGATGGAACCTGCCGCAAAACTTCAATCAGCAACTTTTTCAAGTTTTCTTTTCACACATAATATAAAAGTATCCCTTCTTGCTTTTACAGCAGGAATAACTCTTGGGATAGGAACAGCAATTTTGCTTTTTTATAATGGTATCATGCTGGGAGCTATTGCTTTATATTATTACATACACTCTGAGATGCTTTTTTTCTTTGCATGGATACTTCCACATGGCGTAATAGAGCTTACTGCTATTGTGATCGCCGGCGGAAGCGGTTTTCTCCTTGCAAAACCAATTCTCTTTCCAATGGATATCCCCAGAAAAGAACAATACAGGATCCTTATTAAAGACCTTGTAAAAATAATACTGGGAACTTCTGCCTTACTTGTATTTGCAGGCATTGTAGAAGGGACCATCTCACAAATACATGCCCCAAGGCTTCCTTACTGGGGAAAGATAACTTTTTCAATATTGGAAGGAATTCTACTTTACTATTATCTTATCTTTTACAACAGAAAAGCAGGTAAAGCTTTAAGTGCCTAAAGTGAGCTAAAGTTCAAAGTGCCTAAAGTTAAGGAGTTTCCTACGGAAACGGATGATTAAAAAATTAATCACGGAACAGCATGGAAGATTAAAAAATCAGAGTAAAAGATATGTAGGGACACCGATAAGTCGAGAGTCGAAATCTACCCGTATAAAAGAAATACGTATATTCTTTTACCTTGATTCCGTGGTAAGCCTATAATCATTGTGCGAAAGCACTCATTTACGAATCACGACCTACGAAACACGTCTTTAGAAAAGCCTAAAAATTCTCTGTAATATATTTTTCTGCATTTATTGCGGCAATTGATCCGTCACCTACTGCAACAGATACCTGCCATATGTTTTTGTCACGAAGATCGCCCACTGCAAAAAGTCCGGGAGTTTTTGTATGCATGTTCATGTCCGTAACAATAAAACCGCTTTTCGAAAGGTCAACAAGATCCTTGAAAATACCGCTTGCAGGTTCCATTCCCACATATACAAAGACCCCGTCAAGAGGTAAAAGTTTTTCATCACCTGTCTTTTTGTTCTTAAGGCTGAGATTATTAACCGTTTTCTCTCCACGTATCTCAGTTACAATCGTATCCCATATAAATTCTATTTTTTCATTCGCAAAAGCACGTTCCTGTATTATTTTTACACTTCTTAGTTCATCTCTTCGATGTATAACATATACCTTTGATACAAATTTAGTAAGATACATAGCTTCTTCAACAGCAGTATTCCCACCTCCTATTACAGCTACCGTCTTATTTCTAAAAAAAGCACCATCACATACGGCACAATAAGAAACACCTCTTGAGAGAAAAGCGAGTTCACCAGGAATATCAAGCTTTCTAGGCTTCGCCCCAGTAGCCGCAATAACTGCTTTTGCTTTTATTGTTTCTTTAGAAGAAGTAATATGAAAAAAATTATCGTCCTTTTTCTCTATATTCAATACCTCATCAATTCTGATCTCTGTTCCAAAGTGGCGAGCCTGTTTTTCCATGACAGAGCTTAAATCATATCCGGACATACTTTCAACACCGGGATAATTTTCTATACAATGAGTAAGCGCTATCTGACCGCCAGGAGAAAGCTTTTCAATTAAAACGGTCTTTAACCTTGAACGTGAGGTATATATTCCTGCAGTTAGTCCGCCGGGACCACCACCTATTATAGCAACATCATATTCCATAAGTCTTTTTCAGTGTCAATCTTCTTTAGTAGTGTTAAATTCTTTCTTCTCTTTTTTTTCTGAATTATCTCTTTTCTCAGTTATATAATAAAGTTCACCATAGGCTGCTGTTATAAAAAGCTGGGCATAAAACAAAGGTATAACCAAACAACATAGCATAGATATAGCACTGCCGATAAACCCTATTACAAAAATAGCAATACCGTATTCATTTATATTATTTGCGATTTTTTCATAGTTATATTTAAAATCAAAAGCATCTCCGATTTTTTTAGAAGACATATACTTTATTAAAGAAAGCATTGTCCATGCAGGAAATAAAAATATCATCAAAATATTTAAAACATAATAAATCAGTTTGAAAAAAAAGCCGATAAAAGGTATATTGCAAAAGATTCCAACAAAAATAAAAAGAATACCCATAGCAATACCGTATGCGAGTAAAATTAAAAAGCCGAAAGCACCTTCTTTAAAAAGATTTTCCCAGTCTCCCCACTCCGGTAGTTTAGGTTCTTTGCCTTCACTAGTCTCTTTCAATATCCGCATTATATAACCGAAAGAAAGAAAGTTAAGAACAGGAACCAGTGATATTAAGCCTCCGATAATAAGTTTTACAATCCATTTTTCATCAGAAAAAGGGTATGTTAATGCTTTTTTTATATCGACTTTCACTGTTAATCCTCCTTTTTATATGCTTCTTTTTAAATATCGGCTATTCTATTAATTTTACAATAGAAAATCAATTGATTTTTAATTATAGTATCTGTACTCTGAAATAAGTAACATACTATTGAAAGGCTTATTATGAAATATAGATCTATAAGTGTGACAAAAGAGTTTTCTTTTGATGCAGCACATAACCTTGAAAATTATCATGGTAAATGCGAAAGTCTTCATGGGCACACATGGAAAGCACAGGTCACGATTACTGCTCCCCTTGATAATGACGGGATGGTGCGTGATTTTTCAGAAATGAAAAATATTATAAATAAGCATATTAAAGGAAAATTAGATCACAGTTATCTTAATGAAACAATAAAGCAGCCGACAGCAGAAAATATAGGATTATGGATATACGAACAGCTTTCCCCTAATATTTCTGATATTTCAGAAATAACGGTATATGAATCACCTACAAGTTTCTCAACCATTAAATTTTGATACTCATATGGACAGAATAATAGTTAAAAATCTCGGTAAACAATACACCAGGCAGCAGAATGTTCAAAAAAGCCTGAAGTCAACTATTATCAATATGTTCAGGAGCAATACTCAAAAAGAGTTTTTCTGGGCGCTTAAAGACGTAAACTTCCATGTAAACGAGGGAGAGACCTTAGGGATCATTGGGGCAAACGGTGCCGGCAAAAGTACCCTTTTAAGCCTTATTGCCGAGACCACAAAGCCCACGGAAGGAAATGTTGAAATAAATGGACGTCTTTCATCTCTTCTTGAACTGGGAGCCGGCTTTCATCCTGACCTTACAGGAAGAGAAAATATCTATCTTAACGGCTCTATTCTGGGATTAAAGAAAAAAGATATTGATCGAAAGTTTGATACTATAGTAGATTTTTCCGGAATAAGAAAATTTATTGACTCACCTGTTAAGTTTTACTCATCAGGCATGTATGTCAGACTTGGTTTTGCAGTGGCTGTAGAAGTGGAGCCGGATATTCTTCTTATGGATGAAGTACTTGCTGTAGGTGATGAAGACTTCAGAAAAAAATCAATGGCAAAGATCGAAGAGTTCAAAGAAAAGAAAAAGACAATACTTGTTGTATCACACGATCTTGAAACGATAAAAAGAATAAGTGACCGCATTCTTCTTCTGGATTCAGGAAATGTCATCAATATAGGCAATCCCTCTTCTGTTGTAGATGAATATAAAAATTTCGGAATATATAAAAAAGGTAATGTTGTCGTAAAAGAATATGGAACAAGAGAAGTGGTTTTTGAAGATGTTTTGTTAAAAGATTCAAATAATAATGTGCGCGAATCTTTTTCACCGGGTGAAGAAATGGTAATTGAAATGCATTATAATGCTAAAAAATATATCTCTGATCCTGTTTTCGGATTCAGTCTAACAGATTCAAATCAAGCTACAATTATCGGTACCAATTCTTTACTTTGTGATCAAACTACAGAAAGCATAAGCGGAAAAGGAATAATGAGGATACGCATATCTTCTCTTAACTTGCAGCGAGGAATCTATCATATATCTGTTGCATGTCATTCAAAAGATCATCAGATACAATATCACAGAAAAGATAATTTTATAGAATTCAGAATAGATGTTGCAAATGACAATGAAGGCCTTGTATACATGCCTGTATGCTTTGAAAAAGGAGAAAAGACATGAATGATGCTACAGATAAATTATTTGAAATACCGTCTGGAAAAGTTGATACTGAAGCTATAATGAAGACTATCCGAAAAAAGATAAAAGAAAAAGAAGAAGCAGGCATTTATCACCATTATAATCTTGCCAAGATCCATACGCTCGAACTTCAGGATATTGAAAATGAAGGAGATTTTTTAGAGTATTATCTTAAAACTATTGGAAGCACCTGGGCAGTAGATATCAATGACTGGGAAATCGTAAGTAAAGGCGGGATCTTAGGAAAAGCAGCTACTTTGTTAAAAAAAATAATATGGAAACTTCTTAAGTTCTATACATATCGCCTCTGGTCGCAGCAAAGAGAATTTAATGCACAAATATCAAATACAGTAAATGCGCTTCACAAAAAGTTTGATTTGAAAATATCAGAGTTAGAGGAAGAAATCAAAAATCTAAAAAAATAATAGCCCTCCCCCATTACAAAAAATTAAAATCAGGGGTATGAGATCTCTTTATGACAGAAATTCACCACATGATAGCCGGAGCAGCAGTAGGAGATGCTATAACCAACTATGCTTTTGAAATAAGAAATATTTTCAGAGAATCAGGAATACACTCTGAAGTTTATGCCCCTTATCAACACATAGCTCCCTCATTAAGGAAAGAGGTCCATCCTGTTTTAAAAAATATGCCAATTATTAATAAAAAAAACATCACTCTGTTTTACCAGTTTTCAATAGGCTCAGTTATGACTGAATACTTTATGCATTCTCCCGGCCGGAAGGTTCTGTGTTACCAAAATATTACTCCGGAACATTATTTTCGCGGCATGAATGACCAGACAGCAAGAAAGCTTTTTGAAGGAAGAGAAGAATTAAAAAAGCTTGTAAATGTTCCTGATATTACACTTGCCACCTCAAAGTTTAATGCTACTGAGTTAGAAGAGCTTGGTTATAAGAACATACATAACATACCACTTGCTTTGAACACTAATTATCTTTTAACAAAACCTTCACAAAATATTATTAACTCGTATAATGATAATTATACAAATTTTCTTTTTGTCGGCCGCGTAACTCCCAATAAGAAACTCGAGAATGTATTAAAAGTTTTTTACTATTATAATAAAACTATTAATCCGTCCTCACGCCTCATATTTGCAGGAGGCTATGATCACTCAGAAAAATATCTTAAAATGCTGCTTGATCTTGCAAAAGAAATGGAATTAAAAAACGTTGTTTTTACGAGTCATGTCTCCTTGGAAGATCTCCTAGGCTTTTATTCGGCATCAACGCTTTTTCTTTGCATGAGCGAGCATGAAGGTGTCTGCATACCTCTTATTGAAAGCATGTACTTTCAAAAACCCGTTTTTGCGTTAGCAAAAGCAGCTGTTCCTGGCACTATGGGAGGAACAGGCATTTTATTACAAAAGAAAAATTACCGTGAGATCGCCGAACTTATCGATGTTGTCCTTAAGGATAGTAACATGCTAAAAAACATCATCGAGAAGCAAAATAACAGAATAAATAACTTTAAAAAAGAAAACTTAAAAAAACAATTACAACAGATCCTAGGATTTTAAAATGAAAGAAATTCACCAATTGTTAGCCGGAGCTTCAGTAGGCGACGCTATTACTAACTATGCTCTGGAAATAAAAGATATCCTTACATCTTTAGATATCCAATCAAAAATTTTCGCGCCTTTCCATCACACATCACCTGAGCTTAGGGATGAGATTCTTCCCGCATCAGAAAATTTATCTCTGATCAACAATAAAGACGCAACATTGATCTACCATTTTTCAATCGGCTCAGGGCTGACAAAATATTTCATAGATACTCCTGCAAGAAAAATACTTTGTTACCATAACATCACGCCTGAAAAATATCTTCAATCAATCAGCAGCAAAAGAGCAAATACTCTACGGGAAGGAAGGGAAGAGCTTAAAAAACTTAAATCAGTTCCTGATATTTCACTTGCTGTTTCCAGTTTCAATGCAAGTGAAATGGAAAATTTTGGATTTCAAAATGTCGGTGTGATTCCTCTTACTATAAATACCAGTTATCTTAAAACTGAGCCGTCACGTTCTATAATACGAAAAACATCTGACTCCTTTACAAATATATTATTTGTAGGACGTGTAAGCCCTAATAAAAAGCTCGAAGATGTAATAAAAGTTTTTTATTACTATAACAAAACCATAAACCCTTCATCACGTCTGATTTTTGTCGGAAGCTATGTCGGTATGGAAAAGTATTACACTTATCTTAAAAGCCTGGCAAGCGAAATGGGCTTGCAAAATGTTATTTTCACAGGCCATGTCTCCTTGGAAGACCTTCTAGGATACTATTCTTCATCGTCTCTTTTCCTTTGCATGAGTGAACATGAAGGAGTTTGCATTCCTCTTATAGAATGCATGTTTTTTAAAAAGCCTGTCTTTGCACTTGCCCGCGCCGCTGTTCCGGAAACACTTGGAAACACCGGTGTTTTAATAAAAAATAAAAACTTTCGCGAAATAGCAGAGCTTATTGATATTGTTATGAATGACTCTAATCTTCTAAATGGTATTGTCGAAAGTCAAAATAAAAGAGTAAAAGATTTTCATCAGGATATTTTAAAAGAAAAATTAAAAGCTGTACTTGGATTATAAATGGACACCATAGCTGCCATATCAACACCCATTGGACAAGGAGGCCTCGGTATAATACGAATTACCGGGCCCAAAGCTTTTTCCGTTATTCCCAGGATCTTCTTATCAAAAAAACATGGAAAACGTTTTTCTGCAAAAAAACAACTTAGCCACAGCATACATTTTGGATTTTTGATCAGAAACAATAAAAAAATAGATGAAGTCCTTATGAGTATTTTTAAAGCACCGAATACTTTTACAGGAGAAGATACCCTAGAGTTTTCCTGCCATGGAGGAACTCTGGTTCTTGAAAATGCTCTTTCCACAATACTTGAAAATGATTTTATCCGTCTTGCCGAACAAGGTGAGTTCAGCAAAAAAGCATTTCTTAATGGACGTATCGACCTTATTCAGGCAGAAGCAGTTGCAGATATAATAGATGCACGAAATACCCTTGCACTTGATGCAGCAGTTAACCAGCTTGACGGCAGTCTTTCAAAAACGATAAATAAACACAAAGATAGACTGATCTCTCTTCTTTCTCTTTGTGAAGCTAATATTGAATTTCCTGAAGATGACATGGAAGATAATACAAAAAAGAGCTGTTACAAAAATATAACAAAAAATATCAGCTCCATTTTAAAAGACTTGAACGATCTTTTAAGTACATTTAATAGAGGCTCTCTTCTTAAACAGGGTATAAATGTAGTTATTATAGGTGCTCCTAATACAGGAAAATCAACTTTATTAAATTCAATTCTGGGGTTTGAGCGTGCCATTGTAACATCAGTTGCAGGGACAACAAGAGACTTTTTAAAAGAATCTCTTATAATAGAAGGAGCGGTTGTCAATTTTATTGATACAGCAGGTATCAGACAGGCAAAAGATAAAATTGAAAAAAAGGGTATTTCAAAAACATTGCAGGCAATTGAAAAAGCTACAATAGTTTTACACATTATAGATGGAAGCCGCGGTATATTGAAAAATGATCATATGGTAACGGGCATGCTTTCATCTGTAAAACATAAATTTCTCGTCGTAAATAAATTAGATCTAGGGTTTAAAAACAACATAAAAAAAGGCATTTTAGGATACAAACGTTTTATAAGCATTTCCGCTAAAGACGGAAAAGGTATGAATAGTATCATGAGTGAACTTAAAAAGATCATTAAAAAACAAAATACCCTTTATCTATCCGGAAAAGCTATGATAACAAGTATTCGTCACAAAAACTGCATTGAAAGATGCTGTAAAGAACTTGAAGAGATTATAACGGATATCCGGAAGAACAGCTCTGAAGAGATCATATCGCATCGAATAAAAAGTTCTTTGAACTATCTTGATGAGCTAAGCGGCGCAACAACACCTGATGATGTGCTTAATGCTGTGTTTTCAAAATTCTGTATAGGAAAATGATTTTTTCATGCTGCGCATGAAAAAAGGTTCTAGGTTCTGGGTTCTAGGTGATAGGTCAAGATGCGCTACCGCGCGATAAAAAAGTGTTGAGTTGTCAGTTTTGAGTGATGAGTTAAAGGAACGCTTCCGCCTTCGTTAGAACTATGGCGAGACAGGTCGCTGATATTGTAAAACAGGATCAGAGGGAAAATAAAAGAAATGCCTAAAGTTAAGGTGTGCTTTGCACATAAATTATTAGAAAGAAAAGTTCTGGGTTTTAGGTTCTTGCTAACCGCTAATAGCTGAAGGCTGACAACTGGCAAAGCCTATTAGTAGGAATAAAAAATCATTCGCCTGTACAAACTGATAGCTGACCGCTAAAATAAATAATTAAAATACATTGAAGCTTCTCAAGTTTTTTATATAATTACTTAAACAACAAATATATCCATTTTAAAGGGGGCATCCCATGAAACTTTGCACAAAAATAAATTCATCTGTTCTTCTTTGCATGATCTTACTTATTTCTTTTGTACTTCCTGATTTATCTCTTTATGCACAAACAGATAGATCGCTTGATACTTATTTTCCATATATGGGAAGGGTAAAAGGTAAAAGAATAAATGTTAGGGCATCTGCACGTATCGGAGCAGAGGTCATGCAACAGCTTGAATCTGGAACTGATATTGTAGTTATAGGAGAAGAAAGCGGATGGTGCAGATTAAATCCTCCTAAAGACGCTACTGCATGGGTTTACAGCTCTCTTGCAACAGATGATATTATAGTGAAAGATAATGTAAATATTCGTGCCGGAGCTACACTGTCAAGCTCTGTACTTGGAAAACTTCATGAGGGAGACAGCATAGTAGTCATAAAGGAGTTTGAAGAATGGTCTCAAATAGAAATGCCTATGGGCATGGGATATTATATACATAAAGATTATGTTAAATACCTTTCTCCATTGGAAGAATACGAATTTTTTCTTGAAAAAGAAATAAAGACAAAGAAACTTTATAGAGAAGCTGAAGATTATAGGCGTGAAGAGCTTAGAAAACGTTATTTTAATGTCAATTATGATGAGCTGATAAGAAAGTACCAGAAGATAATCGATTTTTATCCTGATGCTCTTCAAGCAGAAAAATCTCTTAAGAGGATCGCAGATGCACAGGAAAAGAAAAAAATAGCTCAAACAAGAATAAAATCACAAAAGCTTAACAGAAAAATAATACAGAAATATGAAGAGGCAGAAGAAGCCCGCCGCAAGATAATTTATGCAGACTCCTTTGATCCTGCAGATTACGATAATGTAATGGCTATGTACAAAAAAATAATCAAAGACCATCCTGACTCGCGTGCTGCAAAAGAATCTCTTAAAAGAGTATCAAAATTAAAATCTCAAAAAGAAAAAAAGATGAAAGAATGGAACTCTCAATCCAATTTTTCTTTTAAAGGCACACTAGAAAAAGGAACAACAACAGCAACAGAAAAAGCAACACATAAAATTGTCGATCAATACGGTGAAGTCCTTGCATTTATTTACAGCAATAATGTAGACCTTCGCGCCTATGAAGAACGTTTTGTAACTGTAGATGGAACAAAATACACATCTACTGAAAATACAAGCGGAAAGCTTATACCTGTTATTAAGCTAAAGAAAATCTCTCTGGATTGAGAAAACATAGAAGACAGAGGTCAGAACACAGAAGACAGAAAAAGCTTAAGAAGTGTTGAGTTTTGAGTGCTAAATGTTGAGTTAAAGGAGCACTTCGCGCGAAGATAGACACAAGATGAAAGAAAAAAAATTCTGATTTCTTGCTGTTCACTAATAACTAACTGCTAATAGCTAACAACTGGCAAAACCTATTAGCCGCTAAAAAACGCTACGTGGAGAAAGGTTCTAAGTTCTGGCTTACAGCTTACTACTTATAGCTTATAACTGCTCTTATTAGCACAAATTTCGCACAGGTTCACATAACTTACTGGTATTCAAAGATTGGTTTCTGCTATGAAGGCAGGAGAACGGGAAAACTATTAAGTTGATAAGTTGACTCCGTCCCCAATTATGCCCTATTAAATAAATATGACTTCGGCAAGCATAAGTTTACAAAACACCTCCGTCCCTCTCTCCTATACTTTCTTTTCCTTGTAAAAAACTTTAAAACAAAGCTTGATGCCTATAATTGAAAAAATAGGAATATTAAAGAACAATATTTTAAATACTTAATAATTAAAATCCTCTATATCATCCGACTCTTCCCATGGATGTTGTAAAAAGGAATTTTCTTTATACTTTAACTGAAGCTCTTTCCATTTATTTGATTGTTCTTCTGTATCTTCTATTTGATATACTTCATTTATTATATATATAGTTTTTGTAAGTATGGCTTCTTGAGCATAAGGTAATAACGGAAATTCTCCTATTCCATAAAAGTATAAAGTCTTTTCAGGAGCTTTAAAGGGAGATTCCTTTGAATCTTCTTTTTTAATTCTCTTAAAACATTGAGAAAGCGTTTTTAATGTTGATTCAGCTGAAGTTTCTAAAAATGCCCAATATTCTTCTTTTTCTTTCGGAGAAAGTACCGTTGCTGTGTTATATTCTATAAAAGTTGTATATATAATATCACCTTTTTTGAAATCTATAATTGAGTTATTTTTTAGAACTTCTTTTAACTCTATTTTTATTATATAAAATCCTTGGGGCATAGAAGGAAAAATATTTTGGGCTTGATACAGTTTACTAACTAAATTATCTATTTTCTTTATAGGTTTTTTACCAAAACCATCACGACGAAATAAAAAACTAATTTCTATTATTTTTCCCCTTACTATTACTGGAGCTTTATCATAAACAGAGTTTTTGATATCAGAAGGCAAGTTTGCTAAGCTCGCACAACTAATATTTAATTTTATAAATAATAAAATAAATATAAAAAATATATTTTTCATCATAACTATCCTCATATATATAAAATGTCAAATTAACTAAAATATAAAAACATTATAATAATCTCAAACATTTGGTGGAAAAATATCATTTTAAGAAAAATAGATTATTAAAATAAACATCTACGGGTTTACACCCATAGTATTTTTTATGAATTCAGCTTCGCTGCCGGCTTTGCCGGGAGCATTCATCTACAGGCTCACACCTGTAGTATTAATTGCTGAATAAGTAATATTAGAGAGTAAAATTCTAAATACTTAATAATTAAAAT
>JAGLFH010000012.1 GCA_023144635.1 Candidatus Auribacterota bacterium | reverse complement strand
GTTTAAATAACAAAACATAGCGCGAAGAGTAAACTCTTTTATCCATCCGTATTCCCAGAATTCATACGGTACAATAAAATAATCTTCTTCTGGTATTTTATAGATCACTTTTTTATCATGACTATCAAGAAGAGTAATAATAGCATCTTTTTCATACTGATGCTGAAACTTAATAAGAGAATACTTTTTTTCCAACCTTCTCATAACACGGGTTATTTCTTCACGATAATCTTTTCTGCTTTTGGTTGTATATAATCCTAATAGTTTTGCAGCTTTATCATAATCCAGCAGTATTCTACCCTCATTATTGCCGTCAAATTCTTTTAAAAGAAAAAGATAAAGCTTAAACCCTCGTTTATCGCGTGAAGAGAATAAGCGACTGCCTTTGCCTTTTGATTCAATAAAACCAATAGGTATTTTTATACTGCGGTTTTTATCAAAAGGCAGGTTCTCATCTTTATCAAGCAGTTTTACGCCATGAATGTATTTCATTGCATCAGCTGCGATTGCTTTAGATTTTATAATATGATTAATTTCATTATTGGAGTCAAAGGCTGCATTGCTCCAATTTGCGCTTCCATTAATAACAGTATTTTTATCAATTACTATTGTCTTTGCATGTGTCAGTTTATACCTGTCATCGTAATAAACTTCTATTCCCGCTTTTTTTAATTTTTCATAAGCCCATATATTTTTTTTATCGATCGTATTTTTGCTGGAGCTGAAATCACTTACAAATCTTTTGTTTTTATCGATAATGATTGTTACATCTACACCGCGCTTTGAAGCCTCTACCAAAGCGTCAAGAAGCTCCCCTGTTTTTGATCTGGGCACTTGTGGATTATAAGAAATAATATACATAACCACATTTATACTCTTCTCAGCCTTATTTATCGCATCCATTACAGCAGGAAAATACTTCCTTCCACTTATATCTGTAACTTTTGCATCATATGCATTTGCATTATATGCAGGGTTTTCAGATGCAAAAAGAAATGTGTGAGGGAAAAATAATAACAACAGAAGAATTATAAATTTATACTGTTTCATATTAGAGATATTAACATAGATATTTACCCTGAACAAGTGTATCGCAACCAAGTAAACATGTGTCAAAATAAAGTATTGTTACTTAATCTTTAACAGGTTAAGTATTTCTTCGAATCCTAATCTGTTTGCTAAGCTAATAGGGGTTTCTCCATAATTGTCAACAATGTTTACGTCAGCACCTTTCTCAATTAGTAATTCAACAATCTTTTTTTGATTATTTTGTATCGCATGAAATAAATGAGTTCTGCCATCAATATATTTAGCATTTACGTTAGCACCGTTCTCAATTAATAATTCTACTATTTCAATATTCTCATCTTTTAAAACGTATCTTATAGGATAATATCCAAAAGAATTTGTGATATTGAGCTCAGCACCATGATCTATTAACAATTGTACTGTATCAATATCTGGAGTTTTACCAAACCCCATTAATGCAATAAATATCGGAGTTATTTGAACATTATTGCTTACATTAACATTTGCTCCTTTATGAACTAAAGCTTTTATTAATTCTTTGTTTTGCGATAATAATGCATGATGTAAAGAAGTATCTCCATTTTCATCTTGTTCATTTATATTATAACCGACATCTATCAAAGTGATCGCAACATCATTGCTTTCAACTAATTGAAACTTGTTATAATTACCAGTTTTCAAAAGATATTTTGCTGTTGAAGAGTATATGAAATCTTTACTTTTGGCATGTTTTTTTAATGTTTCATCAGAATTAATATCTTTTTTCATTAGTTTAGCAAAATCATTAGTAGCTACTAATAATTCATCAGCACTTGATCCTTTATAATAATTTTCAAGAATATCTTTTTGAGAATCATAAGGCACAAAATCCTTATCTGTTTTTTTCATTTCCTTTATTTTATTTTGAAGGTATTTATAGCTTTCTAATTTTTTAGGGTTTGAAACTAATATCGCACTCATTTTATTTGAAATTAAATTATAACAAACAGAAGAATCGATATTTAATTCTTCAGATATCTCTGGTGGAAATATATTTATCTTTTTACATTCTTCTTCAGAAACTTTTATGTATTTAAGCCAAAAAATATATTCACCCGGTGATTCAAGGATAACATTATCCCTTCCAAAATCTTTTTGTAGGATATAAATTATTTTATTATGTTTAGAGACTAATAAATAATCATCAAGTTGTTTCTTTCCCCATACTGATGCAATAAAATCATTAATAGCTATTTTTGATATGTAATAATCTCCTGATAAATTATTATATGTTTCTAAAACTTGTCCTGTAATAATAATATCCGAAGATAGCATTTGATGTGCAAGTGAAGCGTCTTTACTATTAATAAATTGCAAATCATCTGCATGCATTTCTGAATGTGAAAAAAACAAAGAAATAATAAATATTACTATTAAAAAAATGAAGTTACCTCTAACCTTTATCATTTTATTTCCTTTGAAAGTGCTTTATAACAGTGATTCTACTACACTTGTCCTGAACACAGTGGCAGGAGAGATCCCTGTGTAAAATTTATTAATGGGGAATATTTTGCTCCTCAATTGCTCTACGCTCTGCATTACGAATTGATTCAGCAAAAACCCTTTCTTTTTTTGTAAGGAATTCATCAATTAAGCTTTTTGCTTCATAAAAAGCTATCGCATACATGACATCAGCTATCTTTGCCGATATAAGATGTTTGTTGCGTTCGCGAAAACTCTGAGGTACATAGTCTTCACTATCTAAAACTTTAATTAGATGTGAAAGGGATTCTTTTTTTTTGTATTTCCCAAGAGGTTCTAAAGCAGAGTAAAGAGAATCTTTATCATTCAACATTTTAATAAGAGTCTTGTATGCTTTTTCGCACTGAATATCTCCTAATGATGAAATAGATAACCAGCGTAAAGTTGGATAGTTGAATCCGCCATGATCTTGTTCTTCATTAGGTAAAGGTTTAAGATACATATAAGGAAAAATTGCATCAACTTTTTCTTCATTTGTTAGATTCTTGTCTTTAGCAATTTTCTCCATATCGTAGAAGTATCTTCTGGCTTGGCAAGGCCATTTCCCAGGCTCAACAGTAAGAGGATTTGGAAGACGTATAGATTTAATTTTTTTCCCTTTATTGTAAAGAGAACATGAAACAATAGTAAATCCTGAAAGGGAATTATCAAGATCAGGAGCAAATCTGACTGCTCGTATTAAATCTTCTTTAACATCTATCTTTGGCATATCATGAGAATATTCAAGAATATGTACTCCGTTCATTTTACCATTATAGAACTTGCCAATAATTACTAAGTGATGCTCGTCATCATAATAAATAGAACAATCGATGTCTTCTCTTCCATTGTTGAGAGAATAATAGTTTTTTAATCTCCCCTTTTCATAAACAAATTTATCTGCATAATTACTTTCTGATGTTTTTTCTAATTTGTTAGAACCCTGTGGAATTAAACCATGAATATGTGATATGACTAAAGCATATTCAACCACATCTGAATCACTTTCTGGAAGAGGAAATGTTTTTGTTAAAAATCGGTCAAGTGCTTTTCGAAATGTTTCTAAATATAATGGTTCTTTATATGGTGCCACAGTTGTATTAGCAATTTTATGATCTGACCCAATCTCATGGACTTCTGCAAGAGGAAAGATTTTGTGCTCTTCTGTAGGAAATCGCTCATCAATATCTAATTTTATATCACCATAGAGAGGAAATGATGAGGCAGATATTAATATAATTGTTAAAAACAATGTAATTCTAAATTTCATTTTAATCTATGACGTATAACTTAAATAATATATTCAAAATAAAAATACTTTTCCTTTCTATCTTCTTTTTCCAAAAACTATTTTATGAGCGATTCTTTTTAGAAATTTAGCATCTTTTGGACTGTGTTTTCCTGGAGGTATCTTTGTAGGGCTTTCTTTAAAAATAACAGCATAGAATACGTATGCCGCAAGATATCCCCCATTAACATGCACATGCGTTCCGTCTCCTGCAAGGAGTTCTATATCAGGTCTTGTTTCAAAAACTTTTTTAAAAGCCGGACCAACAGGTATTATTCCTGCTTTAAGATCTTTTGCAGTTACGAGATAATTCTTTTTAACTCTTTTCAGCATAGAATAAAAAGTATCCCTATGGAAATTAGGGTCTCCGTCCCTGTAAGCCCATGGCAATAAAAAAAGAGTTTTTCCTCCTTTTAATTTTATTTTACTATCGAGTTTTTTGGCAGATGTTAGCATCCTATGATATCCAGATCTTGATGCAATTGTACTTTTTTCCTGAAGAGTTACATAATCCCAGTTATTGCTTTTTAGTTTATTCAGAGTTTCTTTGTTAGAAGCATGTTGTTCAAGAGACCAGCCGCCTTGTGAAGCATCAACTACGATGGCATTTTTTTTAGCCTGTTTAACAATATTCTTGAATGGAACTGCTACTGAAAGTGTATAACTATTGCCTATAAGAAGGATTTTAATAGGTTTATTATCATTTTTTTCAGTAGAAAAAAGTGATGAACAAGGTACAAGTATAATAATTAGAAAAATAAAATATTTATATAGTTTCATGCTAATAAATTTAAAATTACTTTTATCATCATATCTTTTTCTGATGATTTGCTGGCAGCTATCATTAGAGTAAGTGCGACAAGAGCGTTATCGTCTATTCGCTTACTTCCGTCTTTATGTAGAAGAATTGCATTCTTCTGTAAAAAACAAATAAATAATGCAGCAGCTATGCGCTTGTTGCCATCTACAAAACTATGGTTTTTAGTTACAAAATATAATAGATAGGCAGCCTTTTCTTCTACTGTTGGATATAGATCTTTCCCATCAAAAGTCTGGTAAATGACACCGATTGAGCTTTTAAAGCTATTATCTTTTTCTTGTCCGACAAGTGAAGAATCTTTGAATTTTTTCTTCATTAGTTCAATGATATTTTTAGCCTCATCGTATGTAAGTTCAAATTTAGAGCGTTTTGTCCCCTTTGGAGCAGAAAGACGCTCATGGTCATAATCATCTAAAATATCCAGAGCCCTGCTGTATTCCGTAATTACCTTAACGAGTCCTTTTGTTTCATCTGCAATACCCTCAAATGCAACAAGATTCCCCATAAGCTTAATAGCTTTTTGCAGTTCATTATATTTATGCTTATCAGATTGAAGTCGTTTTTCATTAATTGTATATCCTTCAATAAGGTGTTGCTTTAATACATTAGTTGCCCAGATACGAAATTGAGTACCTCTTATTGAATTAATCCTATATCCCACTGATATAATGATATCTAAATTATATATCTTTACAGGCTTATCAGAGTTAGCAATGTGCATTTTTTGCACATTGCTTTTTTCTCCTAACTCCTTTGTTTTAAAAATATTGCGCACATGTTTTGTTATAACACTGCGCTCTGTATCGAAAAGCTCTGACATTTGTTTTTGTGATAGCCAGACGGTCTCATTCTTAAGTTTTACTTCAATCCTATTCTTATATAAAACAACTTGTCCTTTTGATATTTCTTTAATTTTCATTCTTGTCCCCGTTCAGTTTTTTATAATTTTACCACGAAGGAAAAATAAAGGAAAGAATTTGCCACAGCAGAGTACATCCTCCAGAGGCGGACTTTCAGCACGAGCACAGAGGGGATTAATCGCACCACGCAAAAAGCACGCCGAACCGTAGGTGCAGGTCCGCCGAAGGAGGAAAGTGACACGAAGAAAAAAATAATCACGAAAACACGAAAGTAAAAGAAGAAAGCACGAAAAAGAGAGATGATTTAGACAGGATGGTTCGCCTTTGGCAAATTTATTGTCTTGAGTCTGATTTTATAACGTACAGCTTACGACTTATAGCTGTTTTCTTAGTTAGTGGACTATTGGCCTCCGTCCCTGTCACCCACATTATTACTTTAATAAATCTTCAAGCTCACAAGATAGCAATGCTGATTTGTTGAGCAAGATTTGCTTCTTCTGATTTAACTGCTCGGCAGTACTCCTGATAAGTTTCGTGGTGATACTTTCTCTGAGCATAATCCGCTTTGTTTTATTCAAATAGTTCTCAATTTTATTGTAAAAAAGCGTTGCGTACCGTTTGAGCCTTTCATGGTATGAAGAGCGGATGCTTCCTCCGTCACTTGTAAATTGGATGAGATGAATAATATTTTTATCAATCTCAATCGAAGGGAAATTTTTTTCGCAGTCTTCAATCCAGTATTCGACAAGCTCAAACCCTATCCAGCAGGTTTTTCTTTCCTCAGTATTATATGAGAAGGTAAACGAAAAATTGTCGTTTCTATATGACTGGTATATATGTATGTCTTGTAATGTTGTGACAGTACGAAACTCATACTCATTCACAAGATGCAGGTAGCTTTCTCTCCAGTTTTTGAGCCAGTTTTCAATATAAGTGCGGTTCACAAAAAGCGGCAGGAGGTCCTGTCTGAGATTTTTATCGCTTACAGCGTTCATCTTTATCGTAAGTTTATCGAAAAGTGTGCGGAGGTCTTTAGCTTCTTTTACATTTTTTGCAGTCAGATAATTAAGATCAGGCACCACTTTTCTTTCCGGATTCATATACCACAGGAGATCATAAATATCTCTGCCTTTTTCTTCAAAGATGGCTTTGCCTACTCCCCTTGTACCTCTCAGGAATATAGCAGCTATTTTACTAGCCATTAACGCAGCCATATTATAAGTCACGATCACAAAAGACAGCTGGTCACGGTTGATTGGCCGCCGTTCGGTGACTATATTGGGGGCAGTAAAATAATTGAGGTCTATTTTGACATGTACTTGTTTTGACGGATGCTCAAGGTTTAAGGCTTCACCAACAGTGAATTTAAGAATAAGTCCCCTTCTGTTAACAATTTTAGCATACAGGAAATCAGGATGTGTGTGATATGTGTTTAAAAAATGGTCTTCGATTTCTTTCTTCAGCTTGTCCAGAAATCCTTTGGTTACTTTATCAGAAACCTCAAAATCCAGATCAACTGACATGCGGTCAAGTCCATGAATGATGCGAAGAGCTGAACCGCCGTACATGATCCATTTATTATATTCAGGATGGTGATAAATAAAGTTAAGGACGTAAAACTGAAGTTCTTCTTTAAGAGCATTGCGGAGCGTTTCAACATCCATCCTGCCATACGGCATAAGATCTTCAACTTTTCTTTTTAGAACTGCAAGAATATGTTCACTCATGATTTATAAATCTCTCTGTCATTTTGTAAAATTTAGTTCGTTCTTTTTTTTCCATTTCATCAATGTCTATTCGTAATTCTTCTACAAGAACCGCAATGTCCTTGGGTCGAATGCTACGGAACTGGTGAGTCTTGAAATAAAGGAGATCAAACAAGGCTTTTGCCGGGGATGCAATGTAAAAACCGAGCTTTACAGTCTGCCCGCCTATCGACTTTTCTATAGATGATGCGTTTGATGCAGACTTTACCTGCATCAAATTGTAATCAGAGAACAGGTCTTCTTTTATGGACTGATAAGAAAAAACACTGGTTTTTGTCTTATAGATTCTGGTCACTTTCGGTGTGACAGAAGTAATGTTGTATATCGCTTCCGTGGTGAGGTTGTAAAACTGAAGAGCTGACCATGAACTGATATAAGAAGGCGTTCGGATAATGTTCGCCAGATAAAAAGAATAGGAAATATCATTTCTTTTTTTGTTAAAGAAATCGGACGATATATAAAGTCCCCTTTTAAGCTGAAGGATGTCCTTACGCTTTAAGAATCGGCTGATATACGTATCCACTGTTGAATCGGCAAGACCTGTCTGTTTGCCGAGCTGATATAAGCTGTCTTTGCTGAAGTAAGGCAAAGATTTGAGCTGTTCTAGTAAGTTTTTCTTGCTTTTCATATCTATGACAATAGTGTACTATATCTGAAAAGCTATGTCAAGGGCTAATGTGAAAAATTTGATACGCCGGAGCATTGTGCTATCTATCATAACTCATTCATAATAAGTGATATACCTTCTTTAAAGCCCCTAATATCATCTCTCAGTACTGGCACACGGTCATCCGTAGGTTTTAATAAAAAATTTCATGGAAGGATTTTGCCACAAAGGAAAAAAAGTTTTAGCCGCTAAGGGACGCGAAGAAACGCACAGTAGAAAGTATTCTGCACTTTTTACGATAAGGCAATAAAGAAAAGAGAAAAAGGATTTTGTTCTTGCTTACAACTTACAGCCTAAAGCTTAGAGCTGTTTTTATAGCTTTCTTTATTATTTAACTTCAGAAGTATTAGATGTCCATACAATCTCGCCATTTTTCAATTCTGGTGAATAAATAGCTTTTAAATAAAAAGGCCTTTCTTCAACATTTTCTAAACCTCTATATTTGATTTCTAACTTCACATAAATTATGTCCTGCCTCGGAAATCTGTTATGTTGTTTATAATATTTCTTTCTTCTTTTAATATCATTAATTGTTCTCTCATCAGACCTACTATCATATTCTTCCATATCAAGTATTACACCAATATTTATCAGCTCTTCGTCAATATTGTGTGGCCTTTTTGGCAATATTGAAAAGTTACCTGGTACAATATTTCTGAAAGGAAAGTTCCTGTTTGTTTCCTTAATATTTACCTCATCAAAAATATCAAGATAGATTGATACATCATTTGCTGGTACTTCTCCATAATTTTTAAGATGAAGTGTTAAATAATCTTTTTTATTTTCCTTTTTTTCTTACTGTTTTTATAAGCAATTTCCAAATCTAGTTTAGCTTTTTTTGTCAATTTTAGTGTATATCTATGATATTCCTGATTATTTTTAATAAGCTCTTTTTGCCAATCAATCTGAGAATTGTTTCCTGATGTTTTTATATAATTTTTCTTTTTCTGAGGATGTTCATAATAGAAGCAATCCACTTTATTTAATAATATTATATTTTGCTTTTCTGCTGATATTATTTTTGAACTCAATTGTATACTTGCATTATGGAACAGATAAAATTCCCTCTCAGGATATTCGAACATTAAACGAACTATGTCATATATTTGTGCATCAGTATTAAAATCATCATCCTTAAAAATATGCATGCTATGTTCTTTGACGCTATCAGGCTTAAATGGAAAAACTTCTTTGTCTTTGGGATTATTTTGATTCATATAAAGTTATTTTGTAATAGTAAATAATGGGGGACGGGACAGCCTGTTGACTATGTTCCCTATACCGGATTTTTTTCTACCTCTTACACCCCTATCGCAGATCCACCAGCGCTTTTGGGAGGACTACACTTTGCCTCTTCTTTCTTTTCTTCGTGTTCTTTCCTCCTTCGACGGACTTTCAGCGTGGTGAATTTCCCTGCTCTTTGAAATTCACTTATATTTAATTTCGGCCGATATAGTCCGTTATGACTTTTATGAAAACGTCTGCATATTTTTTCAACTTACGCTCACCAACGCCAAAGACCGTTGCAAAATCATCTTTCGTTACCGGCTGAATCACGGCCATGTCTTTTAATGATTTGTCTCCAAAGATAACATAGGCCGGAAGTTTTCTCTTTGCTGCAAGTGATGATCTTTTCTCCCGCAATAGCTGAAATAAATCCATATCTACTCCAGCCCAGTCTTTTTCCTTTTTTGTTTTGCGCTTTTGTGAAATTTCCTTTTTTCTTGTCGCTATCATTGGTTTTGCCAGAACAGGGAAAACTTCACCACGCAAAACACGTATTCCTAGTTGCGTTAAAGAAAGCGTTGAATATTCTTCATCTCTCTGTAAGAATCCCTGTCCAATAAGTTGTTCAACCATATAACGGATATAGCTTAGTGAGACATTAGACATAATGCCAAAAGTCGATAATTCCTGATGGTTCCAATGAACAATCTTATCTGTCATGTTTCCTTTTAGAATACCTGCTATTTGCGAAGCTCCAAATCCGGGATCATTATTAGATCTCACACGATAAACACAGGATAATATCTTTTGCCCGATAATAAGAGGATTCTCAACCATATCCACTTCACCGAGACAATAATCACAGGCATCACAACCGGCTTTTGTATAATCCTGGCTAAAATAATTGGCTAAAACTTTGTGTCTGCAATGCGGCTTTGCGCAAAAGTTATAAAGAATACTCAGTTTCTCTTTCATAACATCGTAATAAGGTGATTTTTTTAATAAAAATTCCCAGGTGCGGTAATCGCGTCCTCCATAAAGCATATAGCAATTTGAAGGCAATCCATCGCGTCCCGCGCGGCCTGTTTCCTGCTGATAATGCTCCATGCTTTTGGGCATAGCTGCGTGAATAACAAACCTGATGTTGGAACGGTCAATCCCCATTCCAAAAGCTATTGTGGCAACAATAAGATCAACTTTTTCCTGTGCGAATTTATCCTGATGTTGATGACGCGCATTATCATCAAGGCCTGCATGATAAGGCAGATTATTATAACCCAGAGCATTGAGATTAGCTGAAAGGCCATCCACATCGTCACGACGCAGGCAATAGATAATTCCTGCCTCATTTGTGTGTTTTTTCAGAATATCCTTTATCTGGGTAATCATATGAATACGCGGCATAACCCGGTAAGTCAAATTCGGACGATCAATAGAAGCAATATGCTTTTTGGGGTTTTCCAAACCAAGCTGTTCCAGAATATCCTGCTGTACTTCCCGTGTTGCGGTTGCGGTAAAAGCATGAACTTTGATCGAGGGAAATGTTTTTTTAATCATTCCCAGATTGCGGTAACTTTCACGAAAATCATGTCCCCAATGGCTGATACAGTGTGCCTCATCGATTACAAAAAAAGAAAGCGGTATGGATTTTAGCATTTGAATAGTTGTTTCATATTTCAAACGCTCCGGAGAAATATAGAGAAGCTTTATTTTTCTACTCTTTAACCGGTCAATTACTGATCTTCGTTCATCAGCCAATAAACTTGAATTTAAACAAGCGGCTGCTATTCCCATATCATTAAGGCTGTCAACCTGATCTTTCATAAGGGAGATCAAAGGTGAAATAACAATTGCAACTCCTTCCAGCAACAGGGCGGGCAGCTGAAAGCATAAGGATTTTCCTCCTCCGGTAGGCAGTACTGTCAATGCCTCCTGTCCTTCAAGGATGGAAAAAATTGTTTCTTCCTGCCATGGACGAAAAGATTGATATCCCCAGTATTTTTTTAAAACTGAATATATTTTCTTTTGATAATTTTCTTTGTCTTTTGATGATGAAATAATGGAATACGTTTTCATAACCTTATCTTTTGACACATACTCCATTTGTTACCCCTTTAAGTGAAAGTAAAATATTACAGCAAAGGCTGGAAAGATGCAAAGAGAAAGAATAAGATATCCTCTATAGTTTTCTGATGAAAACTAATCATAAGAACTACGCAAAGACTTTAGCCCCCGCCTGCGTGTTCCTCTGTCAAGGTAACTTGAGGGACAGCCTGGTGACTTAACAACTTAAGGCATTCCTCTCTCACATACCCTATTTTCTTTATGGTTTAATCTACTTTATTATAATTTAATTTTCCGTAAAACAAAGCTATTCTACCCTTCATCATGAGCATCAACAAAATTAATAATTTCTCCATCTGTTTTTGAAATAATTAAACACCAACTACTTTCTAATCCTCGATTTTTATTTCTGACACATGAAACAAAATAAGATTCTTTGCTTAGATGACTATTTGCGATGTATTGAAGTCTCTTGCTGTATGGCTCATTCTTAACATCAAATACCTCATATTCGTTATGGCTTTTTAATAAATAATCAGATGCTATCTTTTTAATCCTGCTTTCAAGAGCCTGCCGAAAAGCAATGGCATTATCATACTTTTTAGAATCATTTGACACTATTCTTACAGTTTTCCTTTTTTATTATTTTTAGAACAGCCATTATTTTTTCTTTTGCCTTTTCTGACATTTCAGCGCTCACAATATCAATAATCTGGATCATTCCTTTATTGCATGCTTCCTGTACAGCTTGTTTAAGATAATCTATGCTGAAATTTGAATCAGCAGAATCAATTATTGTGCGGAGAGGATCTGTAACAAAAAAACCTTCTCTTTGTTCTTTTTCATCATTCGAAATCTTACCTCTGTGTATGACACAATTTTTGGGTGCTTTTTTTCTGAACCCCGGAGGAACAGTAAAATAAATTTTTGATGGCATAATATCACTTAGCTCATGAATGCTGAGTGCTGATTCATGAGAGATAACAGCTTGAGGTTGTCCTTTTCGGTCTCTGCTCCAAAGAGACCATCTAACATAATCTTCATCCGGTGAATTAGGAAATTGCGCAAGACGAAAAATCCCTCTATCAATTTCAAGCCATTCCCCGGTTTGCCTATAATGGTAATGCATCCTATAAGAAAACCCTGCAGTAATAGCTTGTTTTGCAGTGAAATATCCTTGTTGAAGTGAGGCTATTTCGAATAGTTTTTGCTTTTTTGTTTTTTCATAATACAAATTCCTTACATTATATGTAATATTTATGCATGAATGTAGGAAGATAAGGGGTCAGTCCTTGAAATGTGAAATGAGTTCATTAATTCTATCCATACTCCTTTTCTTTTCCCATTTGTGTTCATCCGTGTGTATCTGTGGCTATGCTTTTTCTTGTATCTGTCTTCTACTCTCTGTGGTGAGTTATTCTTTTTTTAATTAGCGTAATCCGTGTAATTCGTGGTTACTTTTTTTTATCTTCTTTTGCCATATAAACTTTATTATTTTGCTGAGCTTTGTTCCTTAGTCATTAATGTGTATTTTTTTGCTTCTAGATATCTTCCCAGAAAAATTGATGAAATGATCAAAAGCGGCAATGATACACAGAGACGTATCAGAGTGAATTTAAGACCAAGAAAAGAAATTTCAAATGTTGTCATGGTAACACGTGCAATTGCTGCTGCTCCTATGAAGGTAAAGATAACACTCAATTTGGCGCCTTTTCTATACAAAGAATCAATGACCGGAAATGCTAGGTATAATCCCCCGACTATTGGTGCTGCAAGTAAAATAGCCCACACATAGCTCATGGCATTGGATTCTTTCCCCATATGTTTTTCGATTGCTTCTTTTTTTACCCATACATCAAAAAGGCCTATGAGGATAAATGCGCATGGTAATATTGTGCACATCACAAGAAAGAATGAAAAGAAATTTTGCGCGATCATTTTTCCTGGCGTGAAATCAAATATAAAAGAAACCAGGATAAATAGAAAATAGAAAAACGCAAAGATGTATTTTTTATGCTTATGTATAAACATCAGAATATTTCTCCAAAAAAGATTCCTGTAATAAAAGCAACACATAGCGCAATACAGAACGATATAATATTACGTATTATAGTCACCTTAGTGCCCAAATATGCTTTTTCGATCGGAAATGTCATGATACCCACCATCATGAGTGTTGTGGAAAAAGCTGAAAGTACCATATAAGACACTCCCTTTTCTAAGAGAATATTGCACAGGGGAAAGGTAATAAAACCAGGCATCAATGTAATTGAACCCAGGAATGCTGCAAGAATCGTGCTGTATCCGTGAGAGCTATGGCCTAAGTATTTTATGATTACCTTGTCAGGAAAAATAAAGATGACGATTGAAATTAATATAAGCATTGTAAGGAAAGCAGGCATAATAGCACTGAATTTTTTAAGTGCAATCTGAAGGGCCTGTATTGTTTTCTTTCTGTTTGTTAGGAAAGAAATAAACAGTGCAATAATAGTTATAATATAAATTCTAGGCATATTGGTTTGTTTGGTTAATATTTACAATTTAAAAGGTCACAACCTTATCGCTTTCTTTAATGATGTCATACATATCTTTCATCGTTGAAAGCGGACACATATCCGAACCTTCATGCTCCCTGGATTTGATACAGCTTCCACAGGCGTAAATCTTGCCGCCGGACTGTATAAACTTTTCTGACTGCTCAATAGTATTAAATTTATCTGTGCTGATTTTCTGGTATTCTACGCCCTTGCCCATAAAGAAAATCTTTACTTCATCCTTCTGCCCAAGCGCAAAATTCGCGTAGCGGATTGCGTTCCAGCATGTTTCCACATCATTGTTTGAAATAATCACGCCTATTTTCATTTGCTCTCTCCATAGTTATGTCCATTTGAGATCCATAAGTTTTAATATGAAATTTCATGGGATGCATTCTACCATAGAGAAAAAAAAAAGAAAAGCAGGTTAGCCACAGAGCACACGGAGGGCACAGAGAAAAGAGAATTGGACGCAGGCTATAGTCCCCGCATCTTTGTTTTGTTATACAAAACAGCAGGGGATAAACGCAGATTGAAAAGGATCAGAGGGGTTTTGCTTATAACTTATAACCAGACTTGTCCTATCTGTAATTATTTAAAATGGATAAATAACCTTCCCCAGTTCTTACTGTCTTTCTCTACTCGATGGTAAAGTTTGCTAATGTGTTTTTGTTGGAGAAACCTGATTACTTTTTTCTTTAACTGGCCGCTGCCCTTGCCCGGTATTATTTCGACTAAGGATATCTTCTTTTTCACTGCTTCGTTGATTGCTTGCTCAAGTGCAGCATCAATTTTTTGGCCTTTATTAAAAATATCGTGAAGGTCTAATTTTATCTTTGCCATTAAAAGAATTCTACCACGGAAACACACGAAGGAACACGGATTAAAAAGGTTCTAGGCTCTGGCTGATAGTTGGCGAAGCCAATTAGCCGCTAAAAACGCAAAGGGACACTAAGTTTTAAGAAAGTTCTGGGTTCTTGATTTTGTTTGTGTCTTGAGTCTGTTATTTTTCTTACTGCCTACTACTTACTTCTTACTGTTCACCGCTTCTCCTAAGTTTCTTAATATCAGAACGATGTTTCTTATCCTTCAGGCGCTTTTCTTTTGAAGAAAATGTCGGGCGTGTTTTTCTACGTTTGAGTGGTTTAGTGGCTGCTTTTAGAATTATTTTCTTGAGACGTTTGATGGCATCTATACGGTTTTGTTCCTGGCTTCGGTATCTTCTGGCTGTAATGACCAGATCCCCTTCTGATGTTATTTTCTTGCCCGTTTCTTTTAAAAGGCGAAGCTTAACATCTTCAGGCAGGTTTGCACTCCTTGCATGGTAACGAAGCTGTACAGCTGTGGCTGTTTTGTTCACATTTTGTCCGCCTGGACCTGAGGACAAAATAAAGGTCATACAGAAGTCTTTATCAGGTATCTGGATATTATCGTTAATATATATCATCACAAAATTTTACCACAGATATACACAGATGGACACAGATGAAAAGATGGAGAAGAAAATTTAGCCACAGATATACACAGATTAACATCGAAGATCCGCCTCTGGAGGATAGATGGGAAAAAGAAAAAAAAGAAGGTTTTGGTTTCCTGCTTATAACTTACAGCTTACGACTTATAGCTGTTTTCTTGCCACAGCCTGTCTCGCCATAGTCCAGCGAAAGCGGACGGAGGCGGAAGTACACAGAGAAAAACACGGAGTGGTTGTTTTTCTAAAGTCAAAGAAGTTACAATATATTCTTCTATTTTTGAAAATTAACATCCGCTAAAATTTGCTGAAAACCTTTTTCTTCCTCGTCAGTAGTAAAAGAAATAACAAACCCCAAGGCATAACCTTTTATGATCGCAGCGAAATACTTTTGCTTTACTTTTATAGTACCTATGTTGACTTCTGCATCTTGAACATCAAAACTAATTCCACCAATATTTTGGGAATATATATCTTCAGAAAAAACATATGATATCTGTCCCATTTCTATAAGCTTTTTCATATGATATAAATAATCACTTCCTCTTTTTATTCCCGGCGCATGACTAACCTTTTCTGCAACACATATTAAACTAGGATTATAGGGAATGGGTGATCCCAAGGGATGCTTGAATACAGAAAGCAAATTCACAGAGTTAAGTTCAGAAGCATCAACAATAGCTTTTAGATTTTTACTTTCACCAGTTATTAGTTGTTTTCCTTGAGACATCAGATCTTTTCTGGCTTCATCATCCAGTGCATGCCAATCAGAAGGTAACGTTATACTAAGATTAAAATAATCATTCCGATAAACTGAATTTTCTAGTGTACCAAATCCTATCTTTTCAATTGGTGCTTTTTTGCACCCCGAACATATAAACAAACTTGCTATCAGACATATAAATACTAAATTCTTAAAAAACTTCATATTTATCTCCTTTTATGTTTACACGGGCGCAGTCAAGCGGCGCCCCTACATACATTTTTTTTATTTTATATTTTACAAAGACGCACCGCCGTGCGTCTCTACAACTTTTTTCGTGCTTTCTTCTTTTTCCTTCGTGCTCTTCGTGGTGAGTTCTCTTTTTCTAGCTTTTACTTCTTTCTTTCGCGCCCCTTCTTCCCTCTGTGTTCGTGCTGAAAGTCCGCCTCTGGAGGATGACCTCTGTGGCTACCTTTTTTTTTCTACTGATTAAGAAACCTTTTTGCCAAAATATTGATAATAATTTGCTTCTATAGTCCCATTATACAATTTTCTTGTTTTATTAGGTTTCGATCGTCTAAAAAAGTTAGGAAACTTTTTATCTGAAGTTATCATATAAATCGACCATCCGGGCTTATTTTTAAAAATTGCGTTGATAGCATTATAAATAGAATGAAGTTCTTGCTCATTACACATTTTAACGCCATAAGGTGGATTTGAAATAACCATACCGCTCTCATCTTCAATTTTTAGATCTTTTACATCTTGCTCTCTAAAAACAATGTCATTCTCTACCCCGGCATATTTGGCATTAATTTTACAGCCATTAATCCTGCTTTTATTTATATCATAACCAAATATTTTTAAGTCACCAGTTGGTTTGGCCGCATTAGTTGCGATTAATCTTGCCTCTTCCCAAATCTTTTTATCAATAATTGGCCATGTTTCTGACACAAATTTCCGCCTTAATCCAGGAGCAATATTTCTAGCTATCATTGCGGCCTCAATTAAAATTGTTCCCGAACCGCACATTGGATCAATTAATATTTTATCTTTATTCCAAAAACTTAAAAGAACCATCCCAGCGGCAAGGTTTTCTCTTATGGGAACTTCTCCAGTATCAACTCTGTAATTTCGTTTATGAAGCCCTAAGCCTGAAGTATCAAGAGTCATCTGTGCGATATCTTTAAGTATAGAAACTTGAACTGTATATTCCGAACCTGTCTCAGGAAACAATACCTTATTATACTTTTCTTTCAACTTATTAATAATTGCTTTTTTGACCATACCTTGATTAGACCGGACACTCCTTAAAGTAGATTTTACAGATTTACCTATTACTATGATCTTACCATCTTCTGGAATCCAATTATCCCATGGTAAAGCATAAGTATTGTCAAAAAGAGCATCGAAATCTGCTGCTTTAAATTCTCCTATTTTAATAAGCACCCTGTCAGCAGCTCTAAGCCAAAGATTTAATTTAGGAATATCAGTTATTGACCCATCAAATTCAATCTTTCCGTCAGATATAATAAAATCCTTAAAGCCAAGATAAACAAGTTCTTTTTTTACAACTGCTTCAAATCCGAATGTTGTTGTTACTATTAATGTGATTTTATCCATAGGCAAAAATATTACCACAGAGAGCACAGAGAGCACAGAGAAAAGAATTAACCACTAATTACACGAATTACGCTAATCAAACAAAAGAACTGCTTTGTTTGCTGTTTATAATGTTGTCGAAGGACTCCACGGACGCATGACGCACTACTCACCACGCACCTATAGTCCCCGCATCTTTGATTTCGTTAGAAAACAGCAGGGGAAAACGATTTTTCAGCCACGAAGGACACGAAGAAAAAATGAAGTTAAAGAGTTAAAGGGTTACGGTGTTCAAGGGGCACGAAGAAAATAAAAGTGTGTCCTCCCAACAAGATGGCGGATCTTCGATAGGGGCGCCGACAAGCCTTCGCCCGTGTAAAAACATAGCCACGGAGGGACACGGAAAAAAAGAAAAGTAAAACACTATTTATTTGAAAAAGGAGAAAGGTAGAATTATAAGGAACATCACTCTGTTCCTGATGTTGGTCTAGGTTTAGTTTTATTGTTTTTCTTTGAACTCGTTTGGGGTTTAAGTTTTGGACAGTTTGTTAAGTCATATGGATTCCCTGGTGCTTGCGATTTTGTGAAAATGCATACAGGGCATTTGCAGTCATTACCAGGTGCATTAGGGTTATGTTTGTTATCTTTATTTTTTTTATTAGAACGTTTGCTCATAATTACTTTCTATTTAGAAGTTTACTTAACTTAAATAATTTATTGTATACAATAAACCGTTATTTTAAAACTTTTTAAACCAAATTATCATTTTAGAAACAGAAGCGTGATGCAAACATGATTGATTTCCCAGCGTTTCCTCAAAAACCTCCACCTTTTCGACCACTCCGGGAGTGGTCTCGGGGACGCATTCTTATGTATACCAGCTCATTTTTATATCTAACACAGGGCTGTCATTAATTGCATCTAATCCTTCAACAAAGAGTTTTGATCCTTCGATTTTGATTAAGCGAACATCTTGAATTGCTATTTTTGATAATCGATATGGAGTTCTTGAGGCAAAAACACCTACTTTTTTACTGTCTAAGCCTCGGTTAAAAACAGATCTAACATTTTTTGCTTCATGTAAATAATAAACAATAGTAATTCGTTTTTCATCCTCAAGTTTATACAAAAAAGGTTTTTGTGAATTTAAAAGCTCAATACAAGATACCCCCTTTTTGCCCAGAGTGCCAAAGCCTGTTTTAGCTAGTTCAAGGTCATTCTTGATCAAACCTATTGGATAAATGTTAAAAGGTGTTGCTTTCTCGTATAAACAGATTGAACAAACAGGTTTATCATCGATCATATATATTTGATCTGGTTCTGTTGATCTAAGACATCTCGAACATTTATTCTTATTATTTGATTTAGCTTTTTTTATGTTATTTGACATTTTTCTACTTCTGCTTTAACTTTTTAATTATTCTAAATTTTGTCTTTGGGTATTAAAAATACCAGCGGCAATCCCAGAAAAGAGCAGAGCCCTGAAATAAGAAAAGCTTTTTCTAAGCCTAAAATATCAGCAATCTTTCCGAAGAACAGCACAATAATTGAAGTTAAAAGAAAACTTATTGTCATGTATATTCCATTGGCTATAGAGGGATATTTAAAATTGTTTTCCTGTATCAAAGCTAGTATTACCGGAGTGCTGGAAAATGAGATCAGCCCAAGTAATATTACTACAGGTATAAGGGCGTGTTTGATCCCTATCAAAAAAAGCAGCATTGCCAGAGGAGAGCAGAAACTGACAAAAATAAGCAGCCGTCTTCTTCCTATGATGTCTGAAATAGTACCGGTGAGTAGTACTCCTATTATTGCTGCTGCCTGTAGAATAGAAAGTGCTCCTCCTGCCATCCACAGGCTATATCCTTTAAAACTCAAATATGTTGGTAAAAAAGCGGATACCACAGAAGCGGTAAATGATTTGATCAAAAGTATTCCCAAAAGTGCGTAAATCAGTTTTTTCCCCTGCCTAAGGGTTGTTGAGATAGATTCTTTAAAATTATGTTTTTTTGATTTATGTGTAATGCTTTTTTCATCTTTTAATTTTATTAGTAAAACAATAGATATGATTATGCCTAAAGGCATTAATCTGTATATTCCCGCAAAGCTCCAGAGGCTTATCGCACCTACGACAATGATAGGACCTATTGTTCTTGAGAGTTCTCCTCCGATCTGAAAACAGCTCATACTCATTCCCAATTTTTTGTCTGAAATTCTTTTAAGGATAACAGGTGCGGGAACATGAAAAAAAGAAGAGCTTAATCCTGCAACAATAAGCAGTATTATGATGCTAAAATAATTGGGTGCTTTGCCGATCAGACTCATAGCGATCGCAGTGATTGCAGGAGCCAAAGCTACGAAATATTTTAATCCTATCCCATCTGCAATATGGCCTATAAAAGGGTTTAATATACTAGGTAGCCGCATTGCTAAACGGAGATAAGCGGCAAGCGTATATGTTAATGAAAATTTTTCTATCAATAAAGGGAGCACAGGAGACAAAAAACTTGTATAAATATCATGAATTAAATGTCCTGTTGAAATCAGATATACTTTTAATTTATTTGGCGTTATCAATTGTTTCAAATTCATTATTATAGACCTCATTATAAAATAAAACTTTTTTGTTATTTGAAGCTATTTATATACATCGGTCAATCAAAATTGTAAAGATGAAATTTTGATTTATTATAGTAAATGCAATATAAAATAATAGATGGGAAATATTTTGTGGATTGGATTAGAACTCATATTTTTATTTATAATAAAGTCCTTCTTTTTTAAGCCCTTTGATTATATTTATTCGACCAATTCTCATTGCATCTATACCCCATTTTGCCATTAGATACCAGCAGCTTGTTCCAAGGACAGGATTTGTATCTGCTCCTTTCCATAAAGGCTCGGGGCCGAACATAGTTCCCTGACCTGTTGAGTAAACTATGCCTCCAATATTTTTGTTAGAATTTGATGGAACATACATTTTTTCAATTTCTTTAATAAGAAATTGAGCCTTTTTATCCATTTCTGCTACTTTATACGCAAGAGCCATTTGTCCTGTTACCTCTATCCAGATTCCGTCTTTTTCAACAAGATCAAAAGCTATACCTTTTACTACAGGCCCCAGAGTAGATTTTTTTGCTATCATGAATCTATCTGCAAAATCAAGGAAGTGCTTGTATTTGTTTCCCAAAGCAAGATATCCCCAGCTTATAAGGTCAGGTGCATGTTCATATGGCGGCCATTTTGTTGTAAAAACATTGTTTTTTTTGTCCCATCTCTTATCTCTTAAAAAGATAAACAGGTTTTTATGGAATTTGTCAAATCCAGAGATAGCATTTAAAGCATCTATATTGCCTTCTGAATTTTTTTCTATTTGGGTCAAGTTAGGATTGTATCCTCCCCAAAGTCCTCCGTCTTGATCCTGAAGGTCTCTAATCCATTTTTCAATATCTTTTGCAAGAGAGGTAAATTGTGTATCACCAGTTTTTTTCTTATAATAATTTAATGCGATGAGCAGCCAGCAATTATCTCCCATCCATCGGTGAGGTGCACTTGTAAAACCTTTTGTATCTCTGAATTGACCGAACCCTCCCGGAGCCGAATTTAATTCTTTTTTGTTCCTTTTGAACCATAGGAATATTTTTTTTGCTTTACTGTAATCTTCTTTATAAGTATAGACTATAGCTGCAAGAGAATTACTGTATAGTGATACCAAATTACTATTTTCTGTCTCTTCTACAAGCCCGCTTGGCTTTTGCAGGCTGGATATCCAATCATATACTTTTTCTTCAATTTCTTTTGCTTCTGCTGAAATATTGAAAAATAATAAAAAAGTTAATATGTATAAAATTTTGTGCATATACATTTTTACTATGACTTTATTTCTTATTCAAGAAATAATAATAGATAAAAAAATCTATTTTATTTTTCATTCATTTTCTAATATCGCTGAACTAAGGGTGTTACAGACTGATTCTTAGATAAGACCAGCCCCAAGACCACTCCGGGAGTGGTTTTGACGGTGCATAATACATTAGTGTTAAATATGATTTAATGATGAAGCTTGTAGCTTGAGTCTTTTAATATCCCTGTGATATAATGACATTTCTAAATAATAAGGTATATATATGATAAAAATAAAAGATGATTCATTATCACCCATGATGCGCCAGTATCAGGGTATAAAGAAAGACCGTATGGATGGATTTCTCTTTTTTAGAATGGGAGATTTCTATGAGATGTTCTTTGATGATGCAATAGATGCTTCAAAGCTCTTGAATATCACCCTTACATCAAGGAGTGCCGGAAAAGTCGGTAAGGTGCCTCTTTGCGGATTTCCCTATCATTCTGCAGATACTTATATTGCAAAGCTTATTAAACATGGGAAAAAGGTATATATTTGTGAACAGATAGAAGACCCTAAACTTGCCAAAGGTATAGTTAAAAGAAAAATAATTGAAGTAATAACACCCGGTACAGTTCTTGATTCAAAACTTCTTGATGAAAAGAAAAATAACTATCTTGCATCAATATGTTTAAAATCAGGTAATTTTGGTGTTGCTGTTGTTGACCTATCGACAGGTGAATTCCGTATTACTGAGATGAAAAGCATTGATCTTCTTAAAAGTGAACTTTATCGTGTATCCCCTACAGAACTTTTGCTGACAAGAACATTAAAGGATAATCCATCACTTAAAGAACTTTTAAATGAGAAGCTAAAGGCTTCCATCACAGTTCAGGATGACTGGATTTTTGACTTTAACGCATGTTACAGAAATCTGACTGAACATTTTCATACTAGTACTTTAGACGGTTTCGGCTGCAGCACCATGATACCCGGTGTCTGCTGTGCAGGAACAATACTTCACTACTTAAATGAAAACCTTTATGAAAAGATAGATCACATTGATTCCCTCCAGGTTTATTCTACCGAGGATTTCATGCAATTGGATGAAAATACAATGAGAAACCTTGAAATACTTGAAAGCTCAAGCAGCAGGCGCTCGAGCACTCTTTTAGGTGTGCTTGATCAAACGGATACTGCTATGGGAGGAAGGCTTTTAAGGCGATGGCTTTCAATGCCGCTTATTAACAAAACAGACATTGATAAACGACTTGATGCAATAGAAGAGATGTTGGAAAGATATTCAGATGTATCACAGCACCGCACGCTTCTAAAAAAAATATCAGATGTTGAAAGAATAATTGGAAAAATAAGTTCTCAGCGTGCTAATGCACGTGACCTGATAGGACTTAAAATATCTCTTATAATCATACCTGAAATACGAAAACGTATTTCAACTTACAATTCAGAACACTTAAAAAAAATATATGATGAGACAAGTGACTTTGCAAATGAAATAGATATTCTTGAAAGATCTATAGAAGAATCTCCCCCTGTTTCCTTAAGAGAAGGCGGAATGATAAAAAAAGATTTTGATAAGAATTTAAAAGAGCTAAAAGATATAACAAAAAATGCAAAGAAGAAAATAGCCGAGATACAGCTTCGTGAAAGTGAACGCACGGGCATAAAATCTCTTAAGATAAATTTCAATAAAGTATTTGGCTATTACATAGAGATAACTAAAGCAAATCTTTCTAATGTACCTGATGATTATATGAGAAAGCAGACTCTGGTAAACAGCGAGCGTTTCATAACACCTGAATTAAAAGAGCTGGAAGATAAAATACTGGGTGCTGATGAAAAAATAAAAAATCTTGAATATGAAATATTTATTAACATAAGAGACAAAATGGCTGAGAGAGCAAAAGCTATTAAAAAAACAGCAGAGCTTATTGCTGAGCTTGATGTTTACTGCTCTCTTGCCGGGGTAGCAAGGGAATGTAATTATGCTCGGCCTACTATTGATGATAGTGACCGTTTAGAAATAATTGACGGCCGTCATCCTGTTGTAGAAAAACTGCTTGTTGGTGAAAAATTTATACCAAACAGCATGACGCTTGATTGTACAGAAAACCAGATAGCCCTTTTAACAGGCCCTAACATGGCAGGAAAATCAACCTTTATACGTCAGGTTGCTCTTATTACACTTATGGGGCAAATTGGAAGTTTTGTGCCGGCATTAAAGGCAACAATCGGTGTTGTAGATAGAATATTTACTCGCGTAGGAGCAAGTGACGATTTGTCAGCAGGTAAAAGTACGTTTATGGTGGAGATGACAGAAGCAGCTGGGATACTTCACAATGCTACATCAAAAAGCCTTATAATATTAGACGAGATCGGCCGCGGAACATCGACTTATGACGGTATCTCTATTGCATGGTCAGTTGCAGAATACCTTCATATAACACCAGGCAAAAAAGCAAAAACACTTTTTGCAACGCATTACTTTGAACTTACAAAGCTTGAAGATATTTTCAATGGAATAAAAAATTATAACGTTGCTGTATCTGAATGGAACGAAGATATTATTTTCTTGAGAAAAATAAAAAGAGGTGTTGCCGACAGAAGCTACGGGATTCATGTTGCGCGTCTTGCCGGACTGCCGGGTGATGTCATTGAAAGAGCAAAAGAAATATTAGCAGAGTTGGAATGCGAAAATTTTGAAAACCGTGATGCAAGAATAAAAAAAATACGTGAGAAAAAAGACCAAAATCAAATGGAACTTTTCGAATCTGATTTTGAACATAAAGCTATCATTGATGAACTATCATCTATTGATATAAACAAGCTGACGCCTCTAGATGCAATAAACACTCTTCATGAGATTATCAGGAAAATAAAAGATGAATAGGATCAAGGTCTTAGATGCTAAAGTCATAAGCAGGATTGCTGCTGGCGAAATGATAGAACGCGCATCTTCTGTGGTAAAAGAATTGATCGAAAATTCAATTGATGCGGGTTCAACAGAAATAATCGTTTCAATAGAAGATGGCGGTAAAAAGCTTATACTTGTGCAGGACAATGGAACGGGTATTGCAGAAGATGATATTTTACTTGCTATAAAGCGCCATGCTACAAGTAAAATTCAGGATGACAGCGATCTTTTTCACATAAAGAGTTTTGGCTTTCGTGGTGAAGCGCTCCCTTCTATTGGATCAATATCACGAATGACTGTAACAACATCTACTGATGATACAGGACTTGGAAGCCGTATAAGAATAGATTTTGGAAAAGAAAGCAAGTGTGAAAAAACATCACACTTAAAAGGTACGACTATTAGAATAGAAAATATTTTTGAGAATGTACCTGTAAGAAAAAAGTTTTTGAAATCAACATCAACAGAAAAAAGAAACATTCAGATAATTTTAGATGATTTTGCATCAGCACACCCGAGCATTACATTTCAGCTAAGAAGTAATGATTCCGTATTGTCTCATTATAAAGCAACAGATGATCCTTCTATGCGTTACCGCGAGCTGCTTGGTGATGATGTGTTTGATGATATGAAGCTGTTATCGTTTACAACAGGCACGACAAAAATATACGGGGCAATATCTATACCAACACGCATTCTAGGGAACCGCAGCAAAATAAGGTTTTTTGTAAATAAGCGGCCTATTATAGATAATAACCTTAATTTTTCACTTGTGAAATATTACAGTGACAAGATACCGAAAGGGAATCATCCTTACGCACTTATCTTTATTGACATTGATCCTGAATCAATAGATGTAAATGTTCACCCTACAAAAAAAGAAATTAAATTTAAGAACCCAAATTATATTTTTTCACAACTTTTAAAAGCTTATAGCCTTGCTTTTTCAGGTGTTTCTTATAACGAAAATAATAAAAATGGAGCATCTGCGCTTTTTGAGCCTTTTATGGAAACAAAGAACTTTAATAAACCTTATTCAGGATCTATTCCTGCATTTTTGGCATCAACTGGTGTTGAAGATGAAAAACATAAAGAGACTTTTTTCTCTTTTCAAAAATCAACAGATGAAGAATTTCGTATAATAGGTCAACTGGGTAAAGGATATATTGTTCTTGAAGATGAAAGAGGAATGCAAATAATAGATCAGCATGCTGCGCACGAACGCATCATGTATGAGCGGCTGAAAAAAAAATATGAGCAAAAACAAGTTACAGCTCAGGACCTTTTAATTCCTGATATTGTAGAACTTGATAAAAAAGATTTTGAGGTTTTAAACGATAATATATCAGGCCTTCAGGAGCTTGGTTTTGCAATTGTTCCTTTTGGAGAAAGTACATTTAAAATTGATACCGTTCCAAATGAACTTGCGGGAGTTGATACAAAAATATTTTTATCCCGTTATATCTCTGAAATAAATCTTGAGACACCTACTTCATCTACTATAAAGATGGAAAAAGTCTTCCGCATGGCATGCCGCTCTTCTGTAATGGCAGGAGACGCTCTATCACATCAGGAAATGCAGATGCTTGTAAGAGATCTTTTTAATACATCTAACAAACATACCTGCCCGCATGGCCGCCCTATTATAAAACAATTCCACTGGAAAGAACTTAGAAGCTTTTTTAATAGAAGCTAATTTTCATACGAAGCATGAAAATAGGTCATAGGTGATAGGTTCTAGGTGCTAGATTAAGGTCCTTCGACGAGCTCAGGATTTTAAAACGCTTCGCTAGATATTATAATATTGCCGTATAGGCTCCATGAACGCACAACGCACCTTTTCACCACGCACTATAGTCCCCAGCGATTTGATTTGCAAGCAAAACAGCAGGGGAAAACGATTTTTCAGCCACGAATTACACGAAGAAAAGAGTTTTTTGATTTTTTGCTTATAACTTACAGCTTATGACTTATAGCTGTTTTATTTGACAGGATTTACAGGATAAGTTGCGTCCAATTTCTTTTATGTTTTCTCTTCTTTTTCGTGCTTTCCTGATTAATTTTATAATGTGCAACGCACACAATAACTTTAGGCACTTTAGTTCACTTTAAATTTCAAACTTTTTTATTCAGTTTGGTCTGCTAAATTTTGGATATGGTCTTTTAATGCATCAAGGGATTTTTCTGAGATCTCTGATATTTCAAGACCGCCCCTGTACATTCCTTTCATGCTTTCCGTCTCATTCATCCAAGCTATTTTTGCCTTAAAGGTAAGACCTTCACTACTTTCTTCAGATAATATATTTCTGATTTCAAGCTTAAGTTCAAAACCTATTGGGAGTACTTTGGGAAGCAATATGCCAAGGCCTCCTTCAGAAACATCTATAATTGTTCCGCAAAGCATCTCTTCATCTATAAAGACTTTTGCAATATAGCGGACAGCATGGCGGGGAAATTGCCTTCTTTCTACAAAATTATCTTTTTCATTTTCAGACATATATTATCCAATGATATAAATAAATTGTTCACATATATACTATTCTTTAATGCATGCTTTGTCAAAGAATATCTTAATTTACTATTTTATGGATTGAAAGAATATGTAGTCAGCTATAAGCATAAAATCAGACTCAAGCAAAAACCATATAAGCAGTAAGCCAAAACTTATAATCTTCTTTCTTTTTTTGTTCAGTGCCACTCCGTGTATTTCCGTGGTTATGTTTTTTCTTTTTACACGGGCGGAGGCTTGTCGGCGCTGTATCCTATCGCAGATCCGCCATCTTGTTGGGAGGACACACATTTTATCTTTACCTGGTTCCCTGTTTTCACAGGGATGACGTACGTTTTCCTTTTACACGGGCGGACGCAAGGCCCGCCCCTACATACGTTATATTATTCGTGTTTATTTATGTTTCTCTGTGGCTGAAATGTTTTTTGCTTTTTATAATCATCGCACGCAGTGCTCCTAGACCTATAACCTATTGCCCATTACCTATCACCTGTTTATGTTTTCTTTCCTCTGCGTTTTCTCTGTGACCTCTGTGGCAAGCTTTTTTTTCTTTTACGTTTTATTTTTTATAATAATACAGCTTTGTAGAGTTTGTTTTATAATCACCATTTTTATACTGGTATCTTACTCCCATTAAAAGAGGGCCGTAATCAGGACTCACAACAACTGCAATGCCATCTTTATCAGTCGTTGTTGAAATAACTGCATCTTTCCATGTAAATGCATTTAGAAAAGCGAGATCCAGTTTTACATCTGGTACCGGTTCCCCACTAACATCAGTTAATTTGATAATAAAACTAGGCCAATCCATCTTATCAAGGTTATGAGTTATTTCTATATTGGGAAGATCTATTTTAGGTCCTGTAAAGAAAGTTCGTTTTAATGTATTAATAATCTTTTTTCTGTTGTCAAAAAGTTTGACTTCAAGTGTGTGTTTTATGATTTTATCTACCGTAGAAAATGATTTAACTGGTATATTCAGTTCAGCCCATGATCTTGATACTCTAGGTATGGTTTGTATTAGATTACCATCTATAATTGCTTTAACCTCTGCTACCTGTTTTTCTAAATGTATACGTATGGGGAGTTCTTTATCATATAATTTACGCGTGTCAGGTTTCCTTAAAATTCCCATATTGGCTTTTTTCGAAGCATAATATGCTTTTCTGGGTATACCTTCATATTTTTCATCCATACCTACAAGCCCGCCCCATTCAATGCAAACTTGATCATGTATTTTTTTATTTTCCGAGGGAGGGAAAAGAGGTATTTCAGGTGAAGAAAAATCCCTTGATATAAACCAGATATCCATATATTGCATTGTTGTATATCCTGATATATTGGTTTGGCTTATTATTTCAAGATCTTCAATAAATTTTTTTGCCTGTTCATCTTCGTTTTTCACATATTGAAACTTCCAGATATCTTTAGGATTAAGCTTTGGCACAGGAGCATACATTCCGTATTCAGATAAGAAAAATGGTTTGTCAGGAGATTTAAGCTGTTTTAGTCCGTTTATATAATCATAAAAATCAATTACTTCTTTAAAGCGAATAGAAGCCATTGAATATAAGTTATAGCTTACTACATCCCAAGAACTTGACTCAATAAATCCTGCTATTGGCCAGTTTGAAAAAGTAACAGGAACATCAGGACAATTTTCGTGCGCTGCTTTAACAAGAGAATCAAAGTATGCTAAAAGATCTGTTTTATTTACATCCAGAATAGTTCCCGGTTCAGGTTCATTGAGGATAGTAAGCATAACTACGTTAGGATATTTTGAATACCTTTTAGCTTGCTGTGCAACATGTTCTTTAGCTTGTTCCAGTTTGGGTTTGCTTTTTATATCAATTATTCTACTTGTCCATATACCTCCTACAACCATAAGCTTATATTTTGCTGCAAGTTCAATTATTTTTTCATCATGAAGCCCCCACATTCTTATTGTATTAAATCCTGCATCTTTTATTCTTTTCATGTCAAGATCAACAAGATCATACCCTACATCTTTTTCCGGTACCGGGTCTTTCTCATCTTTTCCCGGCCGTATTCCTGCATATCCGATCGCTTTTAATAATAATTCTTCATCTCCTGCATATAATTTATCACCACGTATTGTTACTTTAGGAAAATCATCGTTTTCTTCTACAGCATTTGTTTCAGTTTTTTCTTCTGTTTTGCAGGTTGTATAAATAGCAGGTTTTGATCCCCAACCGCAATAAGCATTAGAAGTGAATAAAAATATACATATAAATAAGATTAACTTTTTCATATTTGACTCCTTAATTTATTTAATCCGCAAAAAAAATCAATGCATTTACCATTCCATAGATAAAACTTTAACTAATTAACGCAACAGGCTAATAATCAAAAAGTAATAGATTAATCCAATAAGTCATTATCAAATGATTTATGGATATAAACTTAACATATGGATATTTTTTATACAGTACGGGTAGGCACGCCAGTATAAGCTATAAGTAGTAAGCTGTAAGCCAGAATCTTTTTCTTGTATATTCTTTTTACCTGGATCCCGCGGTCAAGCCGCGGGATGACGACGTTTTTTTATCCTTTCACACGGGCGAATAGCCATTCGCCCCTACTTACCTTTTAATTTCATGTTTTTTGCTTTTTTCTAATCCTGACAATCTGCGTTTATCTGCGTCCTAATTCTATAGTCATCAGCGAAGCGTTCCAATTACGAGCGACGCTCTACGCACAACGAACCACGAATAACGTTTTCATGCTAAGCATGAAAAAACTATCTTATGCCTTTAACTCGAATGGCTCTTTTAGGGCGGGCAGGACATTTGTTCTGGCAAATACCGCATCCTATGCATAGATCTTTATCAACAACAGGTGCAAAGATCTTTTTACCATTTTTAACGGACACAAGTTCTACTTTAATTGCTTTATCTGCAACCGGACAGTGTTCTTCACATACAAGACATTCTTCATGATAGTTCCAAGCAATGCATCTGCCTTTATCAACTTTTGCAAGCCCGATCTTTTCCTTATGTTTTTCTTTTAGATTAAGTCTTGAAATTGCTCCTGTCGGGCAGGCTTCACCGCAAAGCGTACAGTTATATTCGCAGTACCCTATCTCAGGAATTAGTACAGGTGTCCATAAACCCTGCACTCCTGAATGAAGTAAAGAAGGCTGAAGGCCATTAGTAATGCAGACTTTCATGCAGTTTCCGCATCTTATGCATGCATTTAAAAAGCTTTTTTCTTTTAATGAGCCCGGAGGTCTTATTATTTCTATTTCTTTATACTGTTCTTTTTTTAAACCTTTAAAAAATGACGGTATTGAAAAAGAAGAAAGAATAAGAAAAAGGAAATCCTTTCTAGAAATATTGGACTCATTATCAAAAGAGACTTTTTCTTTTTTATTTTTAAAAGAGCTGAATGAAAATATTGCTACCTGCCTGCTGCAGTCATAGATACAATCCATACAAAGGATGCATTCGCTTTTAAGGTAAGTATTATCTTTATTTATTGCTGCCATCCTGCATTTATCAACACAGATATTGCAGTTTGTGCAGTTTTCAGCTTTCCTTCCAAAAAGTGAGTATTTTGCAATAAAAGCATACATTGCCCCTAAAGGACATATCGTTCTGCACCACAAGCGGGAAATAAAAAGAGATGAAAAGCATATAATAATAAAAAAGATAAGTGTGACTAGAGAATTTTTAAAAAAGTAAACATTCACACCAAGGAAACTTTCTTTTAAGCTCATATAAAAATCATAAAATGGGCCGGATAATTCGAACCTGTTAATAACTTCAATAAATAGTTTGTTAACTCCAAGAGTTATAGCAGGTATTATGTTTAATGACACAACACGGGAAAAAGCTACAATAGGATCCAATATCCATGCAACCTGAATGCCTATTAAAGCAAAAATTACAAATGTCCCTAAAAAAACATATTTTATCTTACGTATCCATTTGTTCTTTTCTGCACCTTTTAAATATTTCTTTTTCTTTAAAGAGCCTGTTATATCAATAACTGTTCCAAGCGGACATATCCAGCCGCAGAAGAACCTGCCGATTATAAGTGTAATAATTATCATAGTTATTGATAGTAGTAATCCAGGCAAAAGTACGCGTTCACTCAAGGAAGTAATAAATATCATCAGAGGATCTGCTTTAAAAAGTATTTCAGGAGAAACTAATCCTTTTAAAGGATAAGTTGCCCCCCATAGCACATAGAAAAAGAATGTGAGGAAAAATAGTTGTGAAAAACGTCTCAGTAAGGTAAGTTTTCTCATCTTAACTTTTCTTTATGTTCTTTCGTTCAATAATAGTTGAAAATAATATGCCAATTTCAAAAAGCAGTATCATTGGTAATGCAAATACCAACATATTAATTATATCCTGAGTAGGAGTAATAACGGCTGATATTATAAGCATGATGACTAATGCATAATGTCTTTTCTTTTTCATTACACTTGATCGCAGAATACCTATCTTGGTTAGGAGTCCTATTGTTACTGGTATTTCAAAAATAATTCCTCCTATAAGTATGAATAAAATAAAAAAGGATACATATTTTTCCATTGTTATTTGAGCTTCAGCAATGCCGTTTCCAAATTGAATTAAAAAATTAAGAGCTGCCGGAAGTGCTATATAATAAGAAAATAGAATTCCTGATAGAAAAGAAATAAGTCCAAACATCATCCATAAAAGAGAACTTTTTTCTGCTCGATCCGGTGCTGCAGGAATAATAAAAGCCCAAGCATGATACAATAAAACAGGAAAGCTTATAATAAAGCCTGCGAGAAGAGATATTTTAATATAAGAGACGAAAACTTCTGTGGGGTGTATAAATATAAGGTTTTGTGTTATATCATTTAAAGGAGAAAGAACAATGCGAATAAGATGTTTACCGCATCCAAACATTACAATGGCAGATATTACAAGAACTACTAAGTAGATAATGAGCCTTTTCCTTAGCTCCTCAAGATGGCCGAAGACATTCATATTAGAAGATTCAGGCGGGTAAATCTTTTTCATTTTTTATCCAGATCTTCTTTTTTTTCATCTTCTTCTTTTGAGCCTGACATACCTTTTTTAAATTCATTTAAGGATTTGCCTAAAGCTCGCCCTATTTCCGGAAGCTTTGCGGCTCCAAAAATAAGCAGGACAACAAGCAAAATAAAGAGTATTTCCTGAAAACCAAGACCAAACATAATGTTTTACTCCTTTTAAATTGATTTGTGGAATGATTATACTCTTGCAGTTATTAAAAAACAAATAAAATAGGCATACAGACTCAAGATACAATGAATGCTTCATTATAAAAAACGTCATTCGTCGTTCGGGATTAGTTCAAGGAACGCTTACGCTACATATTATAATATTGCCGTGCCGTAGGCTCCATAACTTTTAATTTATCATTTTAAATTTTTAATTTACTTTTTATCCAAATGCTACATCAAGAACCATCATAATAGCAAAGCCGAGCATTGCACCTGTTGTTGCGAGATCCGTGTTTCCTCCTCTTTCTGCTTCAGGAATAACTTCTTCAACAACTACGAATATCATTGCACCTGCAGCAAAGGACAAAGCGTAAGGAAGTATAGGCTGAGCTATAAGAACAATTGATGCTCCAATAACGCTTGCAATAGGTTCTACTATTGCAGAGAGCTGACCGTACCAAAAACTTTTTATACTTGACATCCCTTCACGTTTAAGCGGAACTGATACTGCAAAACCTTCAGGAAAATTCTGAATTCCTATTCCTATGGCGAGAGCAATAGCAGAGGCCATTGTTGCTGAAGGAAGCCCTGCTGCGACAGCCCCAAATGCTACTCCCACTGCTAATCCTTCCGGAATATTATGAAGTGTTATTGCTAGAACCAATAGAGTACTTCTTTGCCAAGATGTTTTAATGCCTTCAGATTCCTCCATTGGAAACCCTAGATGAAGATGAGGAAGGATCTTGTCAATACCTCGTAAAAAAATGCCGCCCATTAAAAAACCTGTTACAGCAGGAAACCATGCAGGTAGATCTTTTCCTTCTGACATTTCTATTGCAGGAGCAAGAAGAGACCAAAAACTTGCTGCAATCATTACACCTCCTGCAAAACCGAGCATAAAATCAAGTACTTTTCTGCTTACCTTTTTAGTTGCAAAGACGGCTGCAGCGCCTAGAGCTGTAAGTGACCATGTAAATAGTCCTGCGATTAAAGCCTGCAGGACAGGATGAAAATTTTTAAAAGTTTCCATAATATTTTAACTTTTATTTTTTATCTGCAAGATGTTTTATTGTAAATCCCATTATTATTTGAATAATAGAGAAAAGTCTAAAAACGTATGGGGCTTTTTGGCTGCTCCATTCTATGAATTTTTCTGACGTTTTTGTTGATATAAAGAAAATACCTTTTAGTAAAACTATTATTCCTACTGCCACGAGAAGTTTTGGTATCAATCCTTCTTCTTGCCATCCAAGAGCTATCAAAGGAGCACCCCATATAAAAGCAATAAAAAAGAAAAAACTTCTTGTCTTCCATTTACTTTTTCTTTGTAATCTTCTCATAAGTGAAGTGGGACGTATTAAAAAGTAAAATCCTGATATTATCCAGAACCATCCTATTATTTTAAAAAGCATAGTTTGACCTATTATTGTGACTCTTTTTCATATTATCACCCTATTTTTATGAATTTATCTAAAAGTATTAATAAGTAACCTCTATTGATGCATTTTCATCAAAAGGATTTGTTCTTACTGCAAGAGAAAAAAGATAAGGATAATCCTTTTTTAAGTGCTTCATATAAACAAGCCATTCTATTATTAATAAATTGTATGCTCTTTTAATATCCCCGCAAAGATGCTGGTAATCTGTATCCGGTAATCCTTTTAATGACTTTCTAAAACTTAACTCTTCAGTTAAATGAAATGCCGCAAGTAGAAAATCCGTAAAAGATTCATGTTCTAAAAGATTAGGATTTTCAAGTAAGGTCAGTAGAAATTGTCTTTTACTTAAAAGAAATGTTTTTAAAGTTTCCAGAACACCTTTTTTTATATCTACAGAGCATTTATGCAATGTTAGCTCTTCTTTTGCTTTTTTAAACCTTTTATCTGACCAGTTAGTTTCAATAATTAATTTTTTTGATATTTTTGAAGCCTGCTCGTCAAATTCAGATAATAATTTTAAAAGCTCAACCCCTACTTCGCTGAAAAAAGTGCCTATTACCATATTAAGCTTTTTTAATAATGATTGCTTTTCCCTGTATTTAAGCAACTGATGAAGTATAAGCGTTACAAACAGGACTTCTAAAAAAACAAAAGCAATGTCTCCTACAAGATAAATAAAAATATGATGTGCATCTTTGAATAATAAAAAATGTATTAAATATACAATTGCAGATAGTATTATTAGAAGAATGCCAAGTCCTACCTGCCAGTTAAAAAAACGCTTCATTGAAATACCCTTTCTTTTATAATGATCATATTTTTTTCAGCATCATTAATATACCAATAATTATAAATAAAAAACCGCCTGCAAAATTAATGATCTCAGGTTTAATGCTTTTCCCGGCGAGAGATCCTATATAGACTGAAATTATTGTTACTATTATATAGGCGGATACGGAAGCAATTAATACGGTTATTGGTTTTCCTGATTTAGCGGACATACCGATACTTACTAATTGTGTCTTATCAGCCAGCTCTGCAAGAAATACTGCTCCAAAAGTTGCGGAAAAAATTTTCCAATCCATAAGTGACTCCCGTTTTATTTCATTAGTAGGACAGCTCTTTCAGCTTTATTTTTTACAACAATTTTGTTAATTAGATTGTACTCCAAGTTTTTTTAATATCAAAATCATTGGACACCAGTTAGTAAAAGCAGACTGTAAAAGATTAGCTCCTACAAAAGCGGTAAATAAAATCCAGCCTGGATGTACGTAATATGCCAGTATTATACTGAGTAAAATAAAAAAACCTGCAATACCTCTTAAATATCTTTCTACCATAATATCCTCCTTTTAAAAGTGTCTAAAATACTTAAAATGTACTAAAGTGCCTAAAGTTAATGGTGTGCCTCGCGGCACAAGATTAATAAAATATTTCCTCTTCGTACTTTCGTGATTAAGCTTTTCTTTTATTTTCCGTGCTTCTCCGTGGTAGATAATAATAATCATTGCACGAAGTGCTCCTTGAACCAACTAACAAGTTAACCAGCTAACTGTTTTTTCCTTAAAAGTTATATCTTGCTCTTAAAATAAGCGGTAAGCTTTAAGCTATACGTTAAGTTTGTTACATGTTTTTATTGTTTCTATATGATTTTATTCTTATATGTAATTAACAAAAAAAAGATGTTAAATATTTGATAAATTATTAAAGATCATTTCGTGCTCTTAAATAAGCTATAAGCGGTCAGCTTTCAGTTAAAATCAAATTCTAATAATTAACATCTAAATTCCCAAATAAAAGCCTAAATTCAGAATCTTCTTTTTTACATAGTTCCCTGCCTGCCTAGCGGCAAGGTCGCTGGCTTTTGCAGAGATGACGTACATTTTCTTTTTTAGTACTTTTATTAATTTGCGTAATTCGTGTAATTAGTGGTTAATTTTTTTTCTTCATGTTCCTTCTTGTTTATTTTAAAAATTATATCGTGCTCTTAAATAGACGTTTTTATTTTTTTCCATTTGCCCGAATTCAGTATAATCATATTCTCCCCATGCGAGATTTGCACCGATTGATATATTGAAGTCATCAGTTACGTTGTAATGAATACTTGGTCTTAAATAAGCATCTTTTTCTGATGGTGAATAGAAAAGAAAAATATTTGCTCTTACTGTCTGGCTTTTTAAAAGCTTTGTTGCGCGGAGTGTAAAAAGGTGTCTGTGTTCGTCACGGTTAAACTCTCCCTGCATTAAAGAGGCTTTATATTCATCATAGTCAAGCATCTGTTCATGAAAATACTGAAGTCCTATACTAAAATCGTTTCCCAAATCTTTACTATATCCCAAAAGATATTTAACAGCTGAATTTTCTATCAGCCTTTCATCACCAGAGCTGTCTTCCTTGGAATCATAAAAACCAAGTTCTATGTTTCCAATGCCTCCAAGTACCGGTCCTCTTACACTTCCGCCATAAACATCAAGCCTTGGATATAACAGTTGTTTTTCAGCTTCATTTAAGTATCCTCTTGGTAGCTTATAAAATCCTCTGAATGTATATAAGGCTCCCTCAATACTTCCAAAATTACGATAAAGCCTTGTTGCAAACTCTATATTGTCTATTTCCTGATTTGGTTCAATGAGGCTTCTATTTGATTCAATGCCGGAAATACTTTGGCGGAAACTGTCAAAAAAAGATAATCTTTCGCCTGTGAAAATAGTATTTGGTTCAAAAAAAGGTATTAGAACAATATCAAAATTGATATTCTTTGAATAAAGAGATAATTTTGCTCCATCATTAGGTTTTTTTAAATATTCATCTTCTCTGCCAATATAAAAAGAAATATAATCTTTTGGAAAAAGGTCATTAACAAATAAATAATCACCGGTTCCCCATGTGAATACTTGTCTTCCTATTTTAAGATCAAGCCAGCCCGTCGGTGATAAAGCAAGGTTAAGCTCGCGCAAATCAAAGTTTGCTTCTGCTTCATCATATCCGTCTATCAGCATATCACCTTTAAAAGCTATCTCTGCCATATAATCACTTAGAATATCCATGAATTCAGGATACCATTTGGTCTTTAACTGAAACCTTTCTTCCATCATATTGTAATCGTCATGCAAAGTTGTATCCGTTCCAAACTTAAATCCGATTGCGGTCTCGGCAAAACCGCTTACAGAAGGTCCATTTTTTCCAAGTTTGAAAGATGCAGACGCATTTGAATTAAATAATGTAAAAAATAATAAAATTGTTAATATTGATCTTATTTTAACCATTTTCTTGGAGGCCTCCTTAAAAACCTTTCTGTAAAAATATTTTCTTCAAAACCAAGGTCATATTCGACTTCTGAAAATTCTATTATTGTATTTGAACCTTTTTCAATGTCTGTAGCCTTTGATTTTAAAACTGTAGGGAATCCATTTATATCTTTAATCTCAAGAGCTTCTATTGTTCTGTAAAGCTTGTTTTTTTTATTAAAGTATTCTGCTTTATACGGCATAAAGTTATCTTTTCTAATATATACATCAAAATAAGCAAACTCAACTTCATTAGAATTTTTTGGTGTATTCCTTATCTTGTAGGTATCTTGTTCACTTGATACTAATTCATGTGTATCAAGCTCAAGACTCCTTCCTGAGATGTCTTCGTAAACAAAATCAGAACCTACAAAGCTAGATCTTTTATCAGTTGCGGCAATACGTCTTACCAGATCAAGTGCCGGCAAATACATCCATCTGTCATCATTTCCATCTACATTTTTCCATACCATGTAAACCATGTTCTCAACATCAGCTGGTGCACTGAAATAGACAAAAAACTTTTGATTGCCGCCGTCAGCTATATCAAATCGAAGTATTTTGAAGACTCTTTTTCTCGTCCTTCCCTGATTATCCGAAATTGTCATAGAAATGGAAGCTTTCCCGTCTTTACCTTGATAAAAGGAAACATTATTTGCTTTATTTACTATTTCCTGTACTGTAGGTTCTGAAAAGACAGAACCTGAATAAAAGAAAAAAGAAAATACTGCTATTAATAAAACATTTTTTTTCATTATTTATCCTCCTTTTGATCTATGATACATATTTTGTGTTTTGATAATTTAGAACAAATTCCTGACATTAAAACAACAATAACTATACTTATTAATGTCGTAATCGTCCAAATAGCGCCAGTATATCCTCTTAAAATATAAATAATAGTAAGCGAGACAGCAAATGATATTATCATGCAATATTTACAACTGCATATCATACTGTTTTTTTCTGCTTCAAAGACCACCTTTGGAAATCTCGTTATAATAGCCGGAAGAATAAACAGTGTAGCAATACTTGATACCAGCATGATACAGAACATGAAAAACCCAACTGTTCTATAAGGTATAAGTGGTGATGCAAGAAGCGGTAAAAATCCGATAGCAACAACAAAAGCGTTTCTTGTTATAGCTCTTGCAGGGGCTCCAAATAATTCTTTTGATGCCTCTTCCCAATTACCTTCTTTTGCGTATATTTCACGTGCACGCTCAATAAAATGTATTGCAAAATCTATTGAAAGCCCAAGTGTTAGCGCAGAAAGAACAGCTACAGGCATATCATAATCCTTACCAATAAAACCCATAAGGCCATATATAAATAAAATAGTTATACTAAGCGGGATCATTGATATTAAACCGCGTATTGGTGATTTGAAAAGGAATGTCATCATAAAGAAGACTATTATAAAACTTCCAATAAAATTATTAAGCATTCCCATAACCATTTTATTTTGCCAGACTACGTTTATATAAGTAAGACCTGCCCAATTGTGTTTTACAGTGTATGGTGACTTGTTAAGGCTAAAATATTCATCTACCTGACTTATCACTTCATCCATATCTTGATTATCACCGCTTTTTAGCTGTATCCAGACATTGGTCTTTGAAAAATCAGGTGTTGCCATATGCCAGAGGTCATCAGGCTTATGTGAGTTTTCATAAGAGATCAAACATTGTGAAACTGCAGCTTTGGTTTTAGGAATAATATTATAATCTTTGTTCCCGTCAAAAAGTTCATAATGTACTTTTTTAACTACATCGCTAAGAGATGTTATTTTTCCGACTTTTCCTTCTTTAATAAGATATGCCTGAAGTCCTTCTATATATTTCAGCATGTCAGGTTCTTTAAATACTTCATTTTCCTTATCTCCTGAATCTATTATCAGATAAGCAGTGTAGGTCCCTCCAAAATGTTTATTAAGTACCCTATCGGCTATTCTTATTTCGTGATTTTTTGAAAACCACTTAACAGGATTGTCATTCACATTTATATGAAGTATTCCGTATACTGATAGAAGTGTAATTATTATGCTTAAAGCTATTATTAATTTAGACCTCTTGATCGTAAAACTTTTAATACCCTGCAGTATATTATCCATAAGAGAATGATTTTCATCTTCTTTTTTTACATGACCAAAATTTTTTAAAGAGCTTTCACTCACAAGTGCTATATATGAAGGTATGAATGTTATCGTAAGCAGCCACGCTATCATAATTCCAAACGCAACAAAAACCCCGAATGCCTGTACAGGAGGTATGTGAGAAAAAGAAAGCGAGAAAAAACCGACAGCAGATGTAAGTGATGTAAAAAGCATGGGAGTAAAGAGCTCATCCATTACATGCAGTATAGTCTCTTTCTTGTTTTTAAACTGCTGATATTTATCAAAAAACTCACTTAAGATGTGTACGGAATCAAGCACTGCAATAGGCATTAAAAAGATAGGTATCATCGAGCTCATTATGTGAACTGGAAACTTTAAAAATATGAGTGCTCCCATTGTGATGACTATAGTTACAACTGCCAGGATCATTGGAGGTATGATCATTTTTACTTTTCTAAAAAACCAGAACATAAGTAAAAAAATAATCAGCCCTGCTAATGGTGCAGAAAGTGCCATTTGTTTGAACATCTCAAATCCGAATGTATCTTCTGCAACAGGAAGGCCTGTAATATAATAGTTTTCTTCCCCTTTAAACTTGGAGACAATGGCTTTAATCTCCTGAGAAATACGATAGCTCATGTTTTTCTTTTCTATAGGCACATATATACAAAGAGCTTTACCGTTCTCAGATACCATCGTCCCTTTAAACATTGGATTATCAAGAGTTTCTTCTTGAATCATTAATGCCTGTTCTTCATTTATTATCGGCTCCTTCATCAGCCACTCAAAGACGATCATTCCAGGTCCGCCCTGTCGGATATTATCTTTTGTTGAAGGAGATATAATTTCTCTTGGTATAACACCATCGATATCTTTTATCTCTTCGGTTATTGCATATATCTTATTAAGTGTATCTACGGTAAAAACACCTTGTTCAAGTTTGTCATTCACAATTCCTAAGACTATAAAATCATAAAGACCAAACTCTTTTTTTACATCATGATGAAATACTCTTACGAATTCTTTTTCAGAGAGCATGTTCTCGGGATCGGTATCTATCTTGATATTTGGAAACTGAATAAGTCCCAAAATCACAAGGACAATAACACCCGCAATTATTGTTTTTGGTTTGTTTACTGAAAATAGTATTATTCTTTTAAACATTTTTTTCCTCCTCTTTATAGCTTTTACAAGAATCAATGCACTGTATTATTTTTAAAATATTTTTATTTTTTATAGAATAATATATTACATTACCATCTCTTCTGGATTGAAGTATTTTTTTGTTTTTCATCACAATAAGATGCTGAGAAGTTATAGATTGTTTTGCTTTAAGCTTGGCCTGTATAATTGATACAGACAGCTCTTTGTTCCTTAGAATATCTATAACCTCTAAACGAATTGGATGTGCTATAGCTTTTATTGCTTCTGCGGCAATAAAATAGTCTGCTTTACCCATTTAATCGCTCCTTTAAATTAAATTAGTATATTAGAATATTGTAATAAACTAATATTGTCAACTAAAAAATTCTATAATTATTCATGTTTTTTTCTTAGGTGATAGGTTAATGCTTATTACTTTTTATGGGGTGAAGACATATGTGTTTATATCTTAACAAAGACGCACTGACGTGCGTCTCTACAACATTTACAAGGGCGCTTCGCGAAGCGCCCCTATTGCTTTTTGCGTGGATCCCTGCTTTCGTAGGGATGACGATATTTTACTTTTTTTCTTTTTTATATTATCTTCCAGCGAAGCGTACATTGAACCAGTTAACTAATTAACACTCATCCTCTGTGCTCTCCCGCCTTCGCCTCCAACTACGCACAAGGCTTCGTCTAGACAAGAAGGTTTTTGCGAGGCAGGCTGTGGCTAAAATAGGCTTCGCCAGGTACTAGGTGTTAGGTTTTTGGTGCTAGCCAGAACCTAGAACCTAAAACCCAGAACCTTCTTTCATGCACAGCATGAAGTCTTAGTGGCTAATTATCAGGCATTTTCTAATGCACTCTCGAGGTCAGCTATAATATCTTCTATATTCTCAATACCAACTGATAGACGGATAAGGTCAGGAGTAATTCCTCCGGATTTTTGCTGATCTTCAGTTAGCTGAGAATGAGTCGTACTTGCAGGATGTATAGCAAGGCTTTTAGCGTCTCCAACATTGGCAAGATGTGAAAAGAGCTCCAGTTTGTTTATAAACTTCTCTCCTGCCTCACTACCACCTTTAATTCCAAAAACGACCATTCCTCCAAAACCATTTTTAAGGTATTTTTTTGCTATCTCGAAGCTTGCATGGTTTGGCAGGCCCGGATAATGTACCCAAGTTACTTTATCGTGATCTGATAAATATTTCGCTACTTTTAGAGCATTTATCGAATGTCTTTCCATGCGAAGCGGCAATGTTTCTATCCCTTGCAGTGATATCCAGGCATTATCAGGTGAATTACATGCCCCAAGATTTCTAAGCGGAACCAGCCTCATTCTTAAAATAAAAGCTAATGGGATAAGATCTCCAAGGTCCGATGTATAACGGATGTTATGATAACTTGCATCAGGTTCATTAAGAAGTGGGAAATCCCCTTTCTTCCAGTCAAATTTTCCGGAATCAACAACAATTCCACCTATTGCAGAACCGTGCCCTCCCAGCCATTTGGTAAGAGAATGGCATACAATATCTGCACCATGTTCTATTGGGCGCAGTAAATAAGGAGTGGTGAAAGTAGAGTCCACGATGAGTGGTATGTTATTATCATGTGCAATACTTGAGATCATTTCGAGGTCTGCCACTTCTAGAGATGGATTACCTATTGTTTCTGTAAAAACAGCTTTAGTGTTTTTATCAATAGCTTTTTTGATCTCATCCGGTTTTGAAATATCAACAAAGTTCACTTTAATATTAAATTGCGGAAGTATGTTATTAAACATAGTATAACTCCCGCCGTATAAGGCACTGCTTGAAACAATATTATCACCGGATTTGCAAAGATTGACAATACTGTTAAAAATAGCAGCTGTTCCTGATGAAAGAGTAAGCGCTGCAGCTCCATTTTCTAGAGAAGCAATCCTCTTTTCAAGAATATCATGTGTAGGATTCATAAGCCGCGTATAAATGTTTCCAAGTTCTTTCAGACTAAAAAGGTCTGCTGCGTGCTTAGTATCCCTAAAAACATAAGATGTTGTCCTATAAACAGGAACACCGCGTGAGAGCGTTGCGATGTCCGGTACTTGTCCGGCATGCAATGCCTTTGTTTCTACTTTTGTGAATTTTTCCTCGTTCATTTTATCCCCCTATTATTATTTTGTTATTACAAAAACAGATGCCTGAGCAAAAATGTTTGGCCATTTCCTCATTATCCAGTTATCTCTTTTATTTTCATCAAGGCTGATATGTGCTTCATTCTCAATAATTATATTATCCTTTTTACAAAGACCTCTAAAATCTTTTACTGTCATCAAACGTATATTAGGAGTATCGTACCACTCAAAGGGAAGAAATTTTAATCTTGGCATCCTCCCTGTAAAAAATAATTTTGTTCTTATGTGCCAGTAACCAAAATTAGGAATACTCACTATGGCAACTTTTCCTACCCTTAATGCTTCATTAAGTATCATTCTTGGTTTATGTACGACCTGTAAAGTTTGTGAAAGTATCACATAGTCAAAACTATGGTCAGCATAATCCATTAATCCTTCATCGAGGTTTCCCTGAAAAACAGAGATGCCTTTAACAATGCATGTCATAATGTTGTTTTCGGATATATCTACTCCTTTTGCTATCACATGTTTTTCATCTTTTAATTTTTTTAAAAGACTTCCGTCTCCACAGCCAAGGTCAAGAACGCTTGTGTTCTCCTTCACAAGGCCTGAAATTATTTTAAGGTCTTTTCTCTTTAAATATTTTTTTTGAAATTCAGCTATCATTTGGATGTATACTCCTCCTCAAGATTCATTAGAAAATGTGATATCATAAGCGTCTGGTGTTTTTCTTCCAATAAGAAAGCATCGTGACCGTATGATGAAGAAAGTTCGCAATAGCTTACTTCCTTATTACATGTCCTTAGTGCTTTTACTATTTCTTTTGCCTGATATGGAGGGAAAAGCCAGTCAGAAGAAAAAGCTATTACAAGAAACCTTGATCTTGTAGTTTCAAAAGCTTTTTCAAGAGAAGAGTATTCCCGTGAAAGATCAAAATAATCCATAGCTTTTGTTACATAAAGATATGTGTTAGCATCAAAACGTTTTGTAAAGGACGTTCCCTGATGATGCAGATAGCTCTCAACTTGAAATTCACCCTCAAAATCATATCTGTATTCTTCGTTTTTTTGAAGTCTACGGCCAAATTTATTTCTCATTGCTTCATCACTTAAATAAGTTATATGACCAAGCATCCTTGCTACAGCAAGACCTGCATCCGGTGCAATACTTTCATAGTAATTACCATTATTCCAGTTAGGATCATTCATGATAGCTTTTCTTCCTACTTCATTTAATGCTATGCTAAGAGGAGAAAGCGTTGCTGTTGTTGCTATTGGAATAACACCTGCTGCCATATCACTATAATCAACAGACCATTGCAATGCCTGCATTCCTCCCATAGAACCGCCGCATACAGCAAGCAGCTTTTTGATTTCCAGAAAATCTATTAGTTCTTTTTGTACTTTTACCATATCTTTTATACTCACTACAGGAAATGACATTCCGTACTCTTTTCCTGTTTTGGGATTTATAGAATTAGAGCCTGTAGTTCCCTTGCATCCTCCAAGAAAATTTGAGCAGATCACATAATATTTTCTGGTATCGAAACATTTTCCCGGTCCTATCATGTTGTCCCACCAGCCAGGTTTTTTGTCTTCACTTGAATGAAAACCTGCAGCATGTGCATCACCTGAAAGAGCATGCAGTATAAGAACCGCGTTGCTTTTGTCTTTATTAAGTGACCCATAGGTTTCATAAGCAACCTCAATGTGTGAAAGCTTTTCACCGCAGTCGAGGGCAATGTTTTCCGGTGTGCTAAGGACAAACTTGTTTGTCCTTACTATGCCTATGGAGTTGTTATCATCAAAATCATTCACTTTTTAATCCTTTGAGTTTTTGTTTTTTCTTATGCATCATAATGAGTTTGTTCAAATCTATAGCTTTTAGTTTTTTAGAAACATCTTTATATATATCAGTAAAAATATCCTTAAATACACAATCTACAAAATATGGGCACTTTTTAATATAGTCCTTATTCCATGCACATTCTATGGGGGCAAAAGGACCTTTTATGCTTTCAAGTACTTGCTTTAAGTTAATATCCTTTGGTTTTTTTGCTAAATAGTATCCTCCGTTTGGTCCTTTTTTGCTTGCAACGATACCTGCTTTTTTTAGCTTAAGAAGTAATTGCTCTAAAAATTTTCCAGGTATATCCTGCCTTCTGGCTATATCTGCAATATGTACATTTTCACCATAATGCAGAGCCAGATCAAACACGGTCTTAAGAGTGTAATCATCTTCATAATTTAATTTCATAATAATAGTCTACTATTTAGATAGACTATATGTCAACTCCTTTTTTAAAGTTTTTTTGTAAGGGAGAATAAAGGAGCTTTCATAGGAAGCAGATAATTAAAATAATGGGA
>JAGLFH010000011.1 GCA_023144635.1 Candidatus Auribacterota bacterium | reverse complement strand
TCCGCCTCTGGCGGAAAAACAGTGTCCTCCCAACAAGATGGCGGATCTTTGATAGAGACGCACGGCTGTGCGTCTTTGTAAAATAGAAAAGAAAAAAGATACAAAGCATGTAAAAAGTCGTCATCCCGCGGCTGTGACCGCGGGATCTAGGTAGAAAGATAAAACGTGTGTAGGGTGTATTTATTTGCCAACATCAAGGGCGCTTCGCGAAGCGCCCCTACCGCGCTCACATAGATCCTTCACTGTGTTCAGAGCCTGCCCCGTACTTGATACGGGGATGAAATTCGCTCAGCAATTTATGTTCGCTTTGTTCGATAAGGAAAATATATATTTATACGTTAGATCCTTCGACTCCACTTCGCTTCGCTATGCTCACTCAGTGTCACTCAGGATGAAATTCGAACAATACTATCTTTTAAGCTAGATCCTTCACTGCGTTCAGGATGAAATTCGCTCAGCAATTTATGTTCGCTTGCACTCCATAAATTGCGAGCTCATTTCACTTAAAAACATAGCCTGTTTGGATTGACCAGAAAAGGAGATCAAGTTCATCAAGCGGGATTGAGATCGATGCGGAAAATTTCTTCATCTTGTCTTCAATAAATAGATATTTTTTTTTGGTTATAGATGAAGGTCTTTCCTCTATGACTTTATATTTTACTAAATTATTAAGTATATGAACGTCTAGTATGGATATGTTTTTACCAAAACCTATATTCCTTAAAAAATGACTCGCTTCTTTATATCCTATTCCTTTTACATTTTTAACGAACCATTCTCTTGTATTATATATGTCATTAGGATGTATTTTGCTTTTGATGTCTAGTTTGTTTTTTGATATGAAAAGTTTTCTTGCTTCCATCAGATATGATGCTTTGTTATTAGGAAACCTTACACCTTTAAGATGTGGTCTTATCTTATTCAGGCTTCCTTTAAAAAGAAGTCCTTGTCTTTTTAGATTTTTAACGGCTTTATTACAAAGGACAGCTTTTGATTGAGGAGTAAAAATACAAAAGGAAAGCTCTTCGAAGATATCATGATCATTTCCAGATATGTAAATATCTTTAAATTCTTTAAGCCTTTTTCTAATAAGTGATTTTCTTTTTTTGTATTCTAAGATAAGTTCTTTTATCATAGCTATATAAATATCTATTTAAGTGCGCCTGCGACTTCTTCCATAGAATGTCCTTTTGATAGAATACTTCCATCTTTATCAATTACTATCAGCATAGGAATTCCTACAACTTTGTAAGACTTTGCAACGCTTCCATCTTTATCGAGTGCTACTTTATATGTCATTCCTTTTTTTTGCACAAATCTTGATACTTTAGCTTTACTCTCCCCTGCATTTATTCCTATAACATTGACTTTATCGCTGTTCTCAATATGAAACTTTTCAACATGAGGGACTTCTTTTACACAATAAGGACACCATGTCGACCAGAATATAAGAAGAACTTTTTTGCCATCCAAAGCTTCCTTTAAGGTAATGCTTTTTCCATCAATACTTTCTAATGTAAAATCAGGAGCTTTATTTCCATTTTCTGAGTAGGTTCTTGATGGTAAAGTTATTGCAATTAATAATAAAAATATAATTATAAAAAATTTATATAAATATTTTTTCATTTTAGACCTCCATTAAAAACTTAAAAAGCCTGCTTTAAAGATAAAATACTCACCAAGGAGTATCATGAAAAAAGCGAGTCCCTTTTCCATAACATGCATTAATTTTTCTGATTTTGGGAGTGCTTTTAATATTCCAGTAAAAGTACCTACAATAATAAGAATAGTTCCAAGACCTATGGCAAATGTAAAAAGAAGAGAGAAACCAACTATTACATTTTGTGTTGTTGCTACAAAAGTAAGCAATGCACCCAAGACTGCGGCAGTACATGGTGCTGCTACAAATCCGGAAGCTATTCCCATAAAAAGAACAGAAAAGACTGAACTGCTTTTTGCAATTTTACCTGCCCCCATTTTATTTAAAAGATAAGTAGGTATTGTAATAACATTTAAAAGAACAAGACCGAACAATATCAAAATATTTCCGATTATTAAATGTGCCAGTGAACTTGTTTGAATAGATCCAAATAATTTTCCGGTTATGGCTGCTATCATTCCAAGTGTTGAAAATGTTATTGCCATGCCAAGGACATATACAAAAGAAAGAATAAAATTCCTCCATTTTGAGCTTTCTTTACTAGCACCGATAACGCCAACAAGAATAGGAATTAATGGATAAACACAAGGCGTAAAAGAAGTAGTTACACCTGCGGCTAAAACAATTAAATATGTTATAATTGTAATATCTGATAGATACTGTTGTATTCCGTCCATTTTAAACCTCTAGAATTTATGTGTGGATAAATACTTAAAAGCTCCAAGCAGTGCTTTTGAACCTTCTCCTGCAGCAATTATTATCTGCTTTTCAGGAACATTTGTTACATCTCCTGCAGCAAAAACACCTTCTATGCTTGTCTTGTTAAAACAATCCACTATTATCTCTTCATGTTTATTTTTTTTCAAAAATCCTGCAAATTCAGAATTAGGCATTAAACCTATTTCTACTAAAACACCTTCTACTTTAATTTTTTCTATATTTCCATTTTTTTTAATTTCAATACTATTAACAAAAATATCGCCATAAATATTTTTAACTTCAGAATTATTATGGATAATTACATTTTCTGCATCAGTTACCTTTTCTATCATTACAGGATCCCCGGTAAGATCTGAAGTAATATTAATAATATGTACTTTGGGTGAGATATTCATCATCTGCAGGCTTGCATCAAGTGCAGAATTGCCGCCGCCTATTATAGCTACGTCTTTATTGGAAAAAATAGGACCGTCACAGGTAGCGCAATATGTAACACCTTTATTCTTGTATTCTTTTTCGCCATTTACATTAAGTTCTCTTGGACGTTTTCCTGTTGCAATTATAAGTGTCTTTGAAAGATATTCGTTTTTTTCAGTAATGGTTTTTATGAGATTATTTTCATTACGGATCTCTATGATCTTTTCCGGCATGTTGATATTAATTCCGAAAGAAGTCATATGCTCTTCAAACTTAATAGCAAGTTCGGGGCCGGTTACAAATTGATAACCGGTATAATTTTCTATATCACCGCTTCGAGCTGCCTGACCTCCTATATCTGTAGATATCACAAGGAAGTCCATTTTTTTTCTTGCGGCATAAACCGATGCGGTTATACCGGCAGGACCGGCGCCCAAAATAATAAGATCATAGATTTTAATCATTTAAGAATCCAGCAAAGAAGTGATCTTTTCTCTGTCAAATCCGATTATTACTTCCTGATCTATCATTATTACAGGAACACCCATTTGGCCTGATGCTTTTACCATCTCCTGAGCAGCTTCGGGATTACTTGATACATCTATATCATTATAAGAGAATCCTTTTGATGATATAAATTCTTTTACCCTTATACAATACGGACATGTGGGAGTCGAGTATACTTTAATATCCATAATATTCTCCTTTGGTTTAAATAAGATGCAATAGTAATAACAAAAGGAAAAAACATATTATTCATTTAAATCTGCTATAAGAGACTTTTTTAGAGATACAAGAGCAATAAAATGTTTTTTTTCCTCATCTATTACTTTATCCAGCACAGTCTTTCTTGAATCTTTGACATATTCTTTAAAAGCAGAATAAGTAAGAATAGTTTCTTTTTCTACATCTATGCCGAACTGAACTGCTTCCAAGTCAGACTTAAAGCCAATGCTTATTTTTTCATCCATGAGCTCTTTTATAAAAATATATTGAGACGCAACGGCTAAGATGTATTTTTCATACTCATCGTTTCCGAATGCGTCTTCAATATAATCTCCTGCATTATCCAGCATTTCCTGAAAGAACTTAGCATGCTTTACTTCTTCTTCTTTTAAAAAAGTCCACATTTTTTTAAGCTTATCATCAGTTGCTTTTTCAGCTAACGAAGAATATAAAGTTATACCATTGTTTTCAACATCAATTGCAATCTTAAGTATTTCCTGAGGACTGAATACTTTTTCCATGAAACTCTCCTAAAGAATCAATATGTTTCGCAAAATACTTCAAAATGACTCTGTGGGTGTTTGCATGCAGGACAAGAATTTGGTGCTTCTTCACCAACGTGTATATATCCGCAATTTCCGCATTTCCATTTTACAGGTGCATCTTTTTTAAAGACCTTACCGTCTTCAATGTTTTTTAACAGTTTTTTATACCTGTTTTCATGATCTTTTTCAACTTTTGCTATTTCTTTAAATGTTTTTGCTATATCAGCAAAGCCTTCTTCTTCTGCTGTTTTTGCGAAAGTTGGATACATCTCTGTCCACTCATAATTTTCGCCTTCAGCAGCGGCTTTAAGGTTATCAACAGTATTCCCAATACCTTTTAAATATTTGAATTCTAGCTTTGCATGTTCTTTTTCATTATCTGCTGTTTCAAGAAAAAGTTTTGCTATCTGAATGTAACCTTCTTTTTTTGCAACGCTCGCAAAATAGGTGTACTTATTTCTTGCTTGTGATTCTCCAGCAAAAGCTGCATTGAGATTTTTTTCTGTTTGTGTTCCTTTTAGATCCGCCATCTTTGTTTCTCCTTTTTTAACAAAAAAGTTCGTGTTCGGTTTTATTTTTTTTCTTTTACCTCTTACTCGGGCGCAGTCAAGCGGCGCCCCTATCAAAGATCCGCCATCTTGTTGGGAGGACATACATTTTATGTTTTTATTTTCTTTGCTCTTAACTATAACCTAGAACCTATTACCTATAACCTTTTTTATTAGCTCTTCCAAACTCCGTGTATAGTACAGTATTCTCTTACTTCAACAATATCTGCTTTATCAATATTAAAAACAGCAACTGGTTTATCGCCAGGTTTTAGTTCACTGCGGAGTACTTTATCCTTTGTGAGAATTTCAATAAATTTAATGTAATGTTTTTCTTCCATCGGGTGTTCAACGGATCCTACTTTAACACTGACAAAACCTCCTGTTTCTTCAATAACAGGAACATGCTTTTCCTGACCAGCATCTTCAGTCTTTGTTGCTAATTTTTCCATGTTCTCTCCGCAGCAAACGAGCGCGGGAGCTCCTTCGTTTACTATTTCTATAACATTACCGCAAACATTACAGCGATAGAGTTCTCTTAATTCAGTCATTTTAATCCTCCTGTTAGTTTTTCTTTTATTTGTTTTAATGTTTCATCATCTGGTATGTATTGAGCTTTTATTGGCTCTAACATTTCAAACCCACAGTTTTTTAAAATCCCATCTATCTCTCCTATACTTTGACCTCCCCAGCCGTATGACCCAAAGGCAAGTCCTACTCTTTTTTTAGGTGCAAGCCCCTTCATATATGTTAGAAAAGCAGCAACAGAGGGAAGCATATTATTATTTAATGTAGGAGAACCTACACAAATATATTTTGCAGTTAAAAGCTGAGTCATGACATCAGAAATATGATTTGTTTTAAGGCTCATCAGCTGGGCAGTTATTCCCTTGTCTTCGAAAACATTTAAAATTGCTTTAGCTAACATATCAGTCGAATCCCACATAGTGTCATAAGCAATTACAGCTTTTTCTTCAACAATATTATCAGCCCATTTCTTATAAAGTTCTATAATATCATTTATATGCGATCTCCATATTATTCCATGAGATGGACCTATCATATCTATTTCAAGGCCACTTACAGCATCAAGAGCTTTTTTTACCTGACTCCCATAAGAAAGAACAATATTTGCATAATATTTTGCAGCTTCTGCTGAAGCAATACTCCAACCTATTTCATCATCGAACCGTGTCGTTGATGCAACATGTTGGCCGAATGCATCATTTGGGAGTAAAAGCTTAGCATTATTTATGTATGTTGCCATTGAATCAGGCCAGTGCACCATTGGCATAAGTACAAATTGAAGATCATTTTTTCCTATATTTATGGAATCGCCAGTATTCACTACTTTAAAATTCCAGTCTTCTTTAAAATGACTTTTTAAACCTTTTTTGCCATTTGGGGAAGTTATTATCGTAGCATTAGGGCATATTTTTAAAAGTTTAGGAAGTCCTCCTGAATGATCCATCTCAACATGGTTGGAGACGATATAATCTATTTTTGAAGGATCGATTATATTTGTTATTCTTTCTAACATTTCATCAACAAGATAATGCTTTACCGTATCAACAAGCACAATCTTTTCATCAACTATTAAATAGCTGTTATATGTGCTTCCTTTTTGGGTGAGATAACCGTGGAAATCTCTTAAATCCCAGTCAATGCCTCCTACCCAATAAATATTTTTCTTTATTTCAATTGCTTTCATTTTATTTTCTTCTCATATGAGGAGGTGAAAGATCAACAATATTATCAATATCTACCTCTATAAGATATTGAGGTTTTTTAGGAAGCTCTGCTTCATAGTGTTTATTTGATTCGGTTTCTGTTTGAACGCTCTCAATAACACGGGTGGCAATTCTTTTTGTTACCCTTTCTTCCCATTCTAAAATTAAGTGATCATTTATATCGTTACGCGGGACGATCTTTGCTTTACCCTGCAGAGTATATCCAGTGAAGTTCTTTTCATTAAACATAGTTACGCTTATCTCTGGATTTTTAAGAAGGTTTTTGTAGGTGTTTAGTTTGTATACGTCAATAATATGCACCTTACCTTCCGGCATGATCCCTACGATTCCTTTTATAGAACAATGTATGCGTCCTTTATCATCAAAAGTGGATACTATTGCAGTATGATGTTTTTTTAAATAAAATATTATATTGTTTGATAATTCCATTTTTTATTCTTCTACAAGTTCAAACTGATCTTTTCCTACTCCGCATTCTGGACATACCCAGTCATCCGGCAGGTCTTCAAATGCAACATTATTGTTCTCTTTTGGATCATATACATAACTACAAATAATACAAATATACTTTTTCATTAATACCCCCATTAAATTAGTGTTTTTAATAGCCTACAAAATTTTCTGTTTTTACCGTGTTCTCTATACATCCTACTTCATTACATATGTTTTTCATAGCCGTTACCATAGCAGGTGGCCCGAAAACAAAAAAGATTCTATCTTTATAATCGCTCATATGTGTTTCCACAAGATCTTTATCTATCATTCCAAAAAAACATTTTTTATCTTTAGGTTCACAGTCAACTACTGTATAAATTACTTTTATGTTCTTATTATTATTCTCCCAATTATTCAGCTCTTCCATAAAAGCTATATCCTGTTCTATCCTGTTAGAATAAAAAAGAATAACATCTGTTTGGAGTCCTTTAATATCTATATACTCGAGCATGGAGATGATAGGTGTTATTCCTATGCCACCTGTTAAGAACCCTATTTTATTAGATCCTTCATCTAATACACAATTTCCCATAGGCCCTTTTATCAGGACTTCATCTCCTTCTATCAGTGAACAGAGTCTTTTAGAAAAATCACTTGTCGATATCCTCTTAGTCACTTCAATGTAATCTTTATCGGGTGCACATGAAAAAGAAAGGTACTTATTCAATTTTTTATTGTTTCTTTCTTCTTCATCAAAAACAACCTGCAGGAACTGACCGGGTAGGAAATTAAATTTTTCTTTTGGTCTGAACCTGAAACTTATTGTTGTCTCTGTTCTGTCTATCTTTTCAGAAAATCTTACCTTTGTTTCTATCATTTAAAAAATCTCTTATTGAGCTTTTGGGTCAAGAATTGGCTGAGGACGAGCTGCAAGCTCTTTATCAAGCATAAGCATTCCGGCTGTTTCAGCTTTTACGTATTTCAGCTTTCCAAGAATATCCATAGCATTCTTTTCTTCCTCTACTTGCTCATTAATGAACCACTGCAGAAATATTGTAGAAGCATTGTCATTCACTTTATTTGCTATTGAATAAAGATTATTGATGCTTGCCGTTACTAATTGCTCATGCTCAAGTGTCTTCTTAAAAACATCTACTACTGATTTAAAATTTACGGGCGGCTTATCTATTGCTCCTAGAATGACCTTTTCTCCTCTTTCATTTAAATAATCAAAAAACTTCATTCCATGTATTATTTCTTCCTGAGCTTGTAATTTCATCCAGTAGCTGAAACCTTCAAGGCCAATAGATTCAAAATATGCAGCCATTGAAAGATACAAATATGATGAATACATTTCTTTTGTTATTTGTTCATTAATAGCTTTAACTAATTTTTTATCCATATTAAAACTCCTTTCTTTTTTATATAAACAATGTAATATATAAATTTATTCATTATTTAAGAATTTTCAATGATTATTTTGCCCATCTTCCACAAAAATCCACTTATGCAAGCCATGTATACCAGTTTTCTGTAGAACTATAACACGAAATAAGGAAAAGTGTAAGGGCATCTCGCCATAGTCTTTTAAAGACGAAAGCGGATACGCTTTAAGCGATGTTCCACTTATTCAGCATTATTTATAACCGAGATAGCCAGTTTTTTGCCTGCTTTAGTAATAAAATTCTTTTCAATAATATTCTTTTTCTTTTTAAAGGATAATTTTAAAAAATCAGAGTTAAGGTTTTCTATTAGGTCTGCCTCAACAAGTACCTGAAATTCAAGAGATTCAAGCCCTTTGAAAGTATGATGAAAAGATATGATCTGACAGACAATATCTACAAAATCAGTTTTAATTCCAAGGTCATTTAAAATTTTTCTGGCAATAGGAGGTCCTTCTATTTCCTGATATTTTCCTGCAGCGGAGCCATACTTTTTAATCGCCTCAGGAATTCCAATATCATGTAGATATGATGAGATAAGTACAATATCTCTTCTCGCATTTACATCTTTTAATATTTCTTCAGAATAATGCGCGACGCAAAGGGCATGATCTATTCTTTTCTTATCAGATCCGAAATATTCAATCATCTTTGTTTTTATTAAATCAGTATTAATAGTCATATGAAAAATGCAGTTTAGTCAAAGGTTTCTATTATTTCACATATTTTTGAGTATATTTTTTCCGTATCATCATGCTTCACATTTGAAAAAAGAATTCTCTGGGGGTATAAAACCACATTCGGCCCTTTTTCACAAAGCCCCATACAGCTTGATCTTGAGACCCGTACTTCATTTGACCAGCTTTGCTCTTTTATTCTCTTTTTTAAAGCTATTGCGAGCTCTTTACTTTTTCCATCTGCACAGGATTTTCTTTCACCCTGACGGGCATTTGTACAAACAAATATATGACATTTATATGGAGAAACATCTTCAATCATATAATTCCTCAATTTATGATAAAAAAAATTGTCGAACCTGATTTAGTTGTGTCTATTAAAACATTTGAGCTAAAGAGTTTTTGCAAGCCCCTTTATGAGTTCTTTGTGCTTAAGCTCTTCATCAATTATGTTCTGCAATTCGGATTTAGTGTTTTCGTCTGATACATTCTCCTGAAAAGACTTATATAAGTTAATTGATCTCATTTCCATGACCATACCGACCTCAAGAACTTTTTTGGGATCATTCATTAATTTGCTTAACTCTTGCTGATCGTTTGATGGGAAAATACCGGTATCTGCAAAATCCATAAGATCGTCATCTTCAAATTGTTCTTCCACATTTTCTCTAAGTTTAAAAATAGAATTTTCGAAATATTTAAGATGTTTTTTTTCTTCATCCACCAATATCTGTAATATTTCAGAAGTTTTAGGATTGTCTGAACTTTTTAACATTTCCTTGTAAAACTCAAGCCCATCATTTTCAACTTTGCGTGATATCTTGTATGCTTCAAGTTCATTAAAATCTGTTATTAATATCTCGCCATTTTTTTCTTCTACTTGCACGATAGTCTCCTGTTATATTAGTTGTTAGTAAAGCAAACAGCAGAGTATAACACCCTCCCTTTGATTTTCTTACCTCAAGGGAGGGTGAATTTTCAATCATTCGCCAAAAATTTATTTTCCCTGCGCTATATCATTAAGATCGTTTTCTACTGTTGAGATTTTTTTTATGTCAAACTTTTCAACAAGTAAATTCAAAACATTAGTTGATAAAAATGCCGGCAAATTCGGCCCAAGTCTTATCTGTTTAAAACCTAAATATAAAAGCGCTAAAAGCACAGTAACTGCTTTTTGTTCATACCATGCAATATCAAATGAAATAGGCAGATCATTTATATCATCAACAGCAAAAACTTCTTTTAACTTTAATGCTACTACTGCCCATGAATAAGAGTCATTACATTGACCTGCATCAAGAACTCTGGGAATTCCTCCTATATCTCCCAGATCAAGTGAATTATATCTGTATTTCGCGCAACCACTTGTTAATATAACATTATCTTTTGGAAGGTCTTGAGCTATTTGAGTAAAGTAGTTTCTATCTTTGTGGCGTCCATCACATCCAGACATAACAACAAACCTTTTAATAGCTCCTGATTTAACTGCTTCAACTATCTTATCAGCAAGAGATAGAACTGTATGGTGAGAAAAACCGATCATAAGTTTTTTCCCTGCGTTTTCTTTCAGTCCTCCTAAAGAGAGGGCCTTTTCGATAACAGGTGTAAAGTCCTTTTGATCACCGTTTTTTCTGTCCTCGATATGTTTTACTTCAGGCCAGGCAACAAGTCCTGTTGTAAATATTCTTTCTTTGTATGAGGATTTTGGCTTTTGAATACAGTTTGTTGTCATAACAATGGCACCGTTAAAATCTTCAAATTCTTTTTGCTGGTTCCACCATGCAGTTCCGTAGTTTCCTATAAGGTGCTTGTATTTTTTGAGTTCAGGATAAGCAAGAGCTGGAAGCATTTCACCGTGAGTATAGATATTTATTCCCTGGTCTTCTGTTTGTTTTAATATTTCTTCAAGATCAAGGAGGTCATGACCACTTATCAATATACCGGGCCCTTCTTTTGTTCCGGTAAACGCTTCTGTTATTTCCTGCTTCCCATATCGTGTTGTATTAGCCTTATCAAGGATTTCCATAGCAGTTACAGAGAACTTTCCTGTCTCCATTACAACGCCTACCAACTCATCAACGGAAAGATCTGTTCTTAAAGTTGTTGCAAGCGCTTTTTCGACAAAAGCACATATATCATCGTTTTTTTCACCAAGTATGAATGCATGGTCTGTATATGCTGCAAGACCTTTAAGCCCGTATATTATAAGCTCTTTTAAAGAGCGGATATCTTCATTGGCCTCTGAGAGAACACCAACTTCTTTTCCTTTTGAAATAAATTCATCTATATCTGTATCACTTTTTGTATCCCAGCTTGCAGCATCCGGAATATTTTCAGTAAAATCTTTAGAATACTTTTCTTTGTATGCACCTATAAAAGTAAATTTAATACGGTCTCTCATGCGCAGGCTTTCTTTAATAAGCTGGAATAGTCTTTCATTATCAAAGTTTACATTTGTAATAGTAGTGAAAAGTCCCTTTATTACAAATGAACTGACTTCATCATCATGTATTCCAAGTTCTCTTGATTTATTGGAATAATATGAGATACCTTTTAGTATATAAATAAGTAGATCCTGAAGGTCAGCCACATCATGAGTTTTTCCGCATACACCTTGAATAGTACAACCTTTATTATTTACCGTCTCTTCACACTGATAACAAAACATGCTCATTTTCATTACTCCCTTTTTTCATTAATTATTGTTTTTTACTTCCTCTTTTTCTGATCTTTTGTCTTTTCTCTCGTCCGTCATCTCTCGAGTTTATTCCCCCTTTGCGTCCAATTATTATAATGATTAGCGAAGCGTACCTTTAACTCAACATTCATCACTCAAAACTCAACACTTCTTTTTCTGTTTTTATACGCTTACCCATTCTTCTTTTTTTATATCTCCTTTAATACCTACAACAATTAGTTTAATAGGTACTTTTCTCTTTGCCTCTTTTGCTGCTTCCAGCGTTGTAGCAATAAGGCCTCCACAACATGGAACCTCCATGATCATAACAGTAAGGGTATTTATCTTTGCTTCATCGATCAAAGCTTTAAGCTTTTCAGTGTAAACCTCTTGGTTGGAATCAAGCTTTGGGCATGCAATAGCAAGAGTTTTGCCTTTCAGGTAATCTTTATGAAAATCAGCAAGAGCATATGCCACACCATCAGCTGCAAGAACAAGGTCAGATGCCTGAAAATACGGAGCCATAGGTGAGATCAGGTGCATTTGAACGGGCCAATGCGTCAACTGAGATGCTCTTTTCCCTGATTCATCTGTTTCCTTTTCTTCAACTTTTTCGCTAAGATCCATCATTTTTGCTCCGGGGCATCCTCCAGCTCCATGATGAGATGCATGGGATTCGGGAGCTTCTTTTTTTTCTATAGGAATATTCAATCCTTTTTCCTTTAAAAAATCTACGGCTTCTTTATAAAATCCCATTTCATTATGATCTTTTAAATGTTTAAGGTGAGCAATAATTGTGTTTTCACCATGTTTTACAACATTTTCCATAACTTTTCTTTCATCATATTTTTCAGCTTCTCTCTCTTCGATTGTAATCGCACCTTCAGGGCAATGGCCTATGCAGGCTCCTAATCCGTCACAAAAAAGATCGCTTACAAGACGTGCTTTTCCATCTATTATCTGAAGTGCACCTTCCGGGCAGTTCGGTATACACAAAGAGCATCCATTACATTTATCTTCATCAATTTTAATTATGCTTCTTTTAGCCATTATTTTCTCTCCTTATTCTCTTTTATATTAACATTTCACTTAATGTAATATTTCTAAAATGTTCTGATACATACTTTTGCATCTCATCTAACTTTTTCTTTAAAGGGCAGGTCTTGATCTCAGGGCATATCTTTTTTTTAAACAGGCATTCTGTTAGTTTTATAGGCCCTTGAAAGCTCTCTATAATAAGAGAAAGATAAATTTGGTCTGCCGGTATTGCCAGCTGAAACCCGCCTCCTTTACCTTTAAAAGATGTTAAGATCCCTTTCTTTTGAAGTATCTGTAATATCTTTCTTAAAAAAGGCCTTGGTATTTTTAATGTTTTTACAAGTTCGGTTACAGATGTTATCTCACTTTCTTTCTTAGCTATAAAGCTAAGAGCCCGTATTGCATAGTCTGTATCTCTGGTTACAAGCTTCATGACATAATGATACTATTTTAGTATCATTATGTCAATAGGAGAAATCACTTTTTTTTAATGTTAATTAAAAGATCTCTAAGTTCTTCTGATAAAGCTATATGTGAATTATTCCCAGTAATTTTATTCTTTAATCTTTCGATGTCTTCAAAGGTATCTATATCAAAATATTCATCAATTAGAGAATATGCAACCCCTACTCTATTAAGTGTTTGCTTTGTCTGTTCCATCACTTTATCTGTACTCCAGTCGATGCCGTTAAATATCTCCTCCTGTAATCGGGAAAGCCCCAATAGATAATATCCACCATCTTTGCTGGGCCCTATCGTAACGTGTACCTTTTCAAGTTCCTTAAATGCCTGTTGCACTACTTTAGCATTTACGAAAAGGCAGTCAGAGCCTATTAAGACAACCTTCCCTGCTTCTTTCTGAAATACTCCTCTAAAAGCAGAAAACATCCTCTCACCTATTGAGCCGCCAACTTGTGCAATGTAGTCCAGATCCTTTCCGAGCCAGTTCATTAAATCATTTGCTTCGCAATTGCCTGAGTAAAAGATAATAGTACGGTAGTCTTTTGATATGCAGTTCTCTAATATGTTTTCGACGAGGATGCGGTAAAATTGTGCTGCCTCATCTTTCCCTATCGTTTTAGCTAAGCGGGTCTTTACTAGCCCGGACTCAGGGTATTTAACAAAAATTATTAGAGCGTTTTCTTGCATAATTGGCAATAGTACAGATAAGTAAGGGGGGGGAACCTTAGGCTTTTATTCCAGAACTCCCTGACAGCTTGAACCCGCCCCTGCTGTACAGGAAAGACAGTGCTCTCCGACCATTATCTTTCTTTTATCAAGGTCACTTATTTTAAGTTTTTCTATTGCAAGCTTTTTTCCATTTTTGTCTTTTAATGGCCAGTTAAGAGCTTGATTAAAATCACAATCAAAAAGAGATCCGTCATAGCCTATACTTATGAAAGTACGGCACATGATGTTTTCTAAAACAGCCGGATTAAAGTTATCTTTAAGAAGTCCAAGATAACTTTCATACTCACCACGAGAATCAAGGTAATCTTTAAATCTTTTAATAGGAACGTTTGTTATAGTCAAAAGACGGTTAAAATTAATACCAAAATTTTTGTTGAGTTCACGCTTATAATCCTTTTCGAGCTGATCCTGCTTTGGAGGAAGATTGGCACCGCTCGGATTATAAATAAGATCTATGTTAAGGTCTTCCTCTTTTGAATAGCCAAGGTCGTTTAGGATCTTTAATGCTTTGATGCTTTTTTCATAGACCCCATTACCTCTCTGAGTATCAACATTTTCTTTAATATAGCAGGGAAGAGAACAAATAAGATGGATCTTATTATCTTTAAAAAACTGAGGCAAATGCTCTTTTCCTTTTTCAAAGAGAACAGAAAGATTTGACCTGACAATGATCTCCTTTAAATAAGGTCTTGCAGAAGTGATAAAATATTCGAAACTTGGATTCAGCTCAGGAGCGCCGCCCGTTATGTCTAATATAAGTCCTTTATTTTTTTTCAAGAACCTTAAGATATTATCAACTACTTTTTGTGACATGATCTTTTTGCCATGAGGGCCAGCATCAATATGACAGTGTACGCATGTCTGATTGCAAAGATTCCCCATGTTCACCTGCAATATGGAAAGTTTTCCTCTTTGCAGGGTATTTTTCTGATATATGTCTTTGCAAGTTTCCAATACACTTAAAAAAGCGTTCATTAGTTTCCCCCACTCGTTTTTTGTGAATCGTTTGCTGAATCTTGAGAGTGTTTTTTACGTAAAAACTTTTGTAAAAAATAAACACCTACAAAAACCAGAACAGCAATTATAATATATACAATATTTTTCGGATCAAACAAAACTTTTATAAGTGATGAACCAAAAAATACAAAAGCAAAAGAACCGGGCATAATACCGATAAGTGTTGCGATAAAATAATCCCTGAAACTTACTTTTGTAAGACCGAGGCTTAAGTTCTGAATATCCCATGCTACATTTGGGATCAGTCTTATAAGAAGAACAGTAAGAAATCCGTGTTTTTCTATTTTTTCATCCAAAGCCTTTATTCTTTCTCCGAATTTTTTTTCTATTGCATTACGGGCAAAGTAGCGGGCAAACAAAAATTCAGCAGTTGAAGATATGTTTGCAGCTATTTGAAGATAAAAGAACCCCAGCCAGGTTCCCCAAATGATCCCCGCAGCAGCAGAAAGAACACCTGCAGGAAAAAGGATCAGTGGCCTTAAAAGATATACTATAATGTAGACTATCGGACCCCATACACCCATTCCTTCAACCCAGTTCTTAAACTCTTCTTCAGATACATTTGAAAAGTCAATATCAAATACTCTAAATAATATAAATACAATGGCTATCAGGCTAAGAGCCAGTAGCAATTTTACCCAGGATTTTTTGATCCATTTCAAATTAATTGCCTCATATCAGTTGTTTATTTGTAAAAGTTAAAGCATTAATTATGTTTTTTTTAACAGCTTTATAAGAAGCTTTACAAGCGGATTCCCTGCTTTTTCAACCAGAGCTTGTGCTGCTGTTTTTTTCACAAGTTCAGAAAGTGTTGGGTAAATAAACAGGATACTTGCCAGTTTCTCCAGTTTGATTTTAAGTGATTTGGCGATCAGAAAACCCTGAATGATCTCACCAGCATCGCTTCCAACAACATGAGCTCCGACAACATAGCCTTTTTTATCTGTTATAACTTTTATCAGACCTTCAGTCGCCACATCAGTTTTGGACCTGTCGACATTACTATAAGGAGTTTTGTAGACCTTTATCTTGGAATACTTTTCCCTTGCTTCAATTTCTGTAAAACCTACACGGGCCAGTTCAGGATCAGTAAATGTTGCCCATGGCACATTTATGTAGCTAACCTTTGACCATGCTATTTTTCTGAAAAGAGCATTCCTAACAGCAACATATGCCTGATAAGCAGCTACATGGCTGAACTGATAAGGACCGACCACATCACCGCAAACAAAAATTTTTTTATTTGTTGTCTGAAGATGAGCATTGGCCTCTATCCCTTTTCTGGAATACTTCACCCCTGCTTTTTCAAGATCCAGCCCTTCTACATTCGGTGCCCTTCCTATAGCCGCAAGCACTCTTGAAGCTGAAAGGCTGCTTGATTTTTTGTCTTTATCTTCAAGCGTTACAACCACGTGTCCGTTTTCTTTTGCAAATTTGACTGCTTTTTGTCCTGTATAAAGTTTGACCCCTTCATCGACTAGTTTCTTTTCCACAAATGGACTCACTTCATTATCTTCCCTAAAAAGAATGCGATCCATCATCTCAACAATAGATACTTTGACGCCCAGGCGATTAAGTGCTTGTGAAAGCTCAACACCTATTGGGCCGCCTCCGAGAACGATCAAGGAATCGGGGAGTTTTTCTAAGCTAAAAACTGTTTCATTTGTTAAATAATCAATATCTTGCAATCCCTCAATAGGCAGTATCAACGGATGAGAACCTGTAGAAATAATACATTTTTTAAAAGTGATTTTTTCATTGTTTACTTCCAGAGTATTTTCATTAAGAAATTTTGGAGGACCTATTATGACTGTGATTCCTCTTTCTTCAAAGACAGATGGTTTTTCGTGTTCTCCAATATCATTTATGATTTCCTGTACATGAGACATCACTCCGCTTGCATCAATATTTGCATTTCCTGATAATTTTAATCCAAAAGCTTCACGTTTTTTGAAATGCTCTGCAACGGCCGCTGATTTTATAAGAGATTTTGAAGGCATGCAGCCATACCACGTACAATCCCCTCCAAGTCTTTTTTTATCAATAAGACATGTTTTGGCACCAAGTGTATTAGCAACGCTCGCAGCAAAAAGTCCGCCCGATCCGCCCCCTATTACAACCATGTCAAACAATCGATCCATGTTTCTCTCCTTATCCCGTAAGAGCATTTATTACAGTTCTTATTGTGTGGTTGAGATATTTTAATGCCCTGCATATTCTAATAAAAATTCTTTCTGTTTATCATTTAAGTGACCAGAAGGCCTTTTTTCAAAAACCATATCTAAAGCTTCGTCAGCTGAAACTTTCTTTTTATAAATAAAGTATGAAGCTAAAAAAGTAGTGGTCCTTCCGTGTCCGTTTTTGCAATGTATGTAGACTTTCACTTTTTGCTCTACGACATCATCAAGCACTTTCATTGCTAGATCAATAAGTTCACGTTTTGGGGCAGTATCTTCCTTCCATGGAAACCAGAAAAAATAATCTACCCCATGTGGGTTATCTAACCGTTCTTCTTCAAGTGATATGTCAGCTGTAATACCTTTAGAAAGTAGTTCTTCTTCAAAATGAGTTTGACAACAAAGATTATTTCCTGCATATATTTGCTCACTTATTCTGTTGTAGCTCATTTTTGTATGCATGTGTTCCATAAGACGAATTTCTTCTGGAGTAGTGGCCATTTATACCTCCTTTTTGATATCTTATTTAGATCAAGTTATTATCTAATATTTAGGTAAAGTTTTTTTAACTTAATAGGATTAATTCCTATGATAAAACCGATACTTAATATCCAGTTTATAATCGTAGTCTTAATAATACCCTGTTTTTCCCATCTTCTAGCTGAAGAAAATACCTTTTTATTTAGAACAGTAAGATCCCTCTTTTTATTCATCTTTTTAGAAAAAAGAACATCTTCAAATAGTTCTACATCGTTAAATCCATTTAATTCATCGAAGGTTTTCTTTTCTATAAAAATAGCTTGATCTCCATAGAATACTTTGAATAATCTTGCTCTTATATCCCCGCTTTTTTCAATAAAGCGATATATGGTTTTTATAGAATTTATTTTATGAGTAAGACAGCCTCCTATTGCTCCAGATGATATCTTTTTATTTATTTCGGAAATTGTGCCATTTTCTAAAACGCAATCTGCATGAAGGAAAAGAAGGATTTTCCCATTTGCTTCTTTTGCACCTATGTTCATCTGTAAAGATCTTTTTTTATCAGATTTTATTATTTTAACCGGGTAAGAGGATGCAATCTTAACAGTATTATCATTGCTTCCGCCATCCACTACAATAACTTCAATATCATCAGAAAAAGGCAGATTATCAAGAGTTTGCTTTATTATTTGTGCTTCATTAAAAACTGGTACTATTATAGATATCATGATACTCATAATTAAAACATTTAGAATGTTTATAATAAAAATACATTGTTTTTATTTTGCTTTATAGAATTAAATGAGGAAATTTTATTTAGATAAAGAGCTGCATAAAAGCTCTGGATTATTTTAATCTCACTTTAAGATATTTGTTTTATTAAATAAAGAAGATCTGTTTCGTTAAGATTTGATGTTATTACGCAGCCGATGCCGTTGTTAGACCAGAAAATGCTGTTATATCCCTTTTCGTTTTTTATGTAATAATCTCTATTGTTAAGTGTTACTTTTTTTGCGCTTCTTATCTTTTTCTCTTTGGAAGAAAACATGAAAACAGAGATTTTATGCCCCTGATAAACGTATATTGCATGAGCTGCATTCTTCTTATTAATAGAACATACACAGGCGCCTTTTAAGTTTGCTCCTTCTTTTGATAGATCTGGAAAAGACACATTAAAATCTAGTTTTTGCTGTAATTTGCTGCTTACTTCTTTGGCATCTGAGGAAGATATGTCAAATGCTACTTTCTCTTGCATCATACTTATATGTGTTTTTGTAGCATCACTAAGTAGAACTGCAGGGTCCTTTAGTGAGCCATACATATAGACTACTGCTAATACGATTAATATTGCTGCTGCAATGGGTTTAGCAAATTTAAATGAAAAGATATTACTCTTTTCTGATTCATTCCTTACTTTTTCCAGCAACTTTTCTTTAAAATCATAGCTTGCCAGCTCCATTGGAAAACACGAGCGAAATATCTTATCAAAATCCTTTTCGTTTCTTATTTCCATACTGCATAAAGGACAGTTTGCAATATGTTCCTTTATTTGCTCAACGGTAGAGCCCTTAAGCTCTCCATCAATATATGGATATAAATGTTCTCTAATTTCCTGGCAGTTCATTCTTTATATTTTCCTTTTTGTCATATTTAATGAGCTTTTTCTTTAGTGTTTGCCTTGCAGTATAAAGCCGCGACATTACAGTACCAATTGGAACATTCATTATGTTAGATATATCTTTATATGCAAAACCATCAAGATAAAAAAGACTTAAGGTTGTCCTGAGCTCTTCAGGGAGGTCTTTTACTATATATTGCATCTTTTCTCCGAAAACTTCTTCTTCTGCACCGCTTACATTAGTAGCAGGCACAAAACCTTCAACTTTTTCTAAGGCTACTTTAGGAGGTTCTTTTGATGCCTTTCTATATTTATTTATGAATGTATTTCTTAAAATAGTCATTATCCATGATTTGAAATTTGTCCCAGTCTTAAACTTGTGAAAGTATTTAAAAGCCCTTATTGATGATTCCTGCACGAGATCCTCGGCATCCTGCGAGTTCTGTGTCATTCTATAAGCAAAATTAAACAAAGAATCAGTGTACTGCATAAGCAGCTCTTCGAATTCTTTGTTATTACTTTTGTTTATAAGTCCAAGAAACATTATTTTTCCTTAATTTTGATTTTCTACAATAATAACAATAATTTAACTAAAAATATTCGCCTATATAATAAATATATAATTATTTAATAATGGGTAAGTTTTTGCAAAAAATATGAAGAATAATAATAAATAAAGACGATTCGACTGAATGCATTCATAATTGTTGGGTTTTGGGCAGTTTTAAGTCATGCCCAGGACAAAATTTGGCAGCCTTCAGAACAATGAGCAACTGTACGAAGAGTATATCTTTTCATTGTTAAACCTCCTTTAATTTCTATTTGATATTTAATATAACAGAGATCAAGATAAAAATATTCATTTTTATTCATTAATAGTTATTTTTTTTATGTATTTTTCAGGATCTTTTTTGAATTCAGGAATACACCCTTCACAGCAAAAACCTATTACTTTACCATTATATTTTATTTTATATTCAGTATCAGGTTTTACTTCACCCCCCATAACAGGACAAGTGGTGTTTATGACTACATCATCTTCAAGAATTTTTTCTGATTCTTTTTCAGTCTCGGATTTTATTTTCTCAACACATGCCTCGCACCCACACTCAGGGCCGCATTCAGAAAAGACAAAGGATGAAAACATAAAAACAGATAACACGACTAATAATAGAACATAACTTTTTTTTAACATATTACACCTCCGTATTTACTCATCTTTCGCAAAAGCGTATACGCTTTTGCAAGGTTTCACTTTAGGTTTTCAATAACTTCGAATATTTTATCATAATTTGGATGTGAGGCCATTTCCGGAACATATTCTACATGACGTACAATATTTTCCTTATCAATTATAAAAACTGCTCTAGCAAGAAGGCGGAGATCTTTAACAAGAACACCATATTTCATACCGAAATCTCCGTCACGATGATCAGAAAAAGTCATGACTCGCTCTATATTGCCTATATCACAAAACCTTTTTTGAGCAAAAGGCAAATCCATTGATACAAATATTATGTCTGTATCTTTCATATGATGATTAGCAAATTCATCAAATCTTTTAATTTCCATATCACATATAGGCGTATCAAGTGAAGGAACAGATGCAACAATCCTTATTTTGCCCCTAGAATCACTCAAAGAAACCTCTTTGAGTTCTTTATCTAACACCTTAGCATCAGGAGCTTTTAGGTCTACTTTAACTTCATCACCCAGCAATTGCACAAGCTGGCCATTTAATGTTACGCTTCGATTTTCTGCCATTAAACTCTCCTTATTATTTAGAACATTTTTTTGATCTAAGATTCAATATTAACTTAGTATGTGCAGGAATTATTGCACGCAGGGCATTTTACATCGCATCCCTTTTCAAATCCTGTTACGTCAATAGGAGAACTACAATGTGTACATTTTATTGAAGCTTTTTCAGCTACAGCTCCTTTAATTGTGCTTTCCTTTGAAAGATTACCTGTTGCGTTACACCCGGATAGTAAAAAAATCGTATATATAGAAATTACTATGGTTACAGCTTTTTTCATTTGTTTCTCCTTTTTTTATTTTTTAATATTTTTCTTTCTTTTTATTGATAACAATTTATTTGATCTAAAAATTCAATAAAATCAAATTTATATAAATAATTTTTATTTTTTCTTGTTATTTTTTGTTTGTAATAGCCTGTTCTCTTTTAACCAGCAATATAAAACAGGAACTATAAAGAATGTTATTAAAGCGATCATCATACCTCCGACTGAAGGAATCGCCATAGGGATCATCACATCAGCACCGCGTCCATGGGATGTGAGGATAGGGATAAGAGCAAGGATGGTCGTAGCTGTTGTCATAATAGCAGGACGCAAGCGCCTTTGACTGGCAAAAAGAGTTGATTTTCTAATGTCTTCAATAGTCTTTGGTTCTCTCTCTTTAAAAGTCTGATCTAGGTATGTTGCCATTAATACACCATTATCGCTTGCTACACCGAATAAAGCTAAAAACCCCACCCAGACAGCCACACTGAGATTATACGTTTCCATATTGAAGAGCTGACGGAAATAATCTCCTATCAAAGGAAAACTCATGAACCATTCCTGACCATATAACCAGATAAGTATAAAACCACCTGCAAATGCAACGAAAATACCGCTAAAAACAATAAAAGTTGTTGAAATTGATTTAAACTGGAAATACAGAATAAGAAAGATGATCAAAAGGCTGAGCGGCAATACAACTTTCAATTTCTTCTCACTGTTTATTTGATTTTCATAACTTCCGGCAAATTTAAACTGTGTCCCCGGAGGCAACGTAAATTCTCCGGAGTCAATTTTACTTTGCAAATAATTCTGAGCAGCATTGACGACATCCACTTCAGCCACGCCACGTACCTTATCAAAGGTCACATAACTTACAAAAAAGGTATCTTCACTTTTTATAACCTGAGGGCCGCGGATATATTTCAAGGTTGTAACCTGAGATAAAGGAATTTGAGCGCCAGTGCGTGTAGGAACAAGTACATTCTGCAGTGCTTCTATAGAATCTCTGAGTTCTCTCATATATCTTACTCTTACAGGATACCGTTCTTTTCCTTCTACGGTTTTTGTGAGAGTCATACCACCTATGCCCACTTCAATGACATTTTGTACATCTCTTATGCTTACTCCATAACGGGCAATCTTTTTTCTATCAATATGAAATTCCAAATACGGTTTGCCAACGACTCTGTCTGCGATAACAGCTTTAGCTTTTACTGTAGGTACCTCTTTAAGAAACTTTTCTATATCGTATCCGACTTTTTCAATATCCTCCAGGTTTTGTCCGTAAACTTTCACGCCCATAGGTGCACGCATTCCCGATTGCAGCATAACAATACGGGCAGCAATGGGCTGCAACATAGGTGCAGATGTAACGCCTGGTACGGTGCCAGCTTTGACAATCTCATTCCAGATATCATCAGGTGTTTTAATATGATCACGCCATTGCCTTACTCTTTTTCCTGTATCAGGATCCTTTATATATTCTGGTTTATATTGGATCACAGTCTCTATCATGGAAATAGGTGCCGGGTCAAGTGGTGACTCCACTCGGCCAATTTTCCCTGTCACTGTCGAAACTTCCGGAATCTGACTGATACGAATATCCTGCTTATGAAGAATATCCAAAGCTTCTCCAATAGATGCATGTGTCATGGTTGTCGGCATATAAAGGAATGATCCTTCATCAAAGGGCGGCATGAACTCTTTTCCAAGACCTGGAAACATTTTATAAAGTGATGAAATGACCATTGTATTTTGTATAGATGTTTCTTTAACCCCGATTTTGCTGAATGTCATTGTAAATGGTGAAATGATTTTTCCAAATCCTATCCAGATTATTAGTCCAAATATAAAAATAAAAATAGGGATCGATAAAAATAATTTTTTAAATTTCAAAAAGAATTCAAGCAGATTACTATAATAATGCATAAAAACAAAAAATATTCCTATAAGGAGAGAAACACCACCGCTTACAAAGAGAAGATTAAGAATGTATCCCTTTCCCCATCCGAGCGGCAACCAGTAATAAGTAAGAACCACGAGAACAGTAAGTAAAACAATATAATTTGCATAGTGATATATAAAATCTTTAGCTCTGGCTGGTATTTTGTTTTTAAAAATCCACAATAAATCAATGGCAAGAAGAGCCACACCAAGAACATAAAAAGATGCTTTTAACAAAATAAATATACCCAGTATAGCTAAAAAAGCTTGTAATACTTTTACAAGTTTTTTGCTCCAAAAGTTTCTTTCTTTTTTTGCTAGGAAAACATCTGCAAATGCAGGTAAAAAGAAAAGAGCTATCAGAACAGATGCAAGAAGTGCAAATGTCTTTGTAAAAGCAAGAGGTTTAAATAATTTGCCCTCTGGGCCTGTCATTGCAAAAACTGCCATAAAAGAAATAATCGTTGTTGAGATGGCTGTGAGAATGGCACTTCCGACCTCACTAGCTCCCTGAAAAATTGTGGTTTTGGACGATTGATCTTTTTTCTCTTCCCTAAGATGTTTAAGTATATTCTCTAACATGATAATACCCATATCTACAATCGTACCAATGGCAATAGCAATACCTCCAAGCGACATGATATTTGCATCAACTTTAAATAACTTCATCATTATAAAAACAATAAGAACAGCAAACGGCAGAGTAAAAGAAACTATCAAAGAACTCCTGAGATTCATGAGAAAAATAAGAATAACAATTATTGTAATAAGAATTTCCTGAGAAAGCGCTTCCTGTAAAGTACCAAGGGTCTCATGAATAAGTTTTGCTCTGTCATAAAACGGGACTATTTTAACTTTAGAAATTGTCCCATCAGGTAATGTCTTAGAAGGAAGACCCGGTTCGATCTGCTTGATCTTCTCTTTCACATTTTTTATAACCTTAAGCGGATTTTCTCCGTAGCGAACAACAACAACTCCACCGACAACCTCAGCGCCTCCTTTATCAAGAGCTCCACGCCGAAGAGCAGGTCCTAAGGATACATGACCGATATTTTTTATATATATAGGTACATTATTATTGACCTTAATAACTGTGTTTTCCAGATCCTCAACGTTTTTTATAAATCCTATACCACGTACAATATATTCAGCCCTATTAAATTCTATGGTTTTGGCTCCGACATCGATATTGGCTTTTTTCACAGCCATGGTGACATCTTGTAAACTTACGTTATAAGCACGCATAGCATCCGGGTCAACATCGACCTGATATTCTTTGACATAACCGCCGATAGATGCTACTTCACTGATGCCATCTGTTGACTGCAAAGCATATCTTACATACCAGTCCTGAATGGAGCGAAGTTCCTGAAGGTCAAAACCTTCTCCCTCAAGTGTGTACCAATAAATTTGTCCCAGAGCTGTAGCATCAGGACCAAGAGTTGGCACAACACCAACGGGTAGATCTTTCTGGGCCACGTTCAGACGTTCCAGAACACGCGATCGGGACCAATAAAATTCTTTATCCTCATCAAAAATGATATAGATCGACGAAAAACCGAACGCCGATTTGCTGCGGATTGATTTAACACCGGGAATTCCCTGTAAAGCTATTGACAAAGGATAAGTGATCTGGTCTTCCACATCCTGCGGGGAGCGTCCCATCCACTCAGTAAAAACGATCTGCTGATTTTCTCCTATATCTGGAATGGCATCAACAGGAACAGGGTCTCTTGGAATTATCTCATTTCCAACATCAAAAGGCATGACGGAATATCCCCAACCAATGAAAAATATCAGAAGGAGAAAAGTAACCAGTTTATTTTCCAAAAAGAATTTTATTGATCTATTCAGCATAATATTTTACCAAAACATTTATGATACTTATCTAAATCTTTTTACGGGCCGAGACAAGCCCGGCCCCTACTACGTCTTATGTTCTTCATTTTTACACGGGCAGATACAGGGATCTGCCCCTACATACGTTTTCTTTTTCTGTCCTTTTTATCTGCGTCCTATTATTATAATCATTACGCGAAAGCGTTTTTTAATCCTGAGCGAGTGAAACGAGTCGAAGGACCTTTAACTCAAAACGCAACACTCACAACTCAAAACTGTTTTATCTTCTCTTTTTAATGATGCTGATGAGTTGATGCCTCAGGTGCCGGCTGGATCTCAATTCCATATTCATTTTTAATTTCTCCACATGAAGGCATAGCATCACCATAATAAGGATTTTTAATTTCCTGTTCGTTCGATAACCAGTAAGCTTCTTTCCCGTCAAAAGCCATGGGACAGAAGATTAGGTAAAGTTTACTTTTAACACGATAATCGGAGTTATCAAAAACTTCTTTTAAAATAGTAGAAACATCTTTCAATTGCAAACGGAGTGCATCTAAGTTTTTGCTGTCCTTTTTTAATAAATTGTAAATTTCAACAATCTTTTTTGCTTCTTCTGAATCACTGTTTAAAAAAACTTTTTCTTTTATAACTTTTTCAAGACTATGAGAAAGCATCTGGAATCCATTAGCGGCTTCCTTTTCATCTCCTTTAAAAAGCGCGTGCGCGGCATGAAAATAATGAGGCATTGCATTTTTCAAAATACCTGCATCAAACGGAGCCTTTGAATCAGTATTTTCAAAACTATTATCTTTTTCTGAGTAAAAACCAGCAGGGTTCATCATACTGGGTTTCCCCTGTATTTGAAGCGCGCTGTCTATTTTGAAGTTGCCTCGCATGACAACTTTTTCCCCAATATCTAAACCAGACACTACAATATAATAATCACCCACTCTAGAACCCAATACGATTTCTTTTCCTACGTATAAATTAGAATCAGAATCTTTTTTATCTTTCTCTACATAAACAACTGCGCGTTTACCAGTAATAAGAGGTGCTGATTTTGGTATAACAAGTACTTTTGTTTTTTTAAGAGGTTTTTTAGAAAAACCATATTCCTCTGTCTTTATAAGATCCATACCGCAAATACGGCAAGGTGTCTGTTTATCTTCTATAACATCGGGATGCATAGGACATATCCACTTTCCTGCCATATCTTTTTCATAGATTTTTCCGCCCTCACCAATAGTTGCATGAAGTACAGCTCTTGCAAACATACCGGGTTTTAACTTTTCCTCAGGGTTATCAACATTGACACGTACTTTTATCGTTCGTGTTTTCTCATTCATAAAAGGCTCAATAAAAGCTACTTTTCCCTTGAATATTTTTCCTGGAAAACTCATCGTTTCTATTTCAATATTCTGACCATAATGTATCCATTGTATATCTTTTTCATATACATCCAGAAATACCCATGCCCTTTTAAGGTCAGCGATCGTATAAATTTTATCTCCTGTTTTTACATACATGCCTTCAAAACCATTTTTATGTATAACTGTACCTTCGATAGGAGAATATATGATCACTTGCTCCATAGGTTTCATTTGTTCAGATATTTTCTTTACCTGATCTTCTGACAGTCCGTATAATCGTAATTTTTCCTTTACACTTTTTAACATCATCTTTGCATTTTCTTTGGATAGATCAAGATCAGAATTTTTTACTTGCTCCCAGTTTTTGAGAACTCCGATATATTCTGCCTGTGCGGAATAAAGATCTGGGCTGTACAGCTTAATAAGATGATCCCCTTTCCTTACTTTTGTACCTGTGAAATCAACAAAAAGCCTTTCTATTCTTCCAGGTACCCATGCGCTAATATAAGCAAGACGTGTTTCATCATAATCTACTTTACCAACTAACCTTATTTCTTTTTTTACTTCTTCAAAACGTACGGAAAAAGTTTCTATTTCGGCAAGCACTCGTGCTGAATTACTCAGCTTTAGGGAAACTTCGGATCCTTCTTCCTGTCCTTCCTCATAAGCTGGTATAAGATCCATTGCACAGATCGGGCATTTACCTTCCTCAGGTAATTTGATTTGTGGATGCATGGAACATGTCCAATATTCTATTGATTTTTGTTTTTTGGAAATTTTATGAGGAGCTTCATTATCATGAGATTGTAACAGGAATGTTTTTGCAAAAACTATTCCCAAGATCACTCCCATGATAAGAAATATCCACTTGGATCTGTTTTTCATTTTTCACCTCTTAATATTAATATCTTAATTAGAATTCTTCTATTCCCAGTATATATTTCATTTCCGCCAATTTTTGATAAGATGTTGCTGTAAAACGATAATAAGCCAGCTGAAACTGAAGAAGCATTCTTTGAACATCAATGAGCGAAAGAAAATCAGTTTTTCCTGCTTCATAGGCAGCCTTTGTTGCCTCTAATGTCTGTTCAGCTTTTGGTATTAAAGATGTCTTGTAAAGTTTAGACTGCCGCGAAGCATCTTTTAACTTGTAATGTATAGTAAAAACTTTATATTCCAGATCTTTTACTTTACCTATCTTACTATCTTCAGCTGCTTGGAGAAGTGAACGTGCTGTATTGATCCTTGCTTTATTACGTCCAAACCATAAAGGGATATTAAATGTAAACTTAAGTATTACAGGATCTTTACCGCTATCTATTGTTGCAGGATTAAAAGCATCCCCTGTATCTATTTTAGTTAATCCTATTGTCAGATCAGGAAAATATTCTCTTCGGGAAAGCTTTAATCCCCCTTTTCTTTTTTCAATGTGCTCAGAAAGAGACTTGATCTCTTTGTTGTTTTCCTTTAGCTCCAGTATAAGATTTTCTGGATCAGAAAAGACTTCACCTAACATAATTTGTTCAAAAGACTCATCGGGCCATGGAAGAAAAATGTCTTCGGGAAGATTTAATAAGCCTCTTAAGCGTGACATCAAAGGCAGCTGCTGAGTTTTTAATGACAACAAATCACTTTTTAGTTTTTCGATTTCTACCTGCAGCTTGAGAACATCCTGGTTTTGGGCAATTCCTGAAGCGTATTTTGCCTGGACAGCATTTTCAATGCTTTTTAAAAGATTAATATTTTCCTCAGTTATCGCAATAGATTTAGCCAAATAAGCGTATTCAAAATATGATTCTGTGATATGGTAGATCATTTCCAGTTTTTTCTGCTGAAACTTGAAATAAAATTCCTCAGAAGTATGAAACTGCCTATTTTTTTTAATACCCAATTTATCAGGAAGAGGTATTTTCTGTGAAATAGAGTAAGCATGTTCCTGCGGCCCAACACGGGTTTCAACGGATTCGAGATAATTTGTATAACTGAACTTAGGATCAGGCAGGGAAAACTCAACAGATATTTTATTCAGCTCAGCCTTCCATTTATAGAAAGCAGATCTTAAACCGGGATTTCTTGAAAGCCCAATTCTAATATAATCTTTAAGAGTCAATTCTCGAATAATTGCCTGTGAGGAAGAAAAAGAGTTTAAATCCCAATTTGCTTCTAAATCTGAAATCATCTCTTTACGAGCTTTTATCAAAGTATCTGCAAAAACATCAAATGATAAAAGAAGTAATATTATACTAATAACTGATATTTTTAATTCTTTTATATTCTTCAATTTTCAAATCCTTAAAAATGAAAAAGTTTAATCAAATATATATAACAAAAAAGATAATCATGTTATTCACAATTTACATAGAATTAGGCAACCTTTCCACAAATTTTCGTATTTCATCTCTTACTCGCTTGTAATGCTTTAACTTATCTTCTTCAGTCTTTTCATTTTTAGCAAGTTTTGGCGGATCATCAAAACCCTTGTGTATGATTTCTGTTTTGCCCGGAAACACAGGACATGTCTTCGAGGCATTATCACAAACGGTTACTACATAATCAAAAACAATATCTTTTAATGCGTCTAACAATTTTGATTGATGTTTGGATATATCAACACCGGCCTCCAACATGGCTTTAACGACATAAGGATTCAGGCCGTGAGTTTCAATTCCTGCGGAATAACTTTCAAATTCATTACTTTTAAGCTTTTTTGCCCAACCTTCTGCCATCTGGCTTCTGCACGAATTTCCTGTGCATAAAAAAAGTATTTTCTTTTTCATTTATACCTTTTTCTCAAAAAAATGTTTTGTTTTCAAACATATCTTTACCAGCATAAGCATGACAGGGACTTCTATTAATACACCCACTACAGTTGCCAAAGCCGCTTCAGCATTTTTTGTTATGTGAAGAACAAACTTACTATATGTATCCAGATAAAATAAAGACCAATAAATATAAAAATAGCTCCTGTTATCCTGCGCATGTATTGTTCAAGCTTTTTCATTTTATTGAACCATTGTGAAACAGAAACAATCCCCCAGGCAATCATCACTGCAAAAGCGATCACAGGCAACCCGGTACCTAGGCCATATAGTAAAGGAAGCAGTGATCCATAACTGTTGGATAATGCCAGGGGTATGAGGCTTCCAAAAAATAATGCCGCAGATATCGGGCAAAATGAAAAAGCAAATAAAAGACCTATCAGAAAAGCTCCCGGTATGCCTGACTGAGCAATAGCGTTCTGCTTTTTTGTAGATAAAGAAAAGACTTTGAGATTGAATTTAATAACATCGAACAAAAACAGCCCTACTATAAGAAGGACAGGTCCCAATATTTTGTTCATGTATTTCTGAAGAAAAACAGCAATAACCGGAACAGCTACTAATGATTTTATAATTATCAGGCCTAAAACAGCATATGCTGTCATCCTTCCAAAAGTATATGCGATACCGGCATAAAGGACTGATCTTGGATGCTGTATCTTTTTTGATAAAAAAGATACAGCAGCAATATTCGTAGCCAGCGGACATGGGCTGATCGATGTCAATATACCCAACCATAAGGCTGTCAATAAAGTCAACATGTTTAATTTTCCTTTGTCAACTCATCTAAGAAAGCCTGTGTCTCTTGCCTAATATAATCGCTGAACTTCTGTTGGCTTCCCAAATATTCCCAGACTTTGTTAAGGTTTTTGTATTTCTTCTCTTTTTCGTTCTTTATCAGAGATAGAACGACCGCTTTTGTGTAAAGCTGGTAATCTTTATTAAAATGACTGTTTTCTTTTTTATCCACGTTGACTACTTTTAAAATAAGCTTTCCTGATTCTAGCTCTTCAGAAAAATATTCTTTGAGCGCCTGTTCTGTATACTGTTCGATCTTGTGGCACGATTTACAGCGAGACGCTGTGAGGAAATAGTAAGCAATTATTTTGTTTTCATTTTCTGCAAATAGTGTGCCCTCGTAGAAATGTAAAAACACAAATGATAAAATAAGGATAAATATTATTCTTTTCATTTTTGCACTCCTTTTCAGCTTAGAAGTTTTTTGATCTCATCAGAATTCAATACCTTACCAGATGATTTGACCTCTCCGTCTATAACTAAAGCTGGTGTCATCATAACTGCATATTCTGTTATTTTGTCGATATCTTCCACTTTTAAAACTTCAGCCTCAATGCCTTTCCCCTTCAGGGCAGTCTGTACATTTTCAAAAAGCTGTTTGCATTTTGGACACCCCATGCCTAATATCTCGATCTTCATAATATCCTCCAAAATTAATTTATAAAATTGCCAAAAAGTATTCCGCTCATTGTAGCCATGACAACAACAAGACATACATACACAATAGTTTTTCTTGTTCCTATAACACTTCTGATGACAAGCATATTCGGAAGACTAAGAGCAGGTCCTGCCAGAAGAAGAGCAAGTGCAGGTCCTTTTCCCATTCCTGCACCGATCAAACCCTGAAGTATTGGCACTTCAGTAAGTGTAGCAAAATACATGAAAGCTCCAAAAATAGAGGCGAATAAATTAGAGAACAAAGAATTACCACCTACAAGGTTTTCCACAAAACTTGAAGGAATAAAGCCCTCTTCTCCTGGACGGCCCAGGAGAAATCCGGCCACAAAAACGCCTGCAAGTAAAAGCGGCATGATCTGCTTTGCAAAAGTCCAGCTGGCAAGAGACCAATCTTTTAATTCATTTTTCTGAAACCATCGAAAGATCACAAAAAATAGAGGAATAATAAATAGCGCAGTGATCATCCATTTATATTTAAAAATAGAAAACCAAAGGCTTGTATCACCTGTTTGTGGTTTTCCCCAGTTTGCAAAAACAAGTATACCTATCATAAAGAAAAAATAAATTGCGGTTTTCCAAAGAGGTCTTTCTTCTTTAACATCACCAAAGTTAAGGTCACCTGCTGATATTCTCGCTTTTTCTTCCTTTAAGAAAATAAGATGCATAAGAAGACCAATAATAACACTAAAAAGAATGGCCCCAAGTGCACGAGCAATACCAAGTTCCCAACCCAAGACCCTTGCTGTCATAATGATTGCCAGCACATTTATTGCAGGCCCTGAATAAAGAAAAGCTGTTGCAGGCCCTATTCCTGCACCTCTTTTGTAGATACCGGAAAAGAGTGGCAGGACAGTACAAGAGCAAACAGCTAAAATTGCTCCTGAAACAGAAGCAACACTGTATGCTAAAAACTTGTTAGCTTTTGCTCCGAAATATTTGATTACCGATGCCTGGCTTATAAAGACAGAAACAGCGCCTGCAATAAAAAAAGCAGGAACAAGGCAAAGGAGCACATGCTTTCTTGCATACCATTTTACTAATGCCAAAGATTCAAAAAAAGCACCTTTAAAAGAAAAAAGTTCAATAGGAATAAAATAACATCCTAAAAAAACTGCAATAATGATAAAGAATTTCTTTTTTTCAGTCATTTTATAATTTTTTAATTTATTTATTAAGCTTAACAACATCCGTCACCACATCCGCAGCCTTTGACTTTACTTTTAAGAATATCTTCTTTAATAATAGCGCTGAGGCACCCTGTGCCGACTGTAACATCTATTGCATCAAATTCGCAGTTAAGCTTGCATGCTCCGCATTCGATACACTTATCAATATTTACAGGTTCGGCTTTACCATCTTTAATAGTAATAACTCCATGAGGGCAAACCTTAGGGCAAACACCACAACCTGTGCACTTATCAACATTAAAACTTATCATGAGATATCCCCTGCTATAAAATAAAATATAAAAGCTGTAACATATAAGACAAAACTTATGGGAAGAAATGTGATTATCTCCTGCTTTACTTTAGAGTAATTACTGACTGCGCTGTTCCCTGTATAATAAAGACCAAAGAAAATACCGGTAGCTATTAATATTGTTATATAAAACATTGTTAAGTATATTGAAATAGAACTTGTTAAATATAAATAAAAAAGAAACATTGATGCAAACAGTGCAAGACTAATTCCTTTAACAGCAAAACGTTTTCCAGGTAAAAACGGAAATAATAAAATATAAATAAATGTTAGGCACAATAAGCAAACTAACATCTGCCAGTAAAATCCAGCTTTGAAAACAATGGAAGAAAACAGCATTATTAAGGTAATAAGTATTAGATATTTTGAAAACTGCATTATGGAAGGAATTGCAGTAAAAAGCCTTGCTTTAACATTGAACTTATATGAATCGTGTTGACTATCTTTATAAGGGATCATATCAAGATAATCAGGAATATCTTCCATATGAACTGGGCCTATTATAGGTTTTACATTATTCTTTTTTAATAGCTTAAGTTTTACTCCTGAAAGAGAAAGTTTTGGCAGGATAATTTCAATGTTTTCATTTTTTGTAAGAATATCTTTATTATATGATTTAAGGACTTTTAATATTTCTTCAGATGAAAACTGTCCTTTTCCTGCACTGCACCATACATTGATCCCTTTTGTATCTATTATTAACAGCCTAATATTTCTACCTTTAAGATTTTTAAAAAGGAGTAGAACTGTTAATAAAAAATTACATGTCACAAGCATTGGAGCCTTTTTGTCGTATTTGTCTCCAGTAAAATATAATCCCGGTGCTACAGAATAAGCCTTTCTGAATAAAAATAAATAGTTTATAAGTGCTTTAAAATTATCTAGAATTGTAAAAGAAAGCTTCTTTGGGGGTGGTGCTTCTTTGCACTTACCGTTTTTATTAGATTTTTGACAGCTACATTTATTTTTCATGTTTACTTACCTATCACTTGCTTATGTATTGTGATATTTTTTTTATAAATCCTATTATCTTTTTATCTTTCAAAGAATAGAATGCCATTTTACCCTCGCTTCGATATCTTACCAGTCCAATATTTCTAAGAAGGCGTAACTGATGAGATACTGCAGAAAGGCTCATTCCTAAAACATGAGCAATATCACATACACAGATCTCACCTTTTTCCAGCGAAAGTAATATTTTCATGCGTGTGGGGTCGCAAATAATTTTCAATATATCCGCAACATTAGAAATACTATCATCGTTTAAAATACTTTTTTTGATTATATCTACTTTTTCTTTGTTAAAACAATTAAAACTGCAGATGTCTTTTTTTCTCATAGTTTATTCCTTATTAATTGAATACTTATTCAAGTATAATATAGGTTGGTTTTTATTGGCTGTCAAGGATATTAAGAAAAAAATGTAAGGATTTGTGATTATATGCTATCAGGTTTTCAAGCAGTTATTTTAAGTAATTACCCGCCTCCGCGAGGTTCCACTGATTTTACAATATAAAGAGAGATTAGACAAAAATAGACTGTGCTTAAAAAGTGAATAAAAACTGACTAAAAAGTAGTATTAAAGGCTTTCGTCTAGGATTTTGGCGAGCCCTTCAGTGGACTCAGATGAGAAAAGTTCACCTGATTCCATCTTTGCCTTAGCCTGTACTACTTTTTCTTCTCGTATTTCTGGGAGGTTCTTGACCATATTTATTAATCTAGTCTTTTCAAGAGCAGATTTAGCAGAAGTTGATATTGCAACGCTATCCCCTTGAGCGCCAACACTTTTAGACTTACCTGCACTTTGTTTTGATGATTTTTGCTGAACGATCTTCTCCGATTTTCTTGGATCGATTGATTCAGTACTATTATTTATACTTGTTACATCATCTATCATAGTTTTAACACCTCGCCAATAATACTATCGGCCAAAAGGCCTACTTACTTTAGTATAAATTAACATATTTTTAATTTTATTTCAAACCCTATATTGAGAATGCGTTATTGAACTTATTTTTAATTTATGATAAGTTTTAGATAACTAAAGAAAATAGTTTATAATTTAAATTAAAAATCTGCAAAGCATTGCCAGAGAGGGTTTTATGCCTAGAATACTTATTGTTGATGATGATCCTTTCATAAGAAAGATAA
>JAGLFH010000010.1 GCA_023144635.1 Candidatus Auribacterota bacterium | reverse complement strand
ATATTAACATGCCTAAAATGAATGGGATAGAAACTCTAAAGGCGCTTAAAAAAGTAAATGTTAATATCCCTATAATTGTTATCTCAGGAATAAAAAACAAAGAAATACTTCGTTCAGCAATAAATGAAGGTGCTGAAACATATCTTCAAAAACCTTTTGAGCCCTCTACCCTTGTACATGTTGTAATGCAGGTTCTAAAAAGCTTTGAAGGTAAAAAAAACTATTATTTTCTTGATTCAAAGAAAGTGAACACTATTATTGAAACTCGGGAAAAAGTCTTTCTTGAGGAAGATATCGAAACATTAGAAAAAATGGAGACTGCAAAAAAAATAATAGTTATCGGGGCATCAGCAGGAGGTCCTAAAGTTCTTTCTTATATTGTAAGCAATTTAAGCAAGCTTATAAACGCAGCTATTGTAATAGTTCAACATATACCATTTAGCTATTCTGAATCACTGGTAACACATTTAAAAAACTCATCCAGTCTTAATTTAAAAGAAGCAGAATTTGATGAAGTCATCAAAAAGAGAACTGTTTATTTAGCTAAGGGTGGTTATCATACTGTTTTTAAGAAAGACAGATCAAATAACCCTGTTTTTATTTTTAACGATGATCCGCCTATATTTTCAATGAAACCTGCAATAAATCCTACGATGATAAGTGCTGCTGAAGTATTTAAAGATCAGTGTCTTGGTGTTATTCTTACTGGTATGGGGATTGATGGAACACAAGGAGCAAAGGCAATAAAAAATGCAGGAGGAAAAATAATAGCTCAAAATGAAGAGACATCTGAAATATATGGAATGCCAAGAAGCATTAACGAACTTAAACTTGCAGACGAAGTCCTTCCCCCTGAAAAAATAATTGAAAGATTTATCTCCTGGTAAGCGTAGAAAAATCGTGGTTCGGTTTTCGTGATTCGTGGATCGTGAATGGAGCCTTCGGCAAAATATAAAAAATTCAATAAAAATCCGAAAAGATAAAATAAATTTGAAATGTGAAATTAATGTGCCTTACGGCGAATGATAGTAAATTAACCACGGAAAAAACACGGATTGGCGCGGACAAAAAAGACAGAGAAAAGAAAGTTAGCCGCTTCTTCGACTTTGCTCAGGACAAGAAAGAATTCTAAATAAAAAATAATTGTTAAACATCGTCATTCCTACAAAAGCAGGAATCTATATAAAAGTAAACGTTCTCTTTTTCATTGTTTTCGTTTCTTATTTAGGATTTACTATTCTCTGGTTTGTTTTGAATTTTTGATTTAGTTTTTGGAGTATTCCTACTCTTTATTTCTTGCTTTTTTCTGTGTTCCTCTGTGTTTATCCGTGGTAACTATTAAATATTTGCTTCCGCAGGAATGACAACATTTATCTTTGTGATTATTTGTGCTAATAAAAAAATAGTTATACGCTATAAGTAGTAAGCTCTAAGCCAGAACCAAACCTCTCGATCCTTTTTATCTGCGCAAATCTGCGTCCAATTTTCTTTTCCTCTGTGCTCTCGGTGTCCTCAGTGGCTAATTATAAAATAATCAGCGAAGCGTTCCTTTCACGCTAACCGCACTACGCAACACGAGTTCACTCTGGTATCGGGAGAATTATTTTTACTTTTGTGCCAACGCCCTCTTCGCTTTCAATCTCAATATTACCGTCATGAGCTTTGATTATTTCAAAAGCAACAGAAAGGCCAAGACCTGTACCGCCTTCCTTTTTTGTGGTGAAAGCTGTATCAAATATTTTTCCTATTATTGAACCGGGGATACCTTTACCGGTATCTTCAATTAAAACAAAAATATTTTTTGATTCACGACCTGTTCTTATTAGTAATTTACCACCTTTAGGCATGGCATCTTTAGCATTTAAAACAACATTAATTATCACATGTCTAAGCTCATTAGCCTCCCCCTTTATAATAGGAAGATCAGCATCAAGCTCTTTTGTTATTTCAACATCATACTTTAACTTATTTTGTGCAAGAACAAGGGTATCTTCAATTATTTTATTAAGATTAACTGCATCAAATTCGCTTCCAGGACTCATTGCAAAATCACAGAATTTACTTATAATGTTCATACAGTTAAATCCGAATTCTTTTATCTGCAAAAGTTTTTCTTTTGACTCTTCATCTTTTGCATCATCAATCAAAATATCGGAATATCCGATAATAGCCATTATCGGATTGCTTATTTCGTGAGATATTCCGCCGGCTAAAAGACTCATAGCAGACATTTTTTCAGAAAGCACAAATTTATCTTGAGTATCTTTAAGCATTGCGTTTGCTTCTTCTAACTTAGATGTCCTTTCTTTTACCTTTGCCTCAAGAGTATCATTCATTATTTTTAACTTTTTCCACAGCTCTATCATCTTTACCATGCTGGTACCAACTACTGTCATACCCACATTTTTACCACTTTCATTAATGATAATAGAAAGAGAAATATTAAAAGGTAATATGTTTCCATTTTTTGTAATGATCCCTACATTGTAGTTTTTTACAATCCCGTCTATAGTAAGCTCTGCTTCTTTTTCTTCTTCAAGGCCGTCATCTTGAAGAGGAGAGAAAAACTCTCCCAGGTTTTTCCCGAGGATATCTTCATCAGTATATTCAAGCGTTCTTTTAAAATAAGAGTTCACATATGTAACTTCGCCATCTTTGTCTAGTACAATGAGCAGCTCTTCAAGTGATGAAAGTATATTTTCAGCAGTTATGCCGGATGAATATTTAGAATCTCTATTTTCCATTTCAATAAATTTACCTTTATTAGAGTAATTATAGTTTAAATGAGCATATCAATCCAAATCTTTTACTAAAAAATATCGTTTTTGACAGGATAATCGCGTGACCGCGCCACGTGCAGTCACATTCCGCTCCTTACGCGGTCATGTGATTGTCGCGGTACGCGACTCACGCGGCAAGATAGGCAGGAATTTAGAAAATACAAACCAAAGGCTGGTCCGCCTTGGGCGGAAAAGCGTATCTTGTCGATCAAATTGTATCTGTCAGTCAGGCTATATGTATGAGTTGAGATCATCAGATTTTTATAAATAAATTCTACTTTCTTGATATTTTTTAAAGGATACTTTAAAATACCGCTTATTATGAAAAAGAAATTACAATCTATTATACATACTTTAGAAGATCATGTTAGAAGTGAAAGAAATAAAGGCATAAACTTTATCTTAAACTTTGATGATAAAAAAGAAGGTGCTTGCAAAACTGATCCTATTACTCCTTCAAAAAATGAGAGTTCTAACATAATAGAGGAAACACAAAATAAAGTATTGGTCTGTACCAAATGTTCTCTTTTTGATACAAGAAAAAATACTGTCTTTGGTGAAGGATCTTTAACAGCTGACCTTGTCTTTGTCGGTGAAGCTCCGGGCGCAGATGAAGATGAAACCGGACGCCCTTTTGTAGGAAAAGCCGGAAGACTGCTAACAGAGATGATAGAAAAGTCACGTTCTCTCGGTTTAAAAAGAAGCGATGTCTATATCTGCAATATACTTAAATGCCGTCCTCCCGGCAACCGTAATCCCTTACCTACTGAAATATTGGAATGCAGAGAGTATTTAATGAAACAGCTTAATTTCATTAAACCTAAAATCATTTGCACTCTTGGTTCCATTGCAACTCAAGCGCTTCTTGATACAAAACAGGGAATAACAAAGTTAAGAGGACAGTTTTATGATTTTAACGGCACTCTTCTTATTCCTACCTTTCATCCCGCATATCTTATTAGAAATGCATCTAAGAAAAAAGAAGCATGGGAAGACATGCTTCTGATCAAAGAAAAATTAAATGAGCGCTAACGCGCGATCATTATATATCTAGCCACTAAGAACACGAAGGGACACGAAGAAAAAAAGAGGTTTTTGATTTCTTGCTTATAACTTACAGCTTACGACTTATAGCTGTTTTCTTGCCACAGATACACACAGATTAACACGGATAAAAAAAACAGAAAAGACACAGAAAATAAATCTAGCCACAGAGGACACGGAGTACACAGAGAAAAGCACAGAGTGGTTGTTTTACTAAGAACTAAAAGCTATTTTATTAGCCGCTCCTTCGACTTTGCTCAGGACAAGAGTTGAATCCCCTTTCCACATTATGCTGACTTCGGGTGCTTTCTTAATACTCAATAAATTCACCATTTTTAAAATTATTATTCCATGTTGGATGATCTGTATTTTCAACAAAAGATACAGCCCATTCACGGGCTGTACCAGGAATTTCATTCCAAACAGAATCCTCTTTTAGTGCTGAAATACTATAGCCCCATGATACTGATTTTAAAGGAACATATTTAGAATTATCTCCATCAGGACAAAACATAATGTACATAGTAAAACTCTCATTTTCTACCGATGCTTTATTTATATTACTCTTGAGAATTGTATCAGGTGCATCACCTGCAATTTGATCCTGATTTCCTGTAGAATAATAATTATTCAATGCAAAAAGACCATTATAAGGCTCATATGGATACTTTGTATCCAAAACTTTTATCCCGTTTAAACTAAATTTTTTATTAATACCATCTTCTGTAAAAAATCTCTGAGGAGTAATAAGCTGAACCCAATTCCATTTTCCCTCTTTAAAACCTTCAGGGACTTTTACAAGTCCTGTAAAATTTATTGGTTTTTCAAGTCTGCCATTTACTATAACAGCGATGCTTCCATCTGGCATGTTTAATCCTATTATAGCTGTTTCGTTCTCTATATTACGAATACACGCTTCACCATGAATAGTAGTATGCATTACACAAATAGGTTTTTTTATATCAAGTTTATTTTTCTCTTGAAATTTGACACCATTAACTTCAAAGCAACATGTGATTTCACGTTCATCACCTGTATCTGTCCAGTAAAATTGAACTATTTCATTTTTAAAATCTTCTTGATCTAGTTTAATGATCTCACCATCAACATAGTCCTTAAAGATTTTCCCGGGTATACTCCATTCAATGTTATCAATTTCCAAATTATCAGTTTCCAAAGACTCCGGTTCTATTTCTATTTTTAAATCAATTAATTCGCCAGGTAAAACTTTATTATTTCCATCATCAATTTCTTTATATTCGTCTTCACCATCCTTTTTTCTTTTTATGTCCACCTTCACGACGGTCATTATTATCTCGTCTTTTATCTCTGTTATTCCGTTGGTGGACTGTTTGGGTGTATAAATAAGTTCAAGACCAGTGTCTCCGGACAATTCGGAGACTTCATAACCTTCAACCCAGAGTTTGTCCATTAAATCTATAAATTCCTTATATTCATCTTCTTTTTCGACATCCCATATTTTTTCTTCCTTATCAACAAGAAGCTTATTACTACTTCCTTTGTTTTTGTCTATCCATACATTTACTTTACTATTTTTTCGTTTTAGTTTTACGGTTCCATCTTTTATATAATTGCTTAATACCATATGGCAACGAACAAGATCGTTTTCGCCTGACACTTGCTTTTCTGTTTCCGTGTTATCAGGGATGGGACTTGCAGCATTTGGATCAGGATTATCATCATCATCATTTAAGGGTATTAAGGCTCCAGGTTTTTCTGCCTCAAGGTTCTGATCTTCATCATCTCCAGGCGGCACAATTCCATTTATATCCATTCTTAGGTCAACTAAAGGCAGCACCTCTACATTGTATGCATGGAAACCACCTCTTGATCTAAAGGATTCTATAGATAGCCCCACCCCACCTACTAAATTCCAAGGGAAAATGCTATAGCCTGTAGGGACTGTTGAAAGTTTTAGTGGGAAGTCCTTATCAAGATTATTTTTTGTTGTTGATATTTTGAAATTTATGTAGTAATCGTTGTTTTTGTACTTTAGGAACGCTTTATTATTCATTCTGTAGTGAACGGATGTGAGTGCTTTATACGTCGGCCAGTGGAAACCATCATGCATTCCGAAATTGACACCCCCAAAGCCGCAGTTTCTGAACACTATAACAGCTTCATAATCCTGCAGATCTGTGTCAGTAACGTTTTTAAATTTTATTTTAAAATTATTTGTATCAGACTTGTTTGTTACTGGAAATAAATATGGGGTGAAGCTATTGCCCTCGTCGCTAGCCTTCCGATATAACAAGCAAGAGTAATAATCACTATACGAATAAGGTATGTCGTTTGTTTCCTTTATAACGACTTTAGGTTCCGGTTGTGTAATAGCCCAAACAGCGTTGTATCTCTTGCTGGCTTCATCTTCAGGGTCATATTGTGGATTTATAGAATAAGTTGCTCTTGACTTCGAATAATCTTGGGGAGAAATTGGTGAAGGAGTCCAGAAAGGTATCACTGATCTTGAAGCATAATTTTCATCATGATATAAGTTTGTTATGGTGCAGCCTGAAGGAGATATCTGAAATTTTAATACTTTAAGATCTTCATTTTTTTGAGAAGAACCTCCGCCAGCTCCTTCTGTATTGCTTAGTTTTACAACAGGTGAACCATCATCGCTTACTTCAATATGTAATATAGTATATTCCATATTGATAATTAAATGTTCTAGTGATCCTTCAGTGATTCCTAATGCTTCTGCTTGAACATCAGTTATGTTTTCCGGGCCGATCCATGTTCCATCTGTATAGACAGTGCATTGCTTTCCGTTTATTAATATTTTGGCATCAGTTCCTTCCCATGTACCTGAAAATCGTTCTGGAATATTGTTTGTGATTCCATCAGGTATATTTGAGGAGGTTATCTTAGCAGGTGGATCCGTTGTGTATTGTATGCTTATTAACTGAGAGTCTGTGTTTCCATAGATGTCCTCTGCAACAATATTAAGATTGTTCCAGCCCGATGTTACCTCGACTGTAACGTGCCATGTTTCAGTTCCAAGTTTAACAGCTTTTATTCCGTTTACAGTAATATTAGCTGAAACATCATCTACTGTTCCTACAACATTTAATATCGCAGAACACGTTGTGATTCCATCTTCCGGGTAAATTATTGTAATTTGGGGCGGAGTGTAATCATCTATAAAAAGATCTGTTTTTATCATTCTTGGGAATGTATTTACAAAAGTACCATCTTCTCGCTCAAGTGAAATATAATAATGATAAAATGTGTCAGGATTTAATCCTGATAGGTTAATTTGGTGCTGTGTGCTAAAAGCACTTTCTATGTATGAATTGGAATAGAATTGTTGTGGGCCATATACAATATGAGTTTTTACATTTTCTTCTGTACTAAATTCCATGTGAATGGAATTAGCAGAAGTTGTTATTATTAAATCTTTAAAATTTATTGTTAAAGGCAAAACGTTATCTGTTGCGTCCGGAACTAATGGGTTAGAGCCAAAGACGATTTCTTGAAGATCCTCTGCCCCGTCTTCATCGGTATCTTTTTTGCGAGGGTTTGTTCCGTGAATGTTTAATTCATCGTTGTCTGATAAACCATCCTGATCTGTGTCTTTGCTTGAGGGAGAAGTCCCATGAATTGTTATTTCTTCGTTATCAGGAATACTATCATTATCACTATCTAAAGAATTAGGATTGCTTCCATAAATTTCTATTTCATCTTTGTCTGGAATACCATCTTCATCCGTATCTGTTTTCGTTGGATCACTGCCATGATCGAATACTTCATCCCCGTCACTGACTCCGTCACCATCAGTATCTTTTTTTAGAGGGTCGCATCCTAGCTTTATTTCTTCGCCATCACCTATTCTGTCATCATCTGTGTTCCAATTTTCGGGATCTAATCCAAGGCTAAGTTCCTCCTGGTCTGTCAGCCCATCTCCGTCACTATCGACTGGTTCAGATGTTGCTTTTGTTACTGTTATTGCTTTTTCTGATGTATTGCCTGCAAAATCAGCAGCATTAACTGTGATAATGTTATCACCCTCGGATAGAGTCAGATCAGGTAAATCAAAATTTGGGACTATCAGGTTTGCAGTAATTCCATTTACAGTCACTTTTTCTGTATCTTCGCTCACTGTTCCGATAACATCAACCGTATCTTCTGTTGTTCCTAAACCATTCGATGGAACAGTTATATTTATTTCAGGTGGTATTGTATCTATACTGAAAGAAACAGCTTTCTTGGATACATGTCCCAATATACTAACAACGGTATTTTTTGCTAAGATCTCTTTTCCAAGCGTCAATATAATATCATTTGTAGCTGTTAAAATGTCTCCATAGACATCTGTTGTCTCTTCAGGGTTTTCCCAATCCCACATACTTCCCTGCTGGTCATTTTTTATATACTCCTTAATTTTTGCTACGGTTTCTGTGTCTCCTGAATCCTTTGCCTGTTTGAGGAGTTCCATCATATATTTTCTGTTGTGATGATAAATAATAATTGTAAATGTTTGTTCCATTGATGGTGCCCGAGCAGATACCTCCAAAGTATGATTGCCGCATCCTGTGATCTGTTCTCCAGATATAAAATTTGCTGTAATGATAGATTCGATTGGATCTACATTTAAAATTGGGCTGACTTCCCCAGAATCTATATCTGTTTTATTGTAAAGTTTGCTTGGGATAACACTTGAGATATCAATAGTCGATATAACTGGATTGTGTTTGGAAATTATTGGAATTTCGAAAAGCAGTACATTCTCTGTACCCTCTTTTAGCCCTATTGGAAATATGTAATCATTCTCAAATCTGGCAACGATGTCCAATGCTTTTAAATTAGCCGGGTTGCTTTCTTTTGTTATGGTAACTTCAAAGACTGCTGTTTCTTCAATATTATAGGTGTCTTTTGATGGTGTTATAGTAATATCATAACCATCTGTTCCGGCATAGCCGGAAGGAGAGATAAATAAAAATAGTAGAGTTAATAGTAACAGTTTAAATTTTTTCTTTTTCAAAACCTACCTCCATATTTAAATATATAAAAAAAACCGAACTGCTTTTTATTTGCAGCCCGGCTGACATATTGCCCCGTGGCTTTGCGCCTCAGTTAAATACTGAGTTGCCCATTTATCATCTATTATAATGTTAATTTTTATATATTATAACACATTTTATTCAATATGCGTAATGCATACGAAGCTTTTTTCTTTATATTGTAGATGTAGCAAGATATATTATTACATATTTATGTCTATATAATTGACAATTTACTACAAACATTTACTGATTTCATGTGAGTTAGAAAGATTTAGTGTTAAGTTAATTGCATTGGTTTTGTCAAGCAATTAAAGGATAGATTATGGCCTTAAGTTGACTCCGTCCCTATTTCGCGAAATTAAATGAGCGCAAACGCGCGATCATTATATATCTAGCCACTAAGAACACGAAATAACACAAAAAAAATAAAAGAGGTTCTGTTTTTTTTATAACTTACTGCTTATGACTTATAGCTGCTTTTAATAGCACAATTCTCGCACACGTTTGCCTGAATGAAGTTGTTAAATATTAAGCAAAAAATTATTTAGACATTGCTGCTACCCATATATTACCTAGAAGTTCATTATGTTTTTTAAGTGTTTCAATTTTTGTATTAAGTTCTGATGTTTTTTTTTCAGCCGCACCATGTTGGACAAATATATTTTCTAGTTCATATAAAGCCATTTTTAAATGATCATTTCCAGATGCAGCTAAATGTAGCATATATAATGGATTTCTATTTTCCATAGCCTCTAGAGATTGTTTCCGGTATTCAAGATTTATTAATATTCGTTCATGAAATACTTTAAAATCCTTAGGTGGTTTAGTTTTTTTAACTATTTTTAGCGTGTCATTTAATATACCTTTTTGTTCTGAAATAAATTGTTTTCTTTTCAGCGGTAGTTCTTTGGACCAATCAGTAGCTATTCCTGACAGAATTGTTACTGAGGAAATTCTATCTTCTAATTCCACAGATTTTACATATGTTTCATTTAGATAGTCGTTTATTTTATTATACCAAGCATCGAACGTTTCTGGTTGACTTTGGCAAGATATTACTAAAAAACACTGACAGATACCAATGAGAGTAAGAATTAATTGCCTTTTCATAATCTTAATCCTTTTTTTATACCTGTTAAACCGACTGTCCGCGATCAGCTTAACGTTTGAGTTCAACTGCCCAGAACGACCTGCCTAGACCAAGCCTTGTGCATAGACTGAAGGCAAAGGCTGGAAGAGAGGTAACATCCGCACTTTTTTGCCGTCAGGTACAGCATCTTGTTTGTAGCTTCCATCAGTTATTTTGTCATGAAATAGGTGTTTGTTCTAATTGACTAAGCAATTTGTTAACAGCCTTTCGTGCGATATTTCTGGGGGCAATAGCCTTAAAACCGCCTGACTCAATTCCCATCTCGGAAGGAAGAATGAACAGCGACATTATCCGGACAAATAGATTTGCTCTAATCCAAGCCTCAAGTGTCGTATCCGAATTGTTACTTTTTAACTTTAGCATCATAGGTGCTACGAGAAATCCAACACCTTTTTGGTAGATTCGTTCTGCACCAGAAGATTCTTTCTGTCGATAACCATTCTCAGTCGCCCATTTATCGACAATTGACCATATGTCTCCATCATAATTAAATTGTATAGTTGTTCTCTTGCTCATAGTGTTCTCCTCGTTTTTTTGTTATTAATCCTATTTTCTTCAATCTAATTTTTTAATTCCCTTCGACTCCAGTCTACACTAAGCTTCTTGAAGTACTCAGTTTCACCTATAACCTTAAGAAAATATATTTTTAAGCCAATCGATCAAGGATGGGCTATTCGGCGATAATTTTCCAATTCCAAAAACCCGAAAATCTTTCATATCAACTTCTACTTTACGGTAGTGTAAATGAATCAGCGCAGCATTTTTCAGAATGTTGTCATTGCCGACTGAATCGTTTTGCACTACGTTAATATTCATACACTTCCCCATCATGACATCATTAATACCCATTGTTTGAAATGCATTTTTAATACACTCGGCAATTTTGTATGCTTCGTAACCACCCTTGGTCAAACGCCTTTCTTTCAGCACTGTCAAAAATCGAGCAGAAAAAAAATATTCGGTCATCTCAAGGATCTTTCTGCGGACATCCAGAGCACATATCGCATCAATATTGGTTGTCGGTATTTGAGATTTTGCAATCAATGTCTGCTTTAATTCTTCCTGCGAAAATTCAGTCTTCGTTGATTTACTTAATATCTGGTTAGCCTGTGAAAGAGATATTCGCAAATAAGCTACAGTCCACAATAAACCTTCCCATTCATTAACTATCTTACTCGGAATTTTGTATGCTTCAGCTTCAATAGGGTTGAGTTGCGATAATAAAAGAAGAGTTGCTAACCTGTTAAAGCATTGGAAAGTTTTCTCGGATGCAAGCGAGTCCCCTTTTTCTACAGCTATTTTCAAAGCTTTAAGATTACAAATAACATCAAGATGATCTGCAAAATTAATCATTTTCGTAGGAAACTTTTGCTTACGGTCAGTACCATCATAAAAATTATCAGCAAAACGAATAGAAGGATAAGTGTCATGACACTCTACATCACTAAGTAGTTCTGATGTCAAATTTTTTGATAAACTTATATCTTTTCCAAGTTCAACAAGATCCTTAGATTCCAGATCAAGCTCGTCAAGCGGATTAGTCGAAAATAATGAACAAGGTATATCCATATCAGTAACCAACGGTATTTCTGCATTACAATGCTGACAGTCAATCGTAGAACACCCTACAGCAAAAAGATGTCCCATCATTTTTTCAGGTAAAGGTTTTTTCCCGCATTTGGGACAACTCATATTCAGATCTAACTCTGGCTTATAGTTCTCCATATTATCCCGAATAGCATCTGTCATAGACTTGGTCAATTGTTTCTTTCCGTTACTTATCTTTGCTTTTGTCTCACAGGCCTTTGTTTTTCCAGAACCTGTTGACTTATTAATTATTTGAGATTCAGCTGATTTCATTGGTGTTTTGCGGAGCGGGACCATTCCATCCTCCCACCATTTTTTTGCATCAGCTGCTGCTACTTCCATATCAAGGTTCCGGCGTTTTGCGCCCTGATCACAAACAAGAATAGCTCCAAGTCTATAAAAACCACCTACCGCTACACCTAAATTAGCACTGGCCTGTTTTTGTTTTTCCTTCATTGCTCTTCTTGCAGATTCTAGTGTTGGATACTGTCGACGAAAATCAACAATACTCTGTTCTATATAAAGATGTCCTGTTCCTCGCGGGATTACGACCTCCGGACACGGGCATGCATTGTCTGAGCATAAACCATCACCTGACGGCACATCAGATTCAAAGTATTCCATTTTTCTCTCCTTTTGGCTAACTAAGAGCTAACCTGCGTAAAGAGGTAAAACGAATCAAACCCACTTTGCGTCCGGTTGAGCACATGGTTATATGGCGCTTATCATTAATTTCTTAAATTTTCAAAATCTCTATATTAAGTATTATCTATTGCCGATTTCTACTTTTTTATTATATTCTTTGGTCTTGTTATGAGAGCTCCAAGTAAAATAATCTTTCATGTCTTTATCTAAAAAGGGTAATATCTTTCTCTCTTTCCATAATGAAAAAACATCGTCAATTATTTCCGGTGATCCCCAAACCATTAGAGCCTGAATGGCACGGAAGGCCAATGCTTTAGGCGTCTGTTTGTTTGTTATATAGGGTAAAAGAGACTTTTCATTCTTAATATCGTCTTCCAAAAGCCAGATGATAGAAGCAGCTCTTAAACCTAAAGGCTCTGAGGTATTAGAGAGGATCTTAAGCAAGTTTTCCGCGGTAACTACTATTTCTCTGGTTTCATTATTTATAAAATTAACCCAACAGTAATATTTTTCCTGATCAAAAGAGAAAGAGGGGGTGGTCATAAATTGTGGCTTGTCAGCACTATCAGTAAACCAAAAGGTTGGCCATGTTATAGTCACAGAGCTTTTCGGAAGAAGATACTCAGGCCACCATTTCTCAAGTGCTATTTTTTGACTTTTAGGACTAGAATCATGTATAATATCGTTCATGTTACCTATATGGATAACAATACTTTGTTTATCTTCTCCCTTTTGGGCAATTGAATTAGCTCCATAACCATACTTTAGGTAGCTTATATCGTCCAAGTTCAAATTAGTTGGACCAGAAGCAGCCATTGAAAATTGACTCCAGTTTGATTCATCTAAAGTCATAAGAGTTCGAAAATATTTGCCAATATGATATTTTTTGTCTGTTAAGTTGGTTATTTCCATTTTTATAAAATATAACTTTCCTATTACCACTCCTTTATACTTCTCTCTTTCTTCTATCGAAAGCTTGATCTCAAAATTATATATAACCTCCTTATTGGTGGCTGCATAGGCTGGTATCGCTGCATCGATTGAAAGAAAGATAAAAAGAATAATTATTACTACTGCTCTTTTACTCATTTGTTTCCTCCATTATTAAAAATTTAAAGATTTTTAATATATTAATCTAATACCCCTACTACACGACTACATTACAAGAACTTAAAACTATCCATTAATTTTTCTATTCGTTCCGCGTTTTTTCATCACCATGCAGGATTAAATTCAAGATCAGTCAGTTGCGGTAACAAACGTTTTATTTCTTCTGTAGTAGTCGAAAAGTTCTGCTCAACACCTACCAAACCGCCCTTAAATAACACACAAACTGCAAATGCGTCCCCCGACACGCCTGTTCCAAAACCAACTCGGCGGCTTGAACCGGAAAAATCTCCAAGATAATAAATTTTTCCCGGCTCAACAGTAATGCTATTATGCAGATACGCCGGTTCACTAGGTACGGTCAACTTCGTGATCTCAAAATCCATCATGGCACCAAGCGGTGCATAAACAATATCTTTTAAGCGGTATGTGCCTGGATCTATCTCAACAGCATACACAGGTTTTTCATTAAGCAGTCTAATACTTATGATGTTACCATTAGTGATGTTCTCAAACCGTAAAGCAAGACGCCATTTGTTCATAAAATCCCTTTGGAGAAAAAATCTTCCATATAAATAGCTTTTACTTGCTTTTGGCTGTATTGATGAATTGAGCGGCTTGCGGTAGTCAAGGCTTGCACAGCCGCTAAAAACAAAGCTTAAAAGGAATAATATAATCATAATAAAGCTATTTCTTTTCTTCATGTATCCACCCTTTAGATAAAATTAAACTGTTTTTTTATTGATCATTTGATCTCTGGTTATTTCTACTATCTGCAGACATAATGGCATCATACATCCCCGAATTAACATCGTTTGTAAATTGACCATACTCCTCAAAATGTTTAGCTATGACAGGCATAAGCTCACTTGCCATGGTAACACCTTGAGGTCCTGATGACTGATCCAAATCTAAGTCGCTTACTTCAGTAGTAACGTTTTTCATGTTTATCTCATCAAGCGGAGTAAGAAGGATATATTTAGAAGCAACATTACGCCCCTTTTTATCAAGTAATGAGGTGTAAACAAATATTTTATTATCATCGGTTTTTATTGTCGGGAATTCTTGTGTGGATAGTGTGTATGTTTGGTCCGGTTCCAACTGTGCTGTGAGTACTGTACCCCAATGTGAATATTCTATGAAATATTTCTTTTTAGGTGCTGTTGAATTATTAAAATCAGTGTCCTTACCTTTTTGGTTATCGACTTTTCTTTGAAAGTTATCTAATCTTTTTGCCTGATCAAATGCTGTAGTGCTTGTTTTTACGATTCTGTTGTGATAATTAAACACCAGAATTTTTACATGACCTGCTGGGACATGGTAAACAGTTTCGCCCAAAGGTCCTTTACCGGCGCAGAGGTTAGTTATCATACCCCAAGGTGTAAGAGAATAAGTCATTTTTGCAACAGTTTTTCCAGTAGAATCGTCACTAATGAATGTTTCCCACTCAGAAAGCTTCTTTGAAATATTTGACGTAGATATTTTAACAATTTGCCCATTAGTAGAACTCTTATTGTTAAGCCTGATCTCAGCATGTGGTGCTTTTTTATGAAGAGTTTGCGGCCTGATAACATAGTCTGTCATGGACGAACATGCTTGCAGCATCAAACACATCAGAAGAAATAAACAGAAAAAAACATATTTGTTCTTTATCATGGAAGATATCCCTCATTTTGTTAGTGGATATTTAAATCAAATAAATACATTAATTCTGTGGCAGATTTTTACTTAAATAAATTAGTTTAGAATATTTATACAACCATACCATCCCCGACCTTTAAAGATATTACTTTCAACAACAATAACTTTCAAGAAGAAAATATAAAATATAAGCGGAGCGTTTTTCAATCCTGAGCTTGTCGAAGGACATTTCACGCACGACGCACTACTCACCACGCAAAACGACTTATTAGCCACAGATACACACAGATAAAGAAAAGACAGAGAAAAGAAGTTTGCCACTCCTTCGACTACGCTCAGGATAAATAAGAACACGAAGGGACACGAATTTAAAAAGAGGTTTTTGGTTTCCTGCTTACAACTTACAGCTTATGACTTATAACTGTTTTCTAGCCACAAAGACACACAAATGGGATAAAAATATTAATTAAAAGTAAAACGTATGTAGGGGCGCCGCGTGCTGCGCCCGTGTAAAGAGAAAAGGAATACATATCAAATATAAAAAAAGCCTATTTGCCACAGAGTTCACAGAGACATGAGGAGGATGGTTTCTGCTATGAAGGCAGGAAATAAAGTTAGTTTACAACTCTAAGGTCTGCATCTTTGGTTTCTTATTAAGAGGTGTAATAACTTTAATTTTAATAAAAATCCTCTGCCATATTTGGTTCTTCCCATTCATTCTGTAAGAAAGGATTATCTTTATGTTTTGCTTGTGCCTTTTGCCATTCTAAGATTTGTTCTTCGATATCTTCAATTTGATATACTTGATAAATAATTCGTAGAGCTTCAGTGAGTGGTGAATCTTCAATGAAATCCCAAAAAGAAAAGATTCCTGAACCATTAAAATATAATGTCTCTGGAGGAGCTTCTATGGGGCTATCTGTTACTGAATAACTTTTAAGTCTCATAAAACATTCAGTTACCTGTTTTATAGTAGAGGTATCCGAAGTATTTAAAAACAACCAAAAGTCTGTATCTTTTCGCGGAAGAGGCTCTAATACACTTTTATAAACTATGAAAGTTGTATATATTTCATCTCCTATGTTTAAAGAAACGGAGGATGCATTTTTTAAAATCTCTTTTATTTTTACTTTTGTAATAAGAAACATATGAGGAGTAGATTCCGAAAATCCTTGTTCTTTGTATAACTTGTTAATAACTTGTTGAATCTTTTTTGTAGGTTCTTCATCAAATCTATCTCGACGGGATAAGCGGCTTATTTCTATCACTTCTCCTCTTATAATTATAGGAGTGGTATCATATATAATGTGTTTAATATCATTAGGGAGACTAACCATTGAGGCAAAACACAAATTTAGTTTAATAAAAATTAAAAAAAGCAATAAAGTTAGTTTTTTCACGATTTTCACCTTTAATAAAGTTTTGGAAGAGTTTGGTATATTTTTAAATAGTTAATTATAAAAATACTCTGCCATATTTGGTTCTTCCCATTCATTCTGTAGAAAAGAATTATCTTTATGCTTTGATTGAAACTCTTTCCACTTATCTGATTGTTCTTCAATATCTTCTATCTGATAAACCTGTGAAATGGCAAGTAATGCTTTTGTAAAATAAGAATCTTCTATATAATCCATTAAAGGAAATGTACCGACCCCATTAAAATATAATGTTTCAGGAGGAACCCCGATAGAGCTTTCTTCTACTGTACCCCTTTTGATGTATTTAAAACATTTTGTTAAATGTTTGACAGTTGATTCTTTTGAGGCATCTAAAAACAGCCAAAACTCAGTGTCTTCCCGAGGCATAAGGTCAAATCTTCCATTATAGATAACAAAAACTGCAAAAATTTTATCACCAACTTTTAAAGCAGCAGGAGACTCATTTTTTAATATCTCCTTTACTTCTACTGTTGCAATATAAAACATGTGTGGAATATTTTCTGAGACATTATGTGCCATAAATAATTTATTGGCCAATGATTGAATTTCTTTTATAGGTTTATCTTTGAAATGATCACGACGAAATAGGAGTTCGTCTGCTTTCATCTCTCCCTTAATAACTACGGTTGCCGGATCATATATTTCTGATTTAATATTGTGAGGAAAATTAAGTGTTGTAGCTAAACTTAAATTTACCATACAAAAGAATAAAATGAATGTGAAAGATATTTTTTTCATAATTTAACCTTTCGTGCTTTTATTTTATTTTCATGATTCTCTTTTCTCTGTGTACGTGCTGATAAGTCCGCCGTAGGAGGATGTCCTCTGTGGCAAAGTTTATTTTATCTGTCTTTTTTATCTGTGCCAATCCGTGTTTTTCCGTGGTTAATTTACTTTATATGTTTTTTTTTATACCTGGAGTCTGGAGTCTACAAATACAATCTTCGTTCAATTATAAATTGATATACTTCTTCAGGAAGGCTTTTTTTCACAAAATCAACATCATCTATTCTCTTTTTTATTTCTGTAGAGCTTACTGGTATAGCAGGTACATCAACAAGTCCTTTTTCAAGCTTTCTACGGATATTAACATCAAGATAAGGATTGTTAATATTCCCTAATGATCCGTTTCTTCGCATTACAATAAAATCTATTAAATCCGATAGCTTTTCATAATCTTTCCAGCTGTGAAATTTTTGTACCCAGTCTATACCTATTATTAAATATAATTTTACTTTATCACTATCAAAATATTCTATGAACGATCTTACTGTATCAATTGTGTAAGATACTCCTTCCCTTTTTAACTCAACATCAGAAATACTAAAATTAGGATATTGAGAAATAGCTGCTTCAACCATTTGAAGACGCGTTTCAGCTAAAATTGTATTTTCTATTTTTTTTAACGGAGGTATTTTAGAAGGGATAAAAATTATTCGGTCTACGATATTTTTTTCTACAAGACTTTTAGCACAAGCAATATGTCCAATATGTACAGGATTAAAAGTCCCACCAAAAAGTCCTATTCTTTCCATGATTTATTAACCCGTTTGGCAGTTGTTTGTTATCTAGTTAACTCGTTAAATGGTTAGTTGTTGAATTATATTAGCTATTAGCTATTAGCTTTTTGCTGTTAGTTTTTAGTAACAAACCCTTTCGTGCTTTCTTTTTTTCTTTTCGTGATTTCGTGATTACTTCTTTTCTCTGATCTTTTTTTATCTGCGCAAATCTGCGTCCAATTCTGTTTTCTCTGTGGCTAAATTTTTAATTTATTCTCTTATTTGCCCGGAACCTTTAACAATATATTTATAGATATTCAGTTCTTCAAGCCCCATTGGTCCTCTGGCATGTATCTTATCAGTGCTTATTCCAATTTCAGCGCCAAAGCCAAATTCGCCTCCATCATTAAAGCGGGTAGAGCAATTTACAAAAACAGCAGAAGAATCTACTTCTTTCTGAAATTTATCCAAAGATGCAATATCATCACTTACAATTGCATCAGAATGTTTAGAACCATATTTTGTTATATGAGCAATAGCATCATCTATAGAATCTACTACTTTTATAGATATTATAAGATCAAGATACTCAGTATACCAATCATCATCAGTTGCAAGAGAGATTTCTTCATCAACCATATCAAGTGTTTTCATACAGCCTCTTATAGTGACATCTTCGTTTCTCAAAGACTTTACTATTTTAGGCATGAATTTTCGTGCAACATCCTTGTGTACAAGAAGCGTTTCAACAGCATTGCATACTGCAGGCCTTTGGATTTTTGCATTTAATATTATTTTTTTTGCAACATCAAAATCAGCTGAAGCATCTACATAAATATGACACACACCTTTATAATGTTTTATAACAGGGATAGAAGAGTTCATCGATACAAAACGGATCAAACTTTCTCCGCCGCGAGGAATTATAAGATCAATAAACTGATCCATTTTAAGTAAAAGAGAAGTTGCTTCCCTTTCTCTGAATGGAACGAGCTTAACACAATTTATCGGTAATCCTACGGATGTCAATGCCTCTTCAAAACATCTTTCTATTGCAAGATTGCTTTCAAAAGATTCTTTTCCACCCTTTAGAATTACAACATTACCGGATTTAAAGCAAAGGGATGCAGCTTCGCAAGTAACATTAGGCCGTGACTCAAAAATGATACCTACAACACCTATTGGAACACTTACCTTACTTATCATCAAACCATTTGGTCTTTCCCAATCCTTTAGTGTTCGTCCAACAGGATCGCTAAGATTCACAACTTCTTTTAGCCCTTTGATCATTCCATCTATTCTTTTATCATTAAGAGTCAAACGATCAATAAAAGCTTTGTTCTTGCCTAACTTTTCAGCGCATTCAATATCTTTATTATTTGCCTCACGAATATTTTGCCTGTTTTTTTCTATTGATCCAGCAACTCTCATTAATAGATCATTTTTCTTGTCATTAGATAAATTTGCCAAGGAAGATACAGCTTTGCGTGCTAATACACACATTTTTGTTAACGAATCCTGAATATCTATATTGATATTATCCATCATTTCTCCTTGCTTATTGTTTAAAGACAACAAGATTATCTCTGTGTATGACCTCCGAATAATCAGAGCGGCCAAGAATAGTTTTTATACTGGATGTCTGACATCCTTTTATGCGGTCTATTTCGCAAGAGCTGTAATTTACAAGTCCTCGTCCTATTTCCTTTTTATCCGTTGCAAAAATGGAGACAATACTTCCTTCCTTGAAGTTTCCGGATATACCCGTTATACCTGCAGGAAGAAGAGATGAATTTTTGGATGCCAAAGCAGTTTCTGCCCCGCTATCTATGAATATCTTACCAGCAACAACAGGAAAAAAAGCTATCCAACGTTTTTTTCCACTCATTTTATCAGAGTCAGCATAAAAAACAGTTCCTTCTTTTTCTCCTTTAAATATTTTTAAAAGCGAGTCTTTCTTTTTACCGTTTGCTATTACTGCTATTTCACCTACAGCAAGTATTTTCTTTACAGCGATAAGCTTTGACTCCATACCGCCAACCCCAAGAGGAGTCTTATCAATGCGTATATGTTTTTTTATATCATCATCTATATTACAGACATGTTCCATTATCATCTTATTATCCATGTCAAAAAAACCATCTACATTTGTAAGGATTATCAAAAGGTCAGCACGTATAAAGATAGATACCATTGCAGCCATAATATCATTATCTCCAAATTTTATTTCATCTACCGCTACAGTGTCATTTTCATTAACAACAGGAATTACTCCGCGCCTCAGCAGGTTCATCAAAGTATTGGATGTATTTAAATGTCTTTTCCTGTCCTGAATGTCATCGAGAGTCAGAAGAACCTGTCCTATCGTTATTCCTTTCTTTTTGAAAAGATCATGATATGTTTTTATAAGTTTGCATTGGCCGATGCTTGCAAGTGCCTGAAGAGAGGGAAGTGTTTTCGGGCGATTTGATATTCCAATTTCTCCCATCCCTGCCCCAATAGCACCAGAACTTACAAGAACAATTTCTTTTTTTAGATTTTCTTTTATATAGCTTATTTGCTTTACGAGATTATTGATGCGGTATGAGGAGATAATGCCATTTTCATCGGCAAGAACATTTGTTCCTACTTTGATGACTATTCTTTTTGCTTTTGATATTTTATTTCTAATTGCATTGATCATATTACCTTCTCCTAAGATAAAATATAAGTATGATCATTCATTGTATTCATCTTTATAATTTTTCAATATCTTCCATATTTTTTCAAGTAGATTATCAACACCATATCCAGTAACCGCTGATATCCCTTCAATCTCATCATTATTTTTATATGGAAAATCAAAATTCTCAAGCACCTTATTAAAATCAGGATCATTACCATATATATCCATTTTGTTTGCAGCAATAATAAAAGGTTTATTGCTCAATGTCTCTGAAAACAGGAACAGCTCCTTTTTTATTGTCATAAAAGCCTTTTTAGGCGATTCATCTGAAAAGTTTGAAAAATCTATAACATAGACAAGTACCCGAGTCCTTTCAATATGTTTTAAGAACTCGTGCCCCAGTCCTTTATTATCATGGGCACCCTCAATGATTCCAGGAATATCTGCAATAACCATTGTTCGGTATCCCGGCAAAGCAACTTCTCCTAGAACCGGATTCAATGTGGTAAATGGGTAACTTCCTATTTTAGGGCGTGCATGTGATACTTTTGATATTAATGAAGATTTTCCTGCATTAGGAAGACCCACAAGCCCCACATCAGCTATTAATTTAAGTTCAAGCTTAAGAAAAAGATCATTAGTCTCTTCCCCTTCTCCAAATTGTCTTGGAGCCTGATTTATTGAGCTTTTAAATGTTGAGTTACCTCTTCCGCCTTTTCCACCATGGGCAACCAGAACCTTTTCTTTATCTTTTGTTATATCACAAAAAAAAGTGTTCTCTTCATTATCAATTATTATTGATACAATGGTTCCTAGAGGAACATGAAGGTATATATCCTTACCGCTTTTCCCTGCTTTAAGTTTTCCCTGTCCAGGGCGACCATTCTTTGCTTTTATTTCTGGAGAAAATCTGAAATCGATAAGGGAAGATTTGTCTTTATTTCCGACGAGATAAATGTTTCCGCCATCCCCGCCTTTTCCGCCGTCAGGACCACCATGAGGAATGAACTTTTCTCTTCTGAAAGAGACACAGCCTTTTCCACCATTTCCTGCTTTCATTTTGACTTTTGTGCTATCTATAAACATCTTTTGTGATAAAAGAGTATTTTTGCAGGAATTGAGGTTTAAACAACACTTACAAGGCACCCTTTTGAGGTTTTTTTGAAGTTTACAGTACCTTCTTTTTTAGCAAAAATAGTATCATCGCTGCCAATCCCAACATTCTTGCCAGGTTTAAACTTAGCACCTCTTTGTCTGACTATTATTGCACCGGCTTTAATTACCTGACCGCCATATAATTTGACACCTAATCGTTGGCTAGCGCTCTCGCGACCGTTCTTTGAACTTCCTAAGCCTTTTTTATGAGCCATAACTTTTCCCCTATTTTATTATTCTTTCAACTCTTAATTTTGAATATTTTTGCCTGTGGCCTTTCTTTACTTTAGTACTCTTACGTCTTTTCATTTTAAAGGCTATGACTTTTTTACCTTTTACCTCACCAAGCATAACTGCTTGAACCTTAGCATTTTCAATATAAGGCTTTCCGATACTTAAATTCTCTCCATCAGCTATCAGTAAAACATTTTCAAACACAACTTTTCCATCTTCCGTAGCTTCAAGACGTTCTACTTCTATTTCTTCACCTTCGGTGACCTTTAACTGCTTACCACCTGTTTCAATAACTGCGTACATTTTTACACCTCTTATTTTTAGTCTTTATCTAATATTTTATTTTTTTCTAAAGATATATATAAATTAAGCATTGAATTTTAAATTTCTATAAAGAAATAGTCAAGTTTTATTTTGTAAGATTTTCCAGCAAGCTTAATTGTGTGTTTACTATTTAATTCAATGATTTTGGGTCTATTTGATTAAATATAGTATTATCAAGTAGTTAAGTAATTTAGACAGAATTCTTTTTCTTTAAACTTTTCCGGAAAGGAAAAAAGATCCGAATATCTCTTTTCTTTAATCTTTTCTTTGAATTTTTCCAAAGGGAATCCTATGACATTCCAAATTGATCCTGAAATATCAGAAATTATTGTAGAGCCTGCATTTTGAACAGCATAAGCACCTGCCTTATCAAGACAATTATTGTTTTGAATATAAGCTAATATCTCCTTATCTTTAAAAGGATGAAACGTCACATTTGATACATCATAAAATAATAAGGTTTCATCTGTATAACCTTTGTCTATTACAGCTACACCGGTCATTACAGTATGAGTTTTCCCTTTTAATAAAGAAAGCATCTCAAATGCTTCTTCCTCATCATCAGGTTTTCCGAATATCCTGCCTTCAAGAAAGACTTCCGTATCAGCACCAATGATAATTCCTTCGGAAACAGCTTCTGCGCAACTTAAAGCTTTTTTTGATGCATTTGATATAACTGTTTCTTCTAAAGGCTTTTGAGTAAACTTATCTTCTTTAACTCCATTAGGTTTTGTTATCTCAAACTGACACCCCAAAAGTTCAAAAATACTTTTTCTTCTGGGTGATTTTGAAGCAAGATATATCATAATTAAAATCCCAATAAACAAATTCCAAATGACAAATAAAAGACATAAATTCAAAAATCACAATAGCTGAAACAAAAGAAAATATCCAGATTAATCGTATCTCTTACCCGCATTCGTTTAGTTTTCCACAATTTTGGCAACAGAAGAGAAAAGAGAAATGAGACGCAGATGGAAAGAATCAGAAAATAAGGTTCTAGGTTTTGAGTTTTGTATTTAGTGTTTGTTCTTTTACTATATCGTGCCACAGGCACACCTTAACTTTAGACACTTTAAGTACTTTAGCGCATTTTAGGCACTTCTTAGTTAATTGTTATTTGGAAATTATGCCTTTCTAATCTTTGCACCTATCGACCTAATTAGTTCAAAGAAATTAGGAAAGGTTACGGAAACAGCATCAGAGCCTTTGATCGTGGAAGCATCTTTACAACCCAAAGCTGCAATAGCAAGAGACATTATTACTCTATGATCAACGTGTCCGTTAAGATGCGCTCCTTTTAAGCTTGTACCTGTTATGATCATACCATCTTTTGTTTCTTTAATTTTTGCACCCATTTTTTTTAATTCTTTTGTCATAACGGAAATTCTATCTGTTTCTTTCTCTCTTACATGTTCTCCGTTATAAATAACGGTCTTGCCGCTTGCAAAACAAGCGAGAACAGAAAGAATAGGAAGAAGGTCAGGCGTATCACTTATATCGATATTTATTCCTGTTAGTGTGCTTTTTCTTATTATTAACTTCTTATTTTTAAATTTTATAACAGCATTCATTCTTCTTAAAATATCTATAATTGCCTTATCTCCCTGAACATCATTAATATCAAGTCCTTTTATTGTAACTTCGTCTTTTGCAAAAAGAGCAGATGCTGCTATAAAAAAAGCAGCAGATGAAAAATCAGCAGGTATGGTTCTTTGAAAATTATTATACTTTTGATTTGGAAATATCTCAAAATTGTCATTTTCAAGTTCACGTACTTTTATTCCACACAATTTAAGCCATTCTATAGTCATATCTACATATGGCCTTTCGTTCAGCAATAAAACTTTTATATTAGTCTTCTTGGGGTAAAGAGGAGCACTTAATAGGATAGAAGAGAGATATTGTGAACTTTTTGCATGTATACTTATTTTTCCACCATGAGCTTTTCCACGAATAGCAAGAGGAGCTTTTTCATTTCCCCTTGATGAAAAGGCTTTTGCTTTTAGGCCGTGAAGAGCTTTCATCATCTCTCCGGCAGGACGATTTGTTATCTGTTTATCACCAGTAAAAAAAGTCCAGCCATCAATTATGCTTGCAAGTCCCATTAAAAAATACAGTGTGGTCCCTGAATTCATTACATCTATTATGTCATCAGGAGATGTTACCCCCCCGCCTGTACCCGTAATAAAAATATTATTATTTTTCACCTTTATGCCAGCACCAAATTTTTTACATGCATTCAGGCAGGCTATAGTATCTTCAGATAAAAGAGGATTTTTCAAAACACTTTTACCCTTTGCTAAAGTACCACAAATAAGTCCTCTTATTGTATGAGACTTTGAAGCGGGAATTCTAACCTCTCCCGAAAGGTGAGATATGTTTATTATAAAATTCATCTTACAAAAAGATTCATACCTCCAATATCCATTTTTACAACTTTTAAAACTACATCTTTTCCGTTAAAAATAACAAAATCTTCAACATTGTCGTCATCATCATAATCATAATGTCCTGTAGAATCTACACTCAAAAGGTTCATCCCGTGATAGGCAGGACGATTTACTTCCTTTGTAAGCACGACTTCTCCTCTTGGATAATGTATTTCATATGAAGTCAAAAATTCCATTCCGTTTATATTATCAAAAAAAAGTTTAACAAGATAGGTCTGTGTAATAGGATCTTTCGATTCAATTAATATTTCTGCAGTTGATCTCTCGGTAATTCCTCCAAAATTAGTTATGGTCAATATTTTTACTTCATCTGATTTTGGTATTAATACTTCAGCATTTTCAGTGAGATAAATTCCAGTACCTGCTATACCTTTTTTTCGGATGTTTACAAATGATCTTAGCGTGTACGTTTCACTCCCAGATTCGGTTGTCACTTCGACTTCTACTGCAGTTACAGGTGTTGTCAATGTTTTGCTAAAATCTATCTTACTCATATCTAAGTTATTATTTGAGTTATCAAAATACCTGAGCTTAAAACCTATAATATTCTGTGCTCCCCTAAAAAGCGGTTTTTCTACACCCAAATATTTTCTGTAAACACCTTCTTTTTTTGGATTAAAATAGATCTGCATTATGGTATTACTTTTTTTAGCAACATCAGGGTAATAAATAATACGTGCTTTAGGGTATGTCTTTACTATGTCAAATCTGATAAACTCTTTTTTTTCTCCGCCTTTGGATTCAATAAAATAATTTATTTGCTTAAATTCAAATTCACGTGTCTTTTCATTATAGACTTCACCTACAGGAACTGAAGCACCTTGCAATAATGGAACCTCTAGCTCGTACTTTATTCCTGGTGTCACCCTTTCAAGCTTCTGTACATACCATGGAATAAAATGTATCTCAGATGCGCCGGCTTTTGTGATCTCCAGAGATTCCCTTAAGCCATCAAAAAAATAATCACCCTCAACTATTCTATCTACAGCCATTTCAGAAGAAAATTGGCATACTGCTTGTCCGTGCCCGTATTCCCATGAGTCCATACCTGCTTTTAATACATATATGATCGTGGTCGATATAATTGCACTTAAAGCCATAGAAACCATTATTTCTATTAAAGTAAAAGCTTTTTTGTTTTTTAATAGTTTCATATTCTTTAATAAATATCTTCAAAAAGGGTTGATAAAGTTATTAAAGGCTCTTCATTTCCATCTTCATATACAAAAATATCTACTTTTACAGGGTCGGAACTTGTATTAATTATTCGTTTTACTCTCCAAAAAGTGTTGTTAATTTCCATAGGAGGCTTATTTTTGGGAGGATGATGATAAGGACTTGGCAGTTTTTTTAATCTTTCTTCAGGAAGATTTAAGTTCTTTATCCTTTCCATATGTTCACGGCCTATGCTTACAGCTGTTGTCATTACCTTTGCTGTATATATATTTTCCATAGCTACTGCAAACATCCTCATAAGAGGTATAAAAGTAACAGCTATTATAGTCATTGCAATTAGGATCTCTATAAATGTAAAGCCCCTTTTATTTCTCACTATTTTTCCTCAAGTATTTATTTTTTATTATATATTATCTGTTTCTATAATTATCCAGCAAAGCGTTCCTTTAACCAGTTAACCAATTAACTATTCTTTGTGCTCTTCGTGGTTAATTTTCCTGTTTTTTAAAAAATATACATATATTAGTTAGATTCATAAACTATTGTTACGATCCTTTTCACATTATTATAATCACCGACTGAGATTATTTCCTTTGTTTCCGGATTGTGTTTTACAGAAAAGAAACCTTCACCAAATTCAAACTTATCAACATTTCCAAAACCGTTATTTTCTTTATCAACTTTCATTTTTAGCTCCCATACCGAATAACTTATGCCTGCTTCAGCAATATAAAGCGCTTTTGTCCGGTCCATTTCAAGTTGATAACGAAGATGTCTTGAATATACCATTCCAAGCAATACAGCACCAAATGTAGCAAGGGATGAAAGTATGATAATAACAAGAATAAGGATACTGCCTCTAACGCGTGATTTTTTATTTAAAGAAAACATAACTGGAATATTTCCGCGACAAAGATGCTTACCAATCACTTGGTTTTTCATCAGCATATTCATCCCAGGTCTTATCTAAAGGTGTTGAAACGTCAATAACCACTTCTGCTGTGTCTGTAAAATATGTCCAGCCTCCATCATCTGAAAGCGATTCCGTAGATAACTGCACTTCTGTAGTGTTGTTTCCCCCATCGTCAGAACTAACAAGCTCTTCAGGCATTTTAGGAAGATATTTTTTCTTTACACCTCTATCAAGATATGTTTTTTCAGCAAGCTCATCCAAAGTTTCCGGATATCTTCCTGTTTTGGCTCTAAATATAGAAATCTGAGTGCGAAGAATATTAAGATTGCTTGTTGTTGTAGTTATCTTTGCTTGAGAATCAAAACCGCCTATACTTGGAATTAAAATAGTCGCAAGTATAGCAATAATTGTCATAACTATAAGAATTTCTATAAGTGTAAAACCTTTAGATCTCATATCACCTTCCTATGTGTACATTATAGTATTCAAGTTCTAAAAATACAAATAATTTCTAATTATTATTCCTTAGCTCTTTTTTTATTTATTTTTTTAAGGTATCTTATGGCTTTTTTTGCGTATTTGTTTTCTGGATATTCATTAAGCACTTCCTGAAAAATTAATTCTGCATCACCATATCTTTTCATATCTGTGTAATATATCCTTCCAACTCTAAATAATGCCTCAGGACAGTTCTTTGTAAGTCCTTTATAATCACGTGCAACTTGCAAATAATATGAAATAGCTTTGTTGTAAAGAGGCCTTTCCCTTTCATCACTTACACGAATCGCAAGTTTTTCAAGACTTCTTGCTTCTTTGAATATTGACTCAGATCTTTTTTTATCGTCATCAATATCAGCGGTATAATCACGAATATCTTCCTTCTTTTGCACTCCTGAAAACTTATTTAACATATCTTCTTCTTTTGCTTTTGCTTCCAAATCACGTTTTCGATCATAATCAGATATGTCAGCCGATGTAGCTTTTGTTTCAAATGGACCTACTTTCAAGATCTTAGGTGTTAAAAAAATGACGATTTCCTTTTTAGTCCTTTCAAAACTTTTATTTCTAAAAGCAAGCCCGAGAATAGGAATAGATCCCAGTATAGGAATTTTTCTTATAGTCTTTACTTCATCATCATCAATAAGCCCGCCTATAACAACAGTGTGATTATCTTTTACACGCACATTTGTCTCTGCCTGAGTCGTTGTAATTGATAATTGTGTTTCAGTATATTGTGTAATAACACTTATTTCCGGTTTCACATGCATAGTGACGTAACCATTGTGAGAGATCTTAGGAGTAACATAGAGCTTAATACCTGCATCTTCAAAACGAATTGATTCAGTTGTTCCTGTTGTTGTCTGTGTCTGTTCCCTTATTCCCACCTTTTCACCTATTACTATTGATGCCTGTTTATTATTAAGGGTAGTTATGCTGGGGGCAGAAAGAAGATTTGCTTTTTTATCCTGCAAAAGAGCATCTATTGCAGCCCCAATACGAATTTTTTCTGCAATACTTGCAAATTCTGCAATACTTAGCTGACCTCCTGTAAGAGAACTAGAACTTACACCTGCATCAGAGCCAAGATCAAACGCGGCCTCTCCTCCCTGGTAAAGATTCTGATTCTCTAAATCCCAGTTTTCACTTATAAGATTTCCATCAGCATCTGTTTGAATATTACCATCTCCATCCCTTGCCCAGGTATCACCTTTATACTGAGAATAATTTGTTTTCCAACGGATACCCAGTTTTTCAAGATCACCTTCTTCAAGCTTAATGATCTTTGCTTCTATCCTTACCTGTAAAGGAGGTTTATCTATTTTTTCTACCAGCTGTTTTACCCGTTCAATATTTTCAATGTGATCAGTAATAACAAGTTCGTTTAGTTTTTCATGAACGCTAATATCACCCTTTTCACTGATAAGTTTTTCTACCATTTCTTTTACTTCACCTGCAGAAGCAAAATTTATGTTTATGACTTCTGAATCAAGGATCTCATCACCTTTTTCTACTAAGATAATGTTATTTTTTATCCTGTACTGAAATCCGTTAACAGTTAAAATAGCATCTAAAGCACTTTCAAGATCAACATCTTTTAACTGAACAGTTACAGTACCTTTCACTTCCTTACCTGCAACAATATTTACACTACCTATATCACCAATAGCACGAAGTACATCTTGAATCTCAGCATCTCTGAAGTTGATAGAAATCAGTCCGGTGTTCTCACCCATGTTGTCTTGAGCATTAGCAGAAGAGGATAAATGCCATAAAACGAGCAGACCTAAAAAAGTTTTTAGCAATAAACTAAATTTAAATTTCATGTTTAACTCCTTATTCTTCAACGTTAATTATTATTTTTCCTTTTGCTCCTTCAAGAATGATCTGTGTGTCTGTAATATCTATTATTATTGTATTTTGGATAGAATCACCGATTCTGTATATTTGTTTGTTAAAAATCACTCTGGATTCTTCGCCCATTTTTATAATGCCGTCTATTTTTATATCTATAGTATCTTCAGGCTTATCTGCTCCATCGTCTTCTACAGCAATTACTTGTTCTGCATTCTTAAGAAATGAATTATTTTTCAATTTAACCTGAAAAGAGTCTGTATGCTTTGGCTTGAATTTATTTCTTTCCTTGCCGCCTTCTGAATCTACAAAAAGTACTTTTAGGTTAAGACTGCTTTGAAGGTATTTCTTTTCTCCATCATCCATTAGCATGATATTTGCATTGATCAATGAAGAAGAAACAGAAAGATTATGTATATAATAAATATATTCCAAAATGGTAGCAAGTGAACCTTTAACTTTTACAGAATATTCTTTCTCTTTATATGGACTTTTCTTTTTTTCTCCTCTTCCCTGCTCATTTCTAAAAGATACAGGTTTTATAGAAATAAAATCAAGCCGGCTGTCTTTTTCAAACGAAGTCAAGTAATGCAGGAAAACATCTATATCTGATTCTGAAAAGATTCCTTCTTCATATTTCTGATATTTTGTTTTTAATATTTTGTGTGTATCTTTGTTTTTCCTAAGCCTGTCACTTATATCCTCAAGATTAGGTATTTCTGTTTGTAAAATACTTATTTCATTATGTAAATTTTCAACTTTTGTAGTAATCTTCCTTATTTTTCTTACATTTTTTTTATATATTTTTTTATGAAAAGCCACACCCACAAGCAACATTATTAATCCAATAAACATGAATAGCTGTCGTTTATTTACGCTTTTCATATCAATTTTCATTAGTTACCTGCGCTTTGATAGTAGTATTTAATTTAAAATTAATTGGATAAAGCGTTTTTTCATGTGTTATCTTTTCCATAAAATCAAAATGAGTATTATAAAAATATTTAGAATCATTTAAATTTTTCATAAACGTACTGACAACGCTATTATTAACAGCATCACCTCGTATTATAAGTTTATTTCCTTCAAAGGATATTATGTTAAGGACAACATCAGGGTATGGAGTATTATTAACTATTTCAGCAATATAATATGATGGATTTATAGAATTAGTACCTATAGCAGTAAATTCATGTATCTTTTTCTTTACAATATCTATTTTGTTTTCGAGTAATTCATTTTCCTGATGCATTTTTGCTTTTGTCTTTAAAAGATCTTCATTATTCTTCTCTACCTGTTTTTTCCTTTTATTTTCAAGTTTATATAAGTTATTAAGATCTTTTATATTTTTATTCTGATGACTGTAAATCAAAAAAAGACCAATAATAAATCCAAAAAGAACAAGAAATGCGCCAAAAGTTGAGAAAAGCCTTTTTGCTACAGTTTTAATTGAAACAAATTCCTTTTTACCGCCTTCAGTAAGTTCACCGGGTAGAAGATTTACACAAGTCTTATTTACTTTCTTCTTATCCCAGAACAATCCTCCGACAACCGTTGAGACCAAGGATATCCATGTAGCACCGTTCTCTGAATCCTCTATCTGGTTCCGGATAGCACTTATCTTGTTATCAAAGCTTACGTGAACTACATCTGCATGAAGCCGCTCTTTTAAAAAATCAGAGAATCCGTTAAGGTTAGAAGCTCCACCGGTAATAAAGACTTTATCAAAAGTGGTAATATTTGAACGGCTGACCTGATAAGAAAAATATTTAAGTGAATACTGGATATCAGATACCATCTTTTCACAGTTAGAGTTAACTATGTTTATAGATTCTATTATCTTATCGCTTAATTCATCTGTTGCAAGTCCGTACTTTGTTTTTAATTCTTCTGCTGTATTAAAATCAACCTTGCAGTACTCCTTAATAGCCCTGGTAAGCATTAAGCCGTTTAATGAGACCCTTCTGTTAAAAATAAGCTCATTTTTATTAACAACTGAAAGATTTGTAAAAAGAGCACCGAAATTTATTAACAGGTATGTTTCTTCAGGTTTAAAATATCCGCATTGTTCAAATAGCCTAAAATCACAAAGCATAGAAAGATCACAACCAAGGATCTTGAGCTTTTTCCTTTTAAGTGTTCTGGCGATCCTTTCAAACGGCTCACGAGAACATATTCCGGATAGAACAGGTATACCTTCAGTATCTCCATCAGGAGAATTCTTATTTATTATAAAATCATAAAGAGTCTCTTTGGGGTCAAGCTTAAGGCTTCTTGAGAGTTCCCATTTTACAGCCTCCGGTATTTCATCGTACGGCATACTCGGAAGTTTTATGTTTTGAACTGATAATGAAGGGTCTGAAAGAGTAAAAACAACATAGCCTTGTATTTCATATTTATCAATAAAAGAAATGACTTGCTGATTGATGTAATCAATAGTTATATTGTCGCTTTCTTCAATCGGGTACGGCTCATATATAAGCTGGGAAAGTACTATATTCTTCTTAACAGAATTTAATAAAGCAGCTTTTATTCCGCTATGGCCTATATCAAGAGAGATAAAATTCTTTTTGGTTCCTATCATGTTCCTTTTCCAGGTACTGAACTGCTGATATAACAAAGCAATTCACAAATAGTTAACCATATTATTCGCAAAACTCTTCCACCTGTTTTGTGCAACAATATAACCTATAAAATTTTAGCACTTAACAATAAATTTTGCAAACAATAAACTGTACTGTTTTTTAAAAAAGTGAAATATATTTCAGCATTTATGTGTTTTGAAATTAAAACAAAAAAAACTGAAAAAAATATTATGTTAAGGCAAAGAATGATACTTGCTGACAAAAACCTTCCAATATCCTTAAAATCATCCTGCTTTGTCAAAAGCATTTCCGCAGTAAATAAAAAGTGGAAACCTGCCGTTATACCTATAATCGTCTGAATAAGAGAAAAGATTAATACTTTTCTTGTAATTGATATAAAAAATAAGTATACAAACATACATATAAATGTATAAAGCGGAAAAAAATAAGGTGATAATGATATAAAAATATTGTCTTTTGAAGCACATACGCTGCCGCTATTTTTTTTAATCCTTAATCTGTATGCCCATCCATTCGAGATCCATATGAAAAGAACATGTGTAAGCTCATGCCCCAGAATATATAAAAACGGTTTTTTTCTTATCAATAAATGTATGAAAAAATAAATGATTAATCCAATTATCACGTAAACAAATTCTTTGAATAACAGATCTGCATTATCAGATACAATATAGCAAATGGTATGAATGAAAAGAAAAGAAACAATAAGAAGTATTATTCCTAATGTGTACCTAAAAAAAAATAAGAGTATTTTTTTTATAAAAGATTGTTTTATCATATATTTACAAGTCTGAATATTTCAGATAAGGGGACTTTTTCTAGAAAATGCAATTTTATACAAAGCAAAATAAAGAGGAAACAGCATTAGAACAAATTTAAAAACAGATAAGACATCAAGCGGATAATATACCCACCTCATCACTATATTCCAGTACAGACTCCATGCAAGAAACACAAAAAGATATAATCTCCAATATTCAACTACAAGAATTCTTAACCTAAAAATAAATATTAACAATCCTACTTTAGCTGGAAGAGATATTGCAAAATCAAGTAAAGCTTCAGGTGAGCGGAAAACAAAAAGTTCCCATAATGCTATAGTAAGTAAAAAAAGAAAATACAGGATCCATAAAAATTTTTTCAAGTTCTTGATCAGCGTTTTAATATTCAAATGTACTTCCCCCGATAAATTCCCTGAGAATAGAGTTACTTGGTACTTTTTTGGGCATTACCGGAATAAAAAGATCAAGAAAATCAAGAAGACGTGATGCTTCAACATAATATTGATCATGTGGTGATATTTCTTTTAAAAAACGCTCAGCATACATCTTGAGGACAGAGTGTTCATAAACGAGGGCTGAATTAAACATAGTATCTGCATTTTCCTGATACGGAAAAATATTTTTTTCTTCACCTATGCGTACAGACGGCCATCTTTTTACTGTTTCAGAAGCACTGTATCCTCTATATAAACGATCTCTTACTATTCTTCTTAATAATCTTGTGTCTGAAGTAAATATCCTGTTGTGGGAATCAATACAAAGCTGAGTTAATGCGCTAACATATATTTTATACTTACTGTGATCACGTATCTTTTCTGTCAATAAAGGATTTAAGCTGTGAATACCTTCTATTATCAATACCGTTTTAGGCTGAAGTTTTATTGTGTTGAATTTATTTTGTAATCTTTTTCCTTTTTGGAAATTAAATTTTGGCACTTTGACCTCTTCGCCTTTCAAAAGCCTTACCAGGTGGTCATTAAAAAGAGGAAGATCTACTGCATGGATCGATTCAAAATCATATTCACCATTTTCATCTTTAGGAGTATATTTCCGATCAACAAAATAATCATCTGTGCCTAAAACAGAGGTCTTCATTCCGCCTACTTCTAATTGTACCCTTAACCTTCTTGAAAATGTTGTTTTCCCCGATGAGGATGGCCCTGCTATAAGTATAAGCTTCACTCTGTTTTTATGTGAAAGTATCTCATCTGCTATTTTAACTATCTTATTTTCATGAAGTCCTTCGGCAACCATTATAAGATCATTTATTTTACCCTTTAATGTCATCCTGTTAAGATCTGTAAGATTACTTACATCCAAAATATTATTCCATTGGGATGTTTCTTTATATGCATTAAAAAGTTTGGGTTCTTTTGAGCTTCTGGAAGGAACTGATTTTCCGCCTATTTTAGGGTATTTAACAACAAAACCCGGCTTATAGTAAACCAATGAAAAATCAGTAATATAGCCTGTATCCGGAACATAAGGGCCATGATAAATATCTATAAAATCATTACATTTTACAGCTAAGATTTCCCGCTGATTTATCGCTCTTAACAAAGTGCATTTATCTAAAAATCCTCTTTTTTCAAAAATATCATGCAATTCCTCAATGTCATAAAGAGCCATTTCAAATGCTCGTTCTTGTTTTATTATGTTTTTCATTTCCTTTTCTATTTTTTTACACATATTCAAAGTAAATATTTTTTTTCCAAGAGAAAAATCAAAATAATAGCCATTTGCAAGTGATTGTCCAATATGCACCTTAGCGCGTGGGAATAATTCATAAACAGCTTGAAGAAGAATATGTGTAAGGCTTCTTCTGTATACACTTGCACCCCAGCGTGAATGCATGGATAAGAAAAGAATCTTAAAATCGGACATTACAGGAATCTGCATGTCAACAAGTTGATTGTTATATATAGCAGCAACCGGAACAAAAGGAATTTTTTCTTTATATTGTTTAAAAACATCCAAAATACGCATTCCTTTTGGGATTTTTATTTCTTTTGTCCCTAAGTTTTCAATGTTTCCGATCAATGTCTTTTTCATTTTTTACCTTTTTATATGCCAGAGGTGGGACTCGAACCCACACGCCCGCAAGGAGCAAAGGTTTTTGAGACCTTCGCGTATGCCGATTCCGCCACTCTGGCATTTATATAGATTTTTGGTAATTTAATTTATCACAGAAAATATTTTTTTAAAACCAATTTTTGTTCTTTATCTTATATAATAATATTTATCTAAATATTTATGCAAAATATATTAACTAAGATGAAGAATTGACATAAAATAGAAAAAATATTAATATTTTATGTACATAAAGTAACTTGGAGGTTTGTTTATGGTTAAAGTTCTTGTTGTTGATGATTCTGCTGTTGCAAGAGAAATGATCACAACAATACTCAATACTGATTCAGAAATAGAAGTAATCGGTAAGGCTATAAACGGAAAGGAAGCTATTGATTTTCTTGATAGCAACCCTGAAAGACCCGATATAATAACATGTGACCTTCAAATGCCTATAATGAATGGATTTGACACTATAGAGCATATTATGGCTTATAACCCAATTCCTATCCTTATTGTAACGGTTCTTAATAAAGATGATAATTTCATGAAGGCTCTTAAACTAGGAGCACTTGATATAATTCAGAAACCTGCACCAAATTCATGGGAAGACATACCAAAAATTGGAATTGAATTAATAGAAAAAGTAAAACTATTATCACGGGTAAATGTTGTTGTACATCTTGACGGGAAAAAGAAAGCCGTTAAAAAAGAAAAACAAAAAAAGACCGATATAATTGAAAAAAAACTTTTTCAGCCAGACTGGGTGGTGGGAATAGCTTCTTCTACAGGAGGACCAACTACACTTCTTCGTCTTTTTAAAATGCTTCCAAAGACTTTTCCTGCTCCAATACTTGTTGTCCAGCACATGTCTGAAGGTTTTTTTATAAAAGGCCTGATCGAATGGTTTAGAAATAGCATTAAGCTTCCTATTGAGCAGGCAAAAGACGGAGGTGTTCTTAAAAACGGAACTATTTATATTTCACCAATAGATGTTCATCTTAAATTAAAAGGCAGGACCATTATCCTTGATGATTCACCACCTGTGAAAAATCAAAAACCCTCAGCAGACATACTCTTTAATTCTCTAGCAGAATATCACAAAAAAAGCAGCATAGGTATTGTGCTTACAGGTATAGGGGATGATGGTTCGGACGGTATACGAAAAATAAAAGAAAACAGGGGCTTAACAATTGCCCAGGATGAAGATACAAGCACTGTTTTTGGAATGCCAAAGGCAGCTATAAATACTGGATGTGTGGATAGAGTACTTCCACTCGAAGACATAGGACATTTTTTAATCGAATTTCTTATAGATGAAAGCAACAATTCTAATAGCTGATGACAGCCCTATAATTAGAAATATTGTCGGACATGTCATAACTGACATGGGGCATGACCTTCTAACTGCTAATGACGGTATAGCAGGACTTATTAAGGCATTTACGCATTTTCCTGACCTTATAATTCTAGATATTGAGATGCCGGGTATTAACGGTTTTCAGGCATGCCGGTTATTAAAAAATGATCCTCTTACATCTCATATCCCTATTATTATTCTAACAGGTGAAAAAAAACCTATAAGTAAATTCTGGGGAAAAGAAGTGGGAGCAGACAGTTATATAGTAAAGTCAGCAGATATTGATCCTCTATCTGAATCAATAGCATCTCTTTTAAAAAAGTTTAAGCCTATTGATAAGAACAAACCTGTAAAGAATGAAGAAATATCAGAAAAAAAGATCCTTATTAAAATAAGCCACCTTCTTGATAATGAACTAATGCAGTCTACTCTTCGCAAAATAGAGCTGGAATCGATTTTAAAAAATATTAATGAAGCTATTATAAGCATAGATATTACAAATACTGTAAAAGAGATCAATAACTACGGTATGACCCTTTTTGGTTTAGATAGTAGTAAAGCTGCTAATATCAAACTAAAGGATTTGTTACCTTTTAAAGAGTTTTTATCTTTTGAAGAATTAATATCTATTGGAAGCGCAGAGAACCTTTTAGAAAAGGAAATAACATATCGTTCAACAGATAAAACACATAATTTACTTATAGATTTTTCACTTATAAAAAATTTTAAGAATGAAACTGAAACGATAGTAATTTTCTTTAGAGATATAACCTACTTAAAAGAGATAGAAAAAATGAAAGCGGATTATTTTTATAATGTTGTTCAGGAAATCCGCAATCCTTTGACATCAGCAAAAGAAGCAATACTTTTTATTCTGAATGAGTCACCAGAGCCTCTTAACAAAATGCAAGGTTCAGTTTTAAAGATTGTAGAAGATGACATAAACCGACTTGTCCGCTTCACTGATAATATGATAAATATTTCTGAAATGGAATTTTCTGCCAATGTCCTTAATCTTGAAGACATCGGATTGAGTAAGATCATTGATTCTGCTTATGAAAGAAACAAAAAAATTGCAGAGCTGAAGAATATTAAATTTGAAATTAAGACTCTTTCAAAAGATCTGATTATTTATGGTGATAGAGAAAAACTCATAGAAGTATTTACAAATATATTTTCAAATGCAGTAAAATTTAATAAAAAAGATGGAAGTATTTTTGTTGAAATATCGACTTCTCCAAAAGATGGTAAAGAATGGGCAAATGTTGTTATACGAGATACCGGCGTAGGTATGGATAAAGATGAGTTAAAACTTCTCTTTAGCAAAGAAATAAAAGTAGATGCCCGTTTAAGAAAAAAAGGAGGAGAATTCGGATTCAACATGGTAATAGCAAATATGTTAATAGAGCTTCATCAGGGCATTATTGAAGCAAAAAGTACTCCTGGGATCGGAACATCAATATCACTATTCTTCCCAAAAAAGAATTAAAAAATGAAAATATTTTCTTTTATTAATGATAAGTTATTCAAAAGTGACAAAAAGCCAATTAAAGCCATTATTGTCTCCAGCATAATCCTTTTTATTCTTATTCTATTTCTTCATGAATTTGTTTTTATAAGAATTATTTCTTTTATCTTATTAGCTTTTTTATTTCTCTCTTACCTATCACTTTATGAACATAAGGATTTCATTGAAGATTCTTTACATGATAATGAAGAAAAAACTCAAGCAGAGATAGAAAATAAGACAAAAGAACTTGAAGCAATGACCCAACTTTTAACTGCTAAAAATAAGGAACTGGAAAAGCGTAATTATGAATTACAGAAACACGAACTTACGGCTCTTAAAATACTTGAGGAGATGGATATATCCACATGGAAGTTAAAACGACAGTCTCAAATACTTGAGGATGCAAAATTTCAGCTTGAAAAAAGAACAAATGAACTTTCAATACTTTATGAACTAAGCAATTCAATGGGATATGTAACAGATTTTGAAAACCTTTTCTTAACTATATTTTCTTCACTGACAAAAGCATCACGTTTGTATTCCATATCAATGCTTTTATTTGTTGAAAACAAAAACTACCTTTTTACCAGTATTCCAAAAAACAAGGAAAAATCTCTTGAAAAGATACTTCAGGATATTTTTAACGCACTGCACCCAATGATTAATTATAAAATAAAAAGAGAAGATATATTGTTAACCAGTTGTAATGTTGATGCTAAACATCTTGTATCGTTACCTAATGATAACGATGCAAATTTAGTGTCTTCAAATTTTCCTATTATTTATAAGGGCACTCTTAAAGGCATACTTAATTTTTCTATTCCCTCAAATCATACTTTTACAGATGGAGAGCTTAAGCTTTTCCAAACCATTGTAAATCATGTATCAAATGTGATAACAAACATACAGCAATTGATAAAGAAAGAAACCACAAAAATGGATATGATGGTAAAAAGCATGGCTGACGGTGTAATTATGACCAATATGCATGGAGAAGTTCTTATTATAAATCCTTCTGCAAAAAAGATACTTGATCTCAGCGATGACCGCCTGGAACATAATACGATAGAAGACGGTGCAAGATATTTTCAGATAATAGATCTGATGAAGCGTGCTGCTAAAGGCAAGAAAAAATTCATAACCAAAGCAATAAGCATTCAAAAACCAAGAATGCGTTTTATTAATGCAGCTATTTCACTTGTTAAAAGTGATGACGGCGCCATGCTTGGCATTGTTGCTATCCTTAAGGATGTCACAAAGCATAAAGAACTGGATGATATGAAATCTGATTTCGTTTCAACTGTAAGTCATGAGCTCCGGACACCTCTTTCATCAATAAAAGAAGCTGTTTCTCTTGTTTGTGAAGAAACAGTAGGATCAATAAATGAAACACAGAAAAGATGCCTTAAAATAGCAAAGGATGAAGTAGAACGATTAGCAAGGCTGATAAATGATGTTCTAGATATTTCAAAATTAGAATCAGGTAAGTTTGAATTAAGCCTAAAAAAAATAAACGTTTATGACCTTATGGTTAGAAGCGGAGATACCTTAAAAACCCAGCTTAAAAACAAGAACATAGCCTTTACTATTGATTCTCCTAAAAAACTTTATGCTGTAGCAGATGAAGATAAGATCTATCAGGTATTTATCAATCTTCTTAGCAATGCAGTAAAATTTACAGAAGAAAAAGGTTCAATCAAGATAAAAGGAGAGACAACTGATAAATTCATAAAAGTATCTGTTACTGATTCAGGTATTGGTATACACCCGCAGGATATAGATACTATTTTTGAAAGATTTAAACAAATAAGTACAGGCATAAAAAGAAGAACAGGCGGAACAGGCCTTGGTCTTGCTATTTCTAAGACTATTGTTGAAATGCATGATGGGACAATTGGAGTTGAAAGTGAAGTAGATAAAGGCAGTAATTTCTGGTTTAAGCTTGTTAAAAATATATAAAAAGACTCTTATCTTGATTTTATAAATACATGGTGATATACTTCAATTTAGAAACTAGGGTGTCAATATGTCAAAAAAAATTCTTATTGTAGACGATGAAGAATATATAGTAAAAATGCTCGAGCTTAAGCTAAAAGAAGACGGCTTCGAGTGCTTTTCTTGTACTACAACAAAAGAAGGCATAAAAGCTGCTAAAACATTTATGCCAGACCTCATTTTAATGGATATAATGATGCCCAATGTAAACGGTTTAGAGGCAACAGAAATATTAAAATCATCTGAAGAAACAAAGCACATACCAATATTAATTCTTTCTGCAAAATCTATGGAAGAAGATCAGGAAAAAGCACGTGAACTTGGTGCTGATGGTTTTCTTTCAAAACCGATTCTCCCCCAGAAACTTCTTGTCAAAATCCGCAAATTTTTTGAAGAAGAAAAGGTTTCGTAAAAGACAGACTCAAAACACAAGGCTCAAGACTCAAGCAAGAAAGAGCACTGCGTGCGATATTATTTTAAATTAACCACGGAAAAGCACGGATAATTCATGCTTCGCATGAAAGGTGTTGAGTTGTGAGTGATGAGTTAAGGAGCCTTCGGCAATATAAGAGAGCAAAACTTTCTTAGTTTTGGCTATTAACAAGCATTTTAAAATAACTTAGCCGCTAAGGATGCGAAGAAACGCTAAGTGGAGAAAATATTAATTTAATAGAATTCTTTCTTTTGATTTATTCTGATCTAAAACCTTAGATTTAATAAAATTACTTTTAATTTTTTTTATCATTTTCTTAAATAAATTATATTGAGAAGGTAACAAATTCTCATTATCAATACATTTAAAAGATTCTTCTCCGAGGAGATAGTAAATATTACCAATTTTTAATAAAGCTTCTGATCTATGCATTTTAAAATTATTTTTTTTCTCTTTTGTCAATTCTAATATTAAATAATATTCTTTAATAGCGAGAGAATATTCTTTGTTCTCAAAAAATAGGTTTGCTTTTTCCTTATGAATCAATATTGCTTTAGAAATTTCATTAAATTTGATGAAAGCATCTTTTAAATCAGGATTTTCTTCTAATATTTTTTCAAATTGTTTATTTAGATTTTCTATTGTTTTTTCATCATCGATTTCTTGTGCTGCAATCATTTTTTTACTTATCAAATCTATTTGTTCTTGTAGTTTATCGGTATCACAATAAATACTTATCGGTAAAATAACTAGAAACAGTGGATTTAAAACAAAATTTAAAAACTTTTTCACTTTAAACTCCTTATGTAAATTATTCTTCAGCCTCAATTACTATTCTAGTAATATTAATAGTATTACCCAAACTATATTTATCATTAAATTCCGTTATTGCTGTATTACCATCACCATTTGCAGTTGCTTTACCAAATGATTTAATCCTTATTGTGTTTTTTCCAGCAGAAACATTATTATAAATCGTATTAATAGTATAATTAGAACCTAAAAAAACAGCTTTCTCTGTCGAATAAATAGTTTTATAGCCAGAATTATTTAAACTAGAACTAATATTAAATTTTACAATAGCAGCACTTGAACTAACTTCTCCTGTAATTATTGCATCTATCCATACTTTTACCTTTTTTACATTATAATTTTGTTCATAACTGCCTCCAAGCATAGCTTCAGCCCAACAAGAACCACCAAAAGGAATATGTCCAAGGTCTGCTCCAAAAGCATAAGCCAAAAGTTGCATTCTATCTAATGAAAGATTATAACTGCTTTCATGAACAGCATTTGCATCTATCATCAATAATCCTTTTGAGTTAGAACCATCCGCAGCATTACCAAAAGACATATCTTCTATAAACCAAGGACCAATTACATCAAATTTATTTTTTTCAGTTATAAACTCTTCTTTTGACTTTCTATTTAAAACAACACAAAAAGAGTACTCTTTACTATTATCATTTTCGATAAAATTCCTTTTTGGTAATATTGCTTTTCCTTTTTTAGATAAATTAGATCCTTTGAGTGTATAAATTATGTTATTATTATTTTCTATAATATCAACTTCGATAGTTTTGGCTACATATTCTTCTGGCAATATTTGATATTGTACAACAAAATCACTTTTTGTTCTTTTATCCCTATCTAAAAATGATTTTCTTGACTTAACCTTTTTTAGTTTAACTTGAAAAACATAAAAATCATATACTTCAGATACATATTTAATTTTGTCATTGCCTTTATTAAGAACTAACCGGGCCTGATATTTTCCAGGAGATAAAGCAGTGCCTTTTGTTAAAACAGCTTCCCCATCTGAACTTTTTGAAGATCCTTTTAACGTGGATATTACAGCTTCATTTTTCAATATTTCTACTTCTACTGTTTCAGCAATATAATCATCAGGAATAATTTTATATTCAATTTTAAAATCATGAGCTAATCTACCTTTATCATCTAAGGCCGCATGTTTAGGCTCTTCCTTTACTATTTCGCCTTTAAATACTGTAAATAATACTTGACCACCTTCTCCTTCAGAAAGAACAAACTTTCCAGCTGAACCTTTTTTCGTCACAATCCTAATATACGCACTGCCCTTTCCAGTAAAAGTTAATGAACTTGGAGAAACAGTAATAATATTATTCGTCGGATTTTGTATACCGAAATTAAACGTATGCTTCACGGGCTCATCTTTAAACATGTCCCATGCATATGCCTTTATTGTGAAATCATATGTTCTTCCATCTGCAGGAATCGGATAGCTGCCATCCTTTATAGACCATCCTATATTAAGACAAGACAAACAATCCTGAGCCGACATTAAAAAACTGCAGAAAGTCAGTATAAGAACAAATAACCATTTCTTTTTATTCAACATTCTTTTCTCCAGCAACATCTTGTAACAGCTTTAGATTTTCCTTTGCACAATCCACCCATGATGAACTGGAATATTCTTCTATAACTCTCAAATATGTTTCTTTTGCTTTATCAATATCATTTTTACATTCGTATGCAGTAGCCATAATTATCAAGGCACATGCACAGCTATTTATCTCATCAGGGTGCTCATCAAGGATTTTTTGATCCCATTCTATTACTTTGTCATAATCATTCATTTGTAAATATGTAGTAGCAATTACACCTTTAAAGAATGCTTTTTTCTGAGAAGATATATCTAAATCTATTGCATCCTTATATTTTGATATTCCTTCTTCATAGTTTTTTTCTTTTACTAAATCATCACCCATTTTCTTGTAAAATGTTGCTTTTAGATTTAGCGCAGATCGGTCACTTTGATTTTTGCTATAAGCAATATCTTCACAATCCTGCAAAGCTTCATCTTTATATCCCAGTTTAAACTTTGCTTCAGCAAGATATTTCTTTGCTTTTGTTTTAAATCTTTCTGAAATATTGGGATCATTTATTGCATCTTCACATGTTTTAGCCAACATTTCATAATTAGCTTTAATTTTTTCCTCATTTCCTTCCTTTTCTGAAAATTTTGCAACAACTCTTAATGCAGCTATTTTTTCTTTATAGAAATTTTTCCTAACCTTTGGTTTTTGTTCATTTTCAGCAAATAAAACCTGAGAGGTAAAGAAAATCGATAAAACAAGTATTAAAAAGTTATTTACTATTATTTTCATTTAAATCTCCGTATATTAAAAATCTTTTAATGGATCATATATCTCTGATTCTTCTGATAATAAGGAATCATTATTGCTTTTATCTTGTATTTGAAAATTAATAAAAGCATTTGCTCTTTTTGAATTTCCATCTAAAAATTTAAATGTTCTAACAACAGAATCAATGATCCATTCCATAACCTCAACTTCATCTACAGGACAATAGATATATGCTTTTTTGTATAAAGAAAGTGAGCCTTCAAGCTTTTGCTTTTTCTCTTCTTCTGTTAAATCTTGTTTATAGCATCCACTTGAGATCATTTCTGCTGTTTCCCAATATGCTTTTGTTACTTCAAGTTTTGATTCAGAATAGTTTTCCCATACTTTTTTATATTCATCATATGCTTTTTCATTATTCTTCATTCTGTTATAGGTATATGCAATCATCCTTTGTGACTGTGCTGGAAGATTTTTTTGGTCAGGATAATTAGAAAGAACTTTATTATAAGCAGTTAAAGCCTTTTCATATTCTTTCAGTTTGTATAAATAAATTTGAGCTATTTCAAACTGTGCTTTAACGCATTCACCCCAAGAACCTGAATATTGTTCTAAGACTATGTTAAATTCATCTATGGCTCGCTTATAATCTCTATTTGCATAATGATTACAAGCTATCCAATATTGTGCTTTTGCGCATTGCTGTTTATTTTGTAGATTATTATTAATAAACTGATTAAGTTCTAATGTTTTATTCCATCCACCTTCCCACCAGACCTCAGGTATCTCATTAATAATTTCATCAATACTAATATTATTGACTTGAGCTAAGCAAATTTGAGAAGTACTAAGTAAAACCAATACCATAAAAAATAAAACAAATATTTTTTTCATAATTAACCTCACCTATTTTTAGATTATAAAAAAACCGAACTGCGTTTTTAATGTGCAGCCCGGCTGACATATTGCCCCGTGGCTTTGCGCTCCAGTTAAATACTGAATTGCCCATTTATCAAATATTAAAATGTTAATTATATATTATAACATATTTTACCTAATATGTATAATATATGCTTATTTTTTATTATTATATTAATAATAACAACATGTATTCGTTTACACTTTTGTGTCTTATTTATTGACAATTTGCCGCAAATATTTATTGATTTCAGGTAAGTTAGAAAAATTTTTGTTAGATAAGATGTGCGTTTTATGTCAAGCATTTAAAACATATTATTTTTATAAGTGTGAAGGCCTTTTTGAATCACTTCTCGCACACGTTAATGTAAGTGCTTGTTATTAGGTCATCGATTTCTGCTTGGGAGACAGGGAGGATTTGTTATTTGGTTGAGGGTGTTGTTTTTTTATTTTAGTTTTTTTCTTACAGCTTACTACTTATAGCTTATAACTGCTTTTATTTTAGTCTAAATGTTTCACGAGTCAAGTGCAGTGTAGATGAAAGGCTTCAAATATGCTGCTGTATTCTTATACTGCAAGTATTTGATAACGCATCAGATGCTCTGTAATTGGCTCGCTTTAGTAAGCACAGCCGATTAAATATCCCAATACATTATAAAAGCACTTATATAAACTTGTATTTATTAATTAAACTTTATCTTGATATTACTTCTATTGCAGTAAAATATATTAACTTGTTTCGGCTGTGTTTATGAAGATTAAGACTCGTCTTCATTCTTACTCATATTCTTACCTTTTAGCTTGGCTCCTTTTCGGGCAAGCCTGTCAGCCTCTTTATTTTTTTCTCTTTCAATATATTCAATCTTGAAATAATTAAAATGTTTTTTGAGGTTTTCCGCTATTTGATATAACAAGAGGATATTTTGATTTTTTACTTTATATATTCCATTCATTTGTCTTACCATAAGTTCACTGTCTGAATAAACAGTAACGTGACGTACGTTATTGAACAATGATTCTTGTAAAGCAAAAACAAATGCCATGTATTCTGCAATATTATTAGTAGTTTGACCTATATACCTGTAATATTTTTTGATTATACTCCCAGATTCGTCACAAAGGACTATACCTACACCTGAATGACCGGGATTTCCGCTGCATGCTCCGTCTGTATAAATAATGAGTTTTTCTTCTTTGGACATAAAATAAATATTTTTAAGAATTATTTATAATTTCTTTAGTTGATGTTAACCCGATATATTTCACGTATGTTTTTATGAAGTAGCTAAAGCTTTAAAATAACTTTTAATTATATTTTTAGCTGTATCCTGTATGTTTCACGTACGAAGTGTAACACGAATGCGAGGCGTCAGGTGTGAAGCTGTATAAATAATACTGCGAATACCTGACAACGTAGCAGATGTGATGCAATCCGTACGCCTCCGGTAAAAACAGACGAAAAAACATTCTATTACCTTATAAAAGAGCATGATGACAACTTGTATTTAATTTTTTGAACGGTATTACTTTTGATTTCTTTGCTGCAAAATGTTATGACTCCCTTTCGTCTGTTTTTATGCAACATACAGATTAGGGCATTTCTACGTATAGTATACGTGAGCAATTGTCACATTGGACAATATTATCTTTCCTTGCTTCATTCCTGACATTTGCTGTTAAAGACATTCTGCAACCTCCGCACACTTTATTGTCAACGACCTCGACAACAGCAAAATCTTTTTTATTTTGAAAGATTCTTATATATAACTTTAGAAGAGAAGGAGATATTTCTTTTTTGAGTACTTCTTTTTGCATCTTTAACTTTTCCAGCTGTTCATTTAGATCGTGAAGCTGTTTCTTTGACTGAATCTCTTTTCCCTTTATTTCTTCATCTTTATTTTTAAGGATTACTTTCTTACTCTTTAAGACTTCATCTTCTTTTTCTATTGATTCCATTATCTCTAATGTCTCATCTTCCATTTTTGTGATGTTCTTAAGATCATAAGCAATTTCTTTTGAAAGAGCTTTATATTCATCATTTTTCTTAACAAGCAAGAGTTGGCCTTTTAATTTGTCGGAATGATTTTTTTTTGTCTCTATTTCTGTTTCCAGATTTCCCTTTTTAACAATAAGACTCTTAATCTTTTCACTGACTTTTTCAACTGCTCTCTTTTCATCAGCATTAGTTTTTTTCATTTCTGCTATTTCAGCAGGGATCGCTTTTATTTCTTTTTGAAGCCGTATAAGATTTATATCTATTTCCTGAACGTCCAACAATGTTTTATATCTATTAACCATTTGAAGTATTTTCCTTTATTTATTGCTTTATTCTGACACAAAAGAAATGCATTTTACAACATAGAAGCTTTTAAGTCAAGGAACAGAATCCAGAAAATATGAGATAAAGATGTATTTGATACTTTAAAAGCCTTTTTAGGTGGATTTACACAGCGGAAAACGTATGTCCTCCAAAAAGATTGGCGGATTTGCAATAGGGGCGGTTCGCAAACCACCCTTGTAAATCTAAAATCTACAAGCAAGTTATTTACCCTATATCAACAAGGATCTCGTCTAAAGGCCTTTTAGGGACATGATGAACAGCATTTTTGTCGCGCCAATAACGGACATCACCATCTTTAATATTCTCTAACATAACACGCTCTCTTGGCTTTCCAAGCGCTAGTACAAGTAAGATCTGATATTGATCATCTATTTTAAGCTCTTTTCTAAGAAGATCTCTATCAATGCTGGCAATAATGCAGCCACCAAGCTCAGCCTCTACTGCTCCAAGAAGTATTGATTGGGCAGCTATTCCCTGATCGATTGTAGTATTTTCACAAATATTTTTGTCATTTAATATTACTATATATGCTGAAGGTCTTTGCCCATCTTCCGGGCCTTCCCAGTCTTTTAAATATCCGGCCCATCTTAAACAGGGAAAGATCAAAGCATTTGTTTTGCTCTCAAAAGATATGATATATTTTAAAGGCTGGAGATTTGCGGTAGATGGTGTAAGGCGTGCTAAATTTATAAGATCTTTAAGTAAGTTGGAACTTATTTTCTCTTTTTCATGAAATCTTCTGTAGCTTCTGTTTTTAAAAACAATTCGCTCCAGCATTTTTTGCCTCTCTTTTTTTCAAGTATTTTTTGTGTACCAATCAATAGTTTTTTCTAGTCCTTCTTCTAACGAGATCATTTCATTTATTTTTAAAATATTATTTATTCTTGTTATATCACCCTGGGAATCGCGTACATCCCCTGCCCTTTGTTGGCCATATTCAGCTTTTATGTTGGAGCCGGTTATCTTTGCTATTAAGTTAAAAATATCATTAATGCTTATTCTCCCACCTGTACATACATTAATAGCTACACCGTACTCTGAAAGTTCTTCAGTGCAAGCCTTTAAATTAGCTTCAACGACATTTCCAACATAAGTGAAATCTCTTGTCTGTAAGCCGTCACCATAAATAGTGGGTGCTTTTTTACTAATGATATTTGAAATAAATGATGGTATTACAGCTGCATAATCAGATTTTGGATTTTGTCTTGGCCCAAAAACATTGAAATATCTTAAACTTACTGTTTTAAGCCCATAATTAACCCAAAAATTATTTAAGTAGTACTCTCCTGTTATTTTACTTACAGCATATGGAGAAAGAGGCTGAGGGCTCATTGTCTCAACTTTTGGAAGAACTTCAGTATTTCCATAAACTGAAGATGAAGAAGCAAAGACTACTCTTTTGACTTTGTTTTTCTTCGCGGCCATTAAAACATTTAATGTGCCTCTTATGTTTATATCATTTGTAGGTAGAGGATCTTCTACAGAACGCGCAACTGATGGTAATGCTGCATTATGACAGATAAAATCAACATCTTTCACAGCATCGAACAATATTTTTTCATCAAGTATATCTCCCTCAATAAAATCAATACTGCTTTCAAAAGGTTTAATATTATCTATTTTACCGGTTGAAAGATTATCGAGTACTCTTACTTTTTCACCATTTGATACAAGTTGCTCGACGATATGGGACCCTATAAAACCTGCTCCTCCTGTAATAAGATATGTAGACATGCTATTATTACCCCTCAAAATATTTTATTGAAATTCTACGCTTGTATTTGGATAATCAGAAAGTGAAAACACTATCATATAAGATTCTTCATCGCGAGTATGCCTGTTACTGTACTGAAGAGCTATATTCATACCTTTTATCTGTTTTACCAGAGATACTTTAGAGTATTCGGTTTTCTCAGACTCAATATCATATCGCACTAAGCCTCTAATATAAGTACTGTCATAAATATTTATGAATATTTCAGGAGAAATAAGAGAGTTACTCTCATCTCTATATATCCACCCCATTGCCAATCCCCAAAAATCATCACAATAATATGCAAGGTCAACATCAGCTTTAAGCATGTTAAAATTATCTTTATCAATAGCTCCCTTTAAATAAAGGCTTAAGTTTTCTATCAAAGTAACATCCCATTTATAACCTATATCTGAAAACTCACTTGTATCAGGTGAATAAGAAATATTAAAATTTCCAGTTATAAGGCTTTTTACCTCTTCATCTTTACCTTTTTTTGCCATCAAACTATTCCACAACGATAGACCTATAGTGTTAACTTTTGATCGTCCGTCAAGGCCGTCTATACTTATTATCTCTTCATTCATATAATTAGGCTCAGGACTGTATGAATAAGTTATATGAGGCTCAAAAACATGCCTGAACCTGTCATACCCCATTATTCTTTTTTCAGGATACATCACTTTTGAAAGTTTTATAAAAAGATCAAGGTCTCCCTGATATACATTTCTTAATATACCGCTGTCATCAACAGCATTATCATAATAAATGTTTTCCATAGTAAAAGTCGGTTCAAGATTAAGCCACCCGAAAAATTTCATAGGGTACGACAATTCATTATTTAGGTATATACGTGAATTCTTGAGGTCTTCATTTGAATCATCAGCATATTTTAAATTTAAACGTGATGCTTCCAAAGATATAGTATGGAACACATTATATTCTTCCAGAAAATAATTGTTATAATCATATTTTATTTCAGGTTCTTTTTCTATAACTGTAAAAAAATCGTTAAACCTCTTTTCAAGAAGCAGTGAAAAGTTAGTATTGTTCTTACTCTTTATAAGTCTTAAATAATTCTGTCTCTGTATTGAATTTCTAAAATCGTCATAAAAAAAATCATCATAAAAGTCAAGGTCGCTTTGCTTATTACCTTGAAATATTAAAGACCATTGAGTGGGAAGTTTTTGGTTTAGTTTTAAATTAGCACAATAACGTTCGTCTTTACCGGTAGGTATATCTTGTGACCTTATAGGGACAAAATTTTCATCCTCTATATAATATCCTGTTAAAAGACCCTTTGTTTCCAGTGATTCTATTCCGACCTCTGCCCCGTAACCTGTCCCTCTTTCTTCCATAAAATCAAGGTAAAGGCGTCCGTAAGTATCAGGTGTAAACCAATACCGGTATGAAGTTTTTACATAATACCCATGCAGGCTGTTCTTACCCGGAGTTATTCTAAGTTCTGTTCTATCATCAGTTATTTTTTTCTTCATATAAGGAAACCAAAAAACAGGGACCTTACCTAAATAATAAGTTAAGCTTTTAATAATAAGGAATTTATTATCCTCTATTATTGCCGTCTTGGCTTTAAAAGTTATTAAAGATCCAGATGCAGTAGAAGGCCTAATAACAGCATCTTTTATTATCATATCGTTGCCTTTTTTTTCTACTGAAGATCCTGTTATAACCCATGGATACTTGTAAGAAGTGCCATTCGATCCGGTTCCTTCTTCTGTTTTAAAATTGAAATCAATATTATCTATAAGATATGTCTCTTCATCTGTTACAACAAGAACACTGCCCTCTGCATAAGAAGAATTTTCATTAACATTTAACTTTGCTTTGTCTGACACAAGATACTGGCCTTCATGCTGAACGACTACATTTTCCTCACACACAGTTTCTGACGTATTAATATCATAATTTACCTTTTCAGCTTTAAATTCCAAAGCATAAAGGTCATCAAAGATCAAAAGATAAGCCAGAACAAAAACAACAACAATTATTTTTACAGCGTTTCTTTTCATATCACTATTTCCTTTTATAATATTCAGCTATATCTTTTATAATATCATTCATATTAAATTTGGGCTCATACCCACATTCTAATCTAATTTTTGAAATATCAGGAACACGTCGTTTCATATCTTCAAATCCTTCCGGATATGCATCTTCATAAGAAACAAATTTTATTTCTGACTGGCTGTTCAATATTTCTTTTACTTTAACAGCAAGCTCCCATATATTAATAACATTTTCACTTCCAATATTATAAATCTTGCCTTCAGTTTTTTTATTTTCAAATATTTTTATAACAGCATCAACAGCATCTTGTACGTGAGTAAAACTCCTTATCTGTTTACCGTTCCCATATACCTCTATAGGAAGTGATTCAAGAGCACGCTTAACAAATCCCGGTACAACCATGCCATACTGTCCTGTCTGTCTTGGGCCGCATACATTAAAAAAACGTACTATTTTTACAGGAAGCTCTCTTTCCTTATAAAAAGCAAGCATTAAAAATTCATCTAAAGCTTTTGCGCATGCATAACTCCAGCGATGCACTGTTGTAACACCCATGATGCGGTTATCTTCCTCGGTAAGCTTTCCTGAATCATTAAGCCCATAAACTTCTGAAGTAGATGCAAAAAGTATACCTATTTTTTTCTTATCGACCAGATCAAGAAGGATCTCAGTTCCGCGTACGTTTGTAACAATGCTGTCTAACTTATTTTCCAGTATATACTTAACGCCGACTGATGCAGCAAAGTGAAAAACATATTTTACGTCTTCCAATGCTCTTTCAAGAGTCCTGTAATTCAAAATTGAATCATAAATAAATTCAAAATTCGGATTTTTTTCCAAATGTTTTATATTATCAAGATGTCCTGTAGCAAGATTATCTATTATTGTAACGATATATCCTTTTTCCAGCAATGCTTCAGCAAGGTGCGAACCAATAAAACCAGCACCTCCGGTGATAAGTACTTTCATAACTGCTCCTTATATTGAAAAGATATATTAACTTATTTTTATTATTTTTTCATTATTTGTTTTTTTGTTTATTATAAATGCCTTTAGTATAATTTGCTTTATACCACTCGATAAATCTTCTGACACCTTCTTTTATATCGATTCTAGGATCATATCCTAATATGTTCTCAGCTTTTTTTATATCAGCAAAGGTCTTTGTAACATCTCCCTTTTGGTATTCACCATAAATGATATCTGCTTTTTTTCCTAAATTATTTTCTATTATACTTACAAGGTCCTTTAAATAGATCGTAGTCGATTCTCCCAAATTTATTATCTCAAATGAAAAATCTACTTCAAGAGCTTTTAAAAGTCCCTGAATTATATCATCTATATATGTATAATCACGACTTGATGTGCCATCACCAAAAATCTCAATCTTTTCGGAAGAATCTATTCTTCGGGCAAACTTACATATGGCCATCTCCGGCCTTTGCCGGGGTCCGTAAACAGTAAAGAACCTAAGAGCCATTATCTTTAATCCGTAAAGAGCACTATAACATCTACAAAAATGCTCTCCAGCAGCCTTTGTAGCAGCATAAGGTGAAACAATATGGTCAAGTGGATATTCTTCATTAAAAGGAACTTTATTTTGCTCTCCATAGACAGAAGAAGATGATGCAAAAAAAAGCTTTTTTACTTTGTGTTTTCGGCATAGCTCTAAAATATTGATAGTACCTGTTATATTTACTTTTTCATATAAATGCGGATCTTTTAATGACGGCCTTACGCCGGCACGTGCAGCCAGATGAAAAACACATTCTGGTTTTTCTTTTTTAAATATATTATCCATATCTTCAAAAGCAGTAATATCTTTTTCATATATTGTGCAGTTTTCATTTTCTTTAAGAAAACTGACATTACCTTCCTTTATTTCCCTTGCATAAAAATCATTAAAATTATCTATTATTGAGACAAGATGCCCTAATGATAATAACTTTTCGCTTAGGTGTGATCCTATAAAGCCTGCTCCACCTGTAACAATAATCTTCATTTATGATTCCTTTTTGTTAAAGACTAGACTAGCTGCCCCTATTACACCTGCTTCTTGGCTAAGCTTTGATCGTATAATTATTAACTTTTCCATTGATGCTTTTAGTGTTCTTTTTTTCATATGTTCGATCAAAGGTCCTTTAAAAACATCAATTGCATTTGATACTCCACCACCAAGAATTATTTTATCAGGATTTAACAGGTTTACTAATCCCGAAAGAAGTGTTGCCAGATGGGCTGCGAATTCAGACCACATTCTTAGAGATAGATAATCTCCTTTTTTTGCTGCTTCAAATATTTTTGAAGGATCGATATCTTTTACGCCATTTAAAATACTTGAATTATCTGCTTCCATCATTTGTTTAAATTTTTTTATTATCTTTCCATTGCCAAGATAAGTCTCTGCACAACCAAAATTGCCGCAATTACATTGTGGTCCATTTTCATTTATTGTAATATGACCTAACTCACCTGCCATAAAATTCGAGCCTCTAAAAAGATCACCATTAAGTATAAGTCCACCGCCGACACCTGTTCCAAGCGTAAGACAAATCGCATTTTTAGTTTTTTTTGCTTCACCGAACAAAAATTCTCCAAGAGCCATGACATTTACATCATTATCTATTTCAACAGATATTTTAAATTTGGAGATAAGATCTTCTCCAATATTCCAGTTATCAATGCCAACAATATTAGGTGCTTGCAGTATAACCTTTTTAAAAGGATCTACTAATCCGGCAATACCAATACCTATTCCGGCAATATTACATTCCCTTTGAGAATTTTTTAGATCATTTATAACTTCATCTGTTTGCAGCACCCATTCTTTTTTATCAAACGGATTAAGTGTTGGAAGTACATCTTTTTTAATTATTTTCCCGTTTTCACTTACAAGTGCTATTTTTGTATTTGTGCCGCCAAGGTCTATTCCTATTGCAGATAACATAATCAAGTCCTTTTCATATATTTTTAAAGTACTCTTCTCTCACTCTAAAAGAAACACCTAGATTTTGCGAAATTTTGCGACATTTTTCAATATTTACTTCCGGAATTTTCACAACAGTCAGTGTAACAGATATGCTTTTTGACGATTTTTCAACAAAATCAAGGATATCTGAATAAGATTCTATCCCATAAACCGATTTGCATATCTCCTGATATTTTTCTTTATTCTCCGCATTTAAGCTTATAGACATCTCATCAATAAGGCCTTCTAATTCAGGGATTATATTCTTTTTATTAATAATGTTTCCCTGGCCGTTTGTATTTAATCTTACTTTTTTACCCATTCCCTTAAAATAAGCAGCCACTTTTTTTAAAAGATCAAGCCTATAAGTAGGTTCACCAAGTCCGCAAAAAACTATTTCATCAAAATCTTCTTCATCGGATGATAACCTTATTATATCTTCATAATCCGGCTCATTTTTAAGCTTCAAGTTATATCCATATATAAAATTATCCTTCTTTTTTACGCAAAAATCGCAATCATTCGAGCACTTATTTGTTAAGTTTATATATAAAGAATTTTTTATTTTGTAGCAAATTTTCGGCATAAAAGCTTTATCATCATTTATTCGGTATACTCTCATAGTGTTTAGTGAAGTAATACGGCCTAGATCTTCCACAGAAATATCTTTTATCTCTGCTATTTTTTTAGCCGTATACTCAATATAAGAAGGCTCATTTCTTTTACCTCTTCTAGCTTGTGGTGCAAGATATGGAGCATCTGTTTCTATTAATAAGCGGTTTAAAGGTATTTCTTTTACAACTTCTCTTAAGGAATCAGCCTTTGGAAAAGTTACCTGCCCGGCAAAAGATATCATGAATCCTCTTTTCAAAAATTCTTTTGCAAAATCCGGATTTTCAGAAGAAAAACAATGAATAGTGCCTTTGTGCGAATAACCGTTTTTATCAAGTATGTTTATAAGGTCATCTTCAGCATCTCTTAAGTGTATTACAATGGGTATATCTTCTTCTATCGATAATTTTAAAAATGCCTGAAAGGTTTTTTTTTGGTTTTCCGGCAATGAATTTTCTCTGTAATAATCTAATCCTATCTCACCAAGGGCCACAACAGAACTTTCCTTTATTAATGTCCTGTATTGGCTGATAACAGCAGGATCAAAATCATCAGAATAATAAGGATGATATCCGGAAGTTGCATATAGATGAGGGAAAATGTGTTTTTTTTCTTTTATTAAAGAAATGACTTCTTTGGAGCTTTCTAAGGTATCACCTGAGATAATAATACGAATGTTTTTTTTCGATGCACGTTTTAAAACATCATCTATATCATGATGGAAATCTTTAAGCGTTAAATGACAATGAGAATCAAAAAGCATAAGAGCTTCGCTCAGTTGTTAGTCGTTTGTTGTTAGTCATTCGTAAAAGGAGTGCTTCGCACATTAATTCATTTCCCGTTCACTTTTTTTCTAAACGTGGAAACAATGGTTCTTTTTTTGTTACTAAAAATTCTTTATATTCTTTACCCCATGACAGTTCTTTTAAATTTATATCTTGAGGACTATTTATTTTTATACCGATCTGTTCAAGCATCTTTTTTGAAGTTCCGGGAATAAATGGATAGATCATTTTTCCTATAAAGTGCAAACTCTCTACAAGATTATAAATAACTTCCTTGAATCGCTCGAACTTATCAGGATCTTTTAAAAGCGTCCATGGTGCTGTGATCTCTACATAACGATTACAGTTCTGTATAAAAGACCAAACAGCTTTAACAGCATTTTCAATATGATAAGTTTCCATGCTGCTTATCATTTTCTTTAATGTATCTTCCGAACTCTTCCTAAGTGCTATATCTTCATCTTTCTCTTTTATTTCTTTTGACCTGTATACTTTTCCATCTAGTTTTTTTTCTGCTAATGTAACGACACGGCTTAAAAGATTGCCCAAATCATTTGCAAGATCAGAATTAAATCTGTTTTCCAATTTTTCTATAGAAAAGTCGCCATCTTTATCAAAGGGGATCTCGCGAAGCAAAAAATACCTCAAGGCATCCTCTCCGTATTTCTCTGCAACATTTTGCGGATAGACGACAGTTCCTTTAGTCTTGCTCATTTTTTCTCCTTCAATTGAAACAAAACCATGACCAAAAACAGTTGAGGGAAGAGGAATTCCTACAGACATAAGCATTGTAGGCCATATTATACAATGAAAGCGGGTTATATCTTTTCCTATAACATGGAGATTGGCCGGCCAGAATTTTTCAAATCTTTCACGATTATCAGTATATCCTGCTCCTGAAACATAATTTATTAAAGCGTCAAACCACACATATACGACCTGTGTCTCATCTTGCGGAAGAGATATTCCCCATGAAACAGAACTTCTTGAAACACTTATATCCTCTAATCCGCCTTTTATTACATTTATTATTTCATTTCTTCTTATTTCAGGCTGTATAAAATCTTTATTTTTCTCAATATGTTCAAGTAATCTGTCGCTGTAAGATGACAGTTTAAAAAAATAATTATCTTCTTTTATCCAAGCAGCGTCAATTCCATGTACAGAACATTTTCCATCATCAAGATCCGCCTCTTTAATGAAAGCCTCACAAGATTCGCAATACGGCCCCTCATATACTCCTTTGTATATGTCACCCTTCTCATACATCTTATTAAAAAAATCTTTAACTGTATCTATATGTCTTTTTTCAGTGGTCCTTATAAAATCATCATAAGAAATTGAAAGTTTTTCCCACGTATCAGCAAACTCCTTAGCCATATCATCACAGTATTTTATTGTATCTATTCCTAGTTTTTGAGCCTGTCTTTGCACATTCAAGCTATGTTCATCAGCTCCCATTAAAAAAAGGACTTCTTTTCCAGTAATTCGGTAAAATCTTGCTAGGGAATCAGCAGTTATTTTCTCATAAGCTGTCCCAATATGAGGTTTTGAATTTACATAATCAATAGCTGTAGTAAGGTAGTAAGTATTCTTACTTTCCATTTAAATTTTCCCGTTTTTTGGATTTCTTTTCAACGACCAAACAATCGCTTCCGTTTATCTCGAGTTTTTTACCATCATTAAAATATACAAACAATGTTCCTTTTAAAATATTTACAGCCGCTACTTGCCCCACTTCATCCTTATATTTCACAAAACTTCCTTCTAGCGGAATCTTCCCTTCATGAAATTTATAAGTAAAATACTCATAGCGAAGACAGCACAATAAACGACCACAAAGACCTGATATTTTTTCCGGATTAAGAGATAAGCGCTGTGTTTTTGCCATTTTTATATTGACTGCATCAAATTCACGTATCCATAATTTACAACAAAGAATCCTTCCACACGGACCTATTCCGCCAATCATTTTTGACTCATCTCTTACACCTATCTGGCGAAGTTCGATCCTTGTCTTAAAAGTAGATGCAAGATCTTTAACAAGATCCCTGAAATCTATTCTTCCTTTAGCCGTAAAATAAAAGATCATTTTTGTTTTATCAAAAGTATATTCAACAGAAACCAGCTTCATTTCTTTTTTGAATTCCTTCATCTTTTTCTGACAGATATCAAAACCCTTTTTTTCCTCTATCATGTTTTGTTCAATTTTTCGCTTGTCAGCTTGTGTTGCTCTTCTTTCTATCTTTGGAAAGTCTTCTTTTTTATCACCCGTTCCTTCTGTATCGCAATATCTTACAAAAGTACCATAATCAAAGCCACGATCATTTGCCAAAACACAGGTATCATGACTTTCAAGGCTTTCTATGTTCGTAGTATAAACATCTACCCTGCCGAATCTTCTGTTTCTAACTAGAGCTTTTTTCATATATTATATTTCCTTAAACTTTTGCTATATATTAAATTAAAGTTTTTTACTATAATACGTTATTTATTATTTTTCAATGTTTTTCGATATATATATTTAAAAATAGATAGTATAGTCTTTATATTATAAATTATGGGAGCATAAGGCAGGAGTATTATGAGAAAAAAAGCTATTTATCCAGGAACATTTGATCCTATAACATACGGCCATATAGATATAATTAGAAGAGCCTCTGCTCTTTTTGACGAACTTGTTGTAGCAGTTGCCGTAAATCGTGAAAAGAACCCTCTTTTTACCCACAAGGAACGCACAAAAATGGTTAAAAAAGTTACGGCAAATATAAAGAATGTAACTGTTACACCATTTAATAAAGTTTTAGTAGATTTTTCAAAAAATATTAACGCAAAGTGCATAATACGTGGTTTGCGTGCAGTATCAGACTTTGAGTACGAGTTTCAGATGGCCTTAATGAATAAAGAAATCTGCCCTGAAATAGAGACGCTTTTTATAATGTCAGATTCCCAATATTCTTTTGTCAGCTCAAAGATGATAAAAGAAATAGCAAGATTTAAAGGGGATCTTTCAAAGTTTGTCCCGGACTATGTTATAAAGGCCATAAAGAAAAAAACATAATCTATCACTTCAATGTGTTGATATATACAACCGCATTACAGGATGTTACGCGTGGCAGTCGCAAATATATCTATTCCCCATTTACATACCGCTAATTTTATACTAAAATTATATTAGGGGCGTTATGATAATTAGACCATCATTTTTGTACAAAAAATTTATTTTCTTTTTGCTAATATGTATATTGTGTACTTCTTTTTCTTCTAATTCACATTGCAACAGTGAAATAAACAATACTGATGTTCCTGGGAACCGTTCATTTGAAGCTGAAAAACCGTTTGATAAAATTATAATTCTTGAGACTGACCTTAAGGAAAAAGAATACATTGTAATAGGCGAGATCGAAGTTCAGGTAAACAGATTTGAACCACAATGCAGAAATCTTTCTCTTGTTAAAATGAAACAGTTTGCCTTTTCAATGGGAGCTGATGCCGTTATATTTGTAACTTTTTCCACAGAAGGAGATTTTTCAACATCCGACAAACTTTTTGTAAAAGGAATTGCAGTTAGGTTCAAGTAAGGCTAAACAGTTTATCAAACCGTTACGGATTCAACCACGAGCTTATTCTTTACTAACAATTAACTTAACATGTTAATTTATTAATCCTCCAAAAGATCTGGAGAAACAGAGTATACCAGATAAAATTTTTTGTTCGAGTTATTCTTTTCTAAACAAATTACTGTAGCTTCATTAAAATCACAAAAACTTGTTCCATCTTTCTTTGATAACAGGTAAGAAGTTAGATAAGACAAAAAAGGCAAATGGCCAATTATGACGGTATCTTCATTTGATTCCAAAATTTCTTTTGCAATTATATCTATAGGATAGTCTGGAGACAATTCTTCTCTAACATTAACTGGACCATAATAACCAATTTTTTCAGATATAATGTTTGCAGTTTGTTCTGCTCTTGTTTTCGTGCTATGCATCATAATGGCAGGAGCAATCTTTAATCTGTTTAAAAAAGCACCAATTTTTTTTGATTGCACCTTACCTACTTCTGATAATGGACGTAATAGATCCGTACTTTTCGATACAGCATCCCCATGACGTATAATATAAAGCTTCATATATGAACTTTCCTTTTTAGATGTTATAAGATCATTAATCTTCCTTTTCTATCATCTCTTTGATCATATGGTTAATTTTATCACGGATTATGACTAAAATAGCAGAATGAGGTACGATAAGATAGACCGTCCCTTCAAATTCTATTTCAATAGCAGCATTTCTCAAAAAAATAGCATGATCGTTTTCATTTGCCTGAAGAGGAAAATATTTAGTATCTTTTTTATCTGTAACCTTCCATGGTTCTTCATTCATGGACTGTGGGTCAGGCATAGGAATTCCAGGTCCGGTCTTAACTATACGGCCACTTTGAATTTTTTCCTTTTCCTTAACTCCTTGAGGCAAATAAAGGCCAGCATTTGTTTTATCCTGCTCATTATCCGGCTGTAGGAGTACACGATCTCCAACTACAATAAGTTCTCTGTTCATATATAACCTCTTCTTTTCCTGTTTTTCTATTAAACCTTAAGCCTTTTCTTAAGAAAGTAATCAAGATAGTTGCTTTTAAATTCTAGCCCTTAATTAACACCCTTACTTCTCCTGGCTCAAATCTTGGCTCATATTTTGAAGCTGATCTTTTTAAAGGAAAGACTTCTTTTAGATATTGTTTTTTGCCGTCAAGTTTTTTCAATATGTCACTATCCAAATAATTATCTTTACTAATATCTTTATTTATTATTATCAGTATACAATCATCTGTTTTTTTAGAAACCTTTTGCATAACAAAAATGTTGTCTTCTGGAGAGCTTAAAACTCTAATCTCTGAATCATATCCAAAAACAGAATACTTTTTCTTAATAATATTTACCTTTTTGATAAAAGCTGATATATCAATTCTTTTATCTTCCATATCTTCCGGCATGGTATGCACAACATCTACTCTTTTCAATGCTCCCCATTCATATCCTAGAGGCATCATTACTCCAGAAGAAAAAAATGCACTGAAAGCATACCACATTTTTTGACCATTGATATTCTCATTCAGGTCCTTGTAAAGCCTGGAAGTATCATGTGTTTCAGGAAAACTTATTGAAGGCGTATGTAAGCGATAAGTATTGTACTGATCTATACACCAGTCTTCTTTAAAATCCCACCATTTTGAACTGTTTGTCACACAATCAAAACCAGCTCTAACCACATTTTCAAGATCTGATTCTTCAGCACCAAGCGTTTCTGCAAAAAAAAGTATTTCGGGATCATTGCTCTTTGTTTTTTTTATAAGGAATTCCCAAAGTTCTGTTGGTACTTTATATGCCGCATCAGCACGAAAACCTTTAAACCCAATGCTTTTATATTTTTTTATCAGATCAAGCCAGTATTTCCATAATTTATTTTTGTTGGGAGACGCAGGATCATTATCGATTTCAGCAAGATCACCCCAAACAGTCTTTTTTGTCGTATCGGCAGGATCTACGCAAAAAGGATGCATCAGGTCTCCATTTTTTTCCCTCTTATACCAAGTGGGATGTTTTTTAACAAGAACACAGTCTGATGCAGAATGATTTATTACGAGATCCATCATTACTTTTATACCCTTTTTCATGCATTTTTCATTAAATTCACTTAATTGCTTAAATCCATCTTTATCATCTTCGATGAATATAGGATTAAAAGCATAATAATCTTTTGGGGCATAAAGACTTCCAGAAAATCCAGGATAGTGAAAAGGATTAATATATATCCAGTTAAACCCCATTTTCGCAATACGGTTAATATGATCACCCCATTTTTCAATATTCCCAACCAAACGAGGAAAAAGATTATAAATAATCACCGGCTCAAAGTTCTTCATCTATGTTGCTCCTTCAAATAAGTTAAAAATTCATTTAAGATCTTTCCATGATCAAAGGCAAGTTTTTTAATGGCTTTTATTTCTAACCATTTTGTTTCTTTAGAATCACTTGCAGCATATACCTTTACTTCTTCATCTAAAACATCATAAAACACAAAAGTAATTGTCCTATCTCTTGGATCACGCTTAACAGTATCAAAATATTTAAAAAACTTCAAATTTGATAATGAAAGACCTGTCTCTTCTTTAAGCTCTCTTAAAGCTGCCCCGGAGATTTTTTCATGCATTTCCATATATCCACCCGGTAAAGCCCAGTATCCTTTAAAAGGATCGTTTTTCCTTTTAATAAGAAGAATCTTTTTAGTATTCTTAATATATATTATATTATCTACTGTTAATAAAGGGCGTGGATGGGAATAATAAAATTTATTTTGTTTTTGATAAATATTATCCCCTTTTGTGAAATTTTCAGTATCACTTTTCATTATTTTCTTTTATAATTACTTTTTATTATTAGTTATTAATCTAAAAACATAAATAGACTGCGTGAGATGTTAAGACAAAAGAGTATATATTTGCAAGAAAAAATAGATTCTTGCTTTTATTTTTGCTTTGCCTTATTTATTGGAATGCTGACACTTTCCACGTGTTTGGCTCAGGAAAAAGAAGAATCGCATGATAACTCTTCTTATCAGAGAAGTCTTGTCCTTTACTGGCCTTTCGATGAAGGTAAAGGCAGCAAGGCCTTTGACTTATCAGGATATAAACATACTCTTTACAGAAAAGATATTTTACTGAAAAGCTGGCCTGAAGGAATGTTCGGCTCCTCAATACACCCAAAAGGAGGAGCATCCGTAAGTTCATCTAAATACCTTACTTTCTCAAAATCATTCACCGTAATGCTCTGGCTTAAGCCATTATCTTTTCCGGTAAGACAAAAAATAGTCTCTAAAAGAAGTATGCTTGACAAAAGAAGCTTTTATCTTCTTCAACTTGAAAAAAAACAGGTTTCTGCTGGTATCGGAGACGGGAAAGATTATTTGTTCGTTAAGGGAAAAACCGTTTTAAAAAAAGATGAATGGTCTCATATTGCTTTTACTTATGACCGTGACAAAAAGTCTATGAAAGTATATGTAAACGGCAAACTTGATGGAGAGAAGAAGTGTGATCTTGCCATTGGTGGAGAGGACACAGATTTATATATAGGTGCTGACTATCAAGGTAAAGCAGATCATTTAAATGGAAATATAGATGAATTAAGAATGTATAGAAAAGCTTTACCATTAAATCTTATACAAAATTATTACAAAAAAGATATGAATCGCACATCTGCTGCAAAAATTATCAATTATAAAGAGGATCAAAAGCTGGTTCATTATTTTACTTTTGATGAAGCAAAGGGTGACATTGTATTTGACGCAAACAGGTCTTCTCCAAAATGTACTTTCAAAAACATGGGTAAATCAAACTGGAATCATGGTTATTACCGTACATGTTTAGACTTTTCTAATACATCAGGTGCCATTGTCATGGAACCCTCTTCTCGAACTGTCAATTACCAGCCTCTTACGATAAGTGCATTTATAAATATAAAAACTTTTGGTGAAAAGAGGAAAATAGTATCAAAAATGAGTTCTAAAAATCCTCTTGGCTTTTTCTTTTTAGGTGAAGACAATGGTCATATTTATGGCGGGATCGGAGATGGAGAGGTTTATTCTCTTATACAGACTGATACCCCGCTTAAACTTAATAAGTGGTATCATGTTGCCTTTGTTTTTGACTCAGACAAATCCAAACTTCATCTTTTTGTAGATGGAGAACATAAAAAAACTGAAAGAGCAAAAAATAGAATTGAGACATTCAATGCAAACATTGTAATAGGTGCAGGCAAAGAAGGACAAGGCGATTTTTTTAATGGGCTTATCGATGAAGTACGCATTTATCAATCCGCATTAAACAATGATGATATAAAGGGAATTTCTTCATTTAATCCATCATATATACATATTTCAGACAAAAGTATAATGCAGCTTCCTGATGGATACAGCGTTATAGGACATTTTGATTTTGATACGGATACTCCATATAATATAAAGGACTCCTCAGGCTGTAATCAAAATGGAACTTTCTTTAGAAAAAATTTAAGAAATTTTTCTAAAGGAATTACCGGTTCAGCTTTTAATGGATCGTCTCTTCAAAACAGCATCACTATCAATGACACTGCATATCAAAGACAATTTTCTGTACTAACTTTAAGTTTATGGATAAATCCTTTAGACTTTTCAGAAAAACAAAAGCTTATAATTAAACAAAGCCTGCAGAATCCTCTTGAGTTTTATTTGATCGGTGTTGATAACGGTTACCTTTATGGAGGATTAGGAGATGGTAAAAACATTCAGCTTGTTAAAGATCCTGAATTACTAAAAAAAGATTCATGGTCTCATGTTGTTCTTGTTATAGACGGCAAAAACAAAAAGATATTCCTTTATAAAAATGGAAAGCTTATTTCTGATTTAGTTATAAAAAAAAGCACTATTTTTTCTTCATCTAAGACCTCACCTCTTGTAATAGGAGCCTCAGGATCTCAAAAAGAAGATTTTTTCCTGGGTAAAATCGACGATATAACTATATATTCCTCTGCTTTAAATCTAAAAAACGTTGAATTACTCAGCATGAGAAAACCTGCTGCATCAAAAATACTCGTTGAAAAAGACAAGGAAACGATAAAAGTCGTTGAAAAGAAAAAAGATAAAAAAATATCCCCTAAGAAAAAGAAAAAGGAAAGAGAGCTTGAGAAAAAACACCAGAAGGAGCTTGCTTTATACAAGCAAAAGATAGCTGATCTTAAAAAGATGAATGATAAGGAGAAGGAAAAGCAGGAGCAGCTTGAAAAAGAGAATCAGCTAAAAATAGCGATGATGCAGAAAAAGCTTAATTTAAGGGAAAAGGAACAAGCAAATAAAGAGACGGAACTAAAGGAACTTATTAAGCAGGAAAAATCCCGTCTTGAGGCTGAAAAGCAAAAGCGTCTTCACCAGGAAGGCTTAAGGAAAAAGCTTGAAGAGGAGCTTAATTCAAAGAACAAGGAGCTTGAGCTAAAGATAACTGACATAAGCACACTTCAAAATGAAATGAAAAAGACACAGGCTAAAGATGAAAAGCGCAGGGTTCAGTCAGAAAAGGAAAAGGATGCTGTCAGGAAAGAGATAGACCAACTCACCAAACAAATAGAATCTCAGAAGGAAGATGAAGTAAAGGCACGTTTAAAGGAAAAACTTAAGGTATATAATTCTGATCTTTTGGAAATACAGTCTAAAGAAGAAGAAAAGCGTAAAGAGATGCAGGACATGCTGCAGGATACGAGAGATAAGTTAAATGAAAAGCAAAAAGAAATTCAGGATAAAGAGAAAAACATAGCAAAGCTTCGTCAGGATATAAGTGTTAAAAGCAAAAAACTTCAAAAAGACCTTCAAGAGGAAAAGAAAAAGACAGACGAACTTAGTCATCTGATACTTCAGAATGAGAAATCTTTAACAGATAAAGAGAAAGAAATAAATTCTCTTATGGAAACCTTAAGCAGTATAAAGAACCAGGATTCACAGCAGAGCCTTATTTTTGAACAGGAGATGAAGTCCAAGGAAGCACAGATAGATGCAAAGCAAAAGCAGCTGGAGGCCATGAGCGAGAAGAATGAGGCTAAATTAAAGGAATATCAGAAAAGAGAAAAACAACTTAAAGATGATATGGCAATAAAACAGCAGCAGCTTTTAAAGACAATACAGGATATGCAGAAACAGCATGAAGAAAAGCTTGTTCTTGAAAAGCAGAATAAGAAAAAGGAGCAGGATGATCTTTTAAGCGAGATAAACCGTTTAAAGGAAGGTCGTGAAAAATATGTATCTGAAATAGTTAACAAGGAAAAGGAAGT
>JAGLFH010000001.1 GCA_023144635.1 Candidatus Auribacterota bacterium | reverse complement strand
CATTAATGGAATATGTAAAATACGATTTCGGATTTATGTTTGCGTATTCAGAAAGACCTGGAACACCCGCTGGCAAAAACATGGAAGATGATGTACCTTTAGAAATTAAAAAAAGAAGGCTAACCGAAATAATCAATTTACAACAAAAACACGGCTTATACCGAATGCAGCAATTCGTAGGCAAAACTGTTGAAGTATTGATTGAAGGTAATTCAAAAAAATCTGATTTACACTGGATGGGTAGAAACTCCCAAAATGCCGTAGTTGTATTTAAAAAAGGAAATGAGTGTAAAGGAGATTTTGTACAAGTTAAAATTGACGATTGCACTTCTGCTACTTTACTTGGGACAAGGAAATAGCTGTAGGCTGTTAGCAAAAATAAAAAACTTAGTTAAAAATATTAGATAAATAAACTCGGAATTTCCGAATTAAAACTCAAACATTGGACTCACTTCAAACAATAAAACAACGTTTTAGCATCATTGGAAATAATAACCAATTAAATATTGCATTACAAAAAGCAATAAGAGTTGCTCCAACAGATATCTCGGTTTTAGTAACCGGGGAAAGTGGTGTTGGTAAAGAAGTTATTCCAAAAATCATACATAGTTTATCTCATCGTAAACATGCAAAATATATTGCTGTAAACTGTGGTGCTATTCCTGAAGGCACAATTGATAGTGAACTTTTTGGTCATGAAAAAGGCTCTTTTACAGGTGCACATGAAAGAAAAATAGGCAAATTTGAGTTCGCAAATGGAGGTACTATTTTTCTTGATGAGATAAGTACCATGAACACAGCAATGCAGATAAAACTTCTAAGAGTTTTACAGGATAAAACCTTTTACAGAGTAGGAAGCACCGTTCCAATAAAAGTCGATGTACGGATAATTGCAGCGACTAATACTGATATTGAAGAAGAAGTCAAAAAAGGAACATTTAGAGAAGATCTTTTTTACAGGTTCAATGTTTTAAGAATAAATATCCCGCCTTTAGCAAAAAGGCCGGAAGACATAGAACCTCTTGCAATCTTTTTTCTTAAGATGTACAGCAGACAATTTCAAAAAGACATTTTAGGTTTTTCTGATGAAGCTCTTAAAGCTCTTAAGAATTATCATTGGCCAGGAAATGTAAGAGAACTTAAAAACATTATAGAACGTTCTATTGTTCTTACAGAAAATAAATCTATTACACTGGAAGATCTGCCTCTTGATATATCAATAATTAAAAAATATGAGCAAAATAAATCGCCAAACATGAAAGAAACTAAAAAAGAGCTGGATTCTTATGAAAAAGACTTCCTCATAAAAAGACTCAAAGAGTACCGGTGGAATAAGATCAAAACTGCGAATTCACTTGGAATACATAGGAACACATTGCTTTATAAAATAAAAAAATTCAACATACTAAAGGAAACAACATGAAAAAAATATTTTATTTATTTATCTTTACCTGCTTTTATTTATTGTTATCGATAAATTCACATCTTTACTCAGATGAAGAAAACTCTTTTCACTTTAAAAGTCCAACAATTATTATTCAAAACAACTTCTGGCAAAAACCTTTTAACTATCTGGAACAGAAAAAAAACATTAAATATGAGATCACAAAAAGTTCATCAACTGCTGAAAATATACCTTTTGATATCGAGCTTATAGGACAGGAAGATCTAACAAATATGCCTGCTCATAATGTTCCTGAGGCTTTGCAAAATCTTCCTTCTATTTTTATATCTCAGGGAGGAGATTTCACTCAGCCAACTTTACCATCAATTCTTGGAGCAGAAGTATCACACACCAAAATACTTGTTGATGGGATTGAGTTAAACACACAGCTTGATGGAACTGCTGATATAGCACCTTTCAGTTCTAATAATATCTCTGAAATAGAAATTTCAAAGGGCCCTCTTTCTCCTCTTTGGGGTTCATCACTTGGAGGTGTTATATACTTAAAGACTAAAGAGCCTCAAAAAGACAGTCCGGTTTTTCAAGTAAATTCATCTATAGGCAGTTTTCAAACATATATGGCTTCTTTTGATACAACTATTTATTCTGAAAAAGCAAGTCTTCGCTTTATACCGGAATTTATTGAGACAAAGGGTTATATGCCGGGGGGAGAATCAAGAAGAACAAATTTAACACTAAATGGTAATTACCAGATAAATGATATTCTTTCTCTTAAGCTTATTTCAGGTTATCTAAATGCTGATCTTGGAGAATATGAACAACCCCGTTTTTTTAGAAGGCTAGAATCAGATTCAAGAACATTTTATGCCGGATTTAAAATGCAGTATAAACCTGCTTCTGAAGATCTTGAGGCAACTTTTTTTCTTAATGGGCTGGATTATGATTTTGAAAGACGGTATTATCTTTTGGAAGGTAAACCCCAAGATCCTTACTTAACTGAACCATCAGAAGAGAACCGTATAGGATTTAAAACACTTATAAATTTTAAAAAGAGTGAAAACCTGTTTTCTTTTGAAGCAAACATTGATAAATCCGAATTTGATTCAAACAGTCTTTCTAAAAAGGAAGATGTAACAAACTATTATTTATCATTTAACGGAGAACATCCTTTTTCAGAAAAATGTTCAGCAAACGGATATATAAGATTTGATGGAAATTCGGCTTTTGATAGTGAGTTTTCTTTTGGCGCAGGTATTAGTTTAAAAGATCTATCAGTGGGGAATATTCGCGCTTCATTATCCCGCGATTTTAATGCTCCTCCGCTTACTTACCGTTATATGGATTCACCTGACAGGTTAATGAAAAGCAATGAAAACCTTAATGCTGAAACAGCTGTTACTTTAAGAATTGCTTTAGAAAAACAACTAGGAAAGAATTTCTTATTTCAGTTAAGTCCATATTTACAAAAACTTGATGACGGAATTTTACTTACACTTGATAGTGATAATCTTTATTTTTACAAAAATCATGATTCTGTAAAAAGACAGGGTATAGAAGCAAATGTCTTATGGAGCATCTTTGAAAAAACAGTACTTCGAGCAGGAGTAAGTTTTAATGATATTATAAATGAAAGTAATGATGATGAATCAGTTGAAGGACAGGGGCGCCTTAAATACACATTAAGTTTAAACATAAAAGAAATTGAAGATCTTATTATAAACATAACAGGTAATTATATCTGGTGGGATATGCCTGAAATATATAATGCAAATGACAGAAATTTTATTTTTAATATGAAAGTCACAAAGAAGCTATCAGAAAACTTAACTTTCTACGCTTCTATTTACAATATTTTTGATGAAGAACAATATTGGATAGATGTACTACCTAACCCTGAAAGAAGTTACGAAGCCGGTTTTAGCTGGAAATTTTAAAAACGTAAATATGAATAAGAATGACTTATTGTAAAGCTTATGACATTTATATTTGAAGGCTTTAATCACTGCACAATAACCCGTGCATCCATGCACAAAAAAGTGTGCATTTTGTGCATGTTTTTTTTGACATAAAAATGTTCAATAAATTTAAAAAAAAAATAATCTATTTAATTTTATCGATCTTATTTGTTTTAATCTTGTATTCATTAGTATCTCCTTTAAGTAAAAGTAATAAAGATCTCGATCCTTCAAAAACCATCTATATTGGTGGTACATTCAGCAAAAAACTGGGTTTAAATCCGATTTTCACCCCAACATCTGATAATTATTTATTATTTCCCTTCATTTTTTCTTCACTAATTGATTTTAATGAAAAAGCTGAAGCTATTGGAGATGTTGCAGAAGAATGGATCATATCAGATGATAATAAGTCTATTACATTTAAGCTTAAAAACAATATTTTTTTCCACGATGGTAATCCTTTAACTGTTAAAGATGTTAAATGGACATATGAAAATATGTTACTTTTTCAAAATACATATTATTCTTTTATAAACAGAATCGAGATACTTAATAAAACTACAATTAAATTTTATTTTAATAGAACTGTTTTTTCTCCTCAATTTTATTTTAATGTGTCCATTGTTCCTGCACATCTGGGAACAAATAAAAAAGATTCAGATTTTGGTTTAAATCCCGTAGGATCAGGCCATTATATTTTTTCACATATTGACAAAAACGAGAACATTTTATTAAAAAGGAATGAAAACTATTACAAAAACAAGGGAAAGGCAAAATATATTTATTTTAAATATTATCCTAATAATGAAGCTAAATGGTCAGGTTTTATGAGAAAAGAAATAGATCTTTATAGAAGACTTTCTAATAAACAACAAAAAATAGTAAAAGAAACTCCATGGTGCAGTCTTTTAAAAACAAACAGTGTCAACTATTACATTATGGTTTTAGATAAAGAAAATCCTTTTTTAAATAATAAAAATGTGCGCTCTGCAATTGATATGTCTATAGACAGACGCGAGATCATAAATACAGATCCTTTCATAAATGCTGATGAAATGTTCAGTCCATTACCTGTTAACTCACCATATTTTAACACTGCTCTTAAAAAAAGAGCATATGATCCTAAAAAAGCCATAACTATTTTACATAACGAAGGTTTTAAAGATAATGATAAGATCTTAGAAAAGAACGGCACGCCTTTTATTTTAGATCTTTATACATTTAACTACTGTATTAATGAGGACTTGATCGCAAAGATCATTAAGCTTCAATTATATAAAATAGGTGTTCTGGTAAATATAATAAATAACAAAAACTATGAAGAAATCATTGAGATCAAGACAAGATCAAAAACTCCCATTTCATTTATTGCCTCGAAACCATCTGTTACAACACAGCTTCCTTTCATCTACTGGCTTAAAGATATTGATAATAGTTTTTTTTCTCTGGATAGATCAGATGAATATACAAATACTTATTTAGATGCAATAAAAACTGTAGATATTGATGAAAAAAAAGTACTTTTTAATAAATTACAAAATATAATTAATGATGAAAAAACCTCCCTTTTTCTGCTATTTCCGTCACACATTTATGCTTTTAATGACCGCCTTGACCTTTCTGGCATATCTATTGCTTCATACTTTACAATAGGTAACTTGACCAAGATACACATAAATAAAGGAGGTAGGTATGAAGCTAAAGGTCATAAAAAAAGGCGTTAAAAGCGCTCTTAAATGCGCTGCAGGCCCCTGTTGTAAACAAGGCCCTGTGAACTTTTTCCCTGAACCATAATTAGGCAAACATAAAATATTTGTCTCTCATACAGCCGGAAAAGTTTTTTAACTTTCCGGCTGTACCATTACTTTTAACGAAAACTCTTAATATTTACTAACTATGAAAGCATCTTATTTTAATTTTTTTATTAATGATCATCCTGAAAAAGGACAGGTACTTATTCTTAATACCCGCACACAGGCAATTGCGGTTTTTGAAAAAGAACTTGCGGATATCCTGCAAAATAATTCAGGAAAAGTCATTGATCTAGATGAAAATAAATTCAGCGAACTTCTTGAAGAAGGTTTTTGCATTAAAGATGACATTTGTGAAAAAGATATTCTTGAATCATGGTTTCATGAGATCTGCTACAAACAAAAAAACATTACAGCAACGATCCTGACAACTTATAACTGTAATTTTGCATGCCCGTATTGTTTTGAAGGATCTGCTACGAACAAGCCTGAAAATATGACAAAAAAAACAATGAACAATATATGTAAATGGCTCTTTACTAAGGCAATAGACATTAATGCAAAAAGTATCAATATATTTTTTTATGGAGGTGAGCCTCTTCTTAACAAGGAGATAATTGACAATATCTCTCCTAGAATATACTCATTTTGTAAACATAAAGGGATCACTTTCAAATTTGGTATTGTTACAAACGGATATTTAATAAAAAAACAGGACTCTGATTATTGGAAAACATATGGACTTGATTTTTACCGTATAACTCTTGACGGAAGTAAGACATGGCATAATAAAACACGTCCTTTAAAAGGCAATATGCCGACATTCCAAACAATAGTGAACAATATCCGTTCAAATACAAGCGGAGTAAAAGTACTTATCAGCGGGAATTACACAAAAGAAACATCAACCGGATTTTATGAACTTATTGAATATCTTTCAAAAAGTGATATTAAGGAAAAGATCCATTCTCTTTCATTCACTCCGGTAATTAAAACTCTTGCAAGCAGTTGCAGATCTGAACACGGTTTATGCGAAGTTAACAATGATGTAGAATTAAACCAAATATACCTGGATATAAAAAAATTTTACAAAAAACACGGCTTTAAAGACAGCCGAAAAAACATAAGCATGCAGACGTGCCCTTTTAAAATAAACGATACTAATATTACAATGACACCGGATGGCTGCATTTATAAATGTCCTGCAACCATAGGACATAAAGAATTCTCTGTTGGAAATGTCAAAGAAATCCACCTTAACGATAAAAATAAAGAAATTATAACAAGTGATCTCTGGAAAGAATGCTACCCTTGCGTTTACTTACCTATTTGCTCTGGAGGATGTTATTACTCCTCCTACGTCAAAGAAGGACATTTTCCTGCAATAGATTGCCAGAAAACTTTTATCGAAAAATCACTCACGAACGACTTAAAGGAAGAATATGCATCAAGTATTTAGTATTTTTTCTATTTTTAATAAGAATTGGAAGCAGACTCTTCTTATATTTGTACTTATTTTCATATCTTCTATTACATTTATTGTTTTTCCTTTTGGAGTAAGGTTTCTTTTTAACTACATCGTTCCTGAAAAAGAAGTAAGTTTATTGTTATATTTTTTATTATTCATGGCTCTTGTCTTTGCAGTTAAAGCCATTGCAACTATTTTGCAGGAGAAGATCTCCGCAAGATTATCAAATCAGATATTAACAGATATACGCCGGCAATTATTTGAAGAAGAATTGAATTCTGATATTAATTTTACTACAAAAAAAGGTGCAGGAAAATTATCATCCATACTTTTAGGCGATGTTCAATTACTTGACGATATGTTCCAGAATGGAATTTTTCTTTTTTTTTCGTCTTTAATAATGACACTGATCTTTCTTTTTGCCCTTTTATTCATACATTTTCAGCTAGCTTTGATCTCTTTTGCAACAGTACCTGTTTTTCTTTACTTTTTTGTTAAACTTCATAGATCTATTAAATCAAACACCATAAAAACCCGCAAAGCTACAGCAAAACTTAACGCTTTTTTCATAGAATCTACCGATATGCTTTCTACGATCAGGCTTAATCTTCTTGAAAATATTTTTTTAAAAAGACAGAAACGGCTCAACAATGCTCTATGCCGCAGTTTATTACAACAAAAAGTAAAGCAAAGTACTTTTTCAGCACTTGCATATTTTTGTTTTACTCTTTCGTTTGTTATCACTCTTGCATATAGTGCATTTCTGGCAATTTCCGGAAAATTGACTACAGGTGACCTTCTTGCTTTTTATATTATCCTTCAGGGATTATTTCAACCGCTAATGTCTGTTTTTATCTCATTTAGAAGTATTCAAAAAGGAACTGCTGTACTGGAAAGAATAGAGACATTTAGAGATGAAATGCAAAAAGCAAAAAAGCCCAAGAAAGCATTTCGCGTTTCTAGAGCTAAACATTTTTCTCATAAAAAAGACCTTGCCATTGAAACAACCAACCTTTCATTTTCATATAACGGTAAAAAAGCTGTTAATAATGTAAATATGGAAATTAAAAAGGGAGAAAAGATACTTATCATAGGATTAAACGGGTCAGGAAAATCAACTCTTATTAAACTTTTCACAAAGCTTTTTACCCCTGATTCAGGAGATATCTTTATACTTGGAAAAAACATTACTGATTGGAGCTCTGAAGGATTATCCGCTATTTTTTCTGTAATAGAACAGGATAAGCACACCTTTTCAGGCAGTTTTAGAGAAAATATTGATCCAACTAATAAATTATCTTCTTCAGATTTTAAACATCTTTTGAAGCAATTCCGTATGGATAAACCTTTTTTAAGAAAACCTGTAATATCTTCTCAAGGAAGCAACCTTTCCACAGGTGAACGACAAAGAGTTGCAGTAATTAGAGGATTATTTAAAAAAACACCCCTTTATATCTTTGATGAAGCTTTTTCCAGTCAGGATACAGCATGTTCAAGTTTTTTGTATAGTTTTTTAAAGAATCTTCCTAAAGAAAAAACCTTTATAGGTATTACTCACCAGTTGTCAACAGCCCCATTTGTTGATAAAATATTCTTACTAAAAAAAGGTGCTGTTGCTGAATACGGCCATCATAATGAATTACTGGCAAAAAAAGGAGAATACAACGACCTTTATACCCTTTATACACATGAAAACAATAAAAAAACTTCTAAAATCACTGTCTTCTGATAATTCTTATAATTCAGGACCCGTTTCTTTGTTTTCAAAATTAGTACGACTTATTAAGTCTTCCTTATCGCGTCAGCTAATCTTAATCTTTTCTCTTATATTTTCGGTACTAATAGTTATTCAGGCTTTAATTATCTGGTGGGGATTAAAAGACCATTTAAAAAGAGCAAACTATGTTATTGCAAAGCAAAATGCTGAGCAAACGGCTTATAACGCAGGTTCCATCATAACAACACAGGAAAAGATACTAATAGCATTAAAAAAATTCATTGAGACCTCAGAACCAATAATAACAGATAAAGAAGCGCTTCTAGTACGTATAAGTATAGATGAAGAAGCTTTTAATTACCTTTCAATCATAGGTTTAGACGGTAAAGAATATGTTTCAAGTGAACCAAATATGAAGTTGTCCAATATAAAGAAAACGGATTTTTTCAAAACATCAACTAGCGGAAAACATTTTATTTCATCTATATCCATTACAAAGGACCATTACCCTTTTATTATTATCACACTTCCTATTTTTCATAAAGGAAAGGTTAATGAGATCCTTTATGCCGAAGTAAATATGCAGGGAATATGGAGTTACCTTGATAGTATCAGCCAAAATGAACATATAAATTATTTCATAATCAGCCAAAACGGAATATTGTGCTCGTATAGAAACAAAGAATTTGTAATGAGAAATGAAAGCATAACAGCTAAAAATATCGTAAGATCATCTTTTTCGGCAATAAACGAACCTGTAATGCTTTCTCTGGAAGATAATAAGAAATATCTTTTATCAACAGCAAAGATCTATAATATTCCCTTTTATCTTGTTTATCAGCAGGATATAACACCAATACTGAAAAATCTGAAAAAAATAAATATTCTTATATTACTGTCCTCTGTAATAATTTTAGTACTTGCTCTTCTCATAATTAGATGGCTATCAAAGAGATTCTCTGCACCTATTCTAAAATTAGTTAAAAAAACTGTTCTGATTGGAACAGATAAAATACAGAATGAACCTGTTATAGAAAAAAGACTCGATGAGATAGGAGTACTTTACCGTTCCTTTTATGATATGAACAAAAAAGTAATGGAAGCATCTGCAAGAGAAAAACTTGCTGTTGTAGGAGAATCTGCTGTAGGTATATCACATGAGCTCAAAAACCCTATTTCTGCAATTAAAAATTTTGCAGATCTCATAATTTCTTATCCGGATGATGCAAAGATAAAAAATAAGTTCGCAAAAGCAGTGCCTAAAGAACTTCTCAGACTTGAACGCATGCTTAAAGACCTTTCAAGCTTATCACTTGGAAAAGAGTTAATAAAAAATAAGTTTGATCTGGATAAATCTGTAGACGAAGCTATCGATCTTTTTGAAAAAGAACTTCTTGATTCTAAAATTCAGTTAATAAAGACTTCTCAAGCAAAAGATGCCTCTATTATAGCAGATGAAGACAAGATAAAATCTGTTTTTATTAATCTAATAAAAAATTCCATGGAAGCCATGCCTGATGGCGGAATAATCACATTAAATATATCTGAAAAGGAAACTCTGCAAGAAAAGTCTTTTTTGATATCTATTGAAGATAATGGAACTGGTATTCCGGAACACATTATTAAAAACATTTTTACTCCATTCTTTACAACAAAAAAACGCGGGCTAGGTATTGGACTTGCCGTTTCAAAAGGTATAATTGAACAGCATCGCGGAACAATGCAAGTATGTTCTCAAGGCAACAATAAAGGTTCAATTTTCACAATAACACTTCCTTCATTTTAAAAACATATCTTAACAAGATCGATCTAAGTTTTCACATCATCAATCCAAATAATCTGGCATATATTATGCTAATAATATTTTAGTGATTTATCAAAGGGGATAGGAAAAAGCACTGATCATTCTTTTTCCAAATGAAAATGAAAAAGCAAAACAAATATAATGTCCTTATCATCAATAGCGATGAAACAACTTTAAAAGAATTAGAAACATTTTTTGTTAATGAAAATTGCTGTGTAAATAATTACGAAAATTCAATAAAGGCCTTAAACCATCTTGAAAATAATCAATGTAATATTATTATTATTGACATAATTGCTTCTGAACATGAGATCCATAATATTTGGAATGCACTAAAAAATCTTCCGAGAAAAACAAAGATAATATTGCTCATAGGAAAATATTCTTATAAAGCATTTGATCTGTGTTTTAGCCATAGAGTATATCCGCATGTATATTTATATAAACCACTTAATTCACAAAAGCTTAAGAAAGTTTTTAATGCAATTCAAAAGGATAATTTAACTCACTTCGCTGCCATGAAAGACAGAAGCTACTTTCGCTTATGCAAAAGTGGATGATCTTTAAAATGGGAGACAAAAATATATAAGAGATCAATAATATTAACGGGGGATAAGAAGATGAATAAATTGAATATTCTGGTTGTTGACGATGAAGAAATGGAACTGGAAATATTAAAGAATTATTTTGAAAAAGAAGGACATTCTGTCACCACGGCCAAAGATGGTAACATTGCCCTGGATGAGTTTAATAAATCTAATTATGATATTATTTTTCTGGATTATAACATGCCGGGCTATAATGGTTCTGAAGTCTGCAAAATTATCAAAAAATCTAAACCCGCTCAGAAACTTATTATTCTCACAGGCAACTTTACGGATGAAGCCTATTATTCAAGTATTGAAGATGAGATCTGTCCGGAATGTCTCATCTATAAACCCATTGATCTAGAGCAAATAAAATCCTGTATGGAAAAGGTTTTGAAAGGCATAAAGATCTATCAAACAAACAATTGAACGGCTATGAACACTTCTGGAGTTATCTTTAATCATGATGCAAACAGAAAATAATAGAATCAGCAAAATTCTTGTGGTAGATGATCAGGAAGACAATATTGATCTTGTCACGACTAATCTGGAGATGGAGGGCTTCCAATTATCCTCTGCCATGAACGGCAGAGAAGGATTTGACAGTGCATGCCGGCTTAAGCCTGACATCATAATCCTGGATATCATGATGCCGGTTATGGATGGATGGGAAGCCTGCCGGCTTCTTAAAGAAAATGAAACAACAAAAAACATCCCGATCATTATTCTAACAGCAAAAACCGGGATAAAAGATGTTATCAATGGATTTAATCAAGGTGCCCTTGATTATTTACGTAAACCATTTCATGTAGAGGAACTCATTAGCAGAGTCAAAAAGATAATTCATATTAAGGAAGAAAAAAAATCTCTGGAAAGCGTTATCTCTTACCAGGAACAGATAATTCAGGAAAAAAACCTGAAATTTCTTGAGGTTGCTCCCTTTGAAGTTATGGGAAAAATGGTTGGCAGTATTGGACATGACCTTTCTAACCTTTTGAGCTGCGTAAAAGGAAATAACCAACTGGCTGGAATGAGTGACAGTATGGAAGAGGTAAAAAAATATTTAGAAGCAGAGAAAAAAGCTATAGATATGATGAAATATTTCATAGAAAGCCTGAGAAATTTTACATTAAACAAGAAAAGTCAACAAGAGTTCTTTTCACCACTTTCTATTCTTCAGAACACTATAAAAATATTACAAAAAACATTAAATCAAAAGAAAATCCAAATTAATATAAGCACAAATAATATGTGTCAGATATTTGGAGACCCAGGACAGTATTCTCAGATATGCTTGAATATTATACTTAATGCCATTGATGCTATGGAAAAAGAAGGAACATTAAAAATATTAATAGAACGTGATAACCATTTTATTATTTCCAGGTTTCAGGATACCGGCTCTGGTATTCATCCGGATAATTTAGATAAAATTTTTAATCTTTCATTTACAACAAAAGCAAAAAAAAAAGGAACAGGTATTGGTTTATATACAGTCAATGAAATCATTAAAAAAGCCAAAGGGAAAATGACTGTACAAAGTAATATCGGCAAAGGAAGCATCTTTTCTTTCTGGTTCCCTACAGGGAAAGATCAATGTTCTTCTAATATGAACCATGATAAGTACAATAGTTAAAAAGATGAACATTCAAACATCAACTGAACAAATCAATCATAAAGCCAAAAATAACCTGCAATTCATTTTGGGACTAATAGATGATTCTTTTTCCTGTCATCAGAAAAATATTTATTTAGAGATTCTGAAAAACAGCAACAATCTAATAAAATCCATTGGTTTCATACACAGGGAAATGCAGCAAAATGAATGTTTTTTAGAACTGGAACTCTGTCAATATATAGATTTAATTATTAATAATTTATACCAAATGCATAAAAAAACACCGAATGATATATCTTTTATAAAAGATGTTGATAATATCTTTATTGATTTTAATACTGCCCTTTGTATTGGATTTATTCTTTTAGAATTTACTTCACATTTTTTCACACATACTTCTTTACAAACAGCAAAAAACATTAAACAAACAAAAGATAAAAAAAAGATCTCTCTTCAACTCCATATTAAAAAGAATGGATGTTTGACGATAAATATACAAGTATCAGGGATCCGTTTTCTAACAAATCCTGCTCTTTATAATACAGAAACTGTCACTTTTGCCCTGACCAGTACACTTATTGAAGAGCTACAGGGAAAATTTGTCATTACTAAAAAACAAAATCTAGAATTTGGAATTATATTAAATAATATTAATTTTTTAAAGAAAATTGAAAAAAAAGATAAGAAAAAAATTCTTATTGTGGAAGATGAAATACTCGTTATAAAAGATATCGAAAAACAACTAAATATCCTTAATTATCATGTTCTTTCATCTGTTAATTCAGGAGAAGAAGCCTTAAATATACTACAGAAGACAACGCCTGACCTGATCTTAATGGATATCATGCTAAAAGGGCAAATGGACGGCATCCAAACGGCTGAAAAGATACAAAAAAGATACAGGATACCAGTCATTTATCTGTCCGCCTACTCAGATATTAACACCCTGCAGCGTGTTAAAAAAAGTGAGCCCTTTGGCTACATTATTAAACCTTTTAATATAAACATATTGCACAGCACTATTGAACTAGCTCTTTACAGACACGAATTAGAAGAATTAAAATCACAAAAACATGCCGTAGAAGAAAGCAACCGCCTTAAAGCGGATTTCATTAATATGATCGGTCATGAATTTAGAACTCCACTGACAAGTATACTTGGTTTTGCAGAAACCATTCAACGCATCATAAAACTCAATAAATCTCTGGATAAGCTACCCATAATCTCAGAAAAAATTGTCCATTCCGCAGAATATCTTATTAAAGTAATCAATAATATTTTGGATATGTCAAAAATAGAAGGCAGGAAAATTACACTAAAAAAAGAAAGACTGCCTTTGCTAAAATTGATCTCTGAAATGGAAATCCTTAAAAACATATCTGTCACTGATAAAAAAATTACAATTGATACAAAGATAGATGATAACATTCATGTTTATGCAGACAGTTTACGTCTGCAGCAAATTATGACAAACCTTATCAGTAATGCAATAAAATATTCACCTCCGAAAAGCAAAATTATCATAGAAGCACTATCAAGAACAGGAAAAAGCCCCTTTTGTAAAACTACTAAAAAGTGCAGCTTTGTTGAAATTTCTGTAAAAGATGAAGCTCTTGGAATTCCCAAAGAACATTATGATTTAATCTTTGAACCCTTTCATAGAATAGATGTTTCAGGGAAAATCCCCGGTGATGGTTTAGGTCTTGCAATTACAAAAAAATTTGTAGAACTCCATGATGGGAAAATATGGGTAAGAAGAAGAAAAAACAAAGGTTCATCATTTCATTTCACTCTTCCAAAAGAAATAAAACCTAACTTAACAGAAAACAATAATATGAATCATAGCTCACTATGTAATAAGACCACACATATTCATTAATTTTACAAAGGCAGGGGAAATAAAAGCAGTTGTGCGTTGTGAGTCATGCGTTCATGGGATGCGGTCCGCGCACCATAATTTCAAATTTTCACATTTTAAATTTCAAATTCTTTTACACGGGCGAAGGCTTGTCGACGCCCCTACTCACTTTTTACTTTCACACGGACAGGGGCAAGCCCTGTCCCTACATACGTTTTACAGCGGGCAGATTTGGAATCTGCCCCTACTACATTTTTTTCTTTGTGTTCTTCCCCCAACCCCTCTGTGTTTTCTCTCTGTGTTCTCTGTGGCAAAATTGCTTTTTGCTTTTTCTTGCATCTATCTTATTTATACTCCATATAACCAACGCCCCAGATATCTTGCGCATATTCCTTTATGGTTCTGTCGCTTGAGAACTTACCGGATTTTGCAACATTAATGATCGATCTTTTTGTCCATTCATCCTGATCTTTAAAAAGAAGTGATACTTTTTGCTGCATTTCACAGTAAGAATCAAAATCAGCACACATAAAATAACGGTCATCATTCATAAGTTTATCGATAATAGGATCAAATAGGCCGGGCTCTACAGGAGAAAAGAAATTCGTCTTTATCAGATTTATTATGTTTTTAAGCATTGGTGAGTTTTCTATATAATCCTGAGAATTATAACCTTTATTATTAAGGTCTTCTATCTCCTCAGTTGTAAGCCCGAAAATAAACATATTTTCCTTACCTACCTCTTCTGCCATCTCTATGTTTGCACCATCAAGAGTTCCAATTGTAAGGGCTCCATTTATCATAAATTTCATGCAGCCTGTTCCTGATGCTTCAGTACCAGAAGTTGATATCTGCTCTGAAAGGTCACTTGCAGGAAAGATCTTTTCCGCGAGAGATACACAATAGTTCTCGAGAAAGACTACCTTTATTTTATTCTTTATCATTTTATCTTTGTTTATTACTTCTGCAATACTGTTAATGAACTTTATGGAAAGTTTAGCCATTTTGTAGCCGGGAGCAGCTTTTCCTCCAAATATAAACGTGCGCGGTACAACATCTTTATTAGGTTCCTTCTTTATCTTTAAATACTCTGAAATTATGTAAAGACAAAACATGATCTGCCGCTTATATTCATGTATCCTTTTTATCTGAACATCAAAGATAGATTCAGGATCTATTTGTATTCCCATTTTTTCTTTAATATGATCCGCAAGAAATTCTTTGTTTGCCTTTTTTACTTCACGCCATTTTTTAGCAAAAGAAGCATCTTCTTTGTATTGAAGAAGTCTTTTCATCTCATAAAGGTCTATTATCCATGAATCACCTATGACTCCTCCAATAAGATCAGAAAGTCTTGTATTTGCTTTTAAAAGCCATCTTCTTTGAGTAATACCGTTTGTCTTGTTATTGAATTTTTCGGGATAAAGCTCGTAAAAATCATGGAAAAGACGTGCTTTAATAAGCTCACTATGAAGCGCAGAAACACCATTTACAGAATGGCTTCCTACTATTGAAAGATAAGACATACGTACTTTTTTAGGACTGCCCTCCTCAATGATCGACATATTCTTCAAGCGTTCGTTATCTCCAGGAAACCTGTTAGCTGCATCACGTAAAAAACGCTGGTTTATCTCAAAAATTATTTGTAAGTGACGGGGAAGAAGATTTTCAAAAAGCTTTACAGACCATTTTTCAAGAGCTTCCGGCATAACAGTATGGTTAGTATAGGCAAAACAATTTATCGTAATATCCCATGCTTCATCCCAATCAAGACCTTCTTCATCCATAAGAAGCCTCATAAGCTCAGGTATTGCAAGTGAAGGGTGTGTATCATTAAGTTGAATTGCTACCTGATCCGGCAATTTATGAAAATCAGTATTTTCTGATTTATATCGCCTTAATATATCACTAATACTTGCGGCAGTAAAAAAATATTCCTGTTTTAAGCGAAGTTCTCTTCCCTGACTAAGAGCATCATTCGGATACAATACCTTTGATATGTTTTCAGATAGCACTTTTTGATAGACAGCCTGTTCGTAATCTCCATGGTTAAAATAATCAAAATCAAACTCTTCTGTACTTTGGGCAGACCAAAGCCTGAGCGTATTTACAATATCATTGCCATAACCCGGAATAGGAATATCATAAGGAAGCGCTAGAACATCTTCTGTATCGATCCAACTTACCATCAGTTTCCCATTTTTATCACGCGACATATGAGTATGTCCATAAAGTTTTACTCTTACCTTATACTCATAACGCGCAAATTCCCATGGGTTGCCCAATCTTAACCACTCGTCCGGAAGTTCTACCTGATAGCCGTTTACTATTCTCTGATGAAAAATGCCATAATCATATCTTATGCCATAACCGTGTGCCGGAATACCTAAAGTTGCCATTGAATCAAGAAAACATGCAGCAAGCCGCCCTAAACCGCCATTCCCGAGACCGGCATCAGTTTCCTGCTCACGCATAACATCAAGATCAAGCCCAAGGTCATTAAGTGCCTTTTCAGTTGCATCAGTTAATCCAAGATTTATTAGATTGTTTCCCATAAGTCTTCCTATCAGGAATTCCATAGAAAGATAATAGACACGTTTAAGATTGCTCTTGTGATATGTCTGCTGTGTAAGTATCCATCTCTCGACAAGCCTGTCTCTTATTGCTATAGCAAGGGCAAGATAATTATCATATGAAGTAGCAGTATGATGGTCTTTTGCTAATGTACAGACGCGGTTATTAAGAAGTGATGTCTTAAGCCCGTCATGCGACATGTCTTTATGAACTGTTACCCATTTACGCCCTACTTTACTTTTGGCTCCTTCACTCATCTTTTAACTCCCTTTATAGATATAAAGCTGTCAAATTTTCATTATTTTTATTTATCTTAAATATAAATCTTACGATGTTTATAAAAAGAGATTATATATTAAAAGTATAAGAAAATATATTTATTTGGCTGTTTTTCTAAATGCACAACCACCCCACTCAAGTATTGAATCATTTGAGGAATCAAGAATTTGAAGATCCTTAAACAGTGAGATGACTGTACTCATTTTTTTAAACCTTATACCGGTAAGTATTAATATTCCGTTATTTCTTACCAGTGATTTAAGAATAAAAGCATTATTTACAATAACAGTATCTGTTAGGTTTGCAACAACCAGGTCAAAATCCTTTTCTAAAGACATCCTTTCAAGTCTCATGCATTTAAATTCAGCATTTTTTGAAGTACAGTTCTTTTTGAAATTTTCCTTTGAAGTATTAACAGCACTTCTTGAAATATCTAAACCTGTAATAGTCTTTGCTTTTAACTTTTCTGCAACTATACTTAATATCCCGCTTCCGCATCCCACATCAATAAAATCCAGCCCTTTTAATGAGTACTTCTGCAGTAATTTAATACAATAACATGTGGTAAAATGCTGTCCCGTTCCAAAGGCCATGCCGGGATCCATTTCTAAGACCAGCTCACCTTTTTTTGCTTTCCATTCTTCCCATGTTGGTTTAATTACAAATCGCCCTATTTTTAAAGGTTTAAAATACCTTTTCCATTCATCAGTATATTCATCATTTTTCTTAAAACTGACGTGTATAGTAGGAGTGCTGGGATCTTTTGAAATAATAGGTATGAGTTCTATTGCACTATAGAGTTCTTGCAAAAACTTCTTTCTTTTTGAAAAAGGAATAAATGCCCTTATTTCAGCTTTTCTGGAAAAGCTTTTTTGATAAACAGAATAAGAACAAAACTGATAATTACTTAAAAAGTTTTCTAATATCTTTTGGTTTCCCTTTTTAACTTCAATTTTGCATTCACACCATTTTTTCATTTAATCTGATTATTTATCCTTATCTTTTTTCTTTTTATAATAAAAATCAATGTCGCTTACAGGCATAATAACAGATGATGCTGTATTGGCAAGATGAGCAGCAATTCTTTTAAGATAACGCACACTTAGCACTAAAGATACCGTTGTATTCACATCAAGATCTGATTGAGAAAGCTCCTTTATATAGCTATCAGCATGGTGAATAATGTATCCTTCCATTTTCATTACCTTTTCCGCAAGTGTTCTATCTGATTTTATAAAAGCTTTTTTAGTAAATTCAAACTGTTCATTACCTCTTTCAACAAGATGATTCAAATATTTTTCCTTTAATTCTTCAGGAAGTGGTTCTTGTAGAAGTTCTGCTGCCTCATAAAGATTTTTGTCATAGTCACCAATTCGCTCAACATCTTTAACAACACTCATAAGTATAAGACAAGTAGGAGTATCTACTGACGGGTTTATTGTAAGATGTTCTATAACGCGGCGGCGTATATTTTTTTCTGCTTCATTAACTTTTCTATCATATGAATATATCATCTGTTTGGCTTCTTCATCTTTTTTGAATTCCAAAAGTGATTTTATCGCAGCATCATACATGGAATGTGTCATATCGATCATTCCGCCGAATTCTTTTAAAACCTCATTTAAAAAATCTTTTCCTTTCCAAAAATCCAACAAGTTTTCAAACATGATTATCACCCCTTTTATCATCTAATCATACTTTTTATTTAAAAATAAATATTAATATTCCCGGTAGTACAAAATAAACACATATTATAAATCCTATTGGATACATTCTTGAGCGTGCCGCCAGTTTTCCCATTTTTCTTGCAAGGTATAGCGGGACCGCTCTTGTATACTTACATGGGTAAATGAGCAGTATTCCCGTAACATTAAAAAGAAGATGCACAATAGCGATCGTAAGCCCCCCCACAGAGTCACCTGAAAGAGAAGCCAATATTGCTGTTATTGTTGTACCCACATCTGCGCCTAATGTTAAAGGAAAAGCTTCATCAAGCGTAATGATACCTGCTGCAACAAGAGGCACAAGAATAGAGACGGATACTGAGCTTGATTGGATGAGTGCAGTAAAAGCCATCCATATAAACATGCCAAGAAGTACGTGTTTCCCTACAATATTATGGAAAACTACTTCTGTTTTTTGAAGGACAAGCGATTTCATTACTTTTACAAGAAAAAAAAGTGAAAGAAAAACAATAGAAAGTGAAATAAGAAGAAGGATCACCTTACCTGCAACATGCTCACCAAAAATTGTTTCGTTTAAATTACACATAAAATCAACACATGGTTTTACTATTAACTTGACCGGACTTTTAAATGTTGCATCTGTTCCAAAAAAGGTTATTGAGCTTGTAATATATTTTGCTGTTCTTTCTAAAAAATGTGTCCACATTTCAAGAGGAAAGAGAACGATCACTACCAGAACCTTAAAAAAATCGTGTATCGCAGCAACAGAAACTGCGCGTTCAAACTCTTCCTTTCGGGTTATGCTGAAAAATGAAACAAGAAAACTCGTGACCGTCGTTCCCATATTTGCACCCATAACTATAGGAATAGCTATTCTTATGTCAAGCACACCGCTTGCTACAAAACCTACAATGATCGATGTTGTAGTAGAACTACTCTGAACTACCGCTGTAGCAAGAAGACCTATCAAAAGCCCTACAGCAGGGTTTGACGTTGTTGAGATCAGGTTTTCTGAAAAACCTCTCCCAAAAAGCTTCAGGGTGGTTCCCATTAGAGAAATACTTAATAGAAACAAATAAAGAAGAACAAAAATAAAAATTACTTTTTTGAGTTTGTCTTTTTTTGATGAATGCGATAATTCCATGTTTTCCCGTTTGATAAAAGAATTAAATAAATTTTCTAAAAAACCATAAAACCAGAAGATCGCACTATTTTAAACAATTGAATCACTTTAAATCAAGATTCTTTTTCTACAATAGAACAAGTTAGCCCGTATTTTTCGCAGAGCTTTGAAATATTAAGTAATTTTAAAACCCGGTTAGGTAAACGAATATTTATCTATTAATAACAAATAAAAATCAGTTTTGATCTTTTTTATCCTTATTTTTGTAATAAAAATCAATGTCGCTTACAGGCATGATAACAGATGATGCTGTATTGGCAAGATGTGCAGCGATCCTTTTAAGATAACGGACACTTAGCACAAGACAAACAGACGTATTTGTATCAAAATCTGAATTAGAAAGTTCCTTTATAAATTTATCTGCATTAGGAATAATATACCCTTCAAGACTCATAACTTCTTTAGCTTTTGATTTATCCGAATTCAGAAAGGCCTGCTTCGCAAAATTAAATTGTTCATTAAGTTTTTGAACAAGATCACTTAAATACTTTTTCTTCAAGTCATCGGTTAATGGATTTTGAAGAAGTTCAGCTGCTTCATAAAGGTTTTTTCCATAGTCACCTATCCGCTCAACATCCTTAACAACGCTCATAAGGACAAGACATGTAGGTACATCTACGGAAGGATTGATCGCAAGATGCTCTATAACGCGGCGGCGGATGTCTTTTTCTGCTTCATTTACTTTTCTATCATTAGAATATATCATCTGTTTTGAACTATCATCTTTTTTAAAATCTAACAGTGAGTTTACAGCTGTATCATATATCATATGAGCAGTATCAAGCATTGACTCAAATTCTTTCAGGACTTCACTTAAAAAATCCTTCCCTTTCCAAAAATCTAATAAATTATCAAACATTTCTTACTCCTTCTTTATCAAACTTACTTGAATAAAAATATAAGCAGTCCGGGGATCAAAAAGTACACACATACTAGAAAAGCAAGCGGATACAATTTTGACCTCAGAGCTAAAGCCCCCATTTTTCTTGCAAGAAAAAGAGGTACATTTCTTGTTATTTTTAAAGGATATATAATTATAATACCTGAAATATTAAAAAGCAGATGTACAAGAGCTATTGTAAAACCATTTATGGTCTCTCCTGAAAGAGATGCAAGCATCGCAGTTATTGTAGTGCCAATATTAGCCCCAAGCGTAAGAGGAAACGCATCTTCGAGCTTTATCATCCTTGCAGCAATAAGAGGAACTAAAATAGCAGTTGTAACAGAACTTGACTGAACAAGTACAGTAAAAATCATACCCATAAAAATACCTAATAGAGCATTTTTTCCAACAATATTATGAAAAACCATTTCTGTTTTGGAAAGTATGAGTGTTTTCATTATTTTGACCAGAAAAAAAAGTGCAAAAAATATCATTAAAATAGATAAGATAAGAAGAATGATCTTACCAGCAACATGATCTGTAAAGATCTTATCATTCATATCTAAAAGAAACTCAATAAAAGGCTTCACAACTATTTTTACAGGACTTTTAAAAGCTATTCCTTCACCAAATACATTCACATATCCGGTGATAAATCTGGCTGTTTTTTCTAAAAAATGCGTACTCATTTCTAAAGGAAACAAAATTATAACAGCTAAAATATTAAAAAAATCATGAACTGTAGCGCCTGCTACAGCCCTTTCAAATTCATCCTTTCTGGTAATACATAAAAATGACACAAGAAAGCTCGTAACGGTAGTGCCGATGTTTGCCCCCATTATAATAGGAACAGCTGCGCTGATATCCATAACGCCGCTTGCTACAAAACCTACAACAATAGAAGTAGTGGTAGAACTGCTCTGAATAATAGCAGTAGCAAGAAGACCTATTAACAGCCCTATAGCTGGATTTGATGTTGTTGAGATCAGGTTTTCAGAAAAACCTTTTCCAAAAAGCTTTAGACTTTTTCCCATAAGTGAGATTCCACAAAGGAAAAAATAAAGCAGGATAATAAGAATTATAACTTTTTTGATTCTTGCTGAATTGGCCATTATTAATATTTTATCTCTTATAAAAGAAATTATTTCTTATTTAAACAATTAAAAACTTTATTTATATTCAAATAAATTGAAGTAGGATTTAACCATAACGATTACAGCAAAGCAAGACTATTTTTATTAATTTTTCTTAACATTTCAACTGATTTTTATACTCAAAATCTTAATTATAAAGCGCTGTCTTTTTTTCCTTAACGTTTTTGCGAAGATCTTTTATCATTTCCTCATCAATGCCTTCTGTATTAAGAGAAAATATCGTACTGTTATGCATCAGAGGATCTTTAAGTTTTTCCTTAAAAAACTTCTCATAATAATATGATCCAGGGGTCGGGGAATAAGATGTAAGAACCGGCACTGCACCACTGTCAAATACGTAGTTAATACCATCCTTTATTTCTTCAACACTCTGACCGGGAAGCCCCATCATCATATATACCTCTATCTCTTTGGGTTTAAATCCTGCATAAATAAGATTTCTTACAGCTTCTTTAAAATCTTTATTAGTAACTTTGCCGCCCGTCTCAAGCTGACGTGAGGGTAAAGATGATTCCAAACTAAGCCGTAATGTTTTAAAGTTACATTCTTTTAGCAATACGGCCAGTTCTTCATTTATTTCACTCACATTAATACCGTTTGGCAGATGAAAAGAAATATCTTTGAGCAATAACTTTTTTACTCCTTTTAGTATAGGAATCAAATATTTCTCTTTTTTATATGCTACAGCATCATCATAGAAGACAACATACTTAGAAGAATATTTATTTTTATAATACTCAATATCATTAACAACTTTTATCGATCCAAGCCGGAACTGCTCTTTATTGATAATATGCTGTGAGCAATAACGGCACTTTTGGGGGCATCCTTTTGAAGTTTCAATAACAGCTGTTCTTTTGTCAGTTAAAAAGGAATAATCTATTCTTGTTATATTCTCAAAAGTATCTTTTCCTGTTTTAATGTTACGAACCCCCAGAACTTTTAGAATATGGTCAAAAACTCTATTAAAACCTGAAAAAGAAACTATTTGGTCTGCGCCTGATGTTTTTATCGCATGTTCCGGCATAAGTATAGGGTATATGCCCCCAAGCATAATAATTGATGACGGAAATCTCTTGCGAAGTATCTTTATTGCCAGCTGGGTGCCGGGATACCAGTAAGTCATTACTTGAGATACAAGGATAACGTCAGGAGGTCTGCTGAATTTATCTAATTTTTTTTCAAAAATATCAACAGGAAGTCCGTAACGATTATAATAGAGTGGAATATCTTTTAAAATTTGCGGTTTTTCAACTCGTTCTTTATAAAATTTTCCGCATCCATACTTTTGCTCATTCTTTGGCTTTTCTCTATTCAATCTTTTTAAAAGATCATAATCATACCTATCAAGACAATTAATAAGATCAACCTGAAACCCGAGATTTTTTAATTGTGTTGATAACCTTAGAAGACCTAAAGGCTGCATCCAAAGATCATAAGCAGCAAAATCATATATCCATGGAACAACAGATAAAATACTCTTATTTTTCATTTTTTAAAATCCCTACCTTAATAATTCAAAATCTATAGTAAATAGTCGATGGACGATAGTCAATGGTCGATGATATGAAAAACCTGTACCCATATTAAAGTTACAGAGTTTCTTTTCCCTGAGATTCCTGCCTGCGCAGGAATGACAACGTGTTTTACACGGACAGACACAGAGACCTGTCCCTACTTACGTTTTTCTCTTTTATCTTTTACAGCGGACAGGGACAAGCCCTGTCCCTACTACTTTTACTTTTTTGCTTTTCTTCGTGTTCCTTCGTGCTCTTCGTGGTTAATTGTTTTTTCTTTTTTTACACGGGCGCAGTCAAGCGGCGCCCCTACTATATTTTACGTTTTACGTTCATCATGAAACCCACGTGGTTCATGACTCTGTGATCTCTGTGTTCTCTGTGGCAAAATTGCTTTTGCTTTTTTCTGCTTTCAGCTATCAGCGGTTAGCTAGAACCTAAAACCCAGAACTTTTCTTTCTAATAATATATGTGCAAAGCACACCTTAACTTTAGGCACTTTAAATACTTTAGCGCACTTTAGGCATTTCTTACTTCTTTACTTCTCGGTTTCTACCTTCTAAAATCAAACCATGAATGCAGAAATTTTACAAAAAAACGGATCCATCATAAAATTGAAAATAATTAAAGGCAGTGATAATTGTTCAAAATGCGGTCTTTGTTTTTTAGGGAACAAAAAAAATAATTGCACCATTACTGTTAATGCAAATACTGATGCTTGCAAAGGAGACATGGTAAAGATTAATTATAGCGAAGGAAGAGGGATTTTAATTGCTTTTCTTTTATTTCTGCTTCCAATATTGATATTTATTTTACTTATCAAACTTTCCATTAATGCAGGTTATTCAGAAATATTATCATTTTTGATGGGAATAGCTGGTCTTTTGCTATATTTTTTCATTATTAAGGATAAAAACTTAAGAGGTATTGAGATAACAAAAGAATAAACTTTAAATTTCTTCTGAAGACTGTCTGCCAAGATCAGATTTTCTTCTCTCTTCTTTATTCTGACGTCTGTCATCAGTATTTATCCTTCTATCATCCTTTGGACCCAAGTGAAGAGTATTATCAGGTTTATTAAAATTAATAAGATAATAAATCGGTATTCCAATAGTCAGAATACTTATACCTATAAGAGTTTCAAAAGGTTTGTAGTCAAAAGCTCCCCAGATAAGAACACCGGAAACAAATAAAAATACTATAGGAGCAAAAGGATAAAGAGGTACTTTAAACGGGATATCTGCTTCTTTTATTTTAACCCGGAAAATAATAAGACTTATAACAACAAGAGCAAAGAAATACCAGTAAACGCCTGCAGTATAAAAAGTGAGATTTTCAATAGAAGATATATCTCCCCTGCTTGATATCAACACAACTGCAGTGATTAAAAAATTTGCAAGAAGCGGTTTTACCGGAGTTTTAAATTTTGGGTGCAGTTTAGAAAAATATTTTAAGCTAGGTGAATGCTTAGCTATTCCATAGCTCATCCTTCCTCCTGTCATAACAAGCCCGTTCACTGCTCCTGCAGCAGAGATCATTACTATAGATGACATAATAACACGCCCTCTTGACGAAAACCATGCAGACATAAGATCAGATGAAGGAGTATACGTATTTGCAAGTCCACTCGGAGAAAAGTGCAGTAAAAAGATATAGTTTAAACCTATATAAAGTATAGCAACACCAAATATGCCCATAAAAAGTGCTTTTGGTATATCATGATGAGGGTTCTTTACTTCTTCTGCAATATAAGCAGCTTCATTCCACCCGCCATATACCCACATTACAAGGACTATCGCGCTGAAAAACCCGGGTATCATCTGCCAAAAAGTCTTTCCTTCAGGAAGAAACATAGGCGCAAAATTTGTTTCAACACCTTGAGCTTTTATGAGTCCATAAACAATTAAAAAGACAATAATAAGTATTTTTATGATAGTTATTGTGTTCTGGGTAAATTTACCTGCACTAATTCCCAATATATTTATAAATGTTACTCCTGCAAGTAGTGCCAAAGCAAAGAAAAAAGACGGAAACCACATTGCACTAACCATTTGGGCCGGAAGTATATTTTGCAGTTCACGACCAAAAATGAGCGCTAAAATTACAATTGAAGCAGGACGAATTACAAATATCTGAGACCAGCCGAATAAAAATGAAACAACATTTTCCCCTTTTAAGGAATACGCTTTATGAAGAAAAGTATAATCTCCTCCTGCATGAGGAAAAAGTGAGGAAAGCTCAGCATAGCACATAGCACCGAACCATGCAAAAATACCTCCTGCCACCCATGCAAGAAGTATTATGAATGTAGAAGTATTGTACTTTGCAATCAATCCTGGAAATGCACTAAAAATACCTGTTCCCAGTATTATTCCAACAATAATACCCGAACAATCCCACCACGAAAGGTCTTTTTTTAGTTTAACATGATCTGTCATAAAATATATTTTTTGATATTAAAATTTAATATATTATAAATAAGTAAGTTACATAAATAAAGAGAAAATATTAACTGTAGACTAAAAAGAAATTTCAAAAGGAAAAAATAATGGATTTTTTAGATCTTGTTAAAAGAAGAAAAAGTACGCGATCTTTTTTAAAAAAGGATATTCCTAAAGAAAATATTGAAACATGTATTGAAGCAGCACGCCTTGCTCCTTCAGCATGTAATTCTCAGCCATGGAAATTTGTTATTGTTACAGATCAGCAAAATAAAGAAAAAGTAGTGGAAGCAATATTATCTGGAATTTATACAGATAGATCAGGAATAAACGCATTTATTCGTACAGCACCTGTAATTGTTGCGATCGTAAATGAAAAGATGAAATTGACCGCACGAACAGGCGCTTTTATAAGAAAAATTGATTATTCTTTATTAGATTCCGGAATTGCAGGCGAACATTTTGTGCTTGCAGCTACTGAACTAGGCATAAGCACATGCTGGGTAGGATGGTTCAATGAAAGTAAGCTTAAAAAAGTACTTGGTGTTCCTAAAAAAAAGCGCATCACATGCCTTATTGCCATGGGATATGCAAAAAATGATTCAGATAAACAAAAAATAAGAAAAGAAATAAGCGAGATCAGCAGTTTTGAAAAATATTAAATGAAAAAGCTATTTAGCCGCGAAGAAACGCTAAGGAAAGAAAAGAAATGCCTAAAATGCGCTAAAGTATTTAAAGTGCCTAAAGTTAAGGTCCTTCGACTTCCTTCGGTCGCTCAGGATTTAAATGTGCTTTGCACATATATTATTAGAAAGAAAAATTCTGGGTTTTAGGTTCTAGCTAACCGCTGATAGCTAAAAGCTGACAACTGGCAAAGCTATTTCACCACGAAGGACACGAAGGAAAAAAGAAGAAAATAGAATGTGTGTAGGGACAGGGCTTGCCCCTGTCCGTGTAAAAGTAAAAAAGTAGTAGGAATAAAAAATCTTTCGCCCTTGTAAAAAAACAAAAAAGCAATTTGCCACAGAAATACACGGATGGTTCACGGAAAGTAAAAGATAAAAGAAGTATTGAGTTAAGGAAAAGTAACTGTGAAATGTCAGATTAAATCTTAACCATTACAATTTACTTTTTACCTAGATCCCTGTTTTCACAGGGATGACGACGTTTTACATGGGTAGATTTGGAATCCACCACAGTGTACACGAAGGAAAAAAGAGATAAAAGGTAGTAGGGGCAGATTCCAAATCTGCCCGCTGTAAAACATAAATAGAATGTGTGTAGGGTACGGGCCTGCCCGTACCGTTGTAAAAAGTATGTCCTCCTAAAAGATTGGCGGATTTGCAATAGGGGTGGATGGCTAAATGCTTTTGCTTTATGCTTTATTTTTCCGGCTTTTGCTTGTGACCGACTATGGTCTATGGACAATCGACTCTTCTGCTTTTACTTGGAATTTGGATTTGCTATTTTTTCGCTTTTGACTTTTCCACTTGAGTCTTGGGGCTTGCGTCTGGAGTCTTTTACAGCGGGCGGAGGCAAGCACCGCTCCTACTTACTTTTTGCGTTCTTCTTTTTTCTCTGTGCTCTCGGTGTGCTCGGTGGCTATGTTTCTTCTTTTTATTTTTCCCCTCTGATCCTTTACATCTGCGTTTATCTGCGTCCCTTTTCTCTTTTCTTTTTTATTTTTATCAACACATCTTTTTGTCCAATCAATAATAATATTCATTACATCTTTGCCTTTAAACATTGCGGTTCCATGCCCCACGCCATCAAGTATAAGCGCATGTTTTATACCATTAAAACTTTGATAAAGCGAGTGTCCTGAAATAAAAATGTCATTCTTTTCAGGAGTCGGGTCCTTTTTATCCATAATAAATAGGAATGGGGTCTTAACACATTTTTTTATTGAGTCATTAACACGTACAGCAAAGAAGTTTTTTGAAGGAGACATAAGAACAACTGATTTTATAGGATTATCAGATTTAAGTTTATTTACTTTTTCACAAAGCTTTATGGAAATAACTGTTCCAAGGCTTGCACCTACTACAGAAATATTTTTTGTATCGACTATATCCTGTTGTAATAAAAATTTATAGGCTGCAAAAGCATCCTGTATCATGTTCTTGTAATTCTGGGTTACAAATTTTTTAAGCTTTAATTTTCTACCTTTTTTATAAATACTTTCTCCATGCCCTCTAAGGTCTATTGTAAGAATGACAAAACCTGCATTTTGAAAATACGGTATAAGCGGATGCCACTCATGACGGTTTCTCTCCCACATATGTAAAAGAATAACTGCAGGGTATTTTTTTTCTTTTCTGCCTTTTCCTTTTAAAAACAAAAAGCATGAATCTTTAATATTTGAATTCTTTTTATCAGAAAAAGACACTTTTTTATTGTTAGATCCTTCTGTTTTACAGGTCTTACCTATTTTTTTTAAAAGGATTATTTCCTTTTTACGTATTTTTTTACACTCATAGGATAGTATTCTTAACGCTTTTTGGTTCTGCCCATAAAGATTAAATACATCATCTATAGCACTTTCCTCTAAAGTTTCTTTCTCCTTTAAAAAAACTGAATCAATACAGTTATTTTTCCTGGAAACATCTTTATTTATATTGTTGGTCTTCTTATGGATTTTTTTTTGTTTTTTTTCTACTTCTTCCTTCTTTTTTTGCCTAAGTTCTTCTTCAAGTTTTTCAATATATTCAGAAGGGTTCTCTATATAAGTAAATTCTCCCTCTGTTATATTAATTTTGAATACCCTCTGTTTATTCATATAATGCCCTATAGACAAAAAATCCTTCTCTATCTCATTCCACACTCCCTTTTCATAAAAGACCTGATAAGGAAGCAATCCAAAATCAGGTAGATAGCTTGAAGGTGTAAAAAAAGAACCTATTATTTTAACACCGTCTTTTGTCCTAAAAGTCACGATTCTTTCGCCCGGAAGGAAACTAATTTTTTTTGCCGAAAAGGCAGGCATCGGAAAAAATAACAATATACTTGCAATAAACAAAACAGCAAAAAAAACACTTTTTAAACAAAACCTCTTCAATAGATGTATTCCTTTTTAATCACTTTTACCAACAGATTCGAACGATTCAATAATTTTTCCCCGAAGGTCAGTAAATCGCCTCATCATTTTATCATTTTCAATAGCATACTTCAGAGCATCTTCATCACCTACTAATATTACAAGCTGTTTTCCTCTCGTAACAGCAGTATAAAGAAGATTTCTCTGCAGCATTATAAAATGCTGGTTTGTCAAAGGCATTATAACACATAAGTATTCACTGCCTTGAGATTTGTGAACAGTTATTGCATAAGCAAGCACCAATTCATCAAGCTCAAATATCTCATATACTACTTTCTTTCCGTCAAAATCAACAATAACAAGCCCTTCATTCTTTTCTATGCGGTCAATAAAACCTATGTCTCCGTTAAATACTTCCTTATCATAATTATTTACTACCTGCATTACTTTATCTTTTTCTTTAAAAATAAAGTTCTTTCTTTCTATGCCTTCTTCATTAGGATTAAGTATATTCTGTAATGTCTTATTAAGCTGCTCAACCCCTACAATACCTTTATGCATCGGTGTAATGATCTGAATATCTGACAATGTATTAAAACCAAATGTTTTTTTAATTCTTGTGGTCACAAGTTCTTCTATTGTCTTACGTATCTCATGAGGATCATTTTTCTTTATAAAAAAGAAATTTCTGTCTTCAGGTTTTTCTTTGCTGTTAATTATCATACGGCCACGGTTTATATTGTGCGCATTAAGAGTTATTTCGCTTCCTTTTTTTTGTCTGAAAATATGTTTAAGAGACACAACCGGCAGCTTTGCTGAAGAGATCATGTCTTTTAATACATTACCCGGCCCCACTGAAGGAAGCTGGTCAGAATCACCGACAAATATAACCGACGTCCTTGGACCAACCGACTGCATAAGATGATACATAAGAAGTATATCGATCATCGAAGCTTCATCGATAATCAAAACATCACAATCAAGCACATTATCAATATGCCGCATAAATGAGTTTGTATGAGGATTATATTCCAACAGGCGATGAATCGTCTTTGCTTCCATAAGGGCTGCTTGAGAAAGCCTTTTTGATGCTCTACCCGTAGGAGCAGCCAAAGATATTTTTCCGCCATAACGCTGGAATGCCTGTACTATATTTTTTATTATTGTTGTTTTTCCAGTACCCGGTCCTCCGGTAATTATAAGTATCTTTTCTTTTAATGCTGAAGAGAGTGCCGTGTATTGACCCTCGGAAAGAACTATTTTGTTCAAGCCCTCTATTTCTTTAATTGTTTTTTCAACATCAATACCTTTTAAAAAAATTTCTTTACTGTTCACACGCTTAATATCACGAGATATTGTCCTTTCGGCAACATAAACATTTGTAAGATATACTCCCTTTTCTCCTGTAGAAACATCTACAATTTTTATCCAGTCTACAGAGATAAGATTTTCAAGAGCCTTTGGAATAGAATCAATCGGTATATTAAGATCTTTTGAAGCATTACGGCTTAGTTTTTCAACAGGATAAAAAGTATGTCCCTGATCTTTTATTTTTGTAAGAAGGTATATGATACCTGATTCAGCCCGTTTAAGACTGTTCTTGGGAAACCCCATCTTAGCAGCTATTGCATCTGCCATGATAAAGCCAATACCAGTTACATCCATTGCAAGGCAATATGGATTTTCCTTGATCCTTTCAACAGCATTATGATGATAGGTCCGATATATACGGGCAGCATAAGCAGCGCTTATATCATAGCTTTGGAGAAACAACATTACATCTCTTATAGAACGATGTTTTTCCCAGCTTTCTTTAATATCACTTAATCGTTTTTTGCCAATACCCGGTACTTCACCAAGCCTTTCAGGATCTTTTGAGAGAATGTTTATGGTCTCCATACCAAATCTCTCGACTATTCTTTTTGCATAAGTATCACCGATCCCAGAAATAAATCCTGAAGACAAAAAATTTATTATACCTTTTTCAGTGCCTGGATATACTATCTCATGATAATCGCATTTAAACTGTCTTCCAAATTTAATATTATTCACCCATTTACCGTAAAACTTAACTGTTTCACCGGGTGACAACATTGCAAGCGTACCAATTGCGACCTCTTCACTACCGCTATTTTCATCAGTTACAGAAATAACACCAAAACTATTTTCTTCATTTGAAAAAATTATGCGGTGCACAATTCCTTGAAAATATTCGTTTTCTTTTATCTCTAAAGGATCTTTATTTTTTTTAAGGTTCATAAGTTTCGCTAGTTGTTAGCTGTTGGTTTTTGGCTGTTAGTTGTCAAAAACAAAAGATTAAAACCCAGAAAACAAAATTCTTTTTATTTTTTTACACGGGCGGATTTGGAATCCGCCCCTACTACATCTTACGGGGTTTGCCGCGGAACAAAGTTCCTCGCAATGACAGCTTTTTACGTTTTACACGGGCGAAAGATTTTTCGCCCCTACTACTTTTTATATCTTGCTTTTTACAACGGGCGGAGGCAAGCCCCGCCCCTACTCACTTTTTACTTTATTCTTTTCGTGTTTTCTAATTTTACACGGGCAGGCACAGAGACCTGCCCCTACATACATTTTATATTTCTCTTTTTTATTTTAATGTCTTCTGTTTTTTTCTCTGATCCTTTTTTATCTTGTAAATCTGCGTCCCATTATTCTTTTCGTGTTTTCTGGCTTCTGTCCTCTGTATTACTCAAACCACCCAAGACGCTCACTATTAGTATAATAGATAAGTCCAAGGATCCTCATTTCAACAATAATAAAATAAAAAGCCAAAGAATAAGCCGTGATGAAACCTACAATTGGACTTATTTTAATAAGTACTGCTCCCAAAAGTTTATTACCTACTATAATTGCGGCAAGCAAAAGACAGGCAACTATATAAGGCCCTATTACTTTAAAAATAGAAACAAGTATGACATCAGGCCTCACAAATAGATTAGTATCAAGTGCAGTCGCTATGATCGCCATTGGATAATATATTATTCCAAGCACTCCAAAAGCAATAGCAGCTATTAAAAAAACAGGATTTTTGGAGATCAGAATAAGACATATAACTGCCGGTCCAAAAGATACAACTGTTGTTAAAAACATTGCCCATAAAGGGCCTATTATATCACTGCCAAAATCTGACACATCAGGCCAGTCAGGCATCTCATTTTTTCCTATTGCAGAAGAGTTAACTATTTTAAACATATAAGCAATAAGATATCCTGAGCCAAAAATGCCAAACACCCACCCAAAAGGAAGACTTCCAAGAAGATCCATCAAACCAAAAAAAACTACTCCTATTACAAGCAGCAATTTGCCGCTTCCATTAAATGGATATGTAAAAGCTGAGGGAAGTAATGAGAAAAAAGATATTTTAGAAACTCCTTCTTTTTTTCCTTCTACTTCTCCTTCAATATCCTTACATCTGCCTCCGCATTCCTTACAGCTTTCAATTGTAACGTCCTTGGAAATGCTTTGTATATTTATACATTCTTCACAAAGATTGCTCTGGCAGGAAACACAAACTTTAACAGCTTCCTTCTCAGGATGATTTTTACAAGTGATCTTGCTCATAATTATCTCCATTTTTTTTACATCTTTTTTAATAGAATATATACAATTTATATTCTATCAGATAAACGTTTAATCTTTATCACTTTTTTATTTTAAATACGGGGCAAGTAAAAATGATAATTTGTTCTTTGTCTCTTGAGGAACCTTATCCATTGCAGTTACCAGAGCATACTGAAGATTAGTGTTGCATGCGCACTTTTCATCCGGATCAAGTATTTCTATAATACTTTTTACAAGGTTCCTGCTAAAATCTACATTTTTATTTATAGTCTCTATTATCATCTCCACATTTACGCTTTCTTCTCCAACACGCCAGCAATCGTAATCTGTTACAAGAGCTATTGTCGCATAACACATTTCCGCCTCACGACTTAACTTTGCCTCAACAAGATTTGTCATCCCTATTACATCAAATCCTAATGATTTATAAAAAAGAGACTCTGCCTTAGTTGAAAAAGCAGGTCCTTCCATATTTACATAAGTTCCTGTTCTGTAAAAAACATCTGTGTGCTTTTCTCCGGCCATTATGATCTTATTACGAAGGCCATGACAGACAGGATCTCCAAACTGAACATGAGCTACAAGCCCGTCACCAAAAAAAGTATTATCTTTCCTTCTATTCGTTCTGTCAAAGAACTGATCGACAACAACCATTTGTCCGGGACTGATCTCTTCCTTAAGGCTTCCGACAGCACTTATGGATATTATTTTAGTTACACCTGATAATTTTAAAGCACAAATGTTTGCCCTATAATTTATTTCCGTTGGAAGTATCGTGTGATCCTTACCGTGTCTTGGAAGAAAAACTATTTCCTTATCTCCACAATTTCCAACAAAAACAACATCACTCGGCTTACCAAAGGGAGTCTTTATTTCTATCTCCTGAGAATTTTTAATGTTTAACATCTTATATAATCCTGTTCCGCCTATAATCCCTATTTTTCCCATTTCTTTTCTCCTTTATGATTTAACAAATGCTTATGTATGATAAAATAATAGTGTAAAATTGTTTTTTATTGCAAATAAAATCCTTTTTGAATACCCTTGTAATCGCAGATAATAGCTAGATTCTAGTTTTTATTTAGGTATTTAGTAATTAATTTTTGATTTTTGCAAAAAATGAAGGATATTTCATATGTATGAAAAAATCGCCAAAAATGTCTTTAAAATCGAAGCTGATGCCATAAGGGACCTGGCTGGTAAGATCAGTCCAAGTTTTGATAAAACAGTTAATCTTATATCTAGCTGCAAAGGACGCACTATTCTCACAGGAATGGGTAAAACAGGTATCATTGCTCAAAAGATATCAGCTACTATTGCAAGTATCGGCATACCATCACTTTATTTAAATCCGGCTGAAGCAATGCATGGAGATTTGGGAAGAGTTACTAAAAAAGATGTTATTTTAGCTATATCAAATTCTGGAGAAACCGATGAGATAATAACTATGCTGCATCTTATAAAAAAGATAGGGGTAAAATTAATTACAATAACAGGTAATATAAGTTCAACTCTGGCACGTTACTCTGATGCAGTTCTTGATGTTTCAGTTAAAAAGGAAGCTTGTTCCTTAGGTGTTGTGCCTACTTCCAGTACAACGGCAGCCCTCGCAATGGGAGACGCAGTTGCTGTAGCACTTATTAAGAAGAATAATATAAAGCTTATTGATTTTGCATTTTATCATCCCGGAGGATCGCTGGGTAAAAAACTGTTACTTAAAGTTGAAGATCTTATGAGAAAAGAAAGATCTGTTGCTGTTGTGGCTGAAAATACACCTGTTAAAGAAGTTCTTGTTAAAATCACGAGCGCAAAAGCAGGAGCAGCTTGTGTTATAAATAAAAAAGGTAAACTTATTGGTATTTTTACGGATGGTGATCTAAGAAGGTCTATTGAAAAAGATAAAGACATACTTGATAAAAAAGTTCATCAAGTTATGACAAAAAATCCTTTTTCTATTGTTAACGACACACTTGCCTCTGAAGCTTTGAAACTTATTAAGCAAAAGCAAATTGATGAAATTCCTGTTGTAAATAAAAAAAATGAACCTGTCGGAGTCATTGACGAAAAAGATCTCTTGTTAAAAGGTATTACATATTAAAAATATATTTCTAGTAGAAGATAAAAACTTTTAAAGTTATAAAAATGAAAAGAAAAGATTTAAAAATTATAATATTTCTGGTGATTTTTTCAATAAGTACAGTATTTATACTGCATTTATCTTTTGCAGCAGACAATGTTGATGCAAAAATAGAAGGATTTAGGTTCTATCTTACAGATGATGATGGTCAGCCAAAAGGTGTAATAAAAGGTTATAATGCTAATTTTATTTCTCCAGACGAAATTGAAATTACAGATTCAAGTGCACAAATAACTGATATAAGCAAGCATCCTATTCTTATTCAAACGCCTAAATGCATATTTATTAAGAGCAAATCAAAAATCATCTCAGACCTTCCTGTTGTTTTAAGATCTTTAGGGATAGAAGTGAACGGAATAGGAATGGAATGGTCTTTTGCTGAAAAAAAAATAATTATCAATAAAGAGGTTATTGTTGATGTTGCAAAAAACATACAAAAAAAACACCTGGAAGACTAAGATCTATAAGTTCTTTTTTGTTCTTTTAGTTTTTCTGACTTATGTACCTGTTGTACTTTCTTCAGAAAGTACAGTTTCACTTAGTGATATTGACATCACACGTATTACTTCTGACGGAAGACTTGTTATAGATTATAAAAACAAGATAGCTGAATTTTATAATAATGTTCTTGTTCAAGATAAAAATGGGACCATTAGATCAAATTATTTAAAAGTTATTTTCAGTAAGGACGGCCTTAATGTAAGCAAAATGATCGCTGCAGGAGATGTGGTCATAAAGCAGACCAACCGCACTGCATATAGTGATAGCGCTGTTTATATTGTTCAATCAGAAATGCTTCGACTAATAGGCAATCCAAAGATAACTGAAAAAGGAAACATGTACACAGCAGAGGAAATAACTATTCTTATTCGTCAAAACAAAGTTTTATTTGAACCAAGTGCTAAGATACTTATAAAAGATACAGCCAAAATTAAAGAATGAAAGCAACACCAATCCTTAGAACAAAGAATCTTGTTAAAGCCTATTCTCATAAACGGGTAGTAAATAATGTCAATATTGAGGTCTATCGAGGAGAAGTTGTCGGTCTTCTGGGACCTAACGGTGCAGGAAAAACAACAACGTTCTATATGACAACAGGATTTGTACGACCGGATAAGGGAAATATTTACCTCGGTAAAAGAAATATAACCAACCTTTCAATGCATAAAAGAGCCATTCTGGGACTTGGCTATCTACCGCAGCAACCATCTGTATTCCAGAAGCTTACGGTAGAAGACAATTTAATGGCAATACTTGAACTGCAAAACTTGACGATGAAACAAAGAAACAAAAAAAAGGATATGCTTCTTGAAGACCTTCATATTACAAAACTCGCAAAAAAGCAGGCATGGATGCTCTCAGGAGGAGAAAGAAGACGCCTTGAGATCGCGCGTTCTTTAGTAACATCACCTAGCATAATTTTGTTTGATGAGCCCTTCTCTGGTGTTGATCCTATTGCTGTTGCTGAAGTTCAAAGCATAATCCAAAAGTTGAAGAAAAAAAAGATAGGAATCCTTTTAACAGATCATAATGTACGCGAAATACTGTCTACTACAGACCGCTCATATTTAATATATGAAGGACGCATATTAAAGTCCGGAACGTCTGATTTTCTTGCAAATGATGATGAAGCAAAAAAGATTTATCTTGGTGAAAAATTTTCAATGTGATTTAAAAAAATTATTTAACAAATATTGTTTTAAAATGATTTAAATAATGTGTTATAATTTAATTATAATTATGGTCAAACTTTCTTCTAATAACATTTCTATTTTTATAAACTTTGCACCACCCGCCAAGAAAGGAGCACGCTTGTGAATATAACTGTAACAGGAAGACATGTAGATATAACAGAATCCATGCGCGAATACGCAAGAGAAAAAATACAAAAGTTAGATAAATTTAAACCAAAGATCATTGATCTCCATATTACTATGGATGTTGAAAAATACAGGCAAAAGGTTGAAGCTACTTTAAAAGGTAAACACTTTACAATACATGCAAAAGAAGAAACAGGTGATATATATTCTTCCATTGACCTGTTAATTGCCAGACTGGAAAAAAAACTACGGTCAATAAAAGAAAAACTTCAGGATCATCACAAAAAATCAACAAAAGAAGTTGAGACTATTCTGCATGTTATTCCAGAATCTGAAGAAAAAGGTATCGATGAAGAAAAAACCGTTATACTTCGTTCAGAAAAACTTGATGGCAAACCTCTTTTTCTTGAAGATGCGATAATTAAACTGCAGGACTCTCACAATTTATTTTTTGTGTTCATAAATGCAGAAACAAATAAAATAAATGTGATCCATAAAATAAATTCTAATGAAATAGGTGTTATAGAAACCCTTTAGCCCAGGTTAATACACATTTGGTCAAAATATGAATATTAAAATGCAAAATAAAATACAGTTTACAAAAAAACGCAAACATCTGACCGTAGAAGAATTCTACACCAACATGAAAGATATTCTGCAGTTAAAGATCGTAGCCGGAATAAAGGGGTTAAAAAAAATGATCTGTGTTGCCGAGGTAAACAGGCCAGGTCTTGCTCTTACCGGATATTTTGATTATTTTGCAAAACGACGTATTCAGATATTAGGAAAAGTAGAGATATTTTATCTTCGTAATCTTCCTCCAAAAGAGCGTCGTGAAAAAATAGAAAATCTTTTTAAGCAAAAAATCCCTTGTATAATTATTTCCAGAAAGTACACACCCCCTGAAGAACTAATTGAATATGGAAATAAACATAATACGGTTATTCTGCGCTCCCCGCTTATAACAATGCATTTTGTAAATAAAGCCACTCTTTTCCTTGATAATGCCTTTGCCCCGTCAACAACAATGCATGCAACGCTTATGGAAGTTTCCGGCCTTGGAGTGCTTATTATAGGTAAAAGCGGTATAGGTAAATCAGAATGTGCATTATCTCTTATTAACAGAGGACACCGGCTTGTATCTGATGATATTGTTAAAATCCGCCTTGAAGATGGAATACAGATAGTAGGAACAGGTCCTGAACTTACAAGACATTTCATGGAGATACGAGGGCTTGGTATTATAAACATACAGACTCTTTTTGGTGCAGGATGTATCAGAAGAGAAAAACGGATCGATGTCGCAATAACAATAGAAAGATGGGAAAAAGACAAGAGTTACGATAGATTAGGTATGGATGATAAAAATCTACAAATACTTGGTATAAACCTTCCTCATCTTACAATACCTATACGGCCGGGTCGTGAAATTAGCCTGATAATCGAAGCAGCCTGCCTTAATCAGCGATTAAAAAGAATGGGTATAAACCCTGTCAAAGAGCTGAATAAAGAACTCATCCGTTCTATGAAAAAAACATAAGGGGATCACTTATGAATCTTTTCAAGTGGCTCGTCCCTGGAATTAGCATTAAAAGATGGTTCATCTTTCACTTCATTTCGCTTGTACTTCTGACTCTATCCGTACATCTGGCAATAACGAACTTTAATAACAATATTTACACATTATTTTTTATTTTTCCGGCTTTACTTTTATATCTTTTAAGTCTTCAGTATTTATATAAAAGATTTATAAAACTGCATAAAATAGATGATAAAAAAGATTTTGCAGATATTGTTTACACTGAACATCGCCTTTCAAAAGGTCCCCGGATAGTAGCAATAGGAGGAGGAACAGGGCTTTCAACACTTCTGCAAGGTTTAAAAAAAATAACCCATAATTTGACAGCTGTTGTTACTGTATCTGATGATGGAGGAAGCAGTGGTATATTAAGAGAATCATATGATGTCCTCCCACCTGGTGACATACGTAATTGTTTGGTCGCATTAGCAGATTCAGAACCTTTGATGAGAAAACTATTCCAATATCGATTTCCCGAGCAAAAGCCTTTATCAGGACATACTGTAGGAAACCTTGTTATACTTGCTCTTAGAAATATCCTTGGTAATTTTGAGACTGCCATACAAGAAACAAGTAAAATCCTTGCTATCAAAGGAAAAGTAGTTCCAGCATCTCTTGCAAAAATAAAGCTTATTGCACAAAATATCGATGGAAGCTATACCGAAGGAGAACAAAAAATAACAAAAAGCATCAACAAAATTTCAAAAATTCAAATAACCCCTGAAAATGCACAAGCTGCGACAGAAGCTGTTGAAGCCATAAAGCATTGCGATGCAATAGTTATTGGGCCTGGAAGCCTATACACAAGCATAATGCCAAATTTATTGATTAAAGGAATTAAAGATGCTATTATAAATAGTTCTTCTAGGAAGATATATATATGTAATATTATGACGCAAGAAGGAGAAACAGATCATTATTCTGCTTGTGATCACATAAGGGCCATTGTAAAGCATTGCGGAGCAAAGATTTTTGATCATGTTATTGTTCAAAAAAGTTATATTGATGCAGAAACCCTTAAGAAATATCAGCTTGAAAATGCTTATCCTGTTGCAATAGATGAAGATGCAATTTTATCTGAAGGAGTAAAGCTTATACCAGCTGACGTAATAAACATACAATCTGTAGTAAGACATGATAGCGAAAAACTTAGCTATGTTATAAGTGGTATTATTGAAGATGATGACAGAAGATTTTACACCAACAATAAAAAAGTTCACGATACAGAATAAGCTTGGACTTCATGCAAGGCCAGTAGCAATGTTTGTGAAGTGTGCTAATAGATTCGAAGCAGACATTACTGTTGAAAAGAACAGTGAGGCAGTTAACGGGAAAAGCATCATGGGTATGATGATGCTTGCTGCCGGTAAGGGCTCTGAAATAACCATAATATCAGTTGGACCTGATTCAAAGGAAGCTTTGCAGGAGATCGAAAAACTGATAAATGATAAATTCGGAGAAGAATAGGAAATATATAATGAGTGAGGAAAGAGTATATCACGGTATACCTGTTTCACCGGGAATTGCAGCCGGTAAAACATATGTTTTTGACCATGAAGAAGACACCATCACCAAAAAACAGCTGACTGAAGCTGATATACCTATTGAAATCGTCAGGCTTGAAAAGGCTCTTATAGAAACCCGCAGAGAGATAACTGAGATACAAAAGAAAATAGCTGACAGCATTGGAGTAACACATGCCGAAATATTTAATGCACATCTTCTGGTTCTTGAAGACAGGACATTTTTAGAAGAAATTATCAAGGAAATAGAAGCAAGTAAAGTAAATGTAGAATTTGTTTTCATAAATGTAATGGAAAAATATGTTCGTGCTTTTTCAGAGATAGAAGATGATTATCTTAAAGAACGAATTAGCGATATTCAAGATGTAGGTAAACGTGTTCTCCATAATCTTCTTGGAAAAAGAAGAAAAGATCTAAGTACACTCGAAGATGAGGTCATTGTTATTGCTTTTGATCTAAGCCCTTCTGATACAGCCCTTATGCATAAGGACAATGTAATTGCCTTTGCTACAGATATAGGCGGGAAAACATCTCATACTGCCATTATGGCACGTTCTATCGGAATTCCTGCAGTAGTTGGTTTACATAATTTAAGCCAACAGGTTTTGACTGGCGATGATATAATAATTGATGGTAATAAAGGTATCGTTTATGTTAATCCTTCTGATAACACAAAACAGTTTTATACAGACAAAAAATTTCAGTTCCTTGACTATGAAAAGCATCTTGAATCTGTAAGAGACCTTCCGTCCGTCACTAAAGACGGGAAAACTGTTGTTCTTCAAGCAAACATTGAAATGCCGGAAGATATTCCATCAATTATAAGTCATGGAGCAAAAGGAATCGGACTTTATCGTACAGAATTCATTTACATGAACAGGTCTGATCTTCCTTCTGAAGAAGAGCAATACATAGCATACCGTAAAGCCGCTGAAGCCATGGCTCCTAAAAGCGTTGTAATAAGAACAATGGATATGGGAGGTGATAAATTTTTAAGTCACCTTCAGCTGCCAAAAGAGATGAACCCCTTCCTAGGATGGAGAGCAATAAGATTTTGCCTTGAAAGACACGATATATTTAAAACACAGTTGAAAGCTATTCTGCGCGCCAGTGAATTTGGAAACGTAAAAATGATGTATCCAATGATATCCGGAATAAATGAGATAAAACAAGCAAAAGTAATTCTCGATGAGGCAAAAGAAGAATTAAAAAAAGAAAACAAACATTTTGATGAGAACATGCCTGTTGGAGCCATGATAGAGATCCCATCAGCAGCAATTACTGCCGATATTATGGCAAAGCATGTAGACTTTTTCAGCATAGGAACAAATGACTTAATTCAATATTCTCTTGCTGTCGACAGAGTAAATGAAAAGATCGCATATCTTTATGATCCGATGCACCCTGCTGTACTTCGCCTTGTAAAAAGGGTTATTGATGCTGCTCACGATGCAGGAATTACAGTAAGTATGTGCGGCGAGATGGCCGGTGATCCGGCATCTGTTGTTTTTCTTGTAGCCATGGGAATAGACGAGCTCAGCATGAGTCCGTTTTCTATACCAGAGATCAAGACATTGATACGTAATCTTGATTTTAGCGAAATGAAACAAGTAGTAGACAGGATAATGAAAATGGAGACTCCTGAGGAAATAAGTTCACTTGCAAATAAATGTGTTGAAAAATATTTACCTGAGATTTTTCAATATAAATTTTAATTATTAAAGGAGTAGTAAAGATGAAAAGAAGGTTTTTTGGATATTTTTTGAGTATCTTTGTTCTGGTTATGATCGTGCCATTAATAATTGGTTGCAGCAAAAGGACTTCAGCAAAGAGTTCTAAGAGCATAATTATTTGGCATTGGATGACAGACCGTGATCAGACATTTCAGGAACTGGCAAAAAGATATGAGGAACAGACCGGAATGGAAGTTAAATTTGAACTTTATGCTCCATCAGATGTTTATACTCAAAAAGTAAGAGCTGCAGCGCAAACAAATAATTTACCGGATATTTATGGTATTTTGGGAGAATCACAGGACATTTCTATTTTTGTAAGTGCCGGTTATGTTCCTGACATGACACCATATCTTGATGAAAATGATGCTAAATGGCGAAATACTTTTTTTTATGAATCTCTTGAAACAAACGAATTTAAGAAAAACAATCGTTCTAATATAGAACCGGGCATTTACGGTATTCCAATTGATGTTACAAATATTCAGCTTCTTTATAACAAAGATATTTTCAAAAAAGCAGGATTGGATCCTGAAAATCCACCTCAAACATGGGAAGAATTGCTTGAAGCTGGCGCAAAAATAAGGGAAGCAGGCTTTGCACCTTTTGTTGCAGGTTTTGGAGAAATATGGCTTATTAACAGCCTCACTTCGTGTTTTGCAATTAATCTGATGGGATATGAAAAATTTGAAAACACGATTAAGGGTGATGTTCCTTATAATGATCCTGACTGGATAAAGATCTTTTCACTTTTTGAAGAAATGTCAAATAAGAACTTTTTTATAAGCGGAATAGTCAGCATGGTCAACAAACAGGGAGAAAGATATTTTGCACAGGAAGATGCTGCTATTACATATAACGGCTCATGGTCTGTTAATGTCTACAAGGGAATGAATCCTAAACTGGATTACGGTACAATGCTGCCTCCAAAGATAAACCCTGAAAATCCTGTAATGATACAGGGTGGAGCAGGTTCATCTTTTTTCATAAATTCAAGATCAAAAAAGAGAGATGCTGCCGTTGCCTTTCTTAAGTGGATAACTGCTAAAGAACAGCAGATTTTTTTAGCCGAAAAAACAAACAATTTGCCATCTAATAAAAATACATTCGAAGGTGGAGCAGACAGTCTATTAGCCGAATTTGTAGATGATATGGACAAGATGTTTCATCCTCAGACGATGGATTTCTATGAACATACAAGGGTTCTTGAAAAGATCGCAAAAGGTATTCAGGCAATTATTATTGAAAAAAAGACACCTACCCAAGTAGCTGATGAAGTGCAGGCTCTTAAAAAAAGTTTAATGAAAAAATAATTAATTTTTTTTTCAAATTTAAAAAAAAAGATAAATAAATGGATACTTTAGAAGTTAAACAAAAATTATTCCATAAGTTAAAAATTGGAAACTTTTCTTTTGTTTTACCTGCTATTATTATTTTTTCACTCTTTAATGTGTATCCGTTATTTCTTATTCTAAAACTCAGCTTTTTTGAATGGAACGGAATATCTCCTTTAGACCAAGCAAAGTTTATAGGTATAAAACACTTTATTGAAATATTTACAAATGACAAACTCTGGTGGCAATCTGTTTGGCATGCAGGTATTATAACTATCCTTGCTTTGACTATACAAAACGTGCTTGCTCTTTTGCTTGCAATGGCTGTAGATAGAGGTATAAGAGGCGGCAATATCTACAGAGTTATCTTCTTTCTTCCACCTGTACTTTCAGGAATTGTCATAGGCCTTATCTGGCAATGGATATATAACGGACATCATGGCCTTTTAAACCATCTTTTTACTTTTTTAGGTATTACGCGTTTTGAGAATATGGCATGGCTTGCGGACCCTGATACTGCTCTATACTCCGTTGCAATAATACATATGTGGCGCGGATTTGGCTGGGGATTTATTATTCTTCTTGCCGGCCTCCAAAGCATTGACTCACAGTTATATGAGGCAGCAGAAGTCGACGGTGCCGAAACATGGCATAAATTCATTCATATCACATGCCCTCTTATGATGCCGGTTTTTATTCTGGTTTCTATTTTAACAATATTAGGGACAATGCAGATATATGATCTTATCGTTTCAATGACAAATGGAGGACCAGAGTACTATACTGAAGTACCGATAACAAGGATCCTGGCTTCGATGCGCGGAGAAAACCGTTTTGGATACGCATGCGCACGCGGACTTGTTTTTGGAGCAATGCTGCTTATCCTTTCAATGATTCAGATAAAAGTATCTAAACACATGCAGAAAGATCTATAATATGGAATCTTATAGTATATTGAAAAAGAGAAAAAATCCTTTTGTAACGATAGGGATACATTTTTCTTTGATCCTGGTTTCTATCACATGTATATTTCCAGTTGCATGGATGATATCTTCATCACTTAAAACACAGGAAATGATCTTTGAAGATATGGGTCTCATACCAAAAACTTTTGAGATCAGTAATTACACCAAAGCATTGATAGAAGGTAAATTCGGAATAGCTTTCTTTAACTCATGTTTTTATACTGTTACGGTCATAATAGGAGTTGTTTTGGTCTCATCACTTGCTGCATATGCATTTTCGCGTCTTGAATTTCCAGGTAAAAATATTCTTTTTTATGGATTTTTAGCTTATATGATGTTACCTATTCCTGGTATCTTTCTTGCACTTTATGTATTGGTAAACAAGCTTGGTGATCTTACATCTTTTACAATTGATCTAAGTTTTATTGGACTTTCTTTTTTAAAAGATCCTATAAATATAACAATTATAGGCATTAATACACGCCTTGGATTCATTATGCCTCAAATTGCTATGAACCTTTCTTTTGCAATATACATGCTTAAAACATTTTTTGACAAAATGCCTCCTGAACTAGAAGAAGCAGCAAGAATAGACGGATGCTCTAAATTCGGAGTATACTGGCATGTAGCGCTTCCTCTTGCAAAATCAGCTTTAGGTGTAATAGTTATATTTAACGCATTGACAATATGGAATGAGTTCTTATGGGCAAATCTAATTTTCAGCGATATCTCACGAATGCCTCTTCCAGTTGCTTTGATGAAATTTCAAGGATCAGTTGTAACTCAATATCCGGTTTTAATGGCAGGAATGACTATCACGATAATTCCTATTGTCATATTATACCTTTGCATGCAAAAGTACATTATTAAGGGTATTACTGCTGGAGCAGTTAAAGGTTAACTTTATATTTTGTAAAAAGAGCCAAAGAAACATTTGTTTATTATTTTTTTAATCAGTATCACTAAAAAAACAGTTTTAAATATATTAACAACTCTTATACGTGCTTTTTTTAAAGGAAACAGATAGATTATTTCGGCTTTTTTTACCGAAGGCAAGCTGATTGCACTACATCTGCTTCGTCATTAAACATTTGTCCGCCAAAGGCGGATCCGCCTTTGGCGGACATACATTAAATGTTAATATTTGATTCCTTACATCTGTGGTACACTTAACTTGCGAAATATATAGTTCAGCTTAATACATATATAATTTAATTTTAAAAAATAAAAAGTTCTTTTAATAGTCGTTTAATCTTTAAAGAAAGTTAAATCCATCATTGCAAAATAATTTTTATTTTCAGGAGTTAAAAATGAAAAAAATACTGTTATTTTTTTTTCTGCTCTCTTTTTGTTTTCTATATTCCTTTTCAAATCTTTATGCTGAAGAATATGATTTTGGAGATGGTTCATCAGCAGTACTTTATGAAAAGGCATCTCTTGCCTTTCTTAAGAATAAATATAAGAACACAATTGTTTATGCAGAAAAATGTATCTCTGAGTATTCAGAAAAAGCAATAGAGCAACAAAGACCCCTTTCTGATTTTGCACCAGAAGATGAAGCAGCATCTTATTGGGCTCTTAATGATGTAGCAGCTTGTTTTCTCTTAAAAGGTAAGGCTTTGCAAAAGATGAACCGCAAAAGTGAAGCAAAAAGGATTTTTCAGGATGTTATAGATCTTTTCCCGTATGCTCAAAGCTGGGATGAAGGAGGAAAGTTTTTCTGGAAAGTGACAACTGCTGCCAAAGATCAGATAATTTCAATAAAGCAAAATATTGATTTTGGGGATTATAAATCTGAAAACCTTACAAAAAGTGCATGGAAGGCATTCAAAAGTAATAAAAATAAAAAAGCATTTATCTACATAGATAAATGTATTGAAATATATGATAAAACAGCAAAAGAGCAACAAGCATCACTTAACTCTTTTGCTAAAAAGAAAACTGCTTTTAACTACTGGGCACTTAATGATGTGACAACGTGTAAATTCATAAAAGGTAAAATACTTTTAAAGCAAAAAAAGAAAGAAAAAGCCAAAAAGCTCTTTGAGGACATCTTAAACAATTATCAATTTGCACAATGCTGGAATCCAAAAGGATATTTTTGGAAAGTTGCAGATGCTGCAGGTGACGAGCTTTTAATGATCAAATATAACATTGATTTTGGACATTACAAATCAAATGAATTAACAGGGAAAGCATGGCAAGCTTTTGAAGCAAAAAATTATAAGGTGCTGGATATCTACACTAATAAATGCATAAAAATGTATCAAAAACATGCAAAAGCTCAGCAGAAACGACTTAAAAGTCTTCCGACAGGTGATGATGTTCATAAAAATTGGGCATTAAATGACGTTGCAACCTGCTATTTTATAAAAGCAAAAGGGTTTCAAAAACAGAAAAAAAATGATAAAGCAAAGAAAATTTATAATAAAATAATTAAACTTTTTCCATATGCTCAATGTTTTGATACAAGCGGATGGTTCTGGCGCGTATCTGAAGCCGCGAAGGACCAGATAATTATGATGGAAACAGGTATTGACTTTGGTGACTCGACATCTGCATATTTAACAGGAAAAGCATGGGAAGCTCTTAATGAGAGAAAACATGATATTGCTTTTATATTTGCTAAAAAATGTATAAGTTCTTATTCAAAAGAAGCTGATAAACAACAAAGTTCTCTTTCTTCTTTTCCAAGAAAAAAAGCAGCAAAAGAATACTGGGCCCTAAATGATGTAGGAACATGTTATTTTATTATGGGGAAAGCTTATCAGGAAAAAATGATGTGGAAAAAATCTGCAGATTCTTTCAAAAAAGTTCTTGATAAGTACTCTTTTGCACAAGCCTGGGATAAAAAGGGATTTTACTGGAAAATAGCTGTGGCAGCCCGTTCAGAATACAAAAAGGTGTCTTCTAAAAAATAGAAACCAACAAAATTTAATAAAAAGCCTACAGAATCCAAAATAAAAATTGTTCATTTGTAGATTATTACACTTATTTTTGTCAAAATGCTCACTTTAACCCCATCCTGCATCAATGATGTTACCCAATAATTGATGTAATCAGTATTATTTATATATAACATTTTAATTTAAAAACATTAACTAAATCACAAAATGGCCTTGACATCACATTTTTTTTGTAATATACTATAGTAATGATAAATTTGAGATTTAAAACATGCAAACGATTGCAGAATTTAGAATTTTAAGGATACATCAAATGAATGCAAACTTATATAACATCAATAACTTAACAAATATTAGCTTTATTTTGAAAGTATTGCAAACGATTGCATTGATTTCATTTTTTACTTATAAAAAGGTTTTAACAGGACTCTTTAATTCTTTAATAAAAGCCCCTTCACTTTTCAGTAAATATATGTTAAGTAGAAATATGACACCTCTTAGTAAAATAGTAATCTATATTTTTCTATTTTTTATAACTTTACTATGCCCTTCCACTAATTTTGCCGAAGAATACAGATACATCACAATTAAACCACAAAATCCTAAAGCAAATGATTCCGGCTCATCAAGATCACTTACCCTAAAAGCATGGAAGATGCTTGAGGCAAAAAATTTTACTCAAGCAATAAAACTAACTGATAAATGCATAAGTATTTTTAATAATCAAGCAAAACAGCAACAAAAATCACTAACCTACTACCCTAGCGAAACAGCTAATAGCTACTGGGCATTAAATGATGTTGCTACATGCTTTTTTATAAAGGGTAAATCTCTTTTAAATATTGATAAGGACGATGAAGCTAAAGAAATCTTTCTTATGATCATAAAAAATTATGGGTTCTCTCAATGCTGGGAGCCTGAACTGAATATATTTTGGAAAGTAGCAGATGCCGCAAAAGATCAATTAATAGAAATGGAGAAAGGTGTTGTCTTTGGTAATTATTCATCTGTCTCGCTTACCAGTAAAGCATGGAATACTTTTAATAAGCAGGACTATATTTCTACACTTATCTATGTTAATAAATGTATTGGTCTTTATGAACCTACCGCTCTAGAACAACAGAAAAACATCGATCCTTCAAAAAAACTGAATGACGATGAAATATTTATTAAATGGGCATTAAACGATGTTGCCGTATGTTATTTTTTAAAAGCAAGCTCATTACTTAAAATGGATGAAAAGGAAAGGTCTAACCAATATTTTCAGTATATTATCAGCACCTTTCCAAATGCTATGTGCTGGGATCCGAGACAAGGCTTCTGGAATGTTGGAAAGGCTGCAGCTGACCATATTTTTTCAGAAAAAGCAGATGTAAATTTTGAGGATTATAAATCAGTCAATTTAACGACAAATGCCTGGAAGGCATTAGAAAATAATGATATGAATAAATTAAAGATCTATACAAATAAATGCATTTCTTTGTATGAGAAAAAAGCTAAAGAGCAGCAAAGATCATTATTAACAACATCATCTTTAAAAGAAGAATCTCCTCATGCTTTCTGGGCCTTAAATGATGTTGCTGCTTGCTATTTTATTTTAGCAAAAAATCTATATAACCAGGGTGAATTCAAGGAAGCTAAAAATGCTTTTAGTAAAATCATAATGAATTTCCCTGATGCAAAATGCTGGGATCCAAGAGGCTGGTTCTGGAGCATAAAAGAAGCATCAGAGGATCAACTGCTTGTAATGACATCCGGCATAGATTTCGGTGATTACACTTCTCTTACATTAACGACAAAAGCCTGGCAATCATATGAAATGGGAGACCTTCCAGCAGCTATTATATTTACTAAAAAATGTATTTCAATATATGAAAAAGATGCAAAAGAGCAACAAGCATCTTTAAGCAACTTTGCCCCCTTTGACAGCGCCTTTAATTACTGGGCGTTAAATGATGTTGCAACATGTTATTTCATATTAGGAGAAGTTCTTTTAGAACAAAAAAAATATAATGAATCAATAACTATATTTTCAAAGATAACAAAAGAATATCCCTTTGCACAATGCTGGGATAGCAAAGGCTGGTTTTGGAAGATATCAAAAGGTGCACAATCTAGAACAATCAAGATCTATTCAATTATTGAAGAGGAAAAAAAGCTTAAAAAAATTGCAGTAAATGAAAATATAAATGAATAATTATATTTTAAGGAGGTGTTTAGAAAAAACCAACAAGCAATTTCAATATTTTTTTTAAGAGCTTGCAATCGCTTGCATAAAAACACAAGTCCTTTAGGAATATATGCAAACGCTTGCACCAAATAGCAAAAGGAGGATGATATACATAGTAAGTTAGTTGTTTTACCAGAACCCAGAAGCTTTGAACAATTTAACAATTTTTAAGGAGGTGATCTAAGGAAATCAATATGAAACAAAAACTTAAAAAAACTTGCAGTTTTAATATTTTTTTAATGAACTTGCAATCGCTTGCATAAAAACACAAATTCTTTAAAAATAAATGCAATCGCTTGCATAAAAAGGAGGAATTCATAATGCGGAGTACTAAATTAAACATATTAACAGGTTTACTGGTTATTTTTTCACTCATATTAACCGGTAATTCATTTGCCGGAGAATACAACTTCGGTGACGGGTCTACAAAGACATTAACAGCAAAATCATGGTCAGCACTGCAGACCAAAGATTATGCTGGCGTAAGTGCATATGTAGATAAATGCGTATCTGTTTTTTCAAAAAAGGCTCTTGAACAGCAAGCGTCTTTAACAAATTTCCCGCCAAGTGATGAAGCAAACAATTACTGGGCATTAAATGATGTAGCTACTTGCCTTTTTATCAAGGGAAAATCTCTTCGTGAACAGGGCAAAAAAGATGAGGCAAAAAAAGTTTTTGAAGATATTATAAAGAATTATCGCTATGGTCAATGCTGGGACAGCAACGGCTGGTTCTGGAAAATGGCTGATGCAGCAAATGATCAGATCATGGGAATGGAAAAAAATGTTGATTTTGGTAATTACACATCAGAAACACTGACCAAAAAGGCATGGGAATCTCTTGAAAAAGAAGAATTTGACAAAGTTGAAATCTATGTAGATAAATGCCTTGATCTTTTTGAAAAGACAGCAAAAGAACAACAATCAACTTTAACTGACTTTGCATCAAAAGAAAAAGCTTTTGATTACTGGGCTCTTAATGATGTTGGTACATCTCTTTTTGTAAAAGCCAAGGCTCTTGCTCAGCAGGGCAAAAAAGACGAAGCCAAAAAAGTCTTAAAAAATATTATTGATGATTATGGCTTTTCACAGTGCTGGGATGTAAAAGGATGGTTCTGGAAAGTTTCTCAAGGTGCAAAAGATCAGATCGTAAGTATAGAGTCCGGTGTTGATTTCGGTAACATGACATCAGAAGCACTAACCGGAAAAGCATGGGAATCATTTTCAGCAGGAAAGTACAAAGATGTCGAGACCTATGTAAATAAATGTGTACAGCTGTATGGAAAAAAAGCTGATGAAATGCAGGCTTCTTTAAAAAACTTTGCTGAAGAAGGTAAAGAGTTTGATTATTGGGCTCTTAATGATGTTGGTACATGTCTTTTCATCTTAGGTAGATCCCACTACATACAGGGGCAGAATAATGAAGCAAAAAAGGTCTACAATAAAATCATGGATAAATACACCTATGCTCAGACTTATGATGTACAGGGATGGTTCTGGAGACCATCGGAAGCATCCAAGGATCAGATGCTTTTAATGGAAACAGGCATAGATTTCGGTGATTATACATCTCAGACACTTACAACTAAAGCATGGCAGGCACTTGATGCTGGAAACTATGATGAAGTTCTTGTTTTTACAAGAAAATGTATCCAGCTGTATAGAAAAACAGCAGAAAAAATGCAGTCAAAACTTGATAGCTATGCATCAAAAGAAAAAGCTTTTGATAATTGGGCTCTCAATGACATAGGCACCTGTTATTTCATAATGGGTGAAGCATATCTTGCAAAAAAAGATCACAAAAAGGCTCTTGAATCATACAGGACGCTTGTTGATACTTATTTTTATTCCCAATGCTGGGATGCTAAAGGCTGGTTCTGGAAACCTGCTGTTGCTGCTAGAGGAAAAATAAACAAAATAGCCGCAGAATATGGGTTAATGTAAACCCGATTTTCCCTTAGTCAGGTTACAGTAGGAAAAAAAGGCGCTTGGTTCTCAGGCGCCTTTTTTGTATAAAACCTATCATGTTATGCATGCAGTTATATACATGAAAATTTAACTTCTCTTTGTGTCTTAGAGCCTCTGTGGCTAACCCACATTTAAACCAGCAGCTCGTCTTCTTCCGGCAGATGTTCCCTTTTAAGTTTCTCCGGCTTCCATGGATAAAAAGTAAGAACAACAGCAACAATAAGCGAAATTAAAAGCCAATTAACTCCGAAAATAAGAAGATGGTCTGTATGATATCCTTCGTAATTATTTGCTAAATCTGTCTTCAATGTTATGAATAAAATTATAAGGAGTACGCCAGGTGTTATATAGCGTATTAATATATCCCATATAAAATTGACCTTTATAGTACCTGTCTCATTAACATGCTTTCTTAGCACTTCTGATTTAAGTACCCACCCTATTATAATACATTCAAGTATTCCGCCTGCAACAAGACCGTAATTTGTAATAAAATGATCAACAATATCTAATAATAAAAGTCCTGATCTTGTCGTAAAAATAGTACTGCCTAAAAAACCTATTATACACACGACAGTAACTGTTTTTTTTCTGTTAAAGCTGAACTTATCAGTAATCGCACATACAAATGCTTCAATTAGTGATATTCCAGATGATATCCCTGCAATAACAAGAACTAAAAAAAACATTATTCCGAATAATTCATTAAAAGCAGGGAGAAGCGATATTGCTTTTGGATAAACAACAAATGCCAGCTGAGGGCCTGATTTAATTACTTCTGCAAATTCAGCACCTTGAGCTTTTGCCATAAAACCAATGGTAGCAAAAACAATTGTTCCAGCAATAAGCGAATAGACACAGTTGATGATCGATGTCATAAAAGCATTTTTTGTTATATTTGTTTTTTCCGGCAAATAACTTGCATAAGTAATCATTATTCCAAAACCCAGTGATAACGTAAAAAACATCTGGCTGAATGCTGCAGTCCAGACTTTCCAGGAAGCTATCTTTTGCCAGTCAGGTTTTAGGTAATGCTCCCAAACAGCTATACCGGCCCCATCAAGGTTAAGAGACCATAAAACAAGAAATAGTGTAAGTATAAATAAAAGTGGCATAAATATAATACATGCCTTTTCAATACCATGACTCACATCTCGATAACATATCACCCAGCATATAAACCAAACAAACAGTGTTGAAGTTACAATTGGTATCCTAATACCGCCAAAACTGGTCGGCGAGTCACTTATTTCAAGAAAAGTATTAAAGAAAAAACTCTCAGTATCTGCACCCCATTTTAGATCAAACGAATAAAAAAAGTAATTAATGCACCAGCCGATCACAACCGAATAATAAAGCATTATGCCGAACATAGCTACTATCGGCATAAACCAGCCAATCCATTCCCATCCTTCACTTATTTTTGCAAAGCTTAACGGCGGAGAGCCCTTTTCTCTATGTCCTAAAGCATATTCAAGAAGCATGATCGGTATGCCAGCCACTAAAAGAGCTGTAAAATAAGGAATAAGAAAAGCACTTCCTCCATATTCATGTGCCATATAGCCGAAACGCCATATATTACCAAGACCAATTGCAGATCCTACAGCAGCCAATAAAAAACCAAGATTTGATTTCCACGCACTTCTCTTTTCAGACATTTTAATCCTCATCTTCATGGAAGTTCATCAGGTATACTGCTAAAAACTATTTTTTATTTTTTTTATATTTCTTTTCTTTGCCAGAATTAGAATTCTGCTTAAGCAATATGGTCTCTTCAATTGCTTTATAGCTTGTTGCAGCAACTATAAGATCATTTGAAGTACTTTCCGGAAAAGAATAGACTTCAACACGGCAGCCGTTGGCTTTTAACATCTCAACAAGAGGTGCAAAGTCTCCGTCACCTGAAACCAGTACAACAGTATCCAGCTTATTTACCAAAGACATGGTATCAATAGCTATTCCCATATCCCAGTCCCCTTTAGCTGTACCATCTGCCCGTACTCTTAAATCTTTAGATCTAACCTCATAACCAAGGCGCTTTAAAACATCGATAAAAGCCTGTTGATGATCCTCTCCCTTTTGAACAATATAGGCAATTGCTCTTATCAATTTTCTTCCTTTAAGAATTATCTGTAGAAGTTTTTCAAAATTTATTTTCGAATGATGAATAGTTTTTGCAGAATAGAAAAGATTCTGAACATCAACAAAAATACCTATTCTTTGATCTAATAATGCTTTTTCACTTACATCACATTTCATAAAAAAACTCTTTTCTTATAAAACTGTTATCTCAGTCGCAGTTAGTAATCTGTTTTACCCTTTTAAGAAGCGTTGATAATGCACCATCATCAAATGGCTTCATAACAAAATCAATAGCATTCATCGTATCATCACCTTTTTTAATGACTTTTTCAGGAGGAGCAGCTGTAAAAAGAATAATAGGAATATCTTTTGTCTCTTCATGTTTTTTTAAATGATTCATAGCTTCATATCCATCCATTACAGGCATTAAAAGATCAAGGAGAATAATATCAGGATTCTCTGTTAAAGCTTTCTCAATAGCTTCCTTTCCATTATCGGCACCAATGGCCTCAAATCCATTAGCTTCAAGCCTTGATTTAACGAGAATGACTATTTCAGGTTCATCATCAACAACTAAAACCTTCTTTTTTATACTCATAAGCCCTCCTGTCTTATCATTTAGCATAATTTATATTAGGTCATTATAGGTTAATTTCATTTACCCGCAAGGAAAAAAATATTGCAAAATAGAATATTATCAATTAACATATTCCCTTTTACGTGGTGGGCGTTGTCTAGCGGTCTAAGACACTTGACTGTGACTCAAGTTTTCGCGGGTTCAAATCCCGTCGCTCACCCCAGTAAAAAAATCGTTTCTCGCGAATAGTGATTCGTGGTTCGTATGAGGAAAAAAATATATATTATTGAAAAAACTATTAACTGCTTTTCGTTTTTAATATAATTGCACGACCTGTCTCGCTGTAGCTTTGCGAAGGCGGAAGTGCTCAATTTACGAAACACTAATAACTAAACACGTTTATAAATGCGCCCTTAGCTCAGTTGGTAGAGCAATTGACTCTTAATCAATGGGTCGTTGGTTCGAATCCAACAGGGCGTATTTTTTTTTATTTCTGTTGGATGAGAACCTTGTGGTTCGACAAACGCGGCATGTCCTCAGAAGGCGGATCCGCCCTCCCTTCTGGCGGAGATGCAAAAACAAGCGTTTGAATGGCACGCTAAAGCGTGACAGCCCGGTATGTGATGAATGAGAAAACCGCATATACGAGGCAAGCAAAAGAAGACGACGAAGGTGTATTTTTTCATACAGTGAGGAGTCTGATTTAAAGCTTAACGAAGTAGATGTGATTTTATCGTTTATCAAAAGGGTGAGCGGCACGATGCCGCGAATAATCCAACAGGGCGTATTTTTTTATTTAGCTTGAATGCAAAAGCACATAAGAACTTATTCCATTAAAAATCATATATGAAAAAACATTTTATTATCGAAATATCTTTTATTGTTCTTATTTGGTTTTTTATGTCATTTTATAAAATTTCCGACCGAGATCTCTGGAGCTCAGGGGAAACCCGTGATGCCAGAATAGCACAGGAAATGATCCTATCAGGAGATTTTCTTATCCCGCGGTTTAACGGAGTTTTTACTCCATGGAAACCACCCCTCTTTCACTGGACAGAATGCATGGCATCCCTTTTAACAGAAAAACAAGTCAACGTCTTTTCTTCACGCCTCCCATCATCATTATCTTTTCTTATAGGAGCTCTTGCCATCTACTTTTTGTTATCCGGGATTATTACGAATCAAGCCCGCTTTTTTGCGAGCCTTATCTTTCTTACAACATACAAGTTTGCATGGATGTCACGGGTAGCACAGATCGATCCTCTTTTTTCCGTCCTTGTAGGAATATCATACCTTATCTTTTTCAGGTTCTATAATTTCTATGAAAATCTGCAGAAAAAACAAAGATCTCTGTATCTTCTTTCTTTTTACGTTTTTTCAGCCCTTGCCGTGCTGGCAAAAGGCCCGGCAGGAATAGTCATCATTGCTGGGGGCATATTGCTGTTCCTGCTTCTGGATCGCAATATTTCATTTGTTTTTAAGATATTAAATTTATGGGGAATTCTTATTTTTATATTTTTAGGAGGAGGCTGGTATTTCGCTTTAATGATAACCAAAGGAATGGATTTTGTTTCTGAATTTTTTATCAACCAAAATATGAACAGGTTCTTAAAAGCCTTTGATCATAAAAAACCTTTCAATTACTTTATTACACAGTTCATAGGCGGGTTCATGCCCTGGACTTTTTTCTTTCTTTCGGGATGCCTGGCAGGACTTTTCAGAAAAAAGAAAATGTCAAAGATAGACCTTTTTTCTTTTTCATGTGTTATTGTTGTATTTTTATTCTTTTCAATTTCTAAAAGCAAGCGAGGCGTTTATATCCTTCCGCTTTATATTCCGGCAGCCATTATAACAGCTAACTTTTTTTCATATGTTATAAATAAAGAATATTCTTTTTCGCTTTTCAGGGTTTCTACTTATTTAAACGCTATTTTTTTCACTTGTCTTGGAAGTCTGTTCTTTATATTTCAAAACAGCTTCTTAAGAAATAAGCTTTACCAGACCATACAGTCTCGCCTTTCACAGTTCGACCGCATAATGTTCCCAAAAATAGAAGCCATTATTCAACAAAATCAGATATTTTTATCCCTTATAGTACTGTTACTTGTCTTGACGGGAGCTCTTCTTCTTTTTCTTTTTTACAAAAATAAGTTTAGCGGAGTCTTATACTCAATAGTTACCGTAATGATCATTATAAACATCTTTTTTATACATAGTATTATTCCTATCTTTAACCGGCATCGTTCTCTTAGAACTTTTGCCAATAAAGTGAATAAAACCCTTAAAGGAAATCAGCCCGTATATGTTTTTGACACACCCCCTGAAGACCTTATATATTACAGTGGAAGAAAAATCGAACCGCTGCTTAAATTAGAAGAAATAAAAGACATTTCTCCAAAAGGATATAACAACATCTTTTTGTTTACACGCAAAAATTACGCTGCATCTCTTGAAGCTCTTTCATTTAAGTATGAAATATTATTTGATACCGGGATACAGCATATAGAAGGCGTTTTAATAAAAATAGAAAAATAAAATCCCCCTACTCCACGCCGGTTTTCTTTTTTTGTACTATTTTTTAATAATTCAAAAATCAAGAGCACTGTAGATGCAAGGCATCAAAACTACAGTATCTCTTTAAATTGAATCTTTCTGGCGAATTAGAAAACTGCTAGCACGAGGCAAGCGATAAGAGAACGACGAAGGTGTATTTTTTCATACACCAAGGAATCCGATTTATTACTTAACGAAGTGAAAGTGCTTTTATCATACTTATTAGCCCGTATAATTCACAAATCAAAAATACTGTAGAGGCAAGGATCAAAACTACAGTATCTCTTTAAATTGAACCTTTCTGGCGAATTAGAAAACTGCTAGCACGAGGCAAGCGAAAGAGGATGACGAAGGTGTATTTTTTCATACACCAAGGAATCCGATTTGATGCTTAACGAAGTGAAAGTAGCTTTCTAATTCGCCAGAAAGATTAGACGCCGAGGAGTGCTCTAACCGTAGTTCTGGCAGTTTCCATTATACCTTTTGATTTTGTGCGGAGTTTGTCATATTCATCGCTGAAAATGGTATATTGCCCTTCAAAAGCTTCATCGCTTAATTCCTTCTTTTTCGGCTCTTTTATCTCACGCCATAACAATGAAAGCATTCTTTCTATTCTTTCTATCTGGTCTATGCATCCTCTATAGTCCCTAAACGACTTATTATCAGAAAGAGTACCTAATGGAAAAACAGATAAATTGTACTTCCAATGGTCATCAGAATAATTCCAGGATTTAATAAGAAAGTTTAGTGTCTGCTCATAAGCAAAATTTCTATTGTTAATTAAAAGATCACGAAGAACAGATGATTTAATGTTTAAAAATTCCGATCTCGGCCTATTAAGAGGCAAAGAACGTATATTTTTTGATATTTCAGGAAACCAGTTTGCAAGAAGAGAATAAGTACCATATGTATCGACAAGACTTTTTGCGCTGTATTGGTCTCCGGTTTTAAAGTCCCCTATAGCAATATCTGAACTTGTAGTTTTTATGAAATCCTTTAAATTATCATAAAAATCTACATCTTCATGCACATAATCAATATCACCGGGAATTTGTATTATCCTATCTGCTTCTGGATAGTTATCAAGAACATGCCCCCAGCCTGCTAACCATGTCTGACATGTATCAACAGACCATGTTTGAATCACTTCCAGTGCTTTGTAGCGTTCGTCTTTTAAAAAAGAAACTGCCTCGCCTCGAATTACAGTATCACGTGATAGTACTACAACCGGTTTTGGATCAATACCTTTACATCTGTCAACAGTCCACCAAAAGTACCATTCACACTTCTTATTGTTCTCGTACCCTCCGTAAGGGAAAATAATAATTGCTTTTGAACTCATATTTGCACTTTTTAAGTTGTTTTACCGCATTTTGTTCAAGTTCTATACGTATTTAATGTACCCTTTTTTTCATTACTTTAAAAGGATAAATCGTAAAAACACCTATAAGGGTTGTTGTTATAGAAATAGCTTTATCATGTATTTATATACATGACAACGGAAAAAATAAAGTTTTTTATATATACATTTAAAAATTTAAAAGATTAACTTGTCTCTTCTATAAAAAAAATTATAATTACTGCTATTTGGTATTAAAATCCTTTATATGCAGTAATGCAATTAGTTATACAAGTATGACCCTTTAAAAAGAGTCTTTTATGAAACACAGAAATATTCCTATTTTCATATCACATATTGGATGTCCTTTAAGATGCATATTTTGTAATCAAAATATGCAGACAGGAACCAATTTTAACATTAATAGTATAAATATTGAAAAAATCGTTAACGAACATCTTTCAACATATTCAGAATCTGTCTCATCAATCGAAATCGCTTTTTTCGGAGGTACTTTTACCGGACTTGATATACAAATACAAAAAAAAATGCTGGATCAGGCAACAATTTGCTTAAAAAAAGATAAAAGGATAAAAGGAATACGTTTATCTACTCACCCTCTTATGGTTGATGTCAATATTATAAATTTCCTGAAAAATTATAAAATAACTACTGTCGAGCTGGGAATACAATCTTTTAACGATAAGGTACTTGACTCTTCAAATCGGGGATATGATGCACGTAAAGCAAAAGAATCTTTTGAACTTCTTAAAAAGAACATACCAAGTGCAGGAATTCAATTAATGACCGGTCTTCCCTTTGATAACATCCAGACATCATATCAAACAGCCATTGAAACTGTTCGGCTTGCTCCTGCATTTGTACGGATATATCCGACAATCGTTTTTCCTAACACAAAACTTGCTGGTCTTTATGAAAGCGGTTCTTTTCAACCTCAATCATTGCGCGATGCGGTGGACAGTGTAAAAAAGCTTATAGTCCTTTTCGAATCTGAAAAAATACCTGTTATACGTGCTGGCATACATCCTGTAAAAGAAAGTGAACAGATAATAGCAGGTCCTTATCACCCTTCTTTTCGTAGGCTTTGTGAAGAGAAAATACGATTTGATCTTCTCAAACTGATACTTGATAAAGATGTGAGGCTTTTAGAAATACACTGCCCGTCAAAGGAAGAAAATTATTATAGAGGTAATAAAAACAAAAACCTGCATTCACTAAAAAAAGCATTTAGGGAACTTGATATTAATATTTTCCCTGACAAAACTTCTTCTTTTTTTATTTTAAACGGTGTAAAAAAAGAAATATTGTCATATCAAAAATTGAGAACTCACTACGAAAAAAAGCTTTAGCCCGCATAATTTTCTTTTAGTATTGACAATACTCTTAAAAAAAACTAAAATTCATTTTCCCAAAAGTGGAAAAAATATATAGAAAAAGAGGTGATTAAGAAGTGACAGAAGTTATTGTAAAAAAAAATGAATCTGTTGATAAAGCTCTTCGCAGACTTAAGAAAAAAATGGATAAAGAGGGCATAATGAAACAGATCAAAAAACACAGACATTATGAAAAGCCTAGTCAAATAAGACGAAGAAGAAAAGAAAATAGAAGAAGCAGATAGTTTTTTAACATGGAAAAAGTTCTTATTTCAGCCTGCATTCTTGGTGTTAATTGCCGTTACGACGGACTCAATTGTAAAAATCCCGAAATTGATAATCTTATCAAACAATATGATTGTGTCCCTTTTTGTCCGGAAGTTTCTGGAGGAATGTCCACACCAAGAAAAAAATCATGCATCAGGAATATTGAAACTATGATGCCGGCTACAGGACAAGATGTGTTAGAAAAAAAAGCCCGGGTATATAGTGAAGACGGAGAGGATGTTACTGATTTTTTCATAAAAGGAGCCAATGAGTGTTTGAAAATGATTAAAGAGCTAAACATTTCAAAAGCATTTTTAAAGTCCAGAAGCCCCTCTTGCGGAGTAACATCAGTAAGCTGCTTTGGAACTGTCATTAAAGGATCCGGAGTTTGCGCAGCGGTTTTAAATAAACATAACATAGAATTAATTGAAAAAAGTTAAAATTAAATATTGACATCACGTTTACCTTATGGTAACTTTTTTCACTTTAAATCAAACTTAGGTGCAAAATATGAAAACTTTTATTTTAAAAAAAGAAGATGTGGTTCGTTCCTGGTATCATTATGATGCAACAGGGGTAAATATAGGAATACTTGCTGAAAAAATAGCTATAAGGCTTATGGGTAAAGATAAGCCGGAATATACTCCTCATGTAGATAGCGGCGACTTTATACTTGTTACAAATATAAGCGACATTGCCATCAGCGGAAAAAAAGAAACTAATAAGATGTATTATAAACATTCAGGATATATGGGCGGTTTAAAAAAATGGAACTTCAAGGAACTTAAAGAAAAAAAGCCTGAGTACCTGCTTTTTGAGGCAGTAAAAGGTATGCTTCCTAGAAATAAACTAGCTTCAAATAGGTTAAAAAGATTAAAGATATTTAGAGGAACCTCACATCCTCACAAAGCTCAGAAACCGCAAACAGTAACTTTATAAGGAGAAATAAAAGTGTCTCAAGTAACAGAATACATAGCTGTCGGTAGAAGAAAATGTGCAGTTGCCAGAGTAAGGCTTGTTCTGGGAAAAGGCAGTTTTAAAGTAAACGATAAAGAGCTAAAGGATTACTTCCCGAGTAAAGCTCTCATTAAAGATATTATGCAGCCTATAGAGCTTACAGATTCAATAAAAAACTTTGATATTATAGCTAGGATCACCGGTGGAGGAATTACAGGACAAGCCGGAGCTCTTCGTCTTGGAATATCAAGAGCAATCCTAAAATCAAGTACATCTTCAAGAGCAACTCTTAAAAAATCCGGACTTTTAACTCGTGATTCGCGTAAAAAAGAGCGCAAAAAATATGGACAGCGCGGAGCCCGCGCCAGATTCCAGTTTTCAAAGAGATAAAATTAGAAAATATCTCGCAGAAATATTCGGACTCACTACAAAGACTTCTTAAGTTTATTAGAAATAGATTATTATCTATATCTTGTCCAATATATAAACTGTTTCTCATACTATCTTTTCAAAATCATTGTGCTTTAGCGCTCAACGAATCTTAGTTCTTACTACTTACTACTTTTTAGCCTTGAATTTATAGTAATATAGTTTAATATATATATTCTTTAAAGCGAAGCCGGAGGATACGAATGAAAGAGAATGCATCAAAACATGAAAACTGGATGACTGATCTTGTAACTGATGTCTGCAGTTCATATAAAGATGACGGCATATTCAGCAGAAGCAAGCTTCGTAAACTTCCTTCAAAAAAAATAATAATTGAAATACTGGATGATCTTTTCAAAATACTTTTTCCGGGTTTTTTTGGTAAAAGAGAACTGGAAAAAGAAACCATACAGTATTATGTAGGCGATCTCCTTAATAACATTAATATTCGCTTAACAGAAGAAGTAGAACATGCATTTTGCTACTGGTGTTCTGATAAAGAATGCAACACATGTAACTGCAATCAAAAAGCACCGGAAACAGTAAAAGAGTTCTTATTGAAACTCCCCTTTGTTCGTGAGCTTTTAAAAGGTGATGTTGAAGCTGCGTTTGACGGAGATCCGGCTGCAAAATCATTTGAAGAAATAATTGTAAGCTATCCAGGACTTTTTGCTATTACTACACACAGGATAGCTCATGAGCTATATGTACAAAATGTACCATTAATACCTAGAATAATGTCTGAAAATGCTCATGCAAAAACCGGTATTGATATACACCCCGGAGCCCAAATTGGTAAAAATTTTTTTACTGATCACGGAACCGGTATTGTTATAGGTGAAACGACAATAATAGGTGATAACGTAAAAATATATCAGGGTGTAACTCTTGGAGCCCTTAGCTTTCCTAAAGATGAACGGGGAAACATTATCAAAGGGGCAAAGAGACATCCTACCATTGAAAATAATGTCACTATTTATGCGGGTGCAACCATACTTGGCGGTAAAACACTCATAGGAAAAGATGCAGTCATCGGCGGAAATGTCTGGCTTACGTCATCTGTTGAAAGTGGTACAAAAGTAATCAGTACTCCACAGATCAATAAAAAAAGCGATTCTTTCTGATTTAAGACTTCATCTTTAGCATAATTTCACAGTTAAAAGGAGTTAACATTTATGAAGGGTTCTATAGAAAAATTACTTAACACGTCAGCATTTAATTCTATCGAAGAAGAAAAAGATACCATTGATAAAGAATCTGCTTTAAATGATTGTGAGAAAATAGATATAAATATTTTCCAGGGATATGATATAAGAGGAGATGCAATTGCATGTTATAAGGATGCAAGAGTAAATCTGAGGCCAAAAGATGCATATTTAATAGGACTTGCGATAGGTTGTGATTTTATAGAAAAAAGTTCATCCCAAAAAGAAAAAGACTACAGACCAAAGGTTTTTATTGCGGCAGACAACAGATTATCGTCACCAAGTTTAAGAAAAGCTCTTGTAGAGGGAGCCTTTGATGCGGGCTGCTACGTAGATTATACTGAAGAAGAAGTTCCCACAGGGGCAGTAAGCCGTAAGATACTGATATCAGATTATGATATTTCAATACAGATAACCGGTTCACATAATCCTTATTTTAATAACGGCTTTAAAATAACCAGCCGGCAGGATAAAAATGGTTTTCATAACGCATCAGGAGATCCATCAGCTCTTTATGGTAATAAAAGAAACCGTCCTTTTGAACTGATTAATATTTATGATCGTATTGTTTCAAAAACAGGTCTTCGATTTCTTGATGGCGGAAAAAAAAGGGAATTAAAAGGTATTGTAGATGAATATATTGACGATTTTATAAAATATTTCAAAAAGAAACTTAAAGCCGGAAAAGGAAAATTTAAAAAATCTTTTGCTGTTGTCCTTGATCCCGGAAATGGTGTCGGAGCATGTGCAGAAAAACTTTTTAAGGCATTAGGAGTGCAAACACTTTCAATTTTCAGCAAAAGTGATGGTCGTTTTCCAAACCATCCTGCAGATCCTTCGAAAGAAGATGGCGTAAAATTTACCTGTGAATTTGTTCGTTCCCTTAATAAAACAAGTAAAATCCCGTTTATTGGGGTTGTTTTTGACGGTGACGGAGACCGCTCCGGTATTGTTAATGAAGATGGTGATGTAATTTATCCTGAAAAAATAGTTGTGATAAATTATATCCGTTTCATACTGGAAAACTTAAGTGCTTTACAATACCTTGAAAAAATCGGTGAAAAAGTTGGTCTTGCTCTTGACGTTCGAGGACCAAGCTTTACAGAAAAGCTGATTGCCGATTTTGCAAAAAAGAAAAAACTGGGTCTTTTCGGATTTTACATTCCAGGCGGTTACCCAAGTCATAGAACATTTGTTAAAGAACAAATAGAAAAGATTGACAATATCATCCAAACAAAGAAACCGGCTAAAAAAGACAAAGACCTTCTTGAAAAGTTAAAAAAGACTTATACGTCAGCAGAAACATCCGGGCATTTTTTCTATGCAACAGCACCGGACAACTATCCTGACATAGTCATTGATGACGGCATTTTTTCTTCCGTAAATCTGCTTTGCATTATTGACAGCCTTAATGATGTGGAAGCAAAAGAAGCTTATCTAAAACTTAAGAAAAAAAGATCTTATCTGGTAAAAGATATTTTTGATATTTTTAAATGGCAACCTGTTTCCAATGAAATACGAGACAAAGCTCCTTTTGAGGATAGTGAGAAATTTGCCGCCATAGATGATTTTAAGAAAACCGCTTTTGAAATAAAAGAAAAGAGAATATCAAATCCTTTTTCAAAAGAGATCAGCAATATTATTGATATTGATGGCGTTCGCATTGTTTTTGAAGATAATTCATTTCTTCTAATGAGAGCATCAAATACATCACCGAAATTTACATATAAATTTGAAGGACCTACACAAAAAAGACTAATAATGGTAATTGAAGAATTTATTGATTTTCTTAAAAGTTCTCAGATAAAAGATATAGGCATAGAAGAAATAGAAAAAGAACTCTTATTTCAAAACAGCATTAGCTCTCCTAATAGTTCCCATGTTATAAAAAAAGATTACGACATCTTCTCATTTAAGAATTTTGATTCATTCGTTTCTTTAAAAGATTACCAGGCATTTTTGAAAAGCAAAGCTTTTAAAGAACATGTGAAATTAATAGATAAAAATGAATCAAGTGATCGATTTGGATACAGAAGCACAAAAAAAGGCACTTTTGGATCCAATGCTGAAAGTGAGAGAAAAGAAATTCAAAAGTGGATAGTAAGCCGTATTAAAGAAGGGTTCTCTGGTCTTATCCATTTTGGTATCGGTGGGCAAGCGCTAGGAAACAGGGCTCAAATAGAAACCATGGGCCGAATCAAAGGTTTAAAAATAAAGGTCATTGAAAAACTAGGCACAGATATCGGATCCGTTTTAAATGAATTCAAAAAAAGCCACATACCATCTCATAAAATACTCCTTCATGCAAGTTCAAAATCAGGAACCACTGATGAAACACTTATTGGTTTTCAAGATGCACTGCATACACTCTGCATAGAGCTTGCAATACATTTTGATTTTGGAGCAGTAGTTGGTGAAGAAGTTTTTGACAGGTTTCGTACCTTATTAAAGAAGGGCAATGAAGGTGAAAATAAAATTCTTTTTTCAAAATCAAAATTGAAAGACCTGAAGCTTGATCCGCAGGGACTTACTTTACTAAAAGAACTTTTTAAGAGAGTTATTTTTACAACTTCTATTTCTAAGGAACAAAGCCGCTTTTATGCTTTTGCATCATCTCCAATGATCAAAGAACTTATGAAAGACTCTCCTTTAGCAGTTTTTACAATTCCTAATAATGTAGGAGGCCGTTTTTCAGAACTTTGCCAATCAGGAGCAGTAACCATATTCTTTTCAGGAAGATCCATTCAAAAACAATTTATTGCAGGGAAAAAGCTGATACCGTTACTGGAGAGTCATGAGGCAGAAGAAAACTCTGCACTAAAACTTGCTGTTCTTTCACACATAATAGATCCTGAAGTCATCATATTTGCTTATCCGCTTTTTTACATGAAAGCTGAAGCACAGCAAAAAGCTCAGCTCTTTCCTGAAAGCAACGGCAAAAACAGAAAAGGTGCTTTTGTAATAACTGCTATAGGCAATGATGAATTAAACAGAAAAGTAAAAACAATTTTAAAACTTAATCCTTCAAAGCCCCCTCTTGTTATAATCCAAAATACTCGTTCACTTGATAAATCAGTTTCCAAATTACAGCTTGAAAAATCAATAGCAAAGAAAGTCCCTATATTTGAATTTAACAGAAATAATTTAAGTGAAGAAAATATGGCCGCTTGCGCTCTTTTCTTTCAGGAGTTCACCGTTCGCTTTGGAATATTAAGGACAGCTGAAAATTTTATTGCTAAAAAGGTCTCTGTTGATAAACTTAATTTTAATAAAAAAGATTCAAAGGAAATGAAAACTTACTTTGATACAGATCCTCAAAACCAGCCTTTTGTAGAACTTGCAAAAAGAAGTGTATCTCAAAGGGCTTTAAAAATGTTTAAAAATGAATCAAGTGCCGCAAAAGACATAGAAGATTATTATAAAGATATTCTAAGTAGAGTAAAGACAGGGCCTTTTATAGAAAGAATTATAATAAAAGGTGATGATGTCGAACTCCATAAGCATCTGATGAACGATAAAGCTCTTCAAAAGATGCAAAGCTCTTCAAAAAAAGTATTTTCCGAGATGGAAAACGACGTTCTTTTTAACGCTGTGGAATCCATTAAAGATATTTATCCTGAAAACTGGAAAGGAAGAAGCAGCAAAAGAGATATTTTTTGCCAATCAGTGGAAGAAAAGATCTCCGCCCTCCTGGATGATATTTCTGTACTTGGCCGCTGCCCTATTCCTGATTCACTAGAATATCAGGCAAAAGTTTTAGCACAGGTCTTATTTCAAGCTGAAAAAGAAGGAAAAATAGCATTGCCTATTTTTTATACCGAATCTATCTATGCCGAGATACTCGGACTTTTTTATAACCATATAACCGGCCTTGATTTTGGAATAGGTACACGAGAACAGCATTCTTTCTTCCAATCAATACTGGATGGATTTGATAAGACTTTCACTCTTCTTTTTGATTTTTCTTGCGCTTGGAATATTATAAAAAACCGTGAGCGTCAAATTTTCACTTTTGGTATGGCAAAGGATTATCTCCATAATCTTTATCCTGATATGGTCAGAAGGCTTTTTCTTGAAGCTGAAGCTGATGCTATAAAAACTGTAAAAAGAAGCGCCTGTATTATGCGTTTAAGAGGCCTTGATGATAAAGAAGCAGTTTGTCAGGCGTTTCGAATTATTGCAAGAGGAGTATATTTAAAAAATGAAAGCTATTGAAGAAAGTGTCAAAAAGATAATTGAAGCTATTGGTGAAGATGTTACACGTGAGGGACTTGAAAAAACGCCTTACAGATTTGCTAAATCACTTAAATTTCTAACTAAAGGCTATAATGAAGATCCTATTTCAATTTTAAAAAATGGTGTTTTTAAAGAAAAATACGATGAAATGGTGATCATTAAAAACATCGATATTTATAGTCTTTGCGAACATCATATGTTGCCATTTTACGGAAAATGTCACGTTGCATATTTACCTGATGGTATGCTTATAGGTCTTAGCAAGATACCAAGAATAGTCGAATGCTTTTCAAGGCGTCTTCAGGTCCAAGAGCGCCTCACAACTCAAATAGCAGAAACAATACAAAACGCCATAAATCCTCTTGGTGTAGGTGTTGTTATTGAAGCAACTCATTTGTGTATGGCAATGCGCGGAGTTGAAAAACAAAACTCTGCTGCAGTAACTTCTGCTATGCTTGGTGCATTTAGAGATGAAAGAGCAACGCGAAATGAGTTCTTAGAACTTATTAAAAAAAGATAGTTATTCGTCATGAGTTGTGCGTCATGCGTTAATGGAACGCTTCGCTGACATTAATAAAAAAGAAAAAACTATTAACCACGGAGAAACACGGATAGGACACGGAAAATATAAATCGTAAATAATCGTCATTGCGAGAAGCAGAGCTTCAAAGCAACCACCGTAAAGTGTAAAAAATATTTGTTATTTCTGATTTTTCACCTATTCCCCATTACCTATAGCCTATTGCCTAAATTACATTTAATCCTTGCGTAAATAGTTATATTTATAAGAAAATCTATATTGTGTATACTTATAAATGAACTTTACTGATTAGCCCGTACTCTTTATTATGAAAATCTCTCTTATAATGACAAACTGGAATGGTAGAGAACTTCTTCGCGATACTCTACCTTTGCTTATTGATGCCGCCTCAGCTGATAAAGAAAATTCCTATGAGATCCTACTTATAGACGATTCTTCGACAGATGATTCGGTGAAATTTGTAAAAGAAACTTTCCCGCAAATAAAGATACATGTTACCCCTTCTAATTTAGGGTTTATTGAAGCATCTAATTATGGAGTGAGTAAAGCAAATGCCCCTTATGTAATGCTTTTAAACAGTGATATGAAACTTGGAATGGACACTGTTCCTAATCTTGCAAAACACATCAAAGAAGACGGTGTCTTTGCTGTAACACCTGCTGTTTTTGACTGGAAAAATAATTTTCAGTACGGAAACCGCGGTGGAGATTTTAAATTCGGACATTTCTCACAATATGAAAAACCCATAAATAACACAAAAACAGCCACAATGTTCGCTTGTGGTGGAGCTTTTTTATTTAAAAAGGACATATATGAAGCCCTAGGTGGATTTGATAATGAGATTTTCTACCCATATTATTATGAAGAAATCGATATTTCTTACCGCGCGCTTAAAAGAGGTTACAAAATCATTTATGAGAAAGAGGCCAAAGTCTGGCACAAAATACGCGGAAGTATTTCTAAAGACAAACATTTTGATAATATCCGTATTATCTCAGCCAGGAACAACTACCTTTTTACATGGAAAAACATTACGGATAAGGATAAGCTTATTTCGATGTTCCTGTTCATACCTCTTTTCTTAATAAGGGATCTTTTTATGCTTCGCACAAGATTCTGGAAAGCTTTTTTTCAAGCTTTAAAGTTTTTACCAAAAACTTTAAAGAAAAGAAAAGAGGAAAAAAAACATTTTAAACTTAGCGATAAAGAAATCTTTGAAAAAATCAATGAATAAGGAACGCTCCGCTAAATAATTATAATTATTTGCCACAGAGAGCACGGAGGACACAGAGGGAAAAAAGTAAAACGTCATCATTGCAAAGAATGGGACGCTAGCCTTTAGGACTAATTCGCCGAAGGAGAACAGCAAACCCCGTAATAAGAAAAAGTTTTCTTATTAACTCACAACTTACTTCCCACTATTTTGCAAAATGTATTTCCCCTTCGACAAGCTCAGGGCAAGCGTGGTAATATTTAAAATATATTATACTTTTTTAAGGTATTAACAACAAAGGAACATAGTTAAACACAGAGTTTTTTTCGTTTAATAAATAATTTTATCCTGAAAATCTGCGTCCTATTAAAAACAAAAACATGAAAATATCAGCGATAATACAAACACGTACCGGATCGACTCGCCTTCCCGGAAAAGCTCTAAAAAAAATCTGCGGTAAAACTGTCATTGAACTCATTATTGAGCGTATTAAAAAAATAAATGCAGATGATATAATTGCAGCAATTCCTTCAATTGAAAATGATGAATTTTGTGATATTTTGCAATCATCTGGAGTAGAAGTGTTTAAAGGTAGCGAAGAGGATGTCCTTTCTCGTTTCCACGGGGCTTCTTTAAAATACTCGTCAGATATTATTATTAGAGTAAATGGAGATAACCTTCTTATACATCCTTACTTTGTTGATAAAGCAACAGAGACCTTAATATCAACTTCAGCTGATTATGTAAATGTTGTGGATGCACCTGTTGGGTGTGGGGTTGATGTGTTTACTTTTAAAGCACTTGATAAAGCTTTTAATCTTAAAGATTTAACTGAGATTGAAAAAGAACATGTTATACCGGTCTTTTTTAGAAAAGGTCTCTTTAAAATAGAATCATTTTTTGTAAAAGGAAAGTTAGCAAAAAAAGATCTCCGCTTAACTCTCGATACCAGCCAAGACTTTTCTCTTTTAGAAAAAATATACGAAAATGTTTACAATCCAGGAACAATAATTTCTCTTGAAGATGCTATAGATCTTATTGAAAAAGATCCTGAAATACTTAATTTAAATAAAGATATAAAACAAAAGGGATGGAAATGAATAAATTTAAAATCGGCAATAAAATAATAGGCGGCAAAAAGGCCTTTATCATTGCAGAGGCAGGAGTTAATCACAACAGCAATATTGACATTGCTCTTGAGATGGTAAAAACAGCAAAAAAATGCGGTGCTGATGCAATAAAATTTCAAAGTTTTAGAGCAGAACACATGTGTGTAAAGACTTTGAAAGAGACTAAATCCGTAGAAGGAGTAACCGGTGGCACAAAATCATCTTTTGATATGTATAAAGCATTAGAACTTAGCCTAAATGACCATAAAAAGCTTAAAAAAGAAGCTGATGAACAAGGAATACTTTTCTTATCATCTGTTTTTGATGAACCCATGATAAAGCACCTTGTAAAGTTGGGAGTTCCAGCTATAAAAATATCATCGGGCGATATAACACATAAACCCCTAATTGAAAAAGCAGCACTTACAAAACTTCCCATTATACTTTCTACAGGTATGGCTACATTTGATGAGATCGAAAAAGCAGTTTTCTGGTGCAAAAATAAAGGTTGCATTAAACTTGCCCTTTTACACTGCATTGCTGTATATCCTCCAAAATATAAGGACATGCACATAAGGTTTATTAAACACCTTAAAAAGCATTTTAACGTACCTGTTGGCCTTTCAGACCACTCACCTGTTGCAGATACCGCATTAGCTGCTGTTGCACTCGGTGCAAATATTATTGAAAAACATTTTACTCTTAATAAAAAAATGGATGGCCCTGATCACGCACTATCACTTGACCCAACTGAGTTTACTGAAATGGTGAAAAAGATACGTATTGTTGAAAAATCTCTTGGAAGTAAAATGAAAAAACTTGGGAAAGATGAAATAGAATGCCGGAAGACTGGCCGGCGCGGCCTTAAAGCAAAAAAAAGAATTTTAAAAGGTGAAAAAATAAGTAAACAAAATACTATTCTTATAAAGCCTGTTACCGGTATCTCTCCTGAAGAAACCGCTACTGCATACAAGAAAATAGCTTGTCATACGATTCCGGAAGGCTCTGCAATCCAGTGGAAAGATTTGAGATAAAAACAGTTAAAAGTTTGAAGTTTAAAGTGCCTAAAGTTGAGGAGCGCTCTCGCGCGATATTATAAAAAAAACAAAAGCCATTTGCCACACTTGTCCTGAATGAACGAAGTGAGTCAAAGGAGATAACACAGAATTCACAGAGGAAAGGTTTTAGCAGGATTAACAATTTATATTGAGAAATTACGGCAATTAGGGCATAATACAATAATAAATATTGATTATCAGGAGGCTGTATGGAATCAGGTGAAAAAAAGCCAATCACGGTTTTAATAGTTGATGATGAGGAAAACGCAAGATATATACTTAATCTAAAACTTACCATGAAAAAGAACATTACTGTTTTTGAGGCTGAAAACGGAATTGAGGCTCTTAAAAGAGTAGAAGAAAAAAAACCTGATATTATCCTTCTTGATGTCATGATGCCTGAAATGGACGGCTTTGAGACCTGCAAGAAGTTAAAAGAAAAACAGGAAACAGAAGATATTCCTATTATATTCCTTACTGCTAAAACAAGGACTACAGATGTTATTCAGGGAATACGAGTAGGCGTTGATGACTATATTACCAAACCTTATGATTTTAATGACCTTTTTGACCGTATTATTAAAATACTGGATTCTAAAAAGACGATTACACGTCATATAGTAGATTAACCTAAATATTTATAAATACAGCCAAAAAACCTTTTTTATTATTAGCAGCTTATTAAACAAAAAAGAATAGCAATCAATATAATCGCTCCTGTTTTCCCAATTTTTTATAGGAATAAGATGATTATATTCCGGCTGTATTTACCAAAGGCGAGCCGATTACATAGCATCTTCTGCGTAACCAAACACTTGCAGTATAATATACAGCTGCGTGCTTGATGCCTTGTATTTGCTATATACTCGACTCGTAAATTATTTAGATAAATATCAAAACTCCAGACTCAAGACGCAAGGATAAAAAACCACAAAATAAAGTTCAAATATTTGTCTTAGATTCCTGTTTTCGCATACATAACATACTTTTATCTTTTCGTTCATAATGAACCCCACATGGTTCATTACTTCATGTTCCTTCGCGCTCTTCGCGGCTAAGATTCCTTTGCTTTTCTCTGACTGTTAGACTATTGCCTACCTTGAGCGAGTGTAACGAGTCGAAGGGACTATGGACATTTAAACTAATTACAAAATACTCATAGACAAAAAAATCCCCTTCTCAAACGAAAAGGGGATTTTGATTTTTAGAATTTAATCAAGCTAAAATTTGATTATTCTTTCCAGACTGCCCTACCATCAGTAGTACCTTCAGAAAACCAAGTTGGAAATGTAGGATGGTTAGCGGCTGCTCCAACAATACAAACAGCTACTGGGTCTAAATTAACTGCTGTAAGAGTATAGTTACCAGCTTTAGGACAACTCTGGATTGTTGCATCACAATAGTCTCCAAGCAGATCTGCCCAAAGAGCTGTAGTTGTATCATTATGGTCCTGTGCATACATTATTTGTGCCATAGCACCTTGACGAACATTGTTAACACATTCTGTTGCTCTTGCTTTTGCTCTTGCTCTTGATACTACAGGAGTAACAAAAGCTGCCAAAATCAATATAATGGCAATTACGACCAACAGTTCAACAATAGTAAAACCGCGTTTTTCTCTTAACATAACCCCTTCTCCTTTGTTTTTGGGTTTTTTTACAGGTTTTTTCATCTAATATAAACATAATACATTTTTTAAAAAAAGTAAAGTAGTTTTGTGATATTTTCTTATTTCTTTTGATTTCCCCTATAGGAAATACTAAAAACCCTATAAAACAATAAAATCTAACAACTTTTAATTTAACAATGTGTAAAGTGATTTAAACGTTTTTTTGAAAAAAAGGATAAAATTGACATTTTTGGCATGAATTTTAATTTTTTCTCATATAACCCTATATTTTATATATAGCATATATTTTATAAAAAATATTGCTAAAAATAGCTTTTTACAATAATATATCATTTTTTCTTACAGAAAAAGCCTTTAATGGAGAGAAAAGCAGAGTCTGGCTTTCCGCCAAAGGCGGATCCGCCTTTGGCGGAAACGCGTAAATTATGACTTTTACATATATTTTATTCAGTAGAAAGAAAAATAAGTTTTATATTGGAGCAACTAAGGGTAGTATTGAAAATCGCTTAAAGGAACACAATAGAGGTAAAACACGATCAACAAAAAGTGGATGTCCTTGGATACTTATTCATAAGGAAATCTTCAATACTTACACTGAAGCAAGGAAAAGAGAAAATTTTCTTAAATCCGGAGTTGGACGTTCATGGATTAAAGAACATTTTGGTAATATAAAAGAAAAGAATATTAGTACGAAACAACCCTTTAATGGAGAGATGGCAGAGTCTGGCTTAACGCGGCGGTCTTGAAAACCGTTGTCCCGAAAGGGACCGGGGGTTCGAATCCCTCTCTCTCCGTTTTTTTTCGCTAGAGAGCAAAAAAATCACTCATCTACTGCGTTGTTTGGAATTTTCCAATCCTCATGTATTCACACATACACTCCGGTTGAAAAATGCCACTCCGTCTTGTACCTGAATCATTTATTTTACTCTCTAGCGAAAAAATAAATATCATGAGGTTTACAGAAAACAGAAAAACCTTCCAAACATTAAAAAAATCACCAACAATCTTTTTATCTGTCCTCTGTTATCTGCCGTCTGTTTTCTTGTTTTTACAGGGATGAGAACACACTATTTCGCTTCACAAAATAAACTCCAAAAAGCAAATAACAAATATCAATTACTTCGACAATCTCAGTATCTTATATTCTAAGGAAAGCTACTAATTTGTTATTTGATGCTTGGGTTTTGGTACTTTCCATAAAGGGTTCGACAAATGCGCCATGTCCTCCGAAGGCGGATCCGCCTCTGGCGGAGATGCAAAACACAAGCGTTTGAACTTCCGACCGGGAGGAAGGCCCTGAACCATCAGGTGAAGGGTGAGCGGCACAAGGGCCGCGAATAATCCCTCTCTCCATTAAGGGGTTGTTTCTATTTATTACGAATCTACACGGGCGAAAGATTTTTCGCCCCTACATACTTTTTCTTTTGCGTTGCTTTAACACACAAAACACATCTCATACTTCCGATCATATACTCTAAAGGACAAGAGTGATATATATACGAGGCAAGGATAAAGAGGACGACGAAGCTGTATTTCCCCATACAGCAAGTTGTTATCTTTTGAACTTAACGAAGTAGATGTATTACTCTTGTCCTTCAGGTTCCCATGTTTGAGTAACAGAATCACTTATCGACTCTTTTTCTTCTACTTTTTTATTAAAATCTTCCAAAATTTCATCAACACTTTGATAACGCATTGGAGGTTGAGCTGCAAGCATTTTCATTATTATGTCCTGGAACTCTTTAGAGACAACACAATTTGATGGAAACGGCGTAACCTTCCCATACACCTTCTGGCGGGCAAGATCTGCTATTGTTTTTGCCTGATACGGCAAGCTGCCTACAACCATTTCATAGGTTAAGACCCCTAGAGAATAAATATCTGATTTAGCAGTGACCTTTTTACCCATGATCTGTTCCGGAGCACAATAAGCAGGAGTACCCACAGCCTGACCTATAGTCGTCATTAAATAATCATCTTCAATAGGACGCGCAAGCCCAAAGTCAGTTATCTTAATAATATTCTTATCATCAATAAGAATATTATCGGGTTTAATATCACGATGTACTATATCTTTTTCATGACAAGCTCTTAATCCTTCAAGTATTTGAATAATAATACTTACTATTTCTTTTTCACCTTTTTTTCTGAAAGAAGAAAATCTTTCCTTAAATCCTTTACCCGGGAAAAATTCCATAGCAAAGTAATAAACACCATTCTGCTTATTCAGCTCGTAGATCTCGATAATGTTTTTATGTTTTATCCTCATCAACACCTTTGCTTCTCTTTTAAACCTTATTTTAAATGTAACATCAGATGAAAATTGAGGATTAATGACTTTTAAAGCAACTATCCTTCCTGTTGAAAACTCTTTGCCTTTAAATACAATAGCCATACCTCCTCTTCCTACCTCACCTAAGACTTGATATTTTCCTATCTTTTGTTTATCAAGAGGCACTCCGGTTTTTGATGTCATAACAAGTTTTTGTTCAAACGTAAGCTGAAGATCCATCATATCTTTCAATTTCAAATAGTTATAACTTTGAGTTGCAACAACTCCTAAGACAATAAGTAAAGTAGGACGCGCAATATCAAGACAGATCCCTGCTTTATTAAACACAAAAAAAACAAAGCTAATATAAAGAAGAGTCATAATAATAACTGAAGGAATGCTTTTTGTAGGCTGCCATTTTTTTATGATGAGTATTGCTGTAAGCATTAATGCAAGTGAATACAAAAAAGTCGCCTGCACAGGGTAATGCTTTATAAATCTTTTTGTAAGTATAGTATTAATAGCATGCAGCCATGTTCCGACTCCAGGCATAATATCTTCTACAGGAACCGGCTTAGCATCAGCAAGGCCTGTTTCAGTAAGCCCGACTATACATATTTTATCTTTAAATTGAGATAGATCTATTAAAGGCTTTTCACCTTTCATAATACTCGTATATGAATTTATAATATCAATAAACGAATAATGTTTAAAAGTTTTCGTCCATTTCCCTGCCCAGTTTACTCTCATTTGGTAATTTTCATCAACAGGTATGATCGTCTCACCTGTCAACTTAACAATGCCTTTATCTATCTTTACTTTTTCTTTATCATCGATCCCTAAAACATATGAAGCAAGCTGAAGAGCAATATGAGGATAAATTTTTCCTTTATGCTTAACATAAAGAGGTATCTTGCGTACTATGGCCTCTCTAAGATCAACATTTATAAAACCACTATCTGTAATTACATCATTAAAAGGTTTATAAATTTCCTGTTTTTCATCAGCAATAAAAAAGCCCGCATCATCAGCAGCAAAATCATTTATCGTAAAATAATAAGGTAAAAAAACATTACCTGCCTGCTTCATGTTCATACGGAATATCTCATCATCAAATTTTGACAACACGCCGGACTCATAAAGAGAATCATATTTTTTACGAAGAAGCTTCTCATCAATACTTTTACCAGCAGCTTTTTCCATATAATTTTTGAACTGCCGAAAATCCATTATAGAATTCTCCGGCTCTGCAAAAACAATATCAAAAGCAATTAATTTTGGTTTAAATGTATTTAGCGCAGTTATCAGTTTTGCGTAATGGCGCCTTGGAATGGGAAAACGGCTATTCAGTTTATCAAGGGTATCCTGTGCTATTTCTATAATAACAATATCTTCACGCTGTTTTTCAGGCTTTCTCATCTTAAATCTTAAATCAAGCGCATAATTTTCTAAAATATCAGGAAAAGAAGAATAAGAAAGTATAAAAACACCGAGAAGAAGAAAGATCACAACACCTATTTCTATTTTGTATTTATCGATTTTTTTAATAGTATTTTCTTTTAATATAGAAATATTCATTATGCTTTTTTTCTTATGCTGAATTCACATCCGCAATAGTTCTGTCTGTAAAATCCATATTTTTTACTCGCTTCAATACTTTTTTTAAAACCGTCATTCTTTTTAAAATCAGTAGAGTAAAAATCTACTTCGTATTCCTTACCGGCTTCTTTACCTATAAGTTCTATTCTTTTAAAATTTTTATGAGGGCTGACCGTTAAAGTTGTTGTAAAAAACCGAATATTAAGTTCTTTAGACTTTTTAGCTGTCATTTTAAGTCTTAGCTTAAAACAAACATCACACCTTTTACCTCCTTCAGGTTCTTTTTGCAAGCCTTCTATTTGCTTCAACCATTCTTCATGGTCATAAGCACCCGTATAAAGAGGTATTTTTTTTATTTCACTAAGAGAAATCATATCCTTCTTACGTCTTTCATACTCATCTATTGGATAAATATTTGGATTGAACTCAAAAAGGACTATATCCGAGAAATCAAGCTCTTTCAGCCTTTCCACACAACCGGCTCCACAAGTCGCACAACAAACATGTAATAGGATCTTTTTATTATTTTCCATAACATAAAAATTTTATCACATGACCGTATAAAGAGCAAAACGTAACTGCATATGGAAGCTAAGGTGTACGTTGCATATCTTAGAAATTTAACCACAGAGAACACGGAGAAATACAAAATGGAAATACAGAAAGTCGTCATTCCTGCAAAAACCAGCGACCTTGCCGCTAGACAGGCAGGAAACCACGTAAAAAGGAAAGTTCCTGAAGTGGCCGCCAAAAATTATTTTTTACTTTATATACTAAAAACATTAGGAGCGCTTCTCGAAGCGCCCCTAATGTTTTTTATCTTGGTTTTTTTTATTTTGAATTTTTTATTTCAACTTCTTTATTATCTTTCCTGGAACGCCCACAATAAGGCTATTTTGAGGAATTATCTGATTACGGGTAACAACAGTTCCGGAACCTGTTTTAACACCCTTCTTGAGCGTTACAGGAGCTATCAGGACAGTATTACTTCCTATATAACAATTATCACCTATATTAGTTACAAATTTGTTCTTACCGTCAAAATTAGCGGTGATCGTACCTGCCCCTATATTTGCTTTTTTACCAACAACGGAATCACCGAGATAGGATAAATGTTTTGCTTTGGCTCCGGGCTTTATTATTGATTTTTTCACCTCAACAAAATTACCGACCTCTGCAGTATCCATTATTACAGCACTGTTCCTTATATGAGAAAACGGTCCTATTTCACAGTTACTTCCTACTTTTGTTCCGCTCTCAATAACAGTAAATGGCTTTATAACAGTATCCTTTCCAATAACAACGTCCATATCAATATAAGTAGTATCAGGGTCTTCTATCGTCACACCTTTTACCATAAGTTCTTTATTTTTCCATTTCCACAGAATAGACATAAGATGCCTTAGATCTTCACGAGTATTAATTCCCTGAAGTTCTTCAAAGTTCTGTAAAGTAACAGAATTTACAATTTGTCCGTTTTGAACAAAAAGAGAAATAATATCAGTTAAATAAAACTCTTTCTGGCGGTTTTTGTTCTTTATGTTTTTAATGAACTTTTTTAATGCTGATGTTTTAAAAACATAGACTCCTGCATTTATTTCATCGATTGATCTTTCAGCCTGTACAAGATCTTTTTCTTCACGTATATCTATGATCTTGTTGCTGCTTCGGATTATACGACCATATCCGTAAGGTTCAGGCATCTTGCCTGTAAGCATAGTACAATCTGCCTTTGTACGATAAAATTTATTTATCAGTTTTTTGTAAGTACTGTTCGAAACAAGTGGCATGTCGCCTGAAGTAACAATAATTGAGTTTCCAAGAGATATGGCACTTTTGAATGCTGTTCTTACAGCATCAGATGTCCCTTTTTGCTGTTTTTGAATAGCAAATAAAGATCTGATACCAACTTTTTCAGCTTCTTTTTTAAGACCGTTTATATTATCTATTGAAGCAACAGTAACAGCTTTTCCGACACCAGCTTTTTTCAAAGATGAATAAACATAGCTTATTACTGTTTTTCCCTGCAGTTTATGTAATACTTTTGAAGTAGAGGATCTCATCCTCTTGCTTTTTCCTGCAGCCAAAACAACAGCTGTAATGTTTTTCACTGTTTCCCCCTATCATACTAAGTATTTAATGACATCAAAAATTCCGCATTTGTCCCTGTCTTTTTTATTCGTTCTACAAGAAGCTCCATCATCTCAACAGGATTCATGCCGCTAAGAGCCCTACGAAGCACCCATATTTTCTTAAGTTCATCCGGATGAAGTAAAAGTTCTTCTTTCCTTGTACCTGATTTTTCAACATCCATTGCAGGAAATATTCTTTTATCTATCAAACGTCGGTCAAGATTTATTTCCATATTACCCGTACCTTTGAATTCTTCAAATATTACTTCATCCATGCGGCTTCCTGTATCAACAAGGCAGGTTGCTAATATTGTAAGGCTTCCACCGTCTTCAATATTTCTCGCAGCACCAAAAAATCTTTTTGGTTTATGTAATGCATGAGCATCGACACCTCCGGTAAGTATTTTACCGCTGTGAGGCTGAACAGTATTATACGCTCTTGCAAGACGTGTTAAACTATCAAGAAGGATAACAACATCATGATTATGTTCTACTAGTCTTTTTGCTTTTTCTATTACCATTTCAGCTACCTGAATATGTCTTTCAGGCGCTTCATCAAAGGTAGAGCTTACTACTTCACCATTTACGGTTCTTTCCATATCGGTAACTTCTTCAGGACGTTCATCAATAAGAAGAACTATCAGTTTAACTTCAGGGTGATTCGTTGTAATACCATTTGCTATCTGCTGAAGGATTACAGTTTTTCCTGTCCTAGGAGGAGCAACAATAATACCTCTTTGTCCTTTACCTATAGGAGTAAGCATATCCATAACCCTCATGGACATATTTTTTTGGTCTGTTTCAAGAATAAAACGTGCATTAGGATAAAGCGGTGTAAGGTTATCAAATAATATTTTCTCTTTTGCTTTTTCAGGAGACTCATAATTAACCGCTTCAACATGCAATAATGCAAAGTAGCGCTCTTTTTCTTTAGGCGGACGTATCTGACCGGAAACAGTATCACCTGTTTTAAGGTCAAATCGCCTGATCTGCGAAGGAGACACATAAATGTCTTCAGGACATGGCAAATAATTGAAGTTAGGTGAACGTAAAAAACCAAATCCATCAGGCAAGACCTCCAGGACACCTTCACTGAACATAAGGCCATCACGCTCTGAATTAGCTTTAAGAATATCAAATATCAGATCATGTTTTTTCTTTACAGAAATACCTTCTACATTAAATTCTCTTGCCAGTTTACTAAGTGCAGATATTGTCATTTTCTGCAACAAAGCAATATTAATGCTTGTTTCTCTTTTCTTAGCATTAACTTGAGCATCTCTATTTTGAGGTTTTATATCTTTAACTCTTTCTTTTTCATTCCTGTTTTGTCCACCAGCAGGCTTTTCCGATTTTTGTCTACTACTTATCCTTGGCATAACTTTACTCCTTTTGTTTAGACGCGAATTCTCGCTAATTTTAAAATCATTATCACTAATATGAAAACAAACTACCTTCTACTCCATTTCATTATTTCTTTACAATTTATACTTTTTTTCTAAGCAATTTAGTGTCTATACTCCTATGTGCAACACAATATTTTCTACCTGCTTATGTAATTCTTCTTCAGAATCTTTATTTATTATCACAAAATCAGATTTCGATTTTTTTATTTTTTCGTTTATAAGAAAAGCTGAACGTTCTTTAATTTCCTGTTTAATAAATCCTCTAGATTGAGCACGTTTTTCACGTATTTTTTCAGGTGCGTCTACGCATATAACCACATCAAAAAGATCCTGCATATCTGCTTCAAACAGCAATGGAATTTCGAATACTTTTCCTTCATTTTCACAATCATTTTCTATTTCATCTTTAACTAAATCGATAACTGCGGGATGAATTATACTATTTAATTTAAGCCATGCAGTTTTTTCTTTAAATGCTGCTTTGGCAAGTTTTTTTCTATCTATTTCTCCTTTATCAAAAACATCAAGTCCAAAACTTTTCAAAATTTCCTGTTTTATCTTTTCACACTTAAGCGCTTCATGTACAACAAGGTCAGTATTGATAAACTTAAAACCTTGCTCTTTTATCTGCCTACAGATAGTAGATTTACCTGAGCAAAAACTTCCTGTTACAGCAATATTAATAGACATAGGGTACTATATAACGGTTTTTAAATTTCTTCTGTTTGCCATGAATGACCATATTAACGAACATATTTTTAGGATCATATAAAAATGAAGAATATAAAATTTGTAATCCTTTTAAATTATAATTATCTTTTTTAAAAATTTTCAATGCTTGCCCAAACAGTTTCTTTGACTTTATTGAAGAATCCTTTGTTATAACCCTAAAAACCTTATATTTCGGATTTTCATAACATAAGCCAAAAAGCTTCAAGCTGTTTGGATCTGCTCTTTCAAATAAAAAAGCAGCACTCTTAAGCCTCTTTCTATCATCTGGCTTTACACCCGCTATATATCTGTATGAATTTACAGAACGTGTATTATAAGTACCTTTTGAAAAAACAAAAAAATCAACTCTATTATTTTTACAAAATGAATAAAAACGCTCTTCTCCTTTATCAAAAAGAGAAAATATATATTCTTTTATGATATGCCTGCTTGCCTCATCTTCATATTTCGGATGAGTAACAATACTTCTTTTTCCATAACACAATATCGACGGAGTTATCACAAAATTTCCGGCAAAGATAGAAGTCTTCGGCGTATAAAGGTCTATCCAATCTGTTAAAGAACAAGTATCTTTAGAATCTTTAAACTCTTTTATATATGTTCTGCTAATAAAAGAATCTGATAAAAAGCTTATTACTTCAAGGCTTAACAAACTGATTATTATAAATATTGATAAATATTTTAACCAAGCTCTTTTATAGCAACTTATAAAAAAAACAGAAAGTCCAACCCAAACAGCCAAAATAAAAGAACTGAAAACGATTAATCTAAAAAAAAGCATTGATAATACAAAAAACATACTGCTAAATATTAAAAGATACCTGATCACTTCCTGATTTTTTCTTTTATATGCAAATATAAAACCCGGTAACGCTATAACGAAAAGCCCTAAATAATATTCAATAAAACTCAACACATTTACTGAATGAAGAGCTGGTGTCCATAATAGCCTGGCTTCATAGGGTAATTTTACGGAATCTAACGGCTTCTTGTTTAAAAACTTTATTTTGTAAAATAGCAAATCAGTAAAGTGAGAATAATTGTTATTATACTGCACAAGTAACAAAAAGCAAGAAAATAATACCACTAAAAACACAATATTCTTTATATATTTTTTATTTATTCCACATTTATCTAGCAATAAGGCACTTAAAAAAACAAATATCACACTATTTAAAGGGAAAACAATATATGAATGATATGTTAAATAAGGATCCACAAATGATGCCATTACAGGAAAAAGTATTATAGATATTGCAAGTTTTGAATAGGTCTTTTCATGTTTAAATAAGTACAAAACAGTTAATGCCGTAATTGTAATAAATAAATATAAGCGTGTCATATCCCAAAAAAGCAATGCAATCCCAGCACTAATACCAGCAATGATTATACTTATATTTTTAGCCTTTTTGCTATTATCTTCACTAATGGAAAGTATAACAAAATAGAAGCTTAATATTATAAACGGCAGTGAATATATCTCTTTGGTAAATTCCAGACCCAGGGAGCGCAATAATGCCATTTTTGAGAATGAAGACACCAAGGCAGAAATAAATGCTGCCCACCTTGCTCCTGTTAACCTCAAAACTGTTAAATAGATAATAATAGGTACAAATGAAAACAAGAGAATTCCGGCAATTAAAGTAAAGGACTCAAAAGAACCTGTAATTTTATTAAAAAATAAATTATATATTCTTACCAATACTTTTAGTGAGAACAAAGAAAATATATTATTGTATTTAATCTCTTCTCCACCAAATAATATCTTTGGACTTTTTGCTTTTATTCCTTCATCTTTTGTTAATTCTTCACCGAAAAACACAAAAAGAGCACTTTCTTTTGTCTGCTGTTTTGTACCCGTAATAGAATGAATTTTATTAAAATGATGATATCTAAGCAAAAATGAAAGAAAAAAAACAGCAAAGATCAGCAAAATGTCAAAATAAGCATTTTTATTCCTGTTCACAAAATTATCCTGTAGGAGATTTAATGATAAAATTATTTATTTTTTGATTAATTTAAATGCTTTATAGGAAGGACAGGTAGAAGAACTTTAAAAAAGGCGGCTGCATTAACGCAGCCGCCTTTTATCAGTGTTAATTAATCAATTATCCCTGATCATATTTCCACTAGGATCAAGAAGATTTGCTGTAACAAATATCAGCAAATTAGTCTTAGATGTCTTTTCACCTTCATTTTTAAAGAGTCTTCCAATAATTGGAATATCACCTAATATAGGAAGCTTGTCTCTTATTTTGATTGTATCTTCTGACATCAGACCACCAAGAACAATAGTCTCACCATCATTTATAATAACACTTGTAGTTACGTTACGTGTCCTAAATATCGGCTGTTCTATTTTTATCTCATATCCATCGTATGTTGAACCATAATCTTTCCAACCTATTAATTCTGATACTTCAGGAATAAGAGTAAGATTGATCGTTCTTCTGTCAGATCCAACACTTGGTGTTACATTAAGAATAATACCTACATCACGTGTAATAAAATCAACAGGAGTTACTACAGGAGGTGTTACACCTGCATCACTTACAACAGGAGGTGTTACTTCAAATCCACCCGGATATCTAAGCTCTGCAACTGATTCTATCTGAGCCTGCTGATTGTTTACAGTAGTGACTTTAGGAGCTGAAAGCTCATTTGCATTACCAGACTGATCTAACGCATGCATTATTACTCTAAATTCAGGATCTGTTAAAATTCCTGAAAAAGAAAGAATACTTCCTAAATCAGTTTGTTCATTCTCGGAGCCGTAATAATAAGGTGTCGCTGATGCACCCAGAACATCATCATAACCAGGCTGATCGAAACCTTCAAAAAAACGAACTCCTTTTGTAAGTCCACGATTTAAAGGAAAACTTGTTAAAACACCATCAACAACATTTGTATAATCATCATCTCTAGCTCTATCATTAAACGGATATTTACCTGTTGTAGTATCATAATTAGTTGAATCTATCTGGTATTTTCCACTATTAATGCCTATTGCACTTTTAAGCAACCATTCAAAGCCTAGTTCGTTAATCGCAGTCTGATTGATCTGTACGAATTTTGCTTCGATCTCTATCTGGAAAGGAGGCCTATCTATTCTCTCAAGAATTTCTTCTACTAAAGTAAGACTATCAGGTGTATTTCTAACTATCAACGTTGATGTACGCATATCAAGAAAAACGCTACTTCCCTGTGAGAAAGGAACACCTGATTGCACAAAAACATCTTTTATTGTAATAGGATTACCTGAATCACTCATACCAGAGTCATCATCATCTCCTGAAAGATCATATCCAAAATCATCTCCGACATCATCTGTTTCAATTCCGCCGCCCATTGTTATATTCACTTTAAATTCTGAAAAAGCAGCTGTTCCTGCTGCAAGATGATAATAACGTGTTTCCATATTCCGTTCTCTTATCCTTAGAGGAGTAGAAACAACTATTGCAAACTCATCTATTCTGAATTCAAGTCCTTTTGTCCTTAAAATATATTTTAATGCTGCAATAAGAGGAATGTCTTTCAGAGAAATAGTTATTCTGTCAGAAATATTTTCTGTTGCAGGAACAACTGGATCGTCTTCACCATCACGAACAGAAACTTCAGAAGGAATACTGATCGTACCTGATTCATTAAAAATACCTTCGTCAAGAATTATGTTAACTCCTGAGACTTTTGAAAGATACTGCAAAACATCTCTTAAATGAGCTTCTGTAAAATTTATTTCCTTAATTACAACACTAACTTTTTCCTGCATGAGTTTCATCTGCGGGCTAATAATTTTTCCACGAGCAACCTTATCGGTTGTTCCTGATTTACTCTTTTGAGGAGGAATCCATGCTTTTTTAACATCTAAAACACGTGAACTTTCAACAAGGTCTTTATCTCTTTCTGCCATTTCGCGCTTGATCATAAGAATGTAATCAATATAACGTCTTGCAGGTACATGAACTGGATTTACTACAATCACTTGCTGGAACTTATTAAGAGCTCCGTCAAGATCCTGTACATCATAAAGTGTTTTTCCCTGCGTATAAAGGGAATTTGCTCTTTCTCTTTCAACTGTTGTAAGAGAAACAACACCTTCTTCAAAACGTTCATCGAGATCCATTTTATATTCACAAAGCTTTTTGTACTCAATAGCTTCGCCATTATTTGGATTTCTCTCTAAAACAGCATTGAATTTTTCAAGTGCAGATTCATATTTTCCTTCTGCATAGAACTGTCTTCCTTCATTGAGATTCTGCTCTACGATAATGCTAAGCTCTTCGCTTACCATATCACTTTCGCTCTGAGCAACAGCCATTTGTGCACTGAAGCTTAAGGCGATGAGCATTACACTAAATAAAAACACACGAGATATTTTCATTACATCTCCTCCTTCGTTTTCGCCCATATTTAATGATTAATAGTTAAATTACAAAATTTATTAAATTATACAAAATACTGAAAAATTGAGCAATATTTAAATAATTATACAACATATACCTATAAGTGTCAAGAGATTATAGGGTATTAGGATGTATTCTTACTCCTCCTTCCAAAAAATAAAATTAATATTCTCTTTATCATCTTTATAAAAAACTTGGTCAATTGTAATATCTGTAACCGTAAATCTATGATTTCTACCATCAATTTTTGTTTCAAATTCACTACCAACATGTACATCTATTTTGTCTTTCGTTTTTTTATTTATTAAGCTAGCATATAGTTCTCTCTCTATAAAAACCTTATTTTTCGTAAGTTTGAGTGGCTGGATATTTTTTCTTTTCAAAAGAACAAAAGATTTATCAATATCAATTATAACACCTCTTTCAGGCAGGTGCTTTTCAACTATTATTTTCTTAAACTCCTGTATCTCATAACCATGCAAAATATCTCCTACCTTTGAAAAGAAAGTTCTTTTCTTTTTTCCTTCCCAGTTTATCTCAAGTGTATATTCATGGTTTATCTCTATATATCCGCGGAATAACAGCTCTACCGGTTTTCTAAATATTTTTGTTACAGTAAAATGAAATTTATTTGTAATAGGCGTACTCTGAGGATTTAACGGATCACTTCCTGACCGGTATTCCTCAAGATTAACATATTTATCACCATCAGGATCTTCAGCCGCATCTGTCTCATCCTCAGGGTCAAACTGGTATCTTATTTCCCAATAATCCGGCATACCGTCTTTATCATTATCAGTATGTTTTTGTATTGCTCCGCAATAAGGACAAACTGTCTTTTCAATAGGTATCATCTTGGAGCATTGCCAGCATTCAAGTTTTTTTCTACCGGACGATCCAACACTTTTACTTTGAAATCTCTGTGTAAGATCCAGAGTAACCTCTACTCTCTCAAGTTCACCTTCATTTGTTACAACATCATAAAACTTTTTTAGTCTGTTTAATTCTCTATCCTGATCAGGCTCTTTGATAACAACAATAGTAACTCTATCTGCCATTTTAACTTTGTAAAAATTAAATGCACCAGATATAAATGTTATTGCAAAATAAAGGAAGACCACACTGACTGCTATTAATGCATATTCTTTTTTTAAAAAAATTATAGCTTTGTTTTTCATAAATAATCAATATACCTAACAATAAATGATGATTTTATTTTATCCTTATCTATTTTTTCAAAGTCCAAAAAATCTATAATAATGAAATGGTCTGAATTTGCTAGTTCATTAAAAACTTCCATTACTTGTAAAAATTCAGATTCGGTTTCAAAATGCACATTAAATACTCTGCATAACTTATTTTTGTTACCTGAATTTTTAAAGATCTTTTCTTTTCCTAACCGTTCTATTATATTTATTTTTTCAACATCAAAAGAATCGAATATCTTCAAAATGTCCACCATAACATACAATTCTTTTGTAAGGTCATTTAATTCTTCCTGCTTTGGTACTTTTATATCAAGATACTCAATAAATCCAATACCGCGCGGAAAGATAAAACCGCTTCGTGATTCAAGGTCTCTTTGAAATTTTAAAAGCTCTTCTTTAAACTCCAATGGCCTTAAAGCAGAATATTCTTTCTGTTTTGCTTTTAGTTTAAAGATCACATCATCATAAATAGCATTCAGCTCTTTATCTTTTGTTTTCAGGCGCTGTATTTTTTCTACTGTAGGAACTTCATTTTTATACATTGCTCTTTGATCTTGCATTTCCTTTGATTTTTGTTTAAACAGAGCCTTTAATCTCGCCTTTTTACCTGCAGCTGATGAGGAAGCAATACCTCCTATTAATAAAATAACGACTATTGATCCCAGCAAAAACATTTTTTTAGGATCTTTAGTGATTTTTTCTAAAAGTTCTTTACTCATTTTTTTAATTCCATTCCTATTGCAAATGCTCTAATACCGTCTACCGGTGTCCGGGCATGAAGAACTTTTACTGATTCAGGCATTACATAAGGTATCTCTTTCAAACCTTTTTCTAATATATCTATAGCCTCGTACTCAGCACTTGTTTCTCCTGATATAACTAAGAATCTCTTCTTTTCAGAGCCCATAATAGACAGAATTTCTGACTCATTTGAAGCAGCATTAATTATATTTTGTGAAATCTCACTATCTCCATACATCGTGTATTCATCTAAAGTATCTACGTTTTCAAAAGCAGTTATCCATATATGTTCATTTTTCAAATTTTCAAGCGTTGAGACAAGATGAAGCCAGAAAGTCTTTCTGGCAAACAGATCTTCCATCAGATTAAGATCATCTGCAATGTTTCGAGTTTTTTCTTTTTGATTTTTATAATCTCTATTAAGCACTAATAACCCGCTTAGTTCTTTTGTATAAGCATCAATTGTATTCTGATAAAACCCAGATATTCTTGTATCAAAAAAAGATTTTGAAAGAAAGAACATGAAGAAAAAACCAACTATCGCTACATAATACTTAAAATTCTTTTTCTGCATTCTTTTCGATAGGATATCTTTCGGCATTAGATCTATATTCATCTTTACCTGAGAAAGGCCACGAAGAGCAAGCCCTACTGATTCCCCTAAAAATGGTAGAGATTCAACCAAAGCAGCATTGTCCACGAGATCAGACATTATTATTTGGTTGAAAGGATCAAGTTGATCTATCTTCATTCCTGGAAAATTTTTCTTTATAAAATCTTCAAAACCTTCTATTCGACTGCAACCGCCCTCAAGACTTAATGAGCTTATTTTTTCACCGTGATATTGGGTCCTGAAAAAGTTTAAGGATCGTTTTACTTCAAAAATTATTTTTGTATATACACTTGTAATCTGCTCGTTAAGCCTTTTATTAAACTCACTGTCATTAGATTGTTCTTTTTCAGTAGTTATTTTTCCTTTAAGCTTATATTCTTCAGCTGTATCAAAATCAATATCAAATGCTTTTTGTATGGAAAAAGTAACATTGTCACCACCTATAGGAAGTATCCTGAGCCAAAAAATATCTTTTCGCATTATGACTACATATGATGATCTTGCTCCAAAACCGAAAACAGCATGACAGTTATCAAAAGAAGAAAACGCTTCATTTTGGTATATCATATTAGACAAAGCAAGAGGGCCAATATCTACCTGCTCAGCATTGGGAATACTTTTTCCAAGATCTGACATCTGACCATATATTATATCTGTCTTTATAGCAACCAGAAGCGCCTCTGCTTCTCCTATGCCTGTTCTCATTATCTGATAATCCCATACTACCTCATCCAGAGGAAACGGAATTTGCTGCATGGCTTCAAAAGATATCATCTGAGCAATTTTTTTAGGGTCAGTAATAGGTACTTTTATAAATCTAGTAAATATAAGAGGATTTGATACAGATAAAAAAATGTTCTGAACATTGAACTTCTTTTCCTTTATGGCTGTATCTATTATCTGTTTGACACGGCGTGATCGCTCTACTTCAGATTCATCTTCAGTAAAATTTGTTGGAGCTACAACAAAGTCTTTAAGGTAAATTGAATCACCATCTTTGTAGAGTTCCACAAATTTTATATTTCTGAATCCTATATCTATTCCAAGACTTATTTCTTTTTTATTCATATATCGTGTTCTTGCCTATTCTGCCTTAATTGCTAGTGCCGCATAATCTCCTTCATAAGCAAAAGGAGTTTGAAATTTAGTTAAGAGAACACCAGGCATTGGAGCCTTCATCTCCCACCATTTTTTCTGAGGTTTTCTTGGCCAATCAACCATATCTCTTATCTTTCCTTTTACCCAGATCTCACAATGTACTGCATCAATATCACCAAAACGCATCAATGTAGTCGGGTGAACAAAAAGAGACGAAAGATGTGCTTTTCCTGCAGGAACGTTAACATAAGTTATTTCTCCTGCCAAGTTTCTTCCACCATCTTTGCTCTTAACACGGGCAAAATATTTAACAGTTACTTCATCTATCCATTTGGGTCTTGATATAAAAATAAGCCTTAACTCTCTCCATTTAGAAGATGTTTTTCCAGCTGTCTTTGATGTACTCAATTTTCCGGAAGGAGTTTTTTTCGCCAATTTAAATTTTTTAATTGTTACAGCTTTATCTGAAAATGAAGCTGGTATTGAGTAAGTAAAAGCTAATACAAAAAACAAAAAAGCCAATACAACTGTCTTTATCTTATACTTCATAAAACACCACCTTATTTAAAGTTATTTTTTATTTAATTTTAATTCATAAATTTATAACTTAATTTGTAAAATTTGTCAAGAATTCATATATCTATAATACTGTATAAATACTTAATTGACAATAATCTATAAAACAAATAAACTTTAAAAAAGTTTTTACTAAAAAATAATAAAGGGGTTTAATTATGAATTCGATAAAACTAAAAATTGAAAATAAAAAAGCAAAAATAGGTGTAATTGGGCTCGGTTATGTAGGACTGCCTCTTGTCAGTGCTTTTTCTATTGCAGGCTTTAATGTTACAGGCTTTGATGTAGACATGAACAAAATATCTATGCTCAATAAAGGGGAAAGCTACATTAAACATCTTGATATAAGAGCGTTACACAAATCATCGTTTACTGCTACAAATAATTTTTCAAACATTTCTAAAATGAATATAGTCATCATTTGCGTTCCTACCCCTCTAACCAAACACAAAAATCCGGATTTAAAGTACATAACTTCAACAAGTAAAACGATTTCTAAGTTTTTGAAAAAGGATCAGCTGATCATACTTGAAAGCACCACATATCCGGGAACAACTGATGAAGTTATGATTCCTCTTTTAGAAAAAAATGAGAAAAAATTAAAAGCCGGCACTGATTTCCATGTTGCATTTTCTCCTGAAAGAGAAGATCCGGGTAATAAAAAATTCTCTATTGGGTCTATACCAAAAGTAGTTGGCGGCATTACACCATTTTCAACCGAATTGACCTGTAATTTATATAATTTTGTTGTTAAAAAAACTATTCCTGTTTCAAGCACAAAAGTTGCGGAAGCATCCAAGATCCTCGAAAACATTTACAGGTCAGTAAATATTGCTCTTGTAAATGAGTTAAAGATTCTTTTTGACAAAATGAAAATAGATATCTGGGAAGTGATCTTTGCATCATCAACCAAACCTTTTGGCTTTCAGCCCTTTTATCCAGGACCGGGACTAGGAGGACATTGTATTCCTATTGATCCTTTTTATCTAACATGGAA